>NZ_FNLK01000004.1 GCF_900105015.1 Schaalia meyeri | reverse complement strand
TCAAGAGCGCGTTCGAGGGTGTCGTTACCTCGTTGCCGACCCCCGGCACCACGCTCACTCAAGGCACATGTCTACACGGTTGCCGGCAGCAATACGTACCTGCTGCACGGCGCCACCCCCGCCTGGCGAGCCTTCGCCGAGGGCATGAGTGACGGCGATGACGTTAAGCAGTTGGAGACCGCTCTGTCGGAGCTTGGCCACTTCCGCGCCAACCCCAACGACCACTTCGACGGGAACACGATTGCCGCCATTAAGCGTTGGCAGAAGGCGCTCGGCCTTGAGCAGGACGGCACCCTGCCTCTCGGCACCGTTCTCTTTGCGCCGGAGGACGTGCGCGTCGGGGCTCTCAAGTCCCGCGTCGGTGACACCGCGACGCCGGAGACAGAGCTCTTCACGGCCTCGTCTTCGCGCCAGATTGTTTCCGCCAACCTCAAGCTTTCTGACCAGGCCCTGGGCGTCGTCGGTAACAAGGTGACCATTCGGTTGCCGGGAGCGGCTTCGACCACCACCGGAACGATCACTGCCGTGGAGCCGCCGACCGAGAAGCCCGGCGAGGAAGGCGCTAAGGAGAAGGGCCGGCAAGGAGACAAACAAGGAACGGATCATTCCGATCACTGTCACCCCCGATGACACTTCGCGCTCGAAGGAACCCAGGAAGCATCCGTGTCGCTGGGGCTCACCTCGGAGACACGCAAGGACGTGCTCTCCGTGCCCCTGAGCGCACTCGTTGCACTGAGCGCCGATCAGTTCGGCGTCGAGATCGTCGATGACAACGGCGAGGTGCGGCGCGTTCTCGTCACCGTCGGCCTGTTCGCGGGTGACCGCGTCGAGATCAGTGGCGATGGGATCACAGAAGGTCAGCGCGTGGTGGTGCCCAACAGATGAGCCACATTCTGCAACTGACCGACGTGCACCGGTCCTTCGGCAGTCCGCCTGTGCACGCTTGCAACGGAGTGTCGCTGACCGTGGACGAAGGTGAGTTCGTCGCCATCGTTGGTCCCTCCGGATCCGGTAAATCGACTCTGCTCAACCTCATCGGAACCCTCGACCGCCCTCCTCCGGGAGCGTCAGCATCAACGGTACCGACGTGTCTTCCCTGAGCGACACCGACCTGTCCGGAGTACGGTCGAACTTCATCGGTTTCGTGTTCCAGCAGTTTCACCTCACGCAGGGGGTCTCTGCCTTGGATAACGTCGCCGACGGCCTGCTCTACCGGGGGGTGCCCCGCTCCCGCAGGCGCGACGCAGCCCGCGAGGCTTTGACGCGCGTCGGGCTCGGACACCGGATGGACCACAAGCCGCACCAGATGTCGGGCGGTGAACGCCAGCGCGTCGCCATCGCGCGAGCCCTCATCGGGCACCCCGCCTGTTGCTCGCCGACGAACCCACCGGCAACCTTGACTCCCGATCGGGTGCTTCCATTGTCACCCTTTTGCGTGAGCTCAACGAAGCCGGCACCACGATCATCGTTATCACGCACGACAACGATCTGGCAGCTTCTCTGCCTCGCCAGATCGCTATCCGTGACGGACAACTTGTTTCTGACTCAGCATATTCGGGAGGTAACCATGAGGCATAGCAGGAACTCCCGCGCCATTCGCTCCAGCTTGCGTGCCAGCGACGTGGGTCGCTTAGGACTGACCGGCCTGCGTTCGCGTCCCATGCGTGCCGTTCTTTCGGCCCTGGGCATCGCCATTGGTATTGCGGCGATGGTCGGCGTCGTCGGAGTGTCCTCGTCGTCGCAGGCGCGCCTGCAGGAACAGCTGCGTGCGCTCGGCACCAACATGCTGACGGCACGTAGCGGCTCCGACCTGTCCGGTGCTGACCTGGTGCTTCCGGAAGACTCCGTTGGCCGGACCCTCATGATCCCCGGCGTCACCTCGGCGGCATCCACCTCGACACTCAAGGGTGTCTCCGTCTACCGCTCTCGGCTCTCCGATCCGAACGCGACCGGTGGAACACTGACGATGGCTGCCGATACGAACCTGCTTGACGTCGTTTCTGGGACCATGAAGCAGGGGGTCTGGATGAACGAGGCCACCGCGCACTACCCGGGTGTGGTCCTCGGCTCGAAGGCCGCGCAGCTCTTGGGCGTCGTGCGGCCCGGCACCCAGGTGTGGCTTGGGGGCACGTCCTTTACGGTTCTGGGAATCATGAACCACTTGCCCCTCGCTGAGGAGCTCGACAACGCGGCGCTGATTGGTATTCCGGCGGCGACGACGCTCTTTGGCGCGGGCAAGACCCCGACGACCATCTACGAGCGCTCCGAGGAGTCTCAGGTCGAGACGGTTCGTTCCCTCCTGGGTCCCACTCTGGCCCCGCAGGGTGCGACGGGCCTGAAGGTCTCGCGTCCGTCGGACGCGTTGGCCGCCCAGAATGCGGCTGATCAGACGCTGACGACGCTGCTCGCTGGAGTCGGTTCGATCGCCCTCCTCGTCGGCGGTATCGGCGTCGCGAACACCATGATCATCTCGGTGCTCGAACGCCGAAAAGAGATTGGTTTGCGTCGCTCGCTCGGTGCGCGGAGATCTCACATCAGCGTGCAGTTCCTAGCGGAGGCCCTGATCCTGTCCTTCCTTGGTGGCCTGGCCGGTTGCCTGATCGGCGCGGCCGTCACGTGGGGCATGTGTCTGGCCTACGGCTGGCCGCCCACCCTGCACTGGTGGGTGATTGCTGCGGGACTGAGTGCCACTCTCTTCATCGGTGCCGTCGCCGGCCTCTACCCGGCGATCCGAGCGGCCCACACGCCGCCCACCGCGGCCCTCGCCTCCCAGTAGCAACAGCGGTCGAGGCCGTGGCAGGCTCGCACAACCATCCGTCGGGTGGTGCGCGGGTCGGCCACGGCCTCGTTCGTATATGCGTATATGTGCGGTCACCCCTGGATCGGGCCGCCGTACAATTCGTCGATCACCGACGCCAATCGGCGCATTGCCTCCGCGCGTTTGACCTTCAGGGAGGGCGTGAGGAGCCCGTTGGCCTCGGTGAAGTCCGAGGTGAGCACCTTGAACTTGCGGATCGACTCGGCGCGCGAGACATGCTCGTTCGCCCCGTCCACCGCCTTCTGCAAGGATGCCAGGACCTCGACGTTCGTGGCCGCCTCGGCGACGCTCATGACCGGCAGGCCGTGGGACTCCAGCCACACGGGCAGCATCTCCGCGTCCAATGTGATGAGCGCAGCCACGAAGGGCCGCTGGTCGCCGACAACCAGGACCTGGGAGATCAGCGGGTGGGAGCGCATCGGGTTCTCCAGGGCGGCCGGGGCGACGTTCTTGCCGCCGGCGGTCACGATGATCTCCTTCGCGCGGCTCGTGATCCTCACGTACCCGTCGCGGTCCAGGGAGCCCAGGTCGCCCGTCTTGAACCAGCCGTCCTCGGTGAAGCAGGCGGCGGTGGCCCCGGGGTCGTTGTTGTAGCCGTGGAAGACCGAGGGGCCCTTGAGCAGGATCTCGCCCTCGTCGGAGACTTTGAAGGACATGGGCGGCAGCGCCGGGCCGACGGTGCCGATCTTCGACAGGCGCGGGGTGTTGACCGAGACGGGGCCCACCGTCTCCGTCAGGCCGTAGCCCTCCAGGACGGGGATGCCCAGGCCCCGGTAGAAGTGGCCGAGCCAGGTCGCCAGGGGCGCCCCGCCCGACACGATGTAGCGGGCGTTCCCGCCGACCAGTTTGAGGATGGTCTGGAACACCAGCCTGTCCGCCAGGGCGCGTTGGGCGCGCAGTGAGCGCGAGGGGCCCTGTGGGGTGTCCAGCGCCTTGGAGTACTCGATGGCCACGTGGGCGGCCCACCGGAAGACCCGTTTCTTCGCGCCCTTCGTGGCCTTCGCGTCAGCCGAGTTGTAGATCTTCTCCAGGACGCGCGGCACGACCAGCAGGTAGGAGGGCCGGAAGGAGGCCAAATCGGGCAGCAGGTTCTTGATGTTCGACACGTGCGCCATGACGCCGTTGCCGCTGATCTGGAAGACCTGCAGGAAGCGCGCGAACACGTGGGCCAGTGGCAGGAACAGGAGCAGGCGGGAGTCCTCGCCCGCCGCGATCTCGGGCATCCACGCGTGGGAGTTGAGGCACAGGTTCGTGAAGTTCTCGTGGGTGAGCACCGTGCCCTTGGGGGTGCCCGTCGTCCCCGACGTGTACACGATCGTGGAGATGTCGTCCTTCGTCAGGGCCTCGGTGCGCGCGGCGACGGTGGCCCGGGGCACGCCGGCGCCGT
Organism: Schaalia meyeri; assembly: GCF_900105015.1. GTDB lineage: Bacteria > Actinomycetota > Actinomycetes > Actinomycetales > Actinomycetaceae > Pauljensenia > Pauljensenia meyeri. The sequence continues at coordinate 38,731 of NZ_FNLK01000004.1, read as the reverse complement.
CGGCGACCAGGGTCTCGATGGCCTCGGAGTCCAGTGACAGGACGGCCACGTCCTTGGCCGCGTCGCGCTGGGCCGCCGCGCGCACGATCTCCGCCAGGGACACGGTCTCGGTGACGACCAGGTCGACGTCGGCGTCGGAGAGCACGTGGGCGACCTGCTCGATGGAGCTCGTCTCGTAGATGGGAACGGGGACCAGGCCCGCGCACCAGCACGCGAAGTCGAGCAGCGTCCACTCGTAGCGGGTGCGGCTCATGATCGCGACCCTCTGGCCGGGCTCCAGCCCGCGCGCGATGAGCCCGGCGGCCACCTGCTGGACCTCTTCGTGGAAGTCCCGGGCACTCACCGGCCGCCACGTCTCGCCCATGCCCAGTTTGCGCAGGATGAGGGGGCGGCGGGGGCTGCGGCCCACGCGGTCCTGAAGCAGGCAGGGGATCGTGCAGGTCTCGTCGATGCGCACCAGCGTGGGGGCGTGCCACTCCAGTGCCTCCGTGGCGCCCTCGCTGGTCGGCGCGGGCACGGCCTCGAGCTCCGTGGCGCTGTCCTCCGACGAGGCGGGGGTCGGGTTGTCGCTCATGTCTGCTCCTTCGTCCGTGGCGCGCATGGGCCCTATCTTACGGCACCGTAGGGTGGGGCAGGGGCGGGATCGGATCCGGTTGGTGGCGATCGGATCGCCATACGGGCACGCGCTAGACTAGGGAACCGATTGCGGGAATAGGCCCTCAGCGGCGCGAACACCGCGGAGGAACTGTTCTCGAAGGAGGGTAGCAAAATGGTCAGCCTCAGTGATATCGCCGTCGCCACCGGGTATTCGAAGGCGACGGTGTCACGGGTGCTCAACGGGGATCCCACGTTCTCAGTCCGGGAGGACACGCGCCGCCGGATTATCGAGGTCGGCAACGAAATGGGGTACGCGCTCAAGGGCAGGCGCGTGGGAATCCCCCAGAACGTGGCGATCCTCGACAACGTCGATCCTGAGCGGGGGCTCCACGACGCCTACTTCTTCGACGTCCGCGAGGCGCTGAAGATCAAAGCCTCCGAGCACATGATGTCGCTCGCGTCCTTCCCGGATTGCGATTCGCTCATCGGCGCAGCCGATCGCTTCTCCGGTTTCATCTCGGTCGGCCCCTCCCCTTTGAAGGGGGGCGACCTCGAAAAGCTCCACGCCGCGCTGCCCCACGGTGTTTTCATTGATATCAATCCAGCGCCGACCCTGTTCCACTCCGTGCGCCCCGACCTCCAGCAGACGGTCCTCGACGCGATCGACGCGCTGAGGGACCAGGGACGCCGGCGGATCTCCTTCGTCGGAGGCGATGGCCATATCATGGGCATGCATTTCTACGAGGAGGACATCAGGACTTTCGCGTTCGTCAACTGGATGGAGCGCCTGGGGCTGTCCGCCGAGGCGAGGGTCTGCGCGGAGGGCTCTTTCACGGTGGAGAACGGCCGCCGCCAGATGGAGCAGATACTGGCGGACTCCACCGGTCCGGCGCCGGACGCGGTCGTCGTCGCAGCGGATCCGCTGGCCGTTGGAGTGCTCCAATGCCTCGTGGCGGCTGGAATGCGTGTGCCCGATGATGTCGCGGTGGTCTCGATCAACAACCTCGAAGTGTGCGAGTACACGGCCCCGCCGCTGTCCTCCTACGCGATCAACCGCGAGGAGCTCGCCGAGTCCGCGATCCTCCTCCTCTCCGACTCGATCATCGGCCGCTACGAGCAGCGCCACCATGTCCTGATCTCCACTGAGCTGGTGGTCCGCTCGAGTTTCGTTCCCGCCTCGGCGGTCTAGGGCGCGGTCGACGGGCCCGGGGCCGGAGCGCACGGTCCCGGGCACCGGCGGCACCGTTCACAGCATCGACAGGACGACGTCCAGGACGTGCGCTTGCTCGGACGGCACAAGGTACTCCGGGTGGACTTCGGAGCCCCAGGAGTCGTCGCCCCCAACGCCCATCTGGGCCGCGAGGAGCCGCAAGTGGGTCGCCGGACGGCGCCCGGGATCGGGGAGCTCCCACCAGTGGGCGGCCTCCTCGATCTGGGCGCTCGAGTACGGTAGGAGGGAGACCTCGAACGGGTTGCCGACCGCACTCACGACCCGGATCCCGTTCCCCCGCTCATCGCTGGCCTCCGCCCACTGCGCGCCCATGTGGTTCCCGCATTCCTGCGGCACCACGTAAGGAGTGAGGTCCTCTGAGAGGGAACGCGACCATATCCCGAGGCGGCCTCCGCTGAGCCGGTCGATGTACGTCTCGTCGGGGCCGATGCCGTAGAAGCGCAAACGGGAGAGCGACGGCGGAAGCGCCCACTCGATGCCGAAGCAGGGGAGCGTCGGCAGATCCGGCGCCCCCGGGTACGAGGCGGTGAACCTGATCGTGCCGTCATCGTTGAGGCGGTAGACCACGGAGACCGGGATGCCCACGGCGGCGAGCTCGTAGCAGTAGGCGACTTCGACACCGCGGTCCTCCCGGCGCACCGAGACATCCGAGCAGCGGGCGTACCGGCCCGCGACGGTCCAGACCGCGCGCTCGAAGCCGTGGGAGGCACCCCGGTCGTTGTCCGTGAGGGGCCGGAACGTCGTGAGTTTTGGGGGATGGAGCACGAGGGGGTCGCCGTCCTTCGCCCAGAGGACCATTCCTCCAGCCGTCCGGGACAAGAGCGCCTCCTCACCGCCCGTTCTCATCCCGATGTTCCAGCGTCCGACCGTGTACGACGCGTCTTTCCGATCGGCGGCGCCCAGGGGGAACGGGGGCGCGGCGAGGGGGAGCACGGACTGGCCGAAGCACACTTCGTGCCCCGCCGGGCACCACGCGGTCCGATGGAGGTGGACCAGCGAGGCCACGAGGACGATCTCGCGGCCGGGCGCCGAGTACTCGTCAATGGGCCACGGGCACGGCACGGTGGCGCGATCGCCGGGGCGGACATCAGAAGACACTGTGATCCGCCAGACCGCTTCGCCGTCGACCAGGAGCGAGCACACCAGGTCGTAGGCGCTGCTGGACGTGAACAGCGACCGGTTCGTGACATCGACGCCGGTTGTGGACGGGACGAGTGAGAAATCCGAGTACAGTTGTTTGACCTCGCGCGCAGCGGGGGAGGGGGTGCGGTCGGCGAAGAGCAACCCGTCAGCGGAGAACTCCCAGTCGCAGGGCCGGTCCCCGAAGTCCCCTCCGTAGGCGAGGAACTCCCCGGCGCTCGCGGGGGTCGCCGGATGCCACAGGGCCTGGTCGATCAGGTCCCAGATGAACCCTCCCTGGTAATGGGGGTAGCGCTCCAAGTCCGTGTACAGGCCCAAGCCGCCGACCGAGTTCCCCATGGCGTGCATGTACTCGCAGGAGATGTACGGTTTGGTTGGCGAGGACGCGAGGTACTGCTCGATCTCGTCCGGGTGGACGTACATGCGGGACTCGATGTCGCTCACGTCGTCGTACTCCCGGTCCCAGGTGATCCCCTCGTAGTGCACTGGGCGCGCGGGGTCGAGTTCATGGGCACGCCGGCTCATGGCGCGGAAGACCTCACCGCCGTAGGACTCGTTGCCCAGTGACCAGATGAGAACGCTCGGGTGGCTGTAGTCGCGGACCATCATCCGCTCGAGGCGGTCGACGCACGCGTCCTGCCACTGCGTCCGCGATCCCGGGATGGCTGTGTCTGGCGTCGGGACGTCTCCGGGGAGGATCCACGTTCCGTGGGTCTCGAGGTTGGCCTCGTCGATGACGTAGATCCCGTACTCGTCGCACAGGTCGTAGAAGCGGGGGTCGTTGGGGTAGTGGCTGGTGCGGATCGCGTTGATGTTGTGGAGTTTGCAGAAGCGGATGTCGGCGAGCATGTCCGCCTCGTCGAGCGCGCGCCCTTTGCGCGGGTGGAACTCGTGGCGGTTGACGCCCTTGAAGACGATGCGCCGCCCGTTGAGCGTCATGATGCCGTTCTCGATTCCGAAGCGCCTGAAGCCGACGTTGAGGGCCACCGTTTCGCACGTGCGCCCATCGCGGTCGATGACGTCAAGGTGGAGGCGGTAGAGGGTGGGGGACTCGGCGGACCACGGCGCGATCTGGGGGATCCCGTCGGACACGAGGTCCGCCGCCGCGCTCCGGGGTGTTTCGGTGCTCCACACGGGCGCATCGGAGTAGTCGAAGAGCTCCGCGCGGATTGATGCGCCCCCGAGGGGGTCGACGACATCCGCTTTGATGTGGAGTCGGCCGACCTCGCTGTGGTGGTCGAAGTCGGCGTCGATGCGGACGCTGTTGACGTGGGTGGGGGGCAGGGCCGTGAGGCAGACGCCCCGGAACAGGCCGTGGAAACGCCACGAGTCCTGTCCTTCGAGCCATGAGGCGCTGGAGTGCTCGTAGCACGCGACGACGAGTTCGTGGATGGTGTCGGGGGACGCCCCGCCGATCAGGCGGGTGATGTCGAACTCGCTGGCGGTGTACCCGTCTTCGCAGTAGCCGACGAACACGCCGTCGCACCAGATGTAGAGCGCGGTGGCGAAACCCCCGAATGAGAGCAGGACGGTTCCGCCGTCGAGCGCGGCCCCCCGGAGGTCCTCATCGAGGGTGAAGAGGCGGCGGTAGAGGGCGACGCGGTTGGTGTCTGGGACCGAGGGGGCCTCCGGGTCCGCGTGCCCGTCCCAGGGCATTTGGATGTTGACGTACGCGGGCCTCCACCCTCCGTTCGTCTCAAGGGTGGAGGGGACGGGGATGGTGGCGATCCGATCCGATGCGGACCGCAGTACGGAGGCGGGCGACTCGGGATCGGCGACGTCGATGGCGCGCGCGTCAGTGTTGAGCACCTCCCATGGGCCGTTGAGGGACTGCCTGGGGGCGTCGGTGCGGTGCTGCGACCGCTGTGGGTGCCGGTTCACGGCGAACACGGTGGGGTCTGTGAGCCACTGGGCTGAGGGTGTGGCGGCTGCGGGTGGCATAGGATCTACCTCCTGAGTGATGGCGGCGCTGCTGATCAGGTAAACCGGATTACCCTTGAGTCTACAGATATTGGGGGTGTGATGGCAAGGTTTGTTGTACAGTTCGAGGCGGATGTGGTTGGGTGGGTTTACATCTGGAAGTAAAACAGTATACTTCGGTGGGTAGGTGAGTTTCGCCGACTTCGAAGGAGAAGAACATGTTAACCGCATCGGACGGCTCCAGGGCCCGCCCCCTCCTGGTCCAGAGGATCTGCTACGCCTTCGGCAACCTCGGACAGGCGGCGTTCTACAACGCGCTGTCCACCTACTTCGTCACGTACTACGCGGCGCAGACGCTCTTCGCCCAGTACGAGAGGACGGAGGCCGAGGCGCTCATCGGTGTCATCACCGTGCTGGTCTTCGTCATCAGGATCGCTGAGATATTCCTCGACCCCCTGCTCGGCAACCTCGTCGACAACACGACGACCCGGTTCGGGCGCTTCCATCCCTGGCAGGTCGTCGGGGGTGTGGTGTCGTCCGTGCTGCTCTTCGCGATCTTCACCGGACTGTTCGGCCTGGTCAACATCAACAAGATGGTGTTCATCGTTGTTTTCATCATTGTTTTCATTGTTCTTGACATTTTCTACTCACTTCGCGATATTTCGTACTGGGGGATGATCCCGGCGCTGTCGTCCTCGTCCCACGAGCGGGGGGTCTTCACGGCCCTCGGCACGTTCACAGGGTCCATCGGGTACAACGGCGTCACCGCCATCGTGGTGCCCGTCGTCGCGTTCTTCAGCTCGGTCTTCGCCGGGATCACGGGGGAGAGCCAAGCGGGGTGGACCGGGTTCGGGGCGCTGATAGCGGTACTGGGGATAGTCACGTGCCTCGCTGTCGCGTTCGGGACGACCGAGCAGGACAGCCCCTTGCGCGCCCACGCCGCCGAGAGCTCCAACCCTGTGCAGGCTTTCGCCGCGATCGCGAAGAACGACCAGCTCCTGTGGGTGTCCATGTCGTACGTCCTGTACTCCGTGGCCAATGTGGCGACCACCGGCTTCATGATCTACCTGTTCAAGTTCGTCCTCGAAATGCCGAACAGCTACTCGGTGGTGGGGCTCATCGCCTTCGGCATCGGCCTGGCGACCACGCCCCTCTACCCGTTCATCAACAAGCGCGTGCCCAGGCGCGTCCTGTACCTGGCGGGCATGGCGTTCATGGCGGCGGCCTACGTTCTCTTCATCTTCTTCTCGAACAACGTCCTAGTCGTCTTCGCCGCCCTGGTCTTGTTCTACATCCCCTCGACCTTCATCCAGATGACCGCCATCCTCACCCTCACCGACTCGGTGGAGTACGGGCAGCTCAAGACGGGCCGGAGGAACGAGGCGGTGACCCTCTCCGTCCGCCCGATGCTCGACAAGATCGCGGGCGCGCTGTCCAACTCGATAGTCGGATTCGTCGCGATCGCCGCGGCCATGACCAACGACGCGGACCCGGCCTCGCTGACCGCGGCGAACATCACGACGTTCAAAACCGCGGCCTTCTACGTCCCCCTCGCGATCATCGTCGCCTCGGCCGCCGTGTTCGCGGTCAAGGTGACCCTCAGCGAGAAGAAGCACGCCGAGATCGTCGAGCAGCTGGAAACGTCGTTGGGAGGAGAAGAAGCGGACGCCGCAGAGAAGTGACTGGGCCTGCCCGCGGGCCCGTCCCGCCCATGGGCCCGACGAGGGCGAGAACCTTAGAAGCGGATACCGCAGGGGTGTGGCTGAGTCTCAGCGTCGCGGCCCCCGGTGACCGCCTGCTCTGAGTGTGACGGCGTCGGTGCAGGCAGTGAGTGGGTCCCAGCGCCGGCCCCCGGTGACCACATGAATGGCAATGCGGTCACCGGGGCTCGGCGCGGCGATCAGGGCCGGGATCGGGCCGAACCCGCCTCCTGCGGGACTTCCTTCGCGGGGCAGTCCGGGAGTCCGAGTCGGGGGAGCTCGGCGCCTCTGCCGATCCGCGACGCTCCCACGCGAAGCCCCGGGCAGCCGTTTGGGATGCACCACCGGAAGGCGGCGAGAACAGTTGCGCGTGGCGTTAGCGTCGTGGACAAAGAAGCTATCGCAGTCGGGGTCTTTGACGGACAGGCCAAGGCACAGAGTCCGACGAAGTCGGGTTGGGCGGGTGCCGCAGTAGTTGTTTCTGTCCGCTACGGCGGCGTCCCCCTGGCTCCCACTGAGACCACGACTCTCGACCCGTTGCTCCGACCGCTACGGCGTCCCCTTTACTCGTGGATCCACACGCCATTGGCAGGAGCATCGCTTGGGGGCATGGGATCGTGTTGCCCTCACGGCGGTGGGCGTGCATAAGTGGACGCCCATCCGGGGGTGTGAGCCGCCCGGGTCGTGGGTATGCGGTTCCTGGCGGGCGCCCTGATATCGACGACTGGGGGTACCGGGAAACTGGGAAGGCGTGCCCCGACCATCGGCATGAAGTGGGGCCAGGGCGACGGGCCGCGCTGACCGCTCGCCACCGGTTGTCTCGTCCTGGTGGGCCATCCCCCGGGGCCGGAAGAATGTGGCCTGGTGTGCGACGCTCTCCCCTGCCGTATCCGCGCCCTGACCGATGGCGCGACTACCGCGACGGTATGAGGTTGGAGAAGTAAGAATGATAGCTCGCAACCAGTGTTGGGGCACCGCCAGCGGAACCGGGCGTGTGCTTCCGCCCCCCAAAGCCCCTGGGAAAGGCAGAGCAAACGAGAACACGAACTGTTGCCGCTGGCCGCTACCTGCCCAAAGATGCCCCCATTACCAGCCATCAACCCTACCTGGGCGCCATCGCCGACGAACCGTGCAACTGTCCCCGCGTCACCCTCGACTACCTCACGCCAGAAGAAGCATTCACCCAACTCATTGCCCCCGCCCCATCCTGTATGTATCGCATACTCGAATACTATTGGGACTAAGGCCCGCCAATATTCCACAGTTGGGGACAAGGCGATGGTGAAGGGGTGCTGACTGGCGGTTCGTCGCTCTCTGTGACTATGGAGGTGTGTAAGACTTATGTGTGTGAGACCAATGAGTTTGCGTGTAGCTCCGATAGGGCTGCACATATTCCCTACGGAGAGGAAGATGTCATGAATTATGATTCGAGCGCTATTTCTGGTAACTTCGAGGAAGTGGTAAGGGTGTTGAAGCAAAAGTCGGTGATCGACTCCTTCTATGTGAATGGTGATGGTCCGTGGACCGTAATTTGTGATAATTGGAATGGAGGTGATGGGTTCTTTGGTGGGCAGTTTATTGCTCTGTCTCAACCGAAGTTACGTGAAAAAGTAATTCGTGATGCCAGCTGGGACATTCGAAAGGGTGAGGGTGTTCCAGGCTTTGTTGATGATGGGGCCGGGGTTAGCTATTTCAAGTCTGAATCGCTTCCGGAGTTCGAGCCCCTGGTTGTGGTTCAGGACTTCTTTGGCGTTGTTCCGAATGAGTTGAATCTCTCAGAGAACTTTAGATTTCTGATGCGATTGTGGCGTGATCCAAAGTCGGGAAACTACTATGAGATTCAAGAAAGTGGCGACAAGGAACTTGCAATCAGAATATCAGATAAGAAGATTGAAGTTCGCACCTCGCTCCTCAAGAGGTATTTGGCTGCGAGGCAGCTTGATGCTGTTTTGTACATCGATTCCAACGTGAGTGTGGAGTATGATGGCGATCTCGCTGATTTAGCTGACCTTGATTGTGAGTCTTGTTCCGTTGAAAAGCTTAGCTGTTTGTCTCGAAATGTGTGGAGCGATCCATTGCGAGGGCTTCGAGTGTCGACGCGAGTCTTGGCGAAACGAGTTTTGAAAGCTCCGCCAAGAGAGAAGTGTGGGATTTGGCCGTGGGATGAAGTTGCTGCCGATAAGTATCCTGAGTTCATTATTAGTGAGAATGAGTTCGGTGAGCCTGTTAGATGGACCTGTAATCCCGAGAGCCTTAGAAACTGCTACGGTAAAACCCCTGATGCGCCTCATTACCTTACTCCAGTGTATTTTAAACCCGGTGTTCTGGGTCGATACTATGATGGTGATGATTATGAGGTCAAAGATGGATACCTGTCGTGTGGGCAGCTGTGGGGAGTGAGTCTCGATAATGGTTGCTGTGATTATGTCTCAGTGTTCTTGGGGGACATTGGTCGTGATATTCCCCGGAGTCACTGGGATCACTGGAGAGCCTACAATATTGCGCCGATAGGCGGTATGAGTGAGGCGGCGATCCGGCGTTCGTTCTTTAATCAGGGTGTCGAGAGTAGGAATCCGGAGCATCGTTTTAAGCGTGTGTACGCTGCTCTGCAGGACAAGTGGGAGGTTGCTTGGGGGTGGCGTCTTCACCGTCAGGCTGAAGGGGCTGATGTGGGCGTTCTTTCCCGGCTTCGTATTCCAGTGGATGAATCGGAAGCTGAGTTTCGGGCTCAGTCGCTAAATCTCGCTCTCATTTTGGTTGACCTGCTGAATGAGAAGTGCTTGATTCAAGGGATAGATAGAGTTTCTGGCGAAAAAGGGATTGATAAGCTAAGACGGTTTCTTGAGGGCAATGATTATGAGTACACCGAACGCGATATTTCGCTATTGAAAAAGGTGCAACAGATGCGCTCGCGTATCGGTGCGCACGCGTCCGGTAGCGGAGGGCAAGCATTTCTTGAACAGGAGCTTGGGGATCGTAGTCATCGAGAGTACTTTATTGAACTCATCGAAGAATCCACTCAAGTGCTTCTTGACCTCAAGAGGTTCGCAGTGAGCCGCGCATCTGTATCTGATAGTTAGGAACCGACGATCATGGAGTGTATGCCGGCAGGTATCGCAAATACCAGTTTGGACACTGATGATGACTAAATAAGGGGGCGCCCGCGGATTTGTCCGCGAGCGCCCTTTTCAACAGCTTGAGCGTCAGCCCTTCTTGCGCTTGGCCGGAGCCTCGCCCAGTTCGAAAGACTCGACCACGGCGCCGGTGGCCTCGGAGTCCTCGGACGCGACCACGGTCAGCGCGCCCACGGCCTTCGACGCGGCCTCCAGGTCGCCCTTGACGGACTCCAGGGCCCCCAGGGACGCGGCGGGCACCTCGAGCACCACCGACAGGAACGGGGTGCGCGGGGAGACCTTCGCCTCGGACTTCACGCGGCGCAGCGCGATCAGGGCGCCGGAGGCCGCGGCAAGCACGGACGGGTCCCCGGCGGCGGAGGCCAGGGGGGCGCCGGTCGGCCACGGCGCGGTGTGCACCGAACCCTCCCGGTACCAGCTCCACACCTCCTCCGTCACGAACGGCAGGAACGGGGCCAGCAGGCGCACCACCGTGTCGATCACCAGGGCCAGGGCGGCGCGCGCAGACGCCGCCGACGCCTCGTCCCAGGCGCCCTCGCGGTTGTAGGCGCGCTCCTTCACCAGCTCCAAGTAGTCGTCGCAGAACGTCCAGAAGAACGACTCCGTGACCTCCAGGGCGCGCGCGTGGTCGTAGGAGGCCAGGGCCCCGGTCGCCTCGGCGACCACCCCGGCCAGCTCCGCCAGCACGGAACGGTCCAGGTCCACCGTCACCAGGGCCGGATCCAGGTCCAGCTGGGCGCCCTCGCCGCCCATGGTGAGCGCGAACTTCGAGGCGTTGAGGACCTTGATCGCCAGGCGCCGCCCGATCTTCATCTGCTGCTCGTCGAAAGCGGCGTCCAGGCCCAGGCGCGCCGAAGCCGCCCAGTAGCGCACCGCGTCCGACCCGTACTTCTCCAGCAGGCCCATCGGGGTCACCACATTGCCCTTGGACTTGCTCATCTTCTTGTGGTCGGCGTCCAGGATCCACCCCGACAGGCCCGTGTGGCGCCACGGCAGGGCCCCGAACTCCAAGTCGGCGCGCACCACCGAGGAGAACAACCACGTGCGGATGATGTCTTGGCCCTGGGGGCGCAGGTCCATCGGGTAGGTGCGGGCGAAGAGGTCGTCGTCGTGCAACCAGCCGCATGCCAACTGCGGTGACAGGGAGGACGTGGCCCACGTGTCCATGATGTCGAGCTCGCCCACGAAACCGCCCGGCTCGCCGCGCTGCTCCTCCGTGAAGCCCTCCGGCGCGTCCGTGGACGGGTCCACGGGCAGGCTGTCCTCGGAAGGCGTGATGACGGAGTCGTAGTCGACCTGGCCGTCCGCGCCCACCCGGTACCACAGCGGGAAGGGCACGCCGAAGAACCGCTGGCGCGACACCAGCCAGTCGCCCTTCAGGCCACGCACCCAGTTCTCGTAGCGCACGCGCATGAAATCCGGGTGGAACTCCAGCTGGCGGCCCCGCTCCACCAGTTCGTCGTTGAGGTCGGCGCCCGAGGCGGGCCTCGTCCAGGGGCGGCCGCCGTTGCGGATGTACCACTGGCGGGAGGCGACGATCTCCAAGGGCTTGTCGCCCTTCTCGAAGAAGTTCGTCTGGCGGACCGTCTTGGTGGGCTCGCCCTTGAGCTCGCCGCTGCCGCGCAGGCGAGCCACCACGGCCTCGCGGGCCGAGAACGTCGTCTTGCCCGAGATCTCGGTGAACGCCTCGCGGCCCGCCTCCGTGGTGATCCACTCGGGCGTATCGGCGACGAGGCGCCCGTCCTTGCGCAGGATCGCGCGCAGCGGCAGGCCCAGGTCGCGCCACCAGTCGATGTCCGTGGTGTCGCCGAAGGTGCAGCACATGGCGATGCCCGCGCCCTTGTCCTTCTCAGCGGCCGGGTGGGCCAGGACGGGCACCTCGACGCCGTAGACGGGGGAGGCCACCGTCGTGCCGAAGAGCGGCTTGTAGCGCTCGTCGTCCGGGTGGGCGATCAGCGCCACGCACGCGGCCAGCAGCTCCGGGCGGGTCGTCTCGATGCACACGTCGACGCCGTTTTCCACGGGGGCGCCCGCCCGGGCGGCCTCGGCTGCGGCCGACGCGTCCGTGAGGTGGAAGGCGATGCGGTGGTAGAAGCCCGGGTACTCGCGGGACTCCAACTCAGCCTGGGCGACCGCCGTCTGGAAGGTCACGTCCCACAGACCCGGCGCCTCCGCCTGGTACGCCTCGCCGCGCGCCAGGTTGCGCAAGAACGCCGCCTGGGCGACCTTGCGGGCGCGCCGCCCGATCGTCTGGTAGTTCTGCTTCCAGTCCACGCTGAGCCCCAGGTAGCGCCACAGGGCCTCGAACTGGGCCTCGTCCTCTTCCGTGAGGCGCTCGCACAGCTCCACGAAGTTGCGGCGTGAAATAGGCTTCTGGTCGCGGGCCTTGATGGACTTGCCCTCGCCGCCCACGTGCGGCGGGATAAAGTCGGGGTCGTAGGGCAGCGTCGCATCCACGCGCACGCCGAAGTAGTTCTGCACGCGGCGCTCCGTCGGCAAACCGTTGTCGTCCCAGCCCATCGGGTAAAACACGGACTTGCCGATCATGCGCTGGTAGCGCGCCACGACGTCCGTGTGCGTGTAGGAGAAAACATGGCCGATGTGGAGCGAGCCGGATACCGTGGGCGGGGGAGTGTCGATCGAATATACTTGCTCGCGCGTCGCGCTGCGGTCAAAAGCGTAGGTGCCCTGGTCCTCCCAGGTCTCACCCCACTTCGTTTCGAGGCCTTCGGGTGCTGCGCGATCGGGCACGCGGGGCGCCGCCGCGCGGGGGGTTGTGGCCATGATTGAGTTTTCTCCATCCGAGTCGTGGATATGAACAGGTCAAGTCTAGAGGCACAAGGTCGCACCGTCCAAAGACGAGACAGCGGCACGCGAGGTCATAGATCCTCGATCGGCCCCCTTAGCTCAGTCGGGGCGGCAGCGGCGCGACACGACCAGCATCCTCGAACTATCAGGAAACCAGCCGTTGAAATGACAAGGTTTTGTAAGGGGGATTAGGGGAGTATTAATCCGGACAGGCGGCAAATTTCATCCCGCAGCGCACAATGTTCACCCCCCAGTAGTACTTGAAACAGGTCACTATATTGCCTCAATGTGGGGAGCGAGCGCGATCCATAACGATGTGGACACCTCACACAGATGTGGGGAGCTCGCAGCGAATACAAAACAGAAAGGCAAACGATCATGCCACGCAGTCTCTCGGGCCGTCACTTCCTGAAGCTCCTCGACTTCACTCCCGACGAAATCCGCTACCTCATCGACCTGTCGGCGCAGTTTAAGAATCTGAAGCTCACGGGAACACCCCACAGGTATCTGGAGGGGAAGAACATCGTGCTCCTCTTCGAAAAGACATCGACCCGCACGCGGTGCGCCTTCGAGGTAGCGGGAATGGATCTGGGCATGGGGGTGACCTACCTCGATCCGGGGTCTTCCCAGATGGGGAAGAAGGAATCGATCGAAGACACGGCGCGCGTGCTGGGACGAATGTACGACGGGATCGAATACCGCGGATTCGCCCAATCCATCGTGGAGGACCTCGCGGCCAACGCCGGGGTTCCCGTGTGGAACGGGCTCACGACGGACTTCCATCCGACACAGATGATCGCGGATATGCTCACCGTCCGAGAAAACTTCCCCACGGGCATTGAGGGACTGAAATTTGTTTTCATGGGGGACGCCAGAAACAACGTCGCGAACTCCCTCATGGTCGTGTGCGCGAAGCTCGGACTCCACTTCGTTGCCTGCGGCCCGAAAGAACAGATGCCGGAAGAGTCGTTGGTCGCGACGTGCCGGGCGATCGCGAAGGAATCGGGCGGTTCCGTGACACTCACCGAAGACGTGCACGAGGCCGCCAAGGATGCCAACGTGGTTTACACCGACATCTGGGTGTCGATGGGAGAGGCCGACGACCTGTGGGAGAAGCGCATCAAGGCGCTCGAACCGTACCGGGTGACCGAAGAACTGATGGCCGAAACCGCTCCCGATTCGATCTTCATGCACTGCTTGCCGTCCTTCCACGACACGCTCACCACCATCGGCGCAGAGATCGCGGAGAAGTTCGGCGTCACCGAGATGGAAGTCGAGGACGCGGTCTTCGAATCGGCGCGTTCGCGTGTCTTTGACGAGGCTGAGAATCGTATGCACACGATCAAGGCCGTCATGTACGCCACACTGTCGTGATAGGGAGGTCTGAAATGGCACGCAAACGGATTGTTGTGGCGCTGGGTGGGAACGCCCTGGGCAAGACGCCGGAGGAACAGCTCTCACTCATCACACACACCGCCGAAACGATCGTTGACCTCATCGAGGCGGGCGAGGACGTTATTGTCACCCACGGGAACGGTCCACAGGTCGGCATGATCAAGGTCGCGACGGATACCGCGCACGAGGTGGCGGGCACCGCGAGCATTCCCTTTCCAGAGTGCGGCGCCATGTCCCAGGGGTATATCGGTTACCACCTGCAACAGGCGATTGACGGGGAGCTGAGCAAGAGAGGGATTTCCCGGCAGTGCCTGTCGATCATCACGCAGACCGAGGTGGCGCGCGATGACCCCGCATTCCACAAGCCGACGAAACCGGTGGGCGCCTTCTTCACCAAGGAGGCGGCCGAAAAAGAAATGAAAGAAACGGGGAAAGTCTTCGTTGAAGACGCCGGGCGCGGCTGGCGCTGGGTGGTGGCATCGCCCCTCCCCGTGAAGATCATCGAGGCCCCCACCATCGCGCAGCTGGTGGACGCGGGGACAGTCGTCATCGCGTGCGGCGGCGGAGGCGTGCCCGTTATCGCGGAAGGGGGCGGATACGTCGGCGTTCCGGCCGTCATCGATAAAGACCGTTCCGCGGCGCTCCTAGCCGAACAGGTCTCAGCCGATACGCTCCTGATCCTCACGGCGACGGACGGGGCCTACAAGGACTACGGCACCGCGGACCAGACGATCATTTCCACCATGAACATTGACGAGGCAGAAAACGCAGTCTCGCAGGGCTGGTTCGCCGAAGGCTCGATGCTCCCGAAGATTGACGCCTGCATCTCCTTCGTCAGAAACGTTCCCGCCGGTGTCGCAATCGTTTCCTCCCTGGAGCGCGCGCGTGATGCGCTGGAAGGAAAAACCGGCACTCGGATCACCGAAAAGTGATCTTTTCACCCCGCGGTGGGACGGCGCCCGGCGCCGTCCCACCGAACCCCTCTACTGATGAATTGAGTGATTGATAATGGATGTCGCCACTGCCGTCGACCCTGAACTCCCTGAATCCACCAGCGCGGACACACCAAAAGCGGAACCCACCAAGCGCAAATGGAAGCTGCACGTTCCGTCCGCCTTCACAATTTTGTTCTTCCTGACGATCCTCGCCGTGCTCGCCACATGGGTGATTCCGGCGGGACAATACGAAAAACTTTCCTACAACGCCGAAACGTCCATGCTCGAATTGACCGATCCGACGGCACAGGGCGCGAAGAAACAGATAAAGGAGCTGCCTGCGACGCAGGAGACTCTCGACGAGCTTGGCGTGAAGGTTGAGATCGAAAAGTTCACATCCGGCGAATTGAAGAAGCCGATCTCCGTTCCCGGCACGTACGAGCGCCTGCAACAACGCCCACAGCCCATTTCCTCCGTTGTCACAACAATGGTCAACGGAACGATCGAAGCGATTGACATCATCGTCTTCATTTTGGTGCTTGGCGGACTCATCGGTGTCGTCCGAGTGACGGGGGCATTCGAGTCCGGCCTCGTTGCGCTGACGAAGAAAACAAAAGGAAAAGAATTCGCCCTCGTCTTCGCAGTGTCCGTATTCATGCTGGTTGGGGGCAGCCTGTGTGGGCTGGAGGAGGAGGCCGTCGCCTTCTATCCGATTCTGGTTCCAATATTCCTCGCCATGGGGTACGACGCAATCATCTGCGTGGGGGCAATCTTCCTGGCGGGATCAATGGGGACTGCGATGTCGACCATCAATCCGTTCTCCGTGGTCATCGCCTCCAACGCCGCGGGCATCAAGTTCACCGACGGCCTCGGATGGCGCATCGGGGGACTCATCGTTGGCGGCGTCGTCGTGATTGGACACCTATACTGGTATTCGAAGAAAATCAAGGCGAACCTGGCCAATTCCTACACCTACGAGGACCACAAGAAGTTCTATGAAAAATGGTCTCTGACCACTTCGGAACCAAAACCCTTCACCTGGCAGCGCAAATTGATTCTTGCCTGCTTCGCCTCGGCATTCGTCATCATGGTCATCGGGGTAATGCAGTTAGGGTGGTGGTTCCCGCAGATGGCAGCCTCCTTCCTCACCATCACGATCATTGTTGTTTTCCTCGCGATGACGGGACGCGACAGGCTGGGGGAGAAAGACCTGATGGACGCGTTTGCCGTGGGCTCCTCCTCGCTCGTTGGCGTGTCCCTGATCATCGGCCTGGCGCGCGGCATTAACCGAGTCATGGAACACGGCCTCATCTCCGACACGATCCTTGATGCATCAACAAAGGCGGTTCAGGGCATGCCCGCCCCGCTGTTCATCATCGCCCTGATGTTCATCTTCTTCGTGTTGGGCTTCGTCGTTCCCTCCTCTTCGGGGTTGGCCGTACTTTCGATGCCGATCTTTGCTCCCCTTGCCGACACCGTGCATATCCCGCGCTTCATCGTCGTGTGCGCCTACCAGTGGGGTCAGTACGCGATGCTGTTCCTCGCGCCGACGGGCCTGGTGATGGCGACGCTGCAGATGCTCGACATGAAGTACACCCACTGGTTCCGCTACGTGTGGCCGCTGGTGGCATTCCTCCTCGGCTTCGGTGGAATCCTGCTCGTCGCGCAGGTGTTGATCTACGGAGGTGCGTGAGGGCTGATAGGAAACCGTTTCGATACCCCATCCGGTAGCCGTATCGCGCCTACCGGATGGGGCGTCGACTGGAAAGGTGTGGTGCACGCCCCTTATTCGCGTTAATCTGGTCTCAGTGGAGCGGGGCTGCACCGACCGTCTGGCGACGGGTCACCAAGTGGACGATGACCGCCCACCGGGGTGCAGCAGGTGGAACGGCGAAGAGTAGAGAGGCGAATGTCAACATTCTTCCTGTACTATTTCCTGATCGTGGTGTCGCTCATGGCGCTTGCGGCCGCGTCGTGCGCGTGCACCTTCCTCTTCGTTCGTCGCCTCGTGTACTTCTGGTCGGCCTGCCTCTTCCTTGTTTATATCTTTGACGTCTCCCTTGTATTCCGTCGGGACTTCTCGTTCGAGCGCCGCGTCGGAATTGCTATCTACGAGGTCACGAGCGAAGTGGAATCGGTCTTGCTCGGGGCACTACTTATTCTGTTTCTCTGGCTCGGGATGGCAGACTATTTCAACCTGAATCGAAGCGAAGCGGTGGCTCCGGTACTCGTGTTCGTCGCGGGCTCTTTCATCATCCTCCAGCAGCTGGAAAAGGGAGCCATCGGTGAGTTCCTTTTCTATTCCATGAGAGGGGTGCTGTCCCTCTGGATATTGGCCAGGATCGCCTACCTGCACCTCAAGACGCCGGACGATTACGTACGTTCGCTGCGCCGACGGCACCTTCCCGTTGTCGCGATGACACTGGCGTGGGTGCTGCTCGCGTTCTTAGAAAACGCGATCTTCATGCTCCTTCCCTTCTTTTCCCAGGAGAATCCGCCTCCATTCCTTCCCGAGCATAATCCGATGGAGAACTTCTTATTCGTGACGCTGGCACTCTACGCCCTGGTTCAGTGTTGGCGCGCGCTGCGCGTGTACTCCAGTGGGACCCCCGACGCTTTTCATCAGCCCGTCCTCGACTATCGCGAGGCCACTGAGAAAACCTGGGTGAGACGCTACTCGCTCTCGGCGCGGGAAGCGGAGATTTTTTCCTACCTGCTAGAAGGGAAATCGAATCGTGAAATTGCCGAGGAGCTGGTCCTCTCGGTGAATACGGTGAAGGTCCATGTCCGCAACATCCTCAGGAAATGTGGGACGGCGAATCGCAAGGAGCTCACAGAACGCTTCTGGCATGCGGATTGACGGGCGCAACGAGGACACCCGTTGGCCCATGGGCCTTTGCGCCGCCGGGGATCACAGGACCATTGCGGCCACCCACCCGCCGAGGAGCAACGGCACGTTGTAGTGCAGGAACGTCGGGATCACCGTGTCGCGCATGTGGTCGTGCTGGCCGTCGATGTTCAGGCCGGCCGTCGGGCCGAGCGTCGAGTCTGACGCGGGCGAACCGGCATCACCGAGCGCTCCCGCCGTCCCGATGATCGCCACCGTCGCGACGGGCGAGAACCCCAGGGTGAGGCACAGTGGCACGTAGATCGCGGAGACGATGGGCAGCGTCGAGAAGGACGAACCGATACCCATCGTGATGACCAGGCCGACCAGCAGCATGATGAGGGCGGCCAGAGCCTTCGACCCGTTGAAGAGGGCCGAGGTCTGTTGCACGAGCGGCTCAATGTGGCCGGAGGCCTTGAGGACGGACGCGTAGCCCTGGGCGGTGATCATGATGAGGCCGATGAGGCTCATCATCTTCATGCCGCCGCTGAACACGTCGTCAGCCTGCTGCCAGGGGACGACTCGCATGGCAAGCATCATGCACAGGCCCACCAGGGCTCCCACCAGCAGCGGGTCGGCCTGTGAATCCGTCTTCGTCAGGACAGTCTGGATGATAAAGCACGCCACCAGGGCGACCACGGCCGCCCACACCTTCCTCATCTCGATGGGCTTATCGTCTGGGGAACCGCAGGAGGAGTCACGATCCTGATACTGGCGTGGCTTACGATAAGACACGAACAGTGCGATAAAGCAGCCCACCGCCATCGACGCGGCGGGGATTGCCATGGCAGCCGTCGGATTGACGACCCCTTCGACGGGAAGCCCCGCTTCCTCGATGTTCTTCAAGAGGATGTCGTGCAAGAAGATGCGACCAAAACCCAGGGGGACGAACATGTACGTGGTGACGACGCCGAAGGTGATCGCACAGGCGATGAGGCGCCGATCCATCCTCAGCTCATTCATGACGCCGATGAGCGGCGGCACCAGCAGGGGGATGAACGCGATGTGAATGGGGATCAGGTTCTGGCTCATCACGCCCATGACGACGACTCCGCCGATGATGCCCCACCTGGCGGAGCGGGCCAGGCGGGTCGAGTGCGAGTCGTCGGCGCTACGCAACCGGTTGATGATCCGATTCGCCAGCAGGCGAGGCAACCCCGAGTGGGCGACCGCCATGGCGAACGCGCCGAGCAGCGCGTAGGACAGGGCGATCTTCGCGCCGCCGGCGAGGCCCTCCTGGAAGGCGACCATCGTGCCGGATATCCCCATTTTGGCGACGAGCCCGCCGACGAGGGAGGCGACGAAAAGGGAAATGACGACGTGCACGCGCGCGATGCTTAATATCAACATGACCAGCACGGACAGCACGACTGCGTTAAAGAGCAACATAGTGTTCCTGCGTTGAGGGTGCGCGGGGGTGCGCACAATCGAGGGAAGCCAGGTTAAGCCGCGTCGCGGCAGGCGGTGTCAGCCGAGATGGGAGTCGGCGTGGATAGACGCGTCGACGGCACCTATCAGTGCGGTCGACAAACCACCTTCCTCAGCGGCCAACAATCCTGCGATCGTGGTCCCGCCGGGGCTCGTCACCCGATCAATGAGTTGCGCGGGAATCGTGCCCGCCTCGCGTTCGGCGAGGATCAGCGCAGCAGCTCCCGCCATGGCCTGCGCGGCGATTTCGACTCCGCTGTCCTTGGACAGGCCGTGTTTTAGTCCCGCGCGGGCGAACGAATCAACGATCTGGAAATACCAGGCCGACGAGCACGAGGCCAGGGCCTGGAAGACAGGGAAGTATTCCTCGTCAATGAGGATGGTGCGGCCCACCGAATCCATCAGGGAGCACACCGCCTCCACCTGCGCGTCGGTGGCGCCGGAGGAGGTCACGGCCGTCATGGACTGTCCGACGGTGGCCGCGACGTTCGGCATGATGCGCAGCAGCGGAATGCCCGCGCCGAAGTCCGCGGCAATCTGGTCGAGGGTGCGCCCGGCGGCAAGGGAAGCGACACAGACCTCGGGCCGACTGACCACGGTGGGGGAAATCTCCTTGATGACCGCGCGCTGATCCTTGGGTTTGACCGCCAGGATGACGACGTCGACCTGATGGGCCAGGGACACGTTGGACGAGGCGGCGCTGGCGCCGAGTTCGTCCGCCAGGTCGCACGCCTTGGCTGGCGTGCGGTTCGCAAACACCAGGTCCGCGGGGTCGACACCGGACGCGACGGCGCCGCGAGCGATGGCCTGAGCCATGGCTCCCGTTCCGATGAACCCGATGCGCACGTGTCTCCCTGTCGTTGTATGGACGATCACGTCGCATGCTACTCCCATTCTGGCCGATCGTGGCACTACTGGTCGCAGTATGAGACGGGGCCGAGGCCGCCACTGACGTGCTGCCCGGAAGTTGGACTGGGGTTGCCAGTTCCTTCTTCCGGGGAGTTTTCACGTATCGGGGTAGTTTGTTGTCTGAGGGTCAGCGCTTGCGCGTGCCAAAGATGGAGCGCGTGATCTCGCGCCCGGCGGTGCGCAGGACCGAACCGAGGACCGACTCGACCTGGCGGGTGCGTCGCTCGGCGGCGCGCTGACGAGCGGCCTCTTCCTTTTCCTGCTGCTTCTCGACCTGCTTGCGCAGCCTCTCCATTTCCTTCTCGCGCGCCGCCTGCTCCCTGGCGGCTGCCTTCTCGGCCTCCTTGGCCGCCTTCTCCGCTTCCTTGGCGGCCGCCTCCTGGGCGAGCGCCTCCTCGCGGGCTGCCTGAGTCTCGTTAGCGCGGCGGGCGAGCTTCTCTTCGGCCGAATCGGGGTTCACGGCGTCGCGGTACCGGCCCATGATAACGCTGGACTGGTTGATGCGGGCGATGGTGTCGACTGACGCGGGGCCCATGACGGAGGCCGGTGCCCAGATACCGACGGGCGTGACGGGGGTCGGGTTGCCCTTCGGGTCCAGGACGGTGACGACGGCTTCGCCCGTTCCCAGGGTGGTGAGCACTTCGTCCAGCTCGAGGCTGGTCTTCGGGAAGGTCTGGACCGTGGCCTTGAGTTTCTTGAAGTCGTCCGGGGTGGAGGCGCGCAGACCGTGTTGGATGCGCGAACCCAGCTGGGCGAGGACGTCGGAGGGGATGTCCTTGGGCGTCTGGGTGACAAAGACGACGCCCACGCCCTTGGAGCGGATGAGGCGCACGGTCTGGACGACCTGACGCTCAAACTCTTTCGTGGCGTCGGCGAAGAGCAGGTGGGCCTCGTCGAAGAAGAACACGAGCTTGGGGCGCGGGGCGTCGCCGACCTCGGGCAGGGCGGAGAACAGGTTGGCCAGCAGGAACATGATGACCGCGCTGACCAGGGCGGGGCGAGAGGAAATGTCTCCCACGCCCAACAGTGAAATGATGCCGCGTCCCGAGGAATCGGAGCGGATCAGGTCAGCGGTGTCAAAGCCTGGGGCGCCGAAGAACTGACCGCCGCCCTGGGACTCAAGCGCGGTCAGGGCGCGCAGGATCACGCCGGCCGTGGCCTTGGAAACGCCGCCGATTCCCGCCAACTCATCCTTGCCGTCCTCGCTGGTCAGGAACGAAATGACGGAACGAAGGTCCGGCAGGTCCACGAGCTCCAGTCCCTGGGCGTCCGCCCAGGCGAAGATCAGCTGGAGGGCCTGCTCCTGCGTCGTATTAAGCGACAGTGCGCGGGCCAACAGGATGGGGCCAAAGTCGGAGACCTGGGCGCGAACAGGCACGCCTGGGAACTGTGAATCATCCCCGCCCAGGCTCAGCAGCTCGACGGGGAAGGCTGCGGGCGCCCACTCCTGGCCGTTCGCCGCCGTACGGGACAAGAGCTTGTCCGAGCTGGCTCCCGCCTCGGCCAGGCCCGTCAGGTCGCCCTTGACGTCGCACAGGAGGACGGAGGAGCCGGCCGCAGACAGCCCCTCGGCCAGCAACTGCAGGGTGCGGGTCTTGCCCGTGCCCGTCGCGCCGGCAACCAGGAGGTGGCGGTTCAGCATGGGAAGCGGCACCGCGGCGCTGACCCCACTCACCCGCGTCCCGTTATCAATCAGGGTGCCGATCGTCACCGCGGGAACCTGCCAGGAGTAGGCGCCCTGGACCTGGGTGGCAAAGGGGGAAAGGTCAGGGGATGAGGCCGGGGCTGCCTGCGCCTCTTGGGGTGCCTGCGCGGAGCCGGGGGAGGGCGGCTCCCCGGTGCCACCGGGCCCGCCCGCCGGGGCTGAGTCGTGCGCCGGGGCGGCAGGCCTGGTGGAGGCTTCGAGCTGGGCGCGCAGCGCTTCGGCCTTCGCGCGGGCTGCCTCGGCCTCTGCTGCTTTTGCGGCTGCCTCCGCCTCGGCGAGCCGTGCCTTGAGATCCTCGATGTTCTCGCTCATGGTGATGTCTTTCGGACCGTGGGCGCGCGAGCGCCGCTGTGCTGTGTCTGTCCCGCAACAGTATCCCTTGAATCCGCGCTTTAATGCGACTTTTGGACAGGAAAGTCTCGTGTGGAGCCTATCCACAGCCAGCGCGAACGCGTCGCGGTTATTCACAGGCGATGGCTGGCGCGCTGACGGGGGCGCTACCTGGGGGTTAGCGTCCGGATATGAACTTTTCACGAGTGCTGGCGCGCAGGCGCATGGCCGCGCTGACAAAGGCCGTGTACGACTCCGCTGCGACCCAGGAGGACACAGCCGACGAGCCCAGGGTCGCGCGTTTGCTGCCGGGTGGTGCCACGGTTGCGGCGCTGATCATCGTCATCGTCCTGATCGCCGGAGTGAGTGTCTGGAAGCACGCGCGCCTCGCCGACCATGCCCGCGCGACCGAGCGATCCACGAGCGAACAGAGCCGCGAGGCCCAATCCGGCGCCGAGACGCCCGCCCCCGCGGCCACCTCAGCCCCGGGCGATCGCGGAGAGGTCATCGTCTACGTGTCCGGCGCGGTCGGCGCCCCGGGGGTGCTCACCCTTCCCACCTCTTCGCGCGTCATAGACGCCATCAACGCGGCCGGAGGGGCACTGCCGGAGGCCGACCTGGACGCCATCAACCTCGCACGCGTCCTGGTCGACGGGGAACACATTCGCGTCGCACCCGCGGGACAAACACCCACCGAAGCGGGCGGCAACACAACCGATGCGAGAGTGGGTGGCTGCGTTAGGCTCGACACGGCCAGCGCGACCGACCTGCAAACCCTGCCGGGCATCGGCCCCGCCCTGGCCGCCCGAATCATCGAGTACCGCTCCACCCACCCCCACATCGCCTCCGTCGAGGCGCTTGACGAAGTACCCGGCATCGGCCCCTCACTGATCGAAAAGATACGCCCGGGGGTGTGCCCATGACCGATCAGAGCGCCCCCGTCATGATCGACCTGCGGCTGCTGCCAGCAGCCGCAGCGACGTGGGCGGCCACCTGGTGGGCGACCACACACCCCGCACCGTGGACCCTGGTCGGGGCGTGCGTGCTGGCCGCATGCGCCGGTGCGGCCTCCTACGCGCGCTCGCGGCACTTCGCCCGTCCTCCCAGGCACGCGCTCACGCCGCCTCGGTCCGTGCGAATGGCGATCACCCTCCTGTGCACCTGCCTCGCCTGCGCCCTCGCCGTCGCAAGCGCTGCCGGGCGCCAATACGACGCGGACCCTGCCCGCCGCGATTCCGGCCCGATCCGGGTGCGCGTCGCGCTCGCGGGAGACCCGGTGCCATCCTCAGGATATTTAGCGCGAAGACGAGCACGCGTGCGCATCGTAGCGGTGGCCCACGGGCAGCACTGGCTGCCCTCCCAGGCCAGCGCCCTGGTCAGCGCGCCCGGCTGGGAGGAAGCCGCGCGCGGGGATGTTTTCGAGGTGAGTGGGAGCCTGGACGCGGCATTCGCCGCCGATCCGCCCTCCGTCGGATCCATACGCGCGCGCCACGTGGAGCTCCTCGAGCGACCGGGAGGGCTGTATGCGTGGATGCGCGCCGTCCACCGTTCCTTCGCCGAGGCGTGTCGAGCGCTCCCCAGGGATGCTCGCGCCCTCGTTCCCGGCATGGCCATCGGGGACGACCGGCTGATGCCACCCGACCTGGCTGACGCCATGAAGGCCACCTCTCTGACCCACCTGACGGCCGTGTCTGGAGCCCACATCGTCATCATCCTCGCCGCTGTTAACCTCGCGTTGCCCGCACGAAAAACCGTGCGCCTCACGGCGACTGTCGCGGTGCTGTCGGGCATCGTCGTGCTCGTCGGACCTCAGGCCTCTGTCGTGCGATCCGTGTGCGTCGCATCGGTGGCCGCACTGGGGCTCATTCTCGGACGCGAAGGCCAGGCCATCGCTGCCCTGAGCGCCGTCGTCATCACGACTCTCCTCGTCGACCCGTGGGCCTCGCGGTCCTACGGATTCGCGCTGTCATCGTTGGCCGCCCTGGCCCTCGTCGGCCCCTCCGCCGCCATCATCAGGCGTGCGCGCCGACGATTGCGAGGCGATACGCGGGTGGGAAAGGCGTTGCGCGGCCTCGTGGAAATGACGTGCGTGCCAGCCCTGGCCGAGCTCTTTACCGCACCCCTCATCGTCTCCCTGTCCGGCTCGGTCCCCGTGTGGGGGATAGCCGCCAACGTCGTCGCGGAACCCGCTGTCCCCGTGGCGACCCTGGCTGGATTTCTTGGGGCACTCATCGCGCCCGCGAATCCGACCGCCGCCGCGGCGTTTGCGCGCGTGGCCTCCTGGGCGACCGGTTGGATAGCAGCAGTCGCACGCTTCTTTGCGGGGCTGGCCGCGCCCGGCATGCAGGTCCCCGGAGGAGCGCCGACCCTCCTCGCCCTGTACGCGTGCGCGGCGGCCGGGTGGGTGGGATGGTGCGCGTGGAAACGCTGGGGTGCACCGCTGACCGGCCAGGGCACGAAAAGATGAGTGCTCAAGGGGCGACCACCGATAGTCGCCGCCGCGGGGGTCGGTGAACCCTGCCACGACTTGCGTGCTTCCCGGACAAAGACGGCCCCAGATGAGTGCCCACGGTGGCAAACTAGGACAGTTACCACCGCTGTGGAAAGGTAGGGAATCGTGGCAGCACGCGGCACGCGACCGGCGACACCCGCCCGGGTCACGCTGGCCCCTATCGTCCTTATCAAGGGAAGCGAGGGGCTCCTGGTCGACCGTGGGCTCGACCAACTGCGCGCCCTGGCATACCAAGCCGACCCGCACCTCGAACGCACGGACCTCGTTGCCGCCACCTACCGGGCGGGGCAGATCGACGTGATCGCCTCGCCCTCCCTCTTCGGGGAGTCCCGCATGGTCATCATCCGCGACCTGGAGACCATGAGCGATGCCCTCGCGGCGGACCTTATCGCCTACGCGTCCAGCCCCGCACCCGACGTGTGGATGTTCCTGACGCACCCCGGCGGCAACGCGCGAGGCAAGAAAGTCATCGACGCGATCAGCAAGGCGAAATGGCCCATCATCCCCGCCGAACCGCTCAAGAACGATTGGGATAAGCTCGCGCTCATCGCCGCTGACGTGCGCGACGCACACCGACAGATGGACAACGATGCCATGCAGGCCCTCGTAGACGCGCTGGGAAACGACCCGCGTGCCATGGCCGGGGCGCTTGCTCAGCTCATGTCAGACGTGAGCGGGCGCATCAGCCTGGAGGACGTACGGCGCTATCAGGCCGGACGCGTTGAGGCGACCGGGTACGACGTTGCCGACGCGGCCGTCGCCGGGCATTCCGCGAAGGCGCTGACCCTGACCCGTCACGCTTTTGCGACGGGAATCGCGCCGCAGGTGTTGGTCGCCGCACTGGCCATGAAGTTCCGCGCGATGGCGAAGGCATCGATCGGAGGCTCAGCCTCGGCGCTCAAGATGGCCCCCTGGCAGGTGGACCGCGCCCGGCGCGAACTGCGCGGCTGGTCCGACGCCTCGCTGGCCGCAGCTTTTGGCGCGATAGCCACCGCCGATGCCGAAACGAAGGGCGCGTCGCGGGACCCGCAGCGCGCCATTGAGAAAGCCGTCATCACCATCTGTCGGCTTCACGGGCGCTGAGAGGAGCCACAGCCCCGCCCGCAGCGGTTTCGCGCGTCGATACAGAATGATGAAGGAAGTAGAAGGAGATTAATGAAGACCATAAGAACGTTGGTGGGGCGGTTGCGGGAGTACAGGACGCCCGCTATCGAGACCTCGCTCCTTATCGTCGGCGAGGTCATCCTCGAATGCCTGATCCCGCTGGTCATGGTGTCCCTGGTCGATACGCTGGACGGAGCCTCCCTCAGCCCCGTCCTGCGCCTGGGGTTGATCCTCATCGCCCTGGCCTTCGCCTCGCTCGCGTGTGGCGTGCTGGCCGCGCGCCTTTGCGCAACCGCGTCGGTTGGCCTGGCAAAGAACCTGCGCCAGGACCTCTTCTTCAAGGTCCAGGACTTTTCCTTCGCCGACATCGACCGCTTCTCAACGTCCTCCCTGGTGACGCGCATGACGACGGACGTGACCAACGTGCAAAACGCGTTTAGCATGCTGATCCGCGTCGCCGTGCGCGTCCCCCTCATGATCATCTTTTCCATCGTCATGGCGTGGCGCATCAACGTGTCGATGGCGCTCGTTTTCCTGGGCATGCTTCCCGTGCTGGCCATCATTCTCGCAATCATCGTCCTGGTGGCCTTCCCGATTTTCCGGCGCATTTTTAAAAAGTACGATGCGCTGAACAACTCCGTCCAGGAGAACGTCGCCGCGATCCGCGTGGTGAAGTCCTTCGTGACGGAGGAGCATGAGACGAAGAAGTTTCGGCGGGCCTCCCAGGACGTGCGCACGGACTTCACGAACGCCGAGAAGCTCATTGCCCTCAACAGTCCCGTGATGATGCTGTTCATCTTCGGCGCGATCACCGCGGTCGACTACTTCGGCGCGACCATCATCGTGGGATCGGGGGGCACGGAGCTAACGAAGGGCGGATTGACGGCCCTGATCACCTACGGCATCCAGATTCTGTCCCATATGCTCGGGCTCGCCTTCATTTTCGTGATGACTACCATGGCCGCCGAGTCCGCGAACCGAATTGCTGAGGTCCTCACCCACGAGCCGTCCCTGTCCTCGCCCCCCGGCGGGGCAACCGAGGTGGTCGACGGCGCCGTCGAGTTCGAGGGTGTTTCCTTCAAGTACTCGGCCACCGCTGAGGAAAACGCGCTGTCCGACATCAACCTGCGCATCGAGTCCGGCCAGACGCTGGGCATCGTCGGCGGGACGGGATCGGCCAAGACCTCTCTCATCCAGCTGATCTGTCGGCTCTATGACGCCAGCGAGGGAACCGTCACGGTCGGCGGCCTGAACGTGCGCGATTACGACCTGGAAACCCTGCGCGACGCGGTCTCCGTTGTCCTGCAGAGGAACGTTCTCTTCTCCGGGACCATCAGGGACAACATGCGTTGGGGCAACCCCGATGCGACCGACGAGCAGATCGAGCACGCCTGCAAGCTCGCCCAGGCCGACGAATTCATCACGCAGCTGCCCGGCGGCTACAACTACGTGATCGCGCGCGGCGGGACAAACGTGTCGGGCGGACAAAAGCAGCGGCTGTGCATCGCCCGCGCGCTGCTGAAGAAGCCGAGGATCCTGATCCTGGATGACTCCATGTCGGCGGTCGATACCAGGACAGATTCGCTCATCCGCGGTGCGCTTGAGACAGAAATCCCGGGGACCACGACCATCATCATTGCTCAACGGCTGTCTTCCGTCGAGCACGCCGATCAGATCGTCGTCCTTCACGACGGGCGCATCACGGAGCGCGGCACCCACGCCCAGCTGATGACAGCGGGCGGAGAATACCGAGAGATCTACGACTCCCAGAACGCGTCCAGCGAAAGCGAGGTGGCCTGATGTCCCGCGCACGCAACGCCCGCGTTGACAGTGAGAAGCTGGAGGGTATCCCGCATCCATTCCCTCGCCTGATGCGATACGTTGTTCGCCACTACCCGGTGCGCATCGGCCTGACGGTCGCGTGCATCATCATGGCGGCGGTCGCCTCGGCGGTCGGGGCGATCTTCATGCAGAGAATCATCGACACGGTTGTCACCCCCGGCCTGGAAAACGGTTTCGACACGGTGCGCGCGACCCTCGTGCGCCTGGTCATCACGATGGGCATCATCTTTTGCGCCGGCGTGATCGGTAGCTTCATCTCTACCCGCGCCATGGCGATCGTGACGCAGGGGACCCTCAAGCACATGCGCGACGACATGTTTGATTCGATGGAACGTCTGCCGTTACGATTCTTTGACACGCACCCGCACGGCGCGATCATGTCGACGTTCACAAACGACACGGACGCCATTCGTCAGCTGATCGGCCAGTCCATCCCGACGCTCATTCAGTCGGGCCTGACGATTGTGGTCCTCATCGGCACGATGCTGTACTACTCCGTGTGGCTGGCCCTGGTCGTGCTCCTCGTCGGCGGACTCATGGTCTGGCTGACAGGCAAGCTGGGCGGCCTCTCCGGGCGGTTCATGAGCGCCCAGCAGAGCGCGCTGGCGGACGAGGAAGGCTTCATCGAAGAGATGATGGACGGCCAGAAGGTTGTGCAAGTCTTTAACCACGAGCAGGACGCCAAGGACGATTTCATTGAGTACAACCAGGAGCTCTTCGAAGTCTCCGAGAAGGCGAATATTTACGGTAACGTTCTCATGCCGGCTCTGGGTAACATCGGCAACATCATGTACGTCGTGGTCGCCGTCGTCGGCGGTGTCATGATCCTGCGCCAGGCGCCGAACCTTCGCCTCGTCGGTATCGACGTGGTGACGGTCGGTATCGTCGTGTCCTTCCTGGGCATGGTCCGTAACTTTTCGCAGACCATCGGTCAGATGTCCATGCAGGTCCCAATGATCGCGTTGGGGCTGGCGGGCGCGGGACGAGTATTCGCCTTGATCGATCAGGAACCCGAGGAAGACCACGGGTATGTCACCCTCGTGCGTGCGCGCGAGAGGCCTGACGGAGTGATCGAGCCGACCGAGGAACGTACGGGCGTGTGGGCGTGGCGCCACCCCCACCAGGCGGAGGGCACCGTCACCTACACCCGATTGCGCGGGGAGCTCGTCATGGAGGGTGTCGACTTTTCCTACGATGGAGAAAAAGAGGTCCTGCGCGACATCTCCCTGTGGGCAAAACCGGGGCAGAAGATCGCCTTCGTGGGGGCCACCGGCGCCGGAAAGACGACGATTACGAACCTGATCAACCGCTTCTACGACATTGACGACGGCAAGATCCGTTACGACGGCATCAACGTGAACAAGATCCACAAGCCGGACCTGCGCCGTTCCCTCGGGGTCGTGTTGCAGGACGTGAAGCTCTTTACCGGCACCGTCATGGAGAACATCCGCTACGGGCGCCTGGATGCGACGGACGAGGAGTGCATCGAGGCTGCGAAGCTGGCGAACGCGGATTCCTTCATCCGTCGTCTGCCCGACGGCTACGACACGATGCTCACGGGCAACGGGTCGAACCTGTCGCAGGGGCAGGCGCAGCTCCTGTCGATCGCGCGGGCCGCCGTGGCCGATCCGCCGGCGATGATCCTGGACGAGGCAACCTCCTCAATCGACACGCGAACCGAGTCGCTGGTGCAGCAGGGCATGGATAACCTGATGCAGGGGCGCACGGTGTTCGTGATCGCACACCGCCTCTCCACGGTGCGCAACTCTGACGCGATCATGGTCATGGATCACGGCCGCATCATCGAGCGCGGCAGTCACGATGACCTGATCGCCCAAAAGGGCCTCTACTACCAGCTGTACACGGGTGCCTTCGAACTCGAATAGGACACGAACCCCGGGCCTCGCCGATGTCTCCGGTGAGGCCGGGGTTGCTTCGCCTGCGCGTGACGAGCGAAGCGGAGACCAAGGGATCTGGCGGGCACCTTAGCGCCGGGGTGGGGAAGGACTGTGGCGGCACTCAGCCGTCAGGCCGTGCCGGGGTCCGGGCTGGGGGAGCGCAGACGAGCGCGGGCATAAGCGTGCGGGCCGCCCCAGTGGGGCGGCCCGCATCACGTCAAGCGTTACTGCCTGGTCAGTCACCGAGCGAGGCAACGCGGCGAGCAAGCTTGGACTTGCGGTTCGCGGCCTGGTTCTTGTGGATGACGCCCTTGGAGACGGCGACGTCCAGCTTGCGCGAAGCGATGCGCAGGGCAGAGAGAGCCTTCTCCTTGTCGCCGGCCTCAACGGCCTCGCGGGTCTGGCGGACCAGGGTCTTCAGCTCGGACTTCACGGACTGGTTGCGAAGGCGGCGCTTCTCGTTGGTGAGGATGCGCTTCTTCTGGGACTTAATGTTTGCCACAGTCGGATTTCTCCTTGATGTATGTCTGACAGGGTCGGTGAGGGCTGTGTCAAGACCAGGACCTAGGCGTGGGGACACCCGCAAACGATCTCAACCAGACCCCCTGCCCGACCAGGCCGGGAGTCCAACGAACGATTCTACCAGGAGTGGGGCGCTGCGCCATACCCCGGAACCCGCCACGGCCTCGTAAGGTCGGTCACGTGTGGTCGTTACTCGCCGTGGGAACGGTGGTGATCTTCAAGGGCGTCGACGATGCGTTGCCAGGTTGCCCTCGGCAGGATCGATCCTTCGCGGCGTACCTCGGTGGCTTTGACCCATAGGGCGCGGTCGAGTCGCACTTCGGAGGGGCGCCCCTTCGAATCCCACGCCCCCGATCCGATGTCGAACCAGTAGCGGCCGGCCGCGGCTTCCTGATCCGCGTCGCGCGTGTGGTCCTTGCTGGTGAGCTGCAGGATGTACACGCCCTCTCCCTGCGCGCCGATAACGACGGCGGGGCGGTCCTTGCCGACGGAGGCATCCTCTTGGAAAGGAACCCACGTCCAGATAACTTCGCCGGGTCGGCGTCCCCGTCCATGACAGGCTCGTACGAGGCAATGGGCGAGCGCGTCGGCGATGCTCGCCTCGCGAATCGACGTGTCGGGTCGCTTGGAGGCAGCGGGGTCTTGGCGGTGGTGAGCGGAATGGGAACGGGGAGTCCCCGGAGCGCTTCACGGGCCGAGCGGAGGGCCCGCGTGGGAGGATCGGCGCGTCGGCGGAAGCATCCGTTCGCGCCGCAGGTTTGTTGGTTTCCGCCCTGCCTCGAAGAAGAAACCGATGGCGGCATCAATGAGGCCGCTGATGAGTGATTTCATGGCACCAGCATACGTGAGGGCCAGAGGAGCTGGTTATTCACAGACTATGCGAAGAGGGCGAGTTATCCACAGGGGGCGTAATCGAGGGAGACAGCGCACGCGGTTCAGCGTCATTCTGAGTGCGTTCGCAGATGATCTCGCTGGCAAAGAAAGGTGATGACGATGTCTGGCGCAACAATGCACGGCCCGACGGTTTCCCTGGACGCATTCGGGCTCCCGATACCCCAGGCGCTCAGGAAAGCCCCGCTGACGTGCAGGCCAGGGCGTCCATCAACGTGGCGATGCGCTGCGCGGCATCGGGCAGGATCGACGACGCACTCGACCGGGCGACGGAGGTGTATGAGGACGAGGACGTGTCGATCGAACGGCGTCTCGAAGCTGCCAAACTGCGCGTCGACTGGCACGCCGTAATGGGAGCCTACCCGCAGTGTCGCAGGGTGGCCGCCGATGCGGTGCGCCTGGGGACGCGATACCTGGAACATGACCACCCGCTCATCCTCATGCTGCGCAACTCCGAGGCCTACTGGCTGTCCATCCTCGGTTGCGAGGACATGGCGATCCGAAAGTTCGCGACCCTGGTTGCCGACATCAGGACTGCTCTCAGCTTGATCCGCAGATCGCGTTCGCGATCCGCAACAACTCTGCTATGCCCTGGAAGAACAGGGGAAAGTGGCGCAGGGCGGCACGCGTGTACGCGGGCTCCTAGAGGATATGGAGGGCCAGCTGGAGGCCACCGACGCGACGGTGCTGACGGTGCGTGACAACCTCGCGGAGGTATTATCGGCCGACCGCCACTACGAGAAGCGATCCGCCTATACGAGACAAACATGGCGGCGTTGCTGACGGTCGCTGAGCGGGGCGACTGGCGCGTCCTGCGCCTGCGCAACGAGATTGCGCGCAACGTCTGGATGGGAGGCGACCGGTCCGGCGGGAGGGATCTGTGGACGGTCCTGGCGGAGGACTGCCGCAGATACCTGGGGGATAGGGATCCCCTCACGGCGCGCATCCGCACGATCCTCCTGACGCTGGCCGCCCTGAGCGGAGACGAGGAGAAGGCCTGTCGACTGGCCCGCAAACTTGAGGACGATCACCCCGACGACTGGGAGGAATACGGCATGCCGAGGCCATCGCCCTGGTCGCGGAGGCGGAGCTTGGTGCCGACGAGGCGGATGGGTGAAGCCCCTCCACTGTGCGCGACTTCCCGCGCCACGACTAGCACAAAGGGGCGCGTCAATGGGACGATGAGGAGGTTAACGAATTCACGGAGGTTCACGTGCCCATCCCCACACCCGCGCAGCTGGCTCAGATCCGCCGTCTCGCACCCCGCAGACGCAGATCCGTAACTTTTGCATCATCGCCCACATCGATCATGGAAAGTCGACGCTCGCGGACCGCATGCTCCAGCTGACCGGCGTCGTTGAGGCGCGCGAAATGCGCGCCCAATACCTCGATCGCATGGACATCGAACGCGAACGAGGAAATCACGATCAAGAGCCAGGCCGTCGTAGCTGAAGTCCACGTGCCCCGGCGTGTCGATCATGTTGAGCGCGTACGGAGTCTCTCCCTTCACCCACGGCATGCGCACGGCCTGGCTCTTGATCGTGATTCCTCGTTCGCGTTCGATGTCCATGCGATCGAGGTATTGGGCGCGCATTTCGCGCGCCTCAACGACGCCGGTCAGCTGGAGCATGCGGTCCGCGAGCGTCGACTTTCCATGATCGATGTGGGCGATGATGCAAAAGTTACGGATCTGCGTCTGCGGGGTGCGAGACGGGCGGATCTGAGCCAGCTGCGCGGGTGTGGGGATGGGCACGTGAACCTCCGTGAATTCGTTAACCTCCTCATCGTCCCATTGACGCGCCCCTTTGTGCTAGTCGTGGCGCGGGAAGTCGCGCACAGTGGAGGGCTTCACCCATCCGCCTCGTCGGCACCAAGCTCCGCCTCCGCGACCAGGGCGATGGCCTCGGTCATGCCGTATTCCTCCCAGTCGTCGGGGTGATCGTCCTCAAGTTTGCGGGCCAGTCGACAGGCCTTCTCCTCGTCTCCGCTCAGGGCGGCCAGCGTCAGGAGGATCGTGCGGATGCGCGCCGTGAGGGATCCCTATCCCCAGGTATCTGCGGCAGTCCTCCGCCAGGACCGTCCACAGATCCTCCCGCCGGACCGGTCGCCTCCCATCCAGACGTTGCGCGCAATCTCGTTGCGCAGGCGCAGGACGCGCCAGTCGCCCCGCTCAGCGACCGTCAGCAACGCCGCCATGTTTGTCTCGTATAGGCGGATCGCTTCCTCGTAGTGGCGGTCGGCCGATAATACCTCCGCGAGGTTGTCACGCACCGTCAGCACCGTCGCGTCGGTGGCCTCCAGCTGGCCCTCCATATCCTCTAGGAGCCCGCGGTACACGCGTGCCGCCCTGCGCCACTTTCCCTGTTCTTCCAGGGCATAGCAGAGTTGTTGCGGATCGCGAACGCGATCTGCGGATCAAGCTGAGAGCAGTCCCTGATGTCGGCAACCAGGGTCGCGAACTTTCGGATCGCCATGTCCTCGCAACCGAGGATGGACAGCCAGTAGGCCTCGGAGTTGCGCAGCATGAGGATGAGCGGGTGGTCATGTTCCAGGTATCGCGTCCCCAGGCGCACCGCATCGGCGGCCACCCTGCGACACTGCGGTAGGCTCCCATTACGGCGTGCCAGTCGACGCGCAGTTTGGCAGCTTCGAGACGCCGTTCGATCGACACGTCCTCGTCCTCATACACCTCCGTCGCCCGGTCGAGTGCGTCGTCGATCCTGCCCGATGCCGCGCAGCGCATCGCCACGTTGATGGACGCCCTGGCCTGCACGTCAGCGGGGCTTTCCTGAGCGCCTGGGGTATCGGAGCCCGAATGCGTCCAGGGAAACCGTCGGGCCGTGCATTGTTGCGCCAGACATCGTCATCACCTTTCTTTGCCAGCGAGATCATCTGCGAACGCACTCAGAATGACGCTGAACCGCGTGCGCTGTCTCCCTCGATTACGCCCCTGTGGATAACTCGCCCTCTTCGCATAGTCTGTGAATAACCAGCTCCTCTGGCCTCACGTATGCTGTGCCATGAAATCACTCATCAGCGGCTCATTGATGCCGCATCGGTTTCTTCTTCGAGCAGGGCGGAACCAACAAACTGCGGCGCGAACGGATGCTTCGCCGACGCGCCGATCCTCCCACGCGGGCCCTCCGCTCGGCCCGTGAAGCGCTCCGGGACTCCCGTTCCCATTCCGCTCACCACCGCCAAGACCCGCTGCCTCCAAGCGACCCGACACGTCGATTCGCGAGGCGAGCATCGCCGACGCGCTCGCCCATGCCTCGTACGAGCCTGTCATGGACGGGGACGCCGACCCCGGCGAAGTTATCTGGACGTGGGTTCCTTTCCAAGAGGATGCCTCCGTCGGCAAGGACCGCCCGCCGTCGTTATCGGCGCGCAGGGAGAGGGCGTGTACATCCTGCAGCTCACCAGCAAGGACCACACGCGCGACGCGGATCAGGAAGCCGCGGCCGGCCGCTACTGGTTCGACATCGGATCGGGGGCGTGGATTCGAAGGGGCGCCCTCCGAAGTGCGACTCGACCGCGCCCTATGGGTCAAAGCCACCGAGGTACGCCGCGAAGGATCGATCCTGCCGAGGGCAACCTGGCAACGCATCGTCGACGCCCTTGAAGATCACCACCGTTCCCACGGCGAGTAACGACCACACGTGACGACCTTACGAGGCCGTGGCGGGTTCCGGGGTATGGCGCAGCGCCCCACTCCTGGTAGAATCGTTCGTTGGACTCCCGGCCTGGTCGGGCAGGGGGTCTGGTTGAGATCGTTTGCGGGTGTCCCACGCCTAGGTCCTGGTCTTGACACAGCCCTCACCGACCCTGTCAGACATACATCAAGGAGAAATCCGACTGTGGCAAACATTAAGTCCCAGAAGAAGCGCATCCTCACCAACGAGAAGCGCCGCCTTCGCAACCAGTCCGTGAAGTCCGAGCTGAAGACCCTGGTCCGCCAGACCCGCGAGGCCGTTGAGGCCGGCGACAAGGAGAAGGCTCTCTCTGCCCTGCGCATCGCTTCGCGCAAGCTGGACGTCGCCGTCTCCAAGGGCGTCATCCACAAGAACCAGGCCGCGAACCGCAAGTCCAAGCTTGCTCGCCGCGTTGCCTCGCTCGGTGACTGACCAGGCAGTAACGCTTGACGTGATGCGGGCCGCCCCACTGGGGCGGCCCGCACGCTTATGCCCGCGCTCGTCTGCGCTCCCCAGCCCGGACCCCGGCACGGCCTGACGGCTGAGTGCCGCCACAGTCCTTCCCCACCCCGGCGCTAAGGTGCCCGCCAGATCCCTTGGTCTCCGCTTCGCTCGTCACGCGCAGGCGAAGCAACCCCGGCCTCACCGGAGACATCGGCGAGGCCCGGGGTTCGTGTCCTATTCGAGTTCGAAGGCACCCGTGTACAGCTGGTAGTAGAGGCCCTTTTGGGCGATCAGGTCATCGTGACTGCCGCGCTCGATGATGCGGCCGTGATCCATGACCATGATCGCGTCAGAGTTGCGCACCGTGGAGAGGCGGTGTGCGATCACGAACACCGTGCGCCCCTGCATCAGGTTATCCATGCCCTGCTGCACCAGCGACTCGGTTCGCGTGTCGATTGAGGAGGTTGCCTCGTCCAGGATCATCGCCGGCGGATCGGCCACGGCGGCCCGCGCGATCGACAGGAGCTGCGCCTGCCCCTGCGACAGGTTCGACCCGTTGCCCGTGAGCATCGTGTCGTAGCCGTCGGGCAGACGACGGATGAAGGAATCCGCGTTCGCCAGCTTCGCAGCCTCGATGCACTCCTCGTCCGTCGCATCCAGGCGCCCGTAGCGGATGTTCTCCATGACGGTGCCGGTAAAGAGCTTCACGTCCTGCAACACGACCCGAGGGAACGGCGCAGGTCCGGCTTGTGGATCTTGTTCACGTTGATGCCGTCGTAACGGATCTTGCCGTCGTCAATGTCGTAGAAGCGGTTGATCAGGTTCGTAATCGTCGTCTTTCCGGCGCCGGTGGCCCCACGAAGGCGATCTTCTGCCCCGGTTTTGCCCACAGGGAGATGTCGCGCAGGACCTCTTTTTCTCCATCGTAGGAAAAGTCGACACCCTCCATGACGAGCTCCCCGCGCAATCGGGTGTAGGTGACGGTGCCCTCCGCCTGGTGGGGGTGGCGCCACGCCCACACGCCCGTACGTTCCTCGGTCGGCTCGATCACTCCGTCAGGCCTCTCGCGCGCACGCACGAGGGTGACATACCCGTGGTCTTCCTCGGGTTCCTGATCGATCAAGGCGAATACTCGTCCCGCGCCCGCCAGCCCCAACGCGATCATTGGGACCTGCATGGACATCTGACCGATGGTCTGCGAAAAGTTACGGACCATGCCCAGGAAGGACACGACGATACCGACCGTCACCACGTCGATACCGACGAGGCGAAGGTTCGGCGCCTGGCGCAGGATCATGACACCGCCGACGACGGCGACCACGACGTACATGATGTTGCCGATGTTACCCAGAGCCGGCATGAGAACGTTACCGTAAATATTCGCCTTCTCGGAGACTTCGAAGAGCTCCTGGTTGTACTCAATGAAATCGTCCTTGGCGTCCTGCTCGTGGTTAAAGACTTGCACAACCTTCTGGCCGTCCATCATCTCTTCGATGAAGCCTTCCTCGTCCGCCAGCGCGCTCTGCTGGGCGCTCATGAACCGCCCGGAGAGGCCGCCCAGCTTGCCTGTCAGCCAGACCATGAGTCCGCCGACGAGGAGCACGACCAGGGCCAGCCACACGGAGTAGTACAGCATCGTGCCGATGAGGACCACAATCGTCAGGCCCGACTGAATGAGCGTCGGGATGGACTGGCCGATCAGCTGACGAATGGCGTCCGTGTCGTTTGTGAACGTCGACATGATCGCGCCGTGCGGGTGCGTGTCAAAGAATCGTAACGGCAGACGTTCCATCGAATCAAACATGTCGTCGCGCATGTGCTTGAGGGTCCCCTGCGTCACGATCGCCATGGCGCGGGTAGAGATGAAGCTACCGATCACGCCGGCGCAAAAGATGATGCCCATCGTGATGACCAGGCGCACGAGGGTCGCGCGCACCGTGTCGAAACCGTTTTCCAGGCCGGGGGTGACAACCGTGTCGATGATTCTCTGCATGAAGATCGCCCCGACCGCCGAGGCGACCGCCGCCATGATGATGCACGCGACCGTCAGGCCGATGCGCACCGGGTAGTGGCGAACAACGTATCGCATCAGGCGAGGGAATGGATGCGGGATACCCTCCAGCTTCTCACTGTCAACGCGGGCGTTGCGTGCGCGGGACATCAGGCCACCTCGCTTTCGCTGGACGCGTTCTGGGAGTCGTAGATCTCTCGGTATTCTCCGCCCGCTGTCATCAGCTGGGCGTGGGTGCCGCGCTCCGTGATGCGCCCGTCGTGAAGGACGACGATCTGATCGGCGTGCTCGACGGAAGACAGCCGTTGAGCAATGATGATGGTCGTGGTCCCCGGGATTTCTGTCTCAAGCGCACCGCGGATGAGCGAATCTGTCCTGGTATCGACCGCCGACATGGAGTCATCCAGGATCAGGATCCTCGGCTTCTTCAGCAGCGCGCGGGCGATGCACAGCCGCTGCTTTTGTCCGCCCGACACGTTTGTCCCGCCGCGCGCGATCACGTAGTTGTAGCCGCCGGGCAGCTGCGTGATGAATTCGTCGGCCTGGGCGAGCTTGCAGGCGTGCTCGATCTGCTCGTCGGTCGCATCGGGGTTGCCCCAACGCATGTTGTCCCTGATGGTCCCGGAGAAGAGAACGTTCCTCTGCAGGACAACGGAGACCGCGTCGCGCAGGGTTTCCAGGTCGTAATCGCGCACGTTCAGGCCGCCGACCGTGACGGTTCCCTCGCTGGCGTCATAGAGCCGACAGATCAGCTGGATGAGAGAGGTCTTGGCCGATCCCGTCCCGCCGACGATGCCCAGCGTCTGGCCGGACTCGATGCGCAGGTTGATGTCGGACAGCGCGTTTTCCTCAGCGGTGGCCGAGTACTTGAAGGAAACACCCTCGAACTCGACGGCGCCGTCGACCACCTCGGTTGCCCCGCCGGGGGCGAGGACAGGGACGGCTCGTGGGTGAGGACCTCAGCAATTCGGTTCGCGGACTCGGCGGCCATGGTAGTCATCACGAAAATGAAGGCGAGCCCGAGCATATGGGACAGAATCTGGATGCCGTAGGTGATCAGGGCCGTCAATCCGCCCTTCGTTAGCTCCGTGCCCCCGATCCCACGATGATGGTCGCGCCGAAGTAGTCGACCGCGGTGATCGCGCCGAAGATGAACAGCATCATCACGGGACTGTTGAGGGCAATGAGCTTCTCGGCGTTCGTGAAGTCCGTGCGCACGTCCTGGGAGGCCCGCCGAAACTTCTTCGTCTCATGCTCCTCCGTCACGAAGGACTTCACCACGCGGATCGCGGCGACGTTCTCCTGGACGGAGTTGTTCAGCGCATCGTACTTTTTAAAAATGCGCCGGAAAATCGGGAAGGCCACCAGGACGATGATTGCGAGAATGATGGCCAGCACGGGAAGCATGCCCAGGAAAACGAGCGCCATCGACACGTTGATGCGCCACGCCATGACGATGGAAAAGATGATCATGAGGGGGACGCGCACGGCGACGCGGATCAGCATGCTAAACGCGTTTTGCACGTTGGTCACGTCCGTCGTCATGCGCGTCACCAGGGAGGACGTTGAGAAGCGGTCGATGTCGGCGAAGGAAAAGTCCTGGACCTTGAAGAAGAGGTCCTGGCGCAGGTTCTTTGCCAGGCCAACCGACGCGGTTGCGCAAAGGCGCGCGGCCAGCACGCCACACGCGAGCGAG
>NZ_FNLK01000001.1 GCF_900105015.1 Schaalia meyeri | reverse complement strand
TCTGGGTCGGCCGCCGAGCCGGTCATAACGACTTTGATGCGGCCCTTGTTGATGTCGTCGGAGTGCCACTGGGGCCGCAGTGCTGTGATCTTGTTGTACAGGGCAACGGCAATACGGCGGCTCATGGTCACGATCATCCCCTTGCCAGCCATGGAGGCGCGGCGCTTCTCCCAGTGCGCCACGATGTCAGCAGCAACTGCATCCAGCCGGGAGTCCGCCCCGACCAGAGCCTCCAGGCGCGACCACTTGGTCTTGGCCTGTTCGGCCTCACCCGTGCTGCTTGCCTCGCTACTGTCATCAACAATGGTGTCCAACTGGCCGAGCTGCTCCTCGTCCAAATTGATCTTGGCCAGGCGGGACTCGTAGAAAATCTTGACGGTTGCGCCGTCTTCCACGGCGCGAGTGAGGTCGTAGATGTCGACGTAGTCGCCGAACACAGCACGGGTGGAGCGATCGTTCGACTCGATGGGCGTTCCGGTGAAGCCGAGGAACGTCGCGCCGGGGAGTGCGTTACGAAGGTGCTTGGCGAGCCCCGCTTTGAGACGGCCTTGGCTGTCGAGGGTCTCCTCGAAGCCGTATTGGGATCGGTGCGCTTCGTCGGCCACCACAACAACGTTGCGCCTATCGGTGAGCACCGGGTTCATGTCCCCGTCCTGGCCGGGAGCGAACTTCTGCAGTGTGGTGAAGATGATGCCGCCCGATGCGCGGGTGAGCAGCTGACGCAGGTTGTCTCGCCCCGTGGCCTGGACCGGGGTCTCGGGAAGGATCTGAGCAGGGGAGAACACCTCGCCGAAAAGCTGGTCATCAAGGTCGTTCCGGTCGGTGATGAACACCAGTGTTGGGTTGGACATGCGCTGGTCCCGCATGAGTTTGGCCGCGTAGAACACCATTTCGAAGCTCTTGCCGGATCCCTGGGTGTGCCACACCACGCCACCGCGCTTGTCCCCGTTTGGACCGGCTGCCCTGACTGTGGACTCAACGGCAGCGTTGACCGCCCAGTACTGGTGGTACTTCGCAATGCGCTTGATGATCATGCGGCGGCGTTGACCAGTGGCCGCGTCGGTGACGGGCTCGTCCGAGTAGACGACGAAGTTCCGCAGAATGTCGAGAAACCGTGCGGGGGTGAACACACCCTTGATGAGTACTTCGAGTGCTGGAGGGTCTGTGACGATGTCGTGTCCGTCCATGGTCTTCCACGGAGCGTAGTGCTCGAAGCCTCCGGTGAAGGAAACTCATCGCCGCAGATGTGCCTCGGAAATGACGGTGATGACGTTGGGGAAGAAGACCGAGGGAATCTGCTTGCGGTATGTCTGAATCTGGTTCCAGGCATTGCGCAGAGTTGCCTTTTCGTCCGTGGGATTCTTCAGCTCCATGAGGCCGACGGGCAGGCCATTGAGAAACACCAGCACGTCGGGGCGACGGTTGTGGCCCCCCTCGACGACTGTGAACTGGTTGAGTGCGCGCCAGTCATTGTTCGCCGGATCGTTGAAGTCAACGAGGCGCAGCCGTACTGTGGTGGGTCGACCATCCTCGCCGGTGGTTTCGACGGGCACGCCCGCCACCATGAGCTCATGAAGCCGCTGGTTCTCACTCATCACGTCCTGGGACTCGGCACGCTGAATGCGCGCGAGCGCGGAGCGCACCAGATCATTCGACGCCCTAGGGTTGAGTCGGACAAGTGCTTCAGCCACGTACGACCACAGAACGCAGTCCCCGGGAGTCTCGCGCGCCTGGCCCACGGGGGCGTCAACAGGCGCGTATCCGGTGCGGTAACCGATCTCGGCAAGCCACTCCTTCGCGGCCTGTTCGACTGTCGATTCATCAAACCGGTAGACGGAACTAGTCATCAACTGACTCCTTTCCAAACGCGTCCGCGACGAGCCGACCAGCCTCGTCGACTCGCATCCGCCCGCTCATCAGCTCCGGCAACAGTGTATCGCGGAGCTCAGCAAGCATCCTGGTTTCGATGGAACAATGATGTGCCATTTCTTCAAGTGTTGAAAGCTGTTCGACGACGGTCTTCTGCTCTTCGAGAGTAAGCAAAGGAACCTGTAGTGATCCAAGACTTGACGGGGAAAGTTCTGTCTGTCCCGTGGAACCCTCAGCCATTTGTTCAATCTCTGACTGGAGCGGAAAAACAAGGTACGGAAGAAGAACCGGTGAAATGCGCTGCCGGTCAGCCTTTACGACTGTCACGTGGCCGTCGACGTAGACGGGTTCCCGATAACTCCAACGACCGACTCTGCCGAGGGTCCCCTGGCCCGTTGAATTGACAAGTAAATCATCAAATTCTGCTATAGCGGATTTCTTCTCGCGCCTGCGAGGTAGCATCAGGCGTGCTGAGCTGAGCGACACCCATCCATCTCGAATGCATCTTTGATTCAAAACGCAGATAGGCGTTGCATTATGACCCTTGTAGTATTTTGGAGTAACTCCCCGCGAAATAGACTCCGCATAGTAACTAAGCGGCACACATGACGTATTGCGTATTAAATAGTCCGTAATAGCGAGCCCTAGTTTACGGCAGAGAACTCGTCGGCGATGGTTGAAGTCGATCTTGTCATCAAGTCTCCCCAGAAGGTCACCTATTGCCATTTGCTGCTCGTACGTGAAGTCTGCAATTTCGTACTCGGAAATTGTGTCCCAGTTTGCGCGAGGCATCCTTGTGCCCGTCGCAGAAGCCGAAGCGAGGTTGGTAAACTCAGGAAGTGCCGCTACGTAAAACAGAAAACGAGGATCAGTGCCGTTTTTCGGTTGAAACACCCAGAAGTCTGAAGAACAAATGCCGTAGCTTGACCCTGTCCATACTACCTTACGAAAGTATGGACGTAAACGGCCGTAGATGGTGTCGTTAGGGAAAAAAGCTAACTTCGCACTGGAAACTGCTTTCGGCGTGTCCCACTGTGTAATATGGAGA
Source organism: Schaalia meyeri (assembly GCF_900105015.1). Classification (GTDB taxonomy): domain Bacteria; phylum Actinomycetota; class Actinomycetes; order Actinomycetales; family Actinomycetaceae; genus Pauljensenia; species Pauljensenia meyeri. The sequence continues at coordinate 41,530 of NZ_FNLK01000001.1, read as the reverse complement.
GAGCCAGGAGCGATGCTGTCGTACCCAAGGTATTTGCAGTATTCTTTAAATTTGTCGGGTCGAACAAGTTGCCGACGTAGTTCTGCGATTTCACCAAACCTCACTGCCACTCCTTGAGGGAGACGTGAATTTGTTCTTCAAGGAGGTGATCTATCTCGAACGCATTGAGAAGTTCGTTTGTCAGACGTGTTATTCTCTTCTCAATCGGCTCAGCATCGGGGTCGATGGAGTCGTCGAGTCCGACGTACCGGCCGGGGGTGAGGATGAAGTCGTTGTCGGTGATTTCCTGGATAGTGGCTGCTTTGCAGAATCCGGGCACATTCTCGTAGTCATTGTACTCAGTCCGGGAGCGCCACGTATTGTACACACTGGAGATTCGCTCGATGTCATCAGCAGTGAGCTGACGGTGGGCGCGAGTGATCATCTCACCCGTGTTGCGCGCGTCGATGAACAATACCTCGCCGTGCCGGTCGCGGTGCCCGTCGCCATGACGGTTCTTGGAAAGGAACCACAGGCAGGCCGGGATGCCGGTGTTGAAGAAGAGTTTGTCGGGCAGTGCCACGATGCAGTCCACCACGTCCGCCTCGACCATAGCTCGGCGGATGATGCCGTCAGTCTTTGCTTTGGAGGAGAGCGCCCCGTTCGCCATGACGAAGCCCGCGCTACCAGAAGGGCTCAAGTGGTAGAGGAAATGCTGAATCCACGCGTAGTTCGCGTTAGAGTCGTTCGGAGTGTCATACACCCAACGCGGGTCGTCCTGGAGTGTGGCGGACCAGTAGCCCTTGAGGTTGAAGGGCGGGTTGGCGATGATGAAGTCCGCGCGCAGATCCGGGTGCTGGTCCTCGGTGAAGGTCTCAGCGTCCCGAGGGCCGAGGTCTGCCTCGATCCCTCTCAGCGCCAGGTTCATCTTAGCCAGTCTCCACGTGGACGCAGCCTTCTCCTGGCCGTAGATCGACAGTTCGTCGCGATTTCCGCCGTGCGCCTCAACGAACCTCGCGGATTGCACGAACATACCACCACTGCCGCAGCATGGATCGTACACGCGACCTGAAAAAGGCTGGAGCATCTCCACAAGGAGGTTGACGACGCTCCTTGGCGTGTAAAATTCCCCGCCGTCCTTGCCCTTCTCCGCGCCGGCGAACATACCGAGGAAATACTCGTAGACTCTGCCGAGGATGTCGTCGGCATTGTGATCGTCGTCAGCGCCGAATCCGATGGAGCCGATGAGGTCGATGAGTTCACCGAGCATCTCCTCCTTGAGGTCCTCGCGTCCGTAGTTGCGCGGCAGCACGCCCATGAGTGATGGGTTCGCCCGCTCAATCAACCGCATGGCCCCGTCGATTCGCTGGCCGATTCCGGGGAGTTTCGCCGCTGCTTGGAGCTGATCCCAACGCGCGCCGCCGGGAATCCAAAAGACGTTGTGACCAGAGTACTCGTCCCTGTCCTCCAGGAACGACCCGGTCTGCGCTTCGTCCAAGCCGTCCTCAACGAGCTCCCGGCGCAGCTCCTCCCGGCGCTCCGCGAATTTGTCCGAGACGTACTTGAGGAACACGAGCCCGAGCACAACGTGCTTGTATTCAGAGGCCTCCTGGTTCCCCTTCGCCCGCATTGTTTCAGCGGTAGACCAAAGAGTTTGCTCAATACTCGGCGTCGTTCTTTTGTCTGTCGGCATTGCGATTTCCTTAGCTATCTCCCGCTTGCTTCAACGGCTTGTCGATCACCGTGAGGGCTCGCAGGGAGTTGTGGTGTCGGTGTGTGATTCTAGCGGGGAGATCTCCTCCGATGTCTTCCGAGGTGCCCCAATCGACACGACAAAGGATCTTACGCTCAGAACCTTGACGGATCTGGTGGGAGTTTGATCGGCGAATGTCGCCGCCGACAGGAACCTTGGGACTCGGTCCCCCGGTCCCAAGGGCTCTGACCTACCCCTGACTCACCTCGGCCCGGATGAGGGGGATCGGGTAGGCGGCGGCCGAGATGGGGGAGAGGTAGGAATCGGTGATGCCCGCGGTGAAGGCGTCGATGCCGAGGACCTTGTAGAGGGCGTTGCGGCCGAACTTGGTGGAGTCCGCGACGAAGTAGGCGGTCGACGCGATCGCGCGGACCTTCTGCTGCAGCTCGATCGAGTAGCCGGAGGAGGCGTAGATGCCGTCCTCCATCACCGAGTTTGCCCCAAACACGGCGGTGTTCACGCGGATGTGGTCCAGCTGGTCGATCGCGGTCGGCCCCCACATGTGCGTCCGGTTGGGCAGCAGCTCGCCCCCGACGAACACCAGGTTCAGCGATGGCTTCTTGAGGATCTCCAGGCCAACCAGCAGGTCGTGCGTCACCACGGTGACGCGGCGGGCGTTGAGGGCGCGCGCAACCTCCAGGCACGTCGACCCCGAGTCGAGGAAGACGGACTGCCCGTCCAGGATCCGCTCCGCCATCGCCGGCCCGATCGCGCGCTTCTCGGCTCGGTTGGGCGAATCGTGCAGGAACTCCTCGGTGTCCTCGTCCTGCGGGACGGGGATCGCGCCTCCGTGGGTGCGGCGCACGAGGCCCGCCTCGGCAAGGTGCTCCAGGTCCCTGCGGATGGTTGACACGTTGACCTCGAGGGCTTCCGCCAGGGAGGACACGGTCTCGAAGCCTGTCGCCTCAATCATGGAAACAATGGTGTCTTGCCGGGTCACGATGCTTCCTTCTGCTGGCTACGGACGGGGGACGGCGGCGGAATCAACGACGGATGCCTGCAACAGGGCATCGCGGACTCCGCCCTCTTGACACTGTAGCGAACTTTCGGAGCGAATGTGCGCGATACCGCGCAACGAGAGATCTCGCGAGTAATCGCAGTCTACGGGGAGTTATTCGCTCAGTATTTGCGTGTAACCGTGCAACCGAGCGGAGAGGACCGCGCGATGATGGCTGCTTCAGCGCATGAGACATGCGCGAAAGAGAGTTGTAAATGCGCGAAAGCGCGTGTACTGTTGGTGATTGCGACGCGGGTCACGCCATGTTGCGTGCGCCATCGCGGGAGATGGCGAACCCACAGCGTCGGCCAACGAGATCACGAGGAAGTGACGACATGAAGATCGGAAGACTGAGCGCGGCAGCGATGTCCATTGCGTCGATCCTGGCTCTGACGGCCTGCTCGACCGTCGGTGGGACGGCCGGGGAGAACCCCGGGAGCACCACCGGATCGGCCTCAGGCGATGCCAGCAAGACGATGGTCACCGTCGTCAAGGTCAAGGGAATCGCCTGGTTTGATCGAATGGACGTCGGAGTCAAGGAGTGGGGCGCCGCCAACGGCTACGACACGCGAACGGAAGGAGGAACGGACGTCTCCCCCGAGAAGCAGATCCAGATCATCCAGGATCTCATCGCGCAAAAGCCCGCGGCCATCACCGTCGTCCCCAACTCCCCCGAGGCCCTCTCCGCGGTCCTTGAGCAGGCCCGAGCCCAGGGCATCAAGGTGGTCTCCCACGAGGCGACCGGCATCAAGAACGTCGACGTCGACATCGAAGCCTTCGACAACGCCTCCTACGGGGTAGACATCATGAAGAGCATCGGCGAATGCACTGGCGGCACCGGCAAGTACGTGCAATTCGTCGGCGGCCTGACCGCCAAGACCCACATGGAATGGGTCGAGGCAGCCTACGACTACCAGCAGAAGAACTTCCCAGGCATGGAGCGAGTCGAAACGCCCATCGAGTCCACCGACAACGAGACCGCCGCCTACGAGAAGGCGAAGGAGGTGCTCGGCAAGTACCCCGACATCAAGGCCTTCCAGGGCTCCGCAGGTAACGACGTGCCCGGCATTGCACGCGCGATCGAAGAAGCCGGCCTCTCCGACCAGGTCTGCGTCATGGGAACCTCCATCCCCTCCGCCTCCGCCAAGTACCTCGCCACCGGATCGATCGACAAGATCTTCTTCTGGGATCCCGCCCTCGCCGGGAAGGCCCAGCTCCAGATCGCCAAGATCCTCGCTGACGGCGGAACCATCACCGAGGGCACGGACCTCGGCATCGAGGGCTACAACAACCTGCACAAGCTCGACGGCTACGACAACGTCTGGGTCGGCTCCGCCCAGATCGCCGCCGACGCCGAGCAAGCCAAGAAGTACAACTTCTAACGAGGCGGCCCCGGCCTCGGCGCGAGAAAGGCGAGGCCGGGGCTCGCGTCCCACGACAGCGCTGTCCACACGACACTCGAAGGAGAGCACATGCGCACCAATGTGGAACAAGCACCGCGCCCCAACGGACAAGGCTCGAGCGCGCACGAGAACCCCTTCCTAGAGGTTCGTCATATTGTCAAAAACTTTGGCGGCGTCCGAGCCCTCGACAGTGTCGACCTGGCTGTGTGGCCCGGCGAGGTCCTGTGCCTGGCCGGAGAGAACGGCTGCGGGAAATCAACCCTCATCAAGGTAATTTCCGGCGTACACCGGCCAGACTCAGGAACCATCGCAATTGACGGCCAAGAAATCACGGCACTCACGCCGCTCAGTGCGATGAAAGCAGGCATTCAGGTCATCTACCAGGACTTCTCCCTGTTCTCCAACCTCACCGTGGCCGAGAACATCATGATGACATCCTCCATGACCGACAAGAAGAGCTTCTACAGCCGCTCATACACGACGCGGCATGCCCGAATGATCATGGATCGCCTGGGAGTCATCCTCCCCCTCGAAGCCTACGTCGAGCAGCTTTCCGTCGCCGACAAGCAGCTGACTGCGATCTGTCGAGCCCTCGCCGGCAACGCGAAGCTCTTGATCATGGACGAGCCAACAACCGCCCTGACCCAACGGGAGGTTGCTCGACTCTTCATGGTGGTTGAGAAGCTCAGCGCCGAGGGGGTAGCACTCATCTTCGTGTCGCACAAGCTTGACGAGGTCATGGCGATCTCTCAGCGCGTCACCATCATGCGCTCCGGGCGCAACGTCATCGACTCCCCGGTCGAGGAACTCGACCGGGAGAAAATTACCCACTACATGACCGGAAAGGAACTCGACCAGAGCAGGCGCGTCCCGGCCCTCGAACTGGACGCCCATGAACGCCTGAGGGTCGAAGCTCTCACTTCCAAGGGAGGCTTCGAGGATGTCAGCTTTTCCGTGAAGAAAGGAGAAATCCTTGGAATCACCGGACTTCTCGGCTCGGGACGAACCGAAATAGCGCAGGCGCTCTTCGGCCTTCTCCCGATCGACAGTGGACGTGTGTATATCGACGGTGAACAGGTCGAGGTCAACTCCATCAAGCAGGCGATCGGTGCCCACATCGGATACGTCCCAGAGGATCGACTCACCGAGGGACTCTTTCTCGACAAGTCCATCGCCGATAATGTGATCGCTGCGTCCCTCGACCACCATACCTCGAAGCTCAACACGCTCCGCAAGGACAGGATTAGACAGACCATCGCGCACTACTTCGAGACCCTCCGGATCAAAGCGCCGGATGTTCTCGCCCCCGTGCGCTCTCTGTCCGGCGGAAACGCCCAGAGGGTTGTTCTCGCCAAGTGGCTCGCACGCAAGCCCAAGGTCCTCATCCTCAACGGTCCCACGGTCGGAGTCGATGTTGGATCAAAGGCCGAAATCCTGGAGATCCTGCGGGAACAAGCGAGGGCCGGGATGGCCATCGTCATAATCTCTGACGACGCCCCGGAACTCGTCTCCTGCTGCCATCGCGTGTTGATCACCAAGGGCGGTCATATCGACGCCGAATTGACTGGAACGGACGTCGATACCCGAACGATTAGAAAGATGGTCGTGTCATGAACCTTCCCGCCGCCGTACGAAACGTGCTGCGTTGGATCTGGGGACCCAACCGCGAGGGAATCGTCCTCACAGTCCTGGTGGTGCTCGCTCTCGTCATGTCAGTGATTAGCCCTGCCTTCTTCACGGTCTCCACGCTCTTCTCCCTTCTGCGTTCCTCCATCGTCCCGACGATCTACGCGCTGGGCGTCCTGCTGGTCATCATCTCCGGCGGAATTGACGTCTCCTTCGCGGCCATCGCGTCTTTCGCCTCCTACGCCACCATCGTGTTCCAACTGAGCCGAGGCATCAACATCGGCCTGTTCGGATCCTTCGCGATGGCGCTGATCATCGGAGCCTTGCTGGGGCTCCTCAACGGCTACCTGATCTCCCGATTCCGGCTCCCAACCCTCATCGTCACCCTTGGCACCCAGGGCATCTTTCAAGGCTTCCTCCTGGCGTACATCGGCTCCACGTACATCGCCCAACTACCCGAGGGTATGGCCTCCGCCTCGACCGCCAATATCGTCTCGGTCGATACCGATACCGGCGTCGCGCTGCTGCACTCGATGATCATTCCAGCCATCATCCTGGCGATCGTCATCGCGCTGCTGCTCAGCAAGACGATGTTCGGCCGGGCCATCTACGCGATCGGCGGGGACACCGAGTCCGCCCACCGGGCCGGAATCGACGTCAAGAGAACGCAGATCTGCGTCTACGTCATCGCGGGAACGCTGGCTGCAACCGCAGGCATGGTCTACATGATCCTGGGCCGCTCGGCCAACCCCCAGGAGTTGGTCGGACACGAACTCGACATCATTGCCGCCGTCGTCCTTGGAGGCGCGTCAATCTTCGGAGGGCGTGGCTCCGTCCGGGGAACCATCCTCGGGGTCCTGCTCGTGCAGCTGATTAACAACTCGCTGATCCTCATCGGCGTTCCGAGCGCATGGCAGCGCGCCGCAGTCGGCCTGCTTCTCGTCGCCGGCGTTGGCATTCAAGCCCTGGCCGCCAAACGAGGAACGAGACTCCTACGAAGCAAAAACGCGCAGGCCGACCACAGCAACGCCGACCCCCAGGCCGTCAAAGGATGAGCGCCATGAACACTACACTTCGTGAAACCAACTCCCGCATTGACCGTTTGAGCGCTTCTCTGCTGTCTCGGATACGACGCGACAGGTCAATCGGCCGAATGGTCCTCATTCTGCTCGTCGCCATCGCACTGTTCTCAGTCCTGTCCCCGAGTGTCTTCCTCACGGGACTGAACGTACAGAACATGCTGCTCGCCGTCGCAGAGATCGGCATCCTCTCGATTGCGATGATGATCTCCATGGTCACAGGGGGCATCGACCTATCGTTGGTTGCAATCGCCAACCTGTGCGCGATCACCGTCTCGACGCTCTACACCTCGTCGGTGCTGGGGGGTGCCGCGAGTGCCGAACGGTGGAGCCTGGTCATCATCCTCATCGGACTGGCCGTCGGCCTCGCCTGCGGTCTGGTGAACGGCTTCCTGATTGCTTACGTGGGTGTCACCCCGATCCTGGCCACGCTGGGGACGATGCAGATATTCAACGGCTTGGCGGTCGTGTGGACGGGAGGCAAGACCCTCTACGGTTCTCCCGAATCTCTCACCGCTTTCGGAAAGACTGCCGTCGCGGGCGTCCCGCTCCTGTTCATCGTTTTCGGCCTCGTCGCGCTGTTGATCGGATTCATCCTGTCCCGCTCGCCGCTGGGTCTGGCGCTCTCGCTCGAGGGAGCGAACCGAACGGCCGCCCGATTCTCCGGCATTCGATCGACACGAATCCTGATGAGCTCGTACCTGCTGACGGGCTTCCTCGGATCGCTGACGGGAATCGTGTTCATCGCCCGAAACCCCACGGCCTCGGCCGACTATGGAGCCTCTTACGTTCTGCTCGTCATCGTCATCGCCGTCCTCGGAGGGACGAACCCGAACGGCGGCTTCGCCACCGTTGGAGGCGTATTCCTGGCGGCCCTGACGCTCCAAGTCGTTCAGAGCGGATTCACCTCGATGAGGTTGTCCGCCTTCCAATACTCCATCGCCCAGGGAGTCATCCTTATTGGCGTTCTCGTCCTTGATTGCATCGATTGGAAAGACGTCCGATCGCGCCTCTCCTCAGCCTTCAGCCCACAGATTCGGCAGTCGCTGGCGAAAGCGGCTCAACAGAAAGGAAATGATCATGAAGAAGATCATTAACAACCCCGGCCAGTTCGTCGATGAGATGGTTGAGGGCATTCTCCTGGCTCACCCCGATCAGGTCAAGACACCCGGCGACGATCGCCGCGTTCTCGTCCGTGCCGACAGCCCAACCCTGGGCAGGGTTGGAATCGTGACCGGGGGTGGCTCGGGACACCTCCCCCTCTTCAAAGGCTACGTCGGCAAAGGACTGTGCTCCGGTGTCGCCATCGGCAACGTCTTCTCCTCTCCGTCAGTCCAGCAGTGCGCGGATGCCGCCAAAGCGGTCGATGGTGGCGCAGGCGTGCTCTTCCTCTACGGAAACTACGGCGGCGACGTCTTCAACTTTGACCTGGCCGTGGACCTCCTCGAACTTGACGGAATCGAAACGCGCACCGTTCTCGGCTGTGACGACGTGGCCTCTCAACCCAAGGAGCGCGCGAAGGATCGTCGAGGTGTCGCGGGTATCTTCTTTGCATACAAGGCTGCGGGCGCGGCCGCCGAGCGAGGCGATACGCTCGACGAGGTTGCTGACGTCGCTCAGAAGGTTGTCGATAACACGGCCACGATGGGCGTCGGCCTCTCCCCAACAATTCTCCCCACAACCGGTTCCCCGTCCTTCGAACTACCCGAAGGGGAGATGGAAATCGGCATCGGTATTCACGGCGAACCCGGAATCCATCGTGGTCCTCTCGGAACCGCCGACGAGATAGCGGACAGGATCCTCGACTCCGTCATTCCTGACCTGGGCTTGAGCGAGGGAGACCGCGTCGCGGTCCTCGTCAATGGCCTCGGAGCGACGCCGCTGGAGGAGCTGTATCTGCTCTATAGGCGCGCGCATCATCGTCTTGCGGACCTCGGGGTCGTGATCGAGCGCCGCTACGTCGGTGAGTACGCAACGTCCCTGGAAATGGCCGGAGCCTCGATCTCCCTGCTCAAGGTAGACGACGGTCTCCTTGAGCTCCTGGATGCTCCAGCTCAGTCCCCGTTCTTCAGGGAGGCGTAACTATGCGATCTCGTGGACTCATACGTCAGATCCAGGCCTCGATGTCGCTGCTGATCGAGTCCTCGGACGAACTGGGTGACCTCGATCAGGTTCTCGGGGACGGCGACCTGGGCATCACGATCTCCGCGGGCGCGCGTGCGGTGATCGAAGCGCTCGACGCCATGCCCACAGATCCAGAGCCGGTCCCCTCCGACGTCGCGCGGACCTGCGCGAGAGCATTCGCGAATGCGAATCCGTCAACGATGGCGGCGCTGGTGGCCGGAGGCCTGCTCGCGGGTTCCAAGGTCTGGGTAGGATGCGAGGACGTGACCGCAGTGGAAGCCGAGGCGTTCATCCGTGCGGCCGCGAACTCGATCTCCCATCGCGGAAAGAGCCAAGTCGGCGACAAGACGATCCTTGACGCGATGGTGCCCGCCGTCGATTCGCTGGCCGACAGCCTCTCAGCTAATCCGCAGGTGGCAACGGATAGCGGCCTTGCGTTAGCTGCCCTCGATAGCGCGATCTCGTCCTCGGCCGCCGTCGTCGTGGCCACCCGAGACCTGCAGTCCCAGCGTGGGCGAGCCTCGTGGCTGCAGGACAGGTCAATCGGCCTGCAAGATCCCGGAGCGACGGCCTTCCTGCGCGCCCTTGAGGCCTGGCGAGATGCCGCCACTGGAGAGAGGGGGCCTCGGGCGGCCGTCGTGGAAAACCTCTGAGGCCGCTTCGTTGTGACCATACCCGAGGCTGGAGGTGAATGAGAGTTCGCCTCCAGCCATCGTATTTATATGTGGTAGTCCGCAGGAGTGTGTCGCGTCGACCCTTTCTCCTCAGACCATTCATGTCCCAATAGTTTGAAGTCACTTCGATAAACCTGTATGCTTTGTTAACAACTGTTCGTTCGGTAGCAATCCGGACCAATTTCGTCCATATGGCAAGAGACGACAAGCCTATGGCGTAGGATGGTGGCACGCCGCCGCGCCCCCAAGGACGGGGAGTGCCCGGCACACAATATCGCAGCAGAGCCGCGACGGAGCAACGTTGCAACGCAGCGACGCAGCTGCTCAACAACCACAACACAGACGTTGAAATACCCAGAGGAGTCTTCAATGAAGCCCAATCTCGCAGCAACCGCGCTCGTCACCGCATCTGCGTTCGCCCTCACCCTCGGCGCGTGCACGGGAGGGGACGCCTCCCAATCCTCGACCAACCGGTCCGGGGGACGCGGCGGCAACCACACGATCGCCGTCGTCCCCAAGGACGCCACCAACCCCTGGTTCGTCCGCATGGAAACCGGCGTGAAAAAGTACGCGGCCGACACCGGCATGAACGTATTCCAGAAGGGCCCCGCCGAAACAGACGCCACCATGCAGGCGCAGGTCATCCAGGACCTCATCGCCCAGGGGGTTGACGCTATCTGTGTGGTCCCGGTTGACCCGGGCGCCATCGAACCCGTCCTCAAGCAGGCCATGGACGCGGGCATCACGGTGGTCACCCACGAGGGCGCTTCCCAGCAGAACACCATGTACGACATTGAGGCCTTTAACAACAGCGAATACGGCGCGTTCATCATGGATAACCTGGCCCAGGCCATGGGCGAGGAAGGCGTCTACACCACCATGGTCGGCCACGTCACCAACGCGTCCCACAACGAGTGGGCCGACGGCGCGGTCGCCCACCAGAAGGAAAAGTACCCGAAGATGACGCTGCTGGAGGCCGAGCCCCGCGTCGAATCCCAGGACAACGCGGAGACCGCCTACCAGACCGCCAAGGAAGTCCTCAAGAAGTACCCCGAGGTCAAGGGTATCCTGGGCACCTCCTCCTTTGATGCGCCCGGCACCGCCCGCGCCATCGACGAACTGGGCCTCAAGGGCAAGGTCTTCACAGCCGGGACCGGCCTGCCCAACGCTAACAGGCAGATCCTCCAGGACGGATCGGTCGCCTCGCTGACCCTGTGGGACCCCGCGGACGCCGGCTACGCGATGGCGTCCCTGGCCACCAAGATCCTCGACGGTGAAAATATTTCCGACGGCGTCAACCTGGGCGTCAAGGGATACGAGAACATGCACTTCTCACCGGGATCCACCAAGGTTCTCGAAGGGAACGGATGGATCCAGATCACCAAGGACAACGTTGACTCCTTCGGTTTCTGACCACAATCCAGCCGACAGCCACCCGGCCATGGCCTCGTCACCACGAACGAGGCCATGGCCGGGTAACCCCGACACCACCGCAGGCGGCCGGCAGCCCCGAACGGTGGCAAGCAAGAAAAGGACCCCACATGGACACCCCAGTGCTGGCGGTGCGACACGTCAGTAAATCCTTCGCGGGCGTACGAGCCCTGGTCGACATCGACCTGGAGATCGCGCCCGGAGAAATCCACTGCCTGGCCGGAGAAAACGGTTCGGGCAAATCCACCCTCATCAAAGTCATCTCCGGCGTCCACACCCCGGAGGAGGGGACGGTCGCCATCGCGGGACGCGAGTACGCGCGCCTGACCCCCGCCGACGCGATCGACGCCGGAGTGCGCGTCATCTACCAGGATTTCTCCATCTTCCCCAACCTTTCCGTCATGGAAAACATCGCGCTCGGCAGCGAAGTCGCCGCAGGTTCCCGACTGGTCAACCGCTCGCACATGCGCGATATCGCGCGCGAGGCCGTGGCCAAGATCGGCTTCAGCGTCGACCTTGACGAGCTCGTCGGCAACCTCTCCGTCGCCGACAAGCAGCTGGTCGCCATCAGCCGCGCACTCATGGGAGACGCGAAGCTCATCATCATGGACGAACCCACGACCGCGCTCACCAAAAAGGAGGTGCGCGCCCTCTTCGACATCATCCTGGATCTGCGCTCGCGGGGGATCGCGATCCTCTTCGTGTCCCACAAGCTTGAGGAGGTTTTCGAGATCGCCGAGCGCTTCACGATCCTGCGCAGCGGACACAGGGTCATCACCTGCCCCAAGGAAGACCTCGACCGTGCCAGCTTCGCCCGCCACATGACAGGGCGCGACTTCGACGATGAACGCTACCGGAGAGGCTACATTGACCAGGAGCCGATCCTCCAGGTTCGCGGAGCCACCGTGGGCGGCGCCTTCACCGACGCTTCCCTCACCGTCCGCCCCGGCGAAATCCTGGGAATCACGGGCCTGCTGGGATCCGGTCGCACCGAATTGGCCATGTCCCTCTTTGGAATGATCCCCCTCGACTCCGGGCGCATCACCGTCAAAGGTAAGGATGTCACCCTGCGGGGCGTGCGCGACGCCATCGACGCCGGCATTGCCTACGTTCCCGAGGACCGGCTGACCGAAGGGCTCTTCCTTTCCCGGTCCATCGGTGAAAACATCACGATCTCCGAGATAGATGCCTTCACGCGTGCCCTGGGCTTCGTCGACAAGGTAGCAATACGGGCAGAAGAAAAGAAGTGGGTCGAGCGGCTTGGCGTCGTTACCCCCGACCCCGCGGGCGCCGTCAACACATTGTCGGGCGGCAATCAGCAGAAGGTCGTCCTGGCCAAGTGGCTCGCCATCAGCCCCTCCGTCCTCATCCTCAACGGCCCCACGGTCGGTGTCGACATCGGAAGTAAATACACGATCCATTCCATCCTGCGGGAACTCGCGGGGCAGGGCATGGCGATCGTCATAATCTCCGACGACATCGCCGAGGTACTCACCAACTGCTCGACGATCGCCATCATGCGCGCCGGAGAACTCAGCGAGGCGATCAATCCCGATTCCCTCACCGAGGCGGAGCTGACCCGGCTGCTGTCCGAAGAGGGCTCACCGGCCGGGTCGAGGGACGACACCAAGGCGCAGCCGAGGCCGACCGCCGCAAGCGAGAGGGGAGAGGACTAATGCCCCGAACAATCACGAAACTGCTGCGAGCCAACGAATTCTGGGTCTTCCTGGTCATCGCCGCGCTCACGCTCGTCATCCAGGCGCGTTCCGGACAGTTCTACACCGTCAACAACATGGTCGACCTGGCAGGGGCGATGGTCGTCCCCGGCCTGTTCGCCATCGCCGCGCACCTCGTCCTGGTCTCCGGCGGCATTGACGTGTCCTTCCCCGCGCTGGCCTCCCTGGCGGTCTACGTGACCACCAAGATCCTGGTTGACCACGGGTGGAACGGCCCCGTCATCATCCCCTTCCTGATCGCCGCCGCCTTCGGCGCGATCTTGGGCGCTTTCAACGGAATCTTCACCTCCAGGCTCACGGTCCCCACGCTGATCATCACGCTGGGCACGGCCAACGTCTTTAACGGTGTCATGCAGGGGGCACTGAAGTCCGTCCAGATCAATACGATCCCGCAGTCCATGCAGGCCTTCGGGTCCGCGTCCCTGTTTGTCGCCCGCAACGAAAACTCCGGGTTGCAATCGGCCATGCCCGTGTCCTTCCTGATCTTGGTTGGGGTCCTCGCTGTCGCGTTCTTCGTCACCCGATACACCATGTTCGGGCGTTCCCTCTTCGCCATCGGCGGCGACGAGAGCGCGGCCGCGCGCGTCGGCTTCAAGGTCCGGGCCACCAAGTTCTGGCTCTACGTCCTGGTCGGCATCATCGCCGCCCTGGCCGGCATGGTCCGCACCTGCTCCATGGGGCAAATGCACCCCACCAACCTGCTGGGCATGGAAATGATGGTCATCGCCGCCGTCGTCCTGGGCGGCACCGCCATCACCGGCGGAAAGGGTACGCTGACCGGCGTCATGCTGGGCACGCTGCTCATCGTCATCGTTCAAAACTCCATGATCCTCATGGGGATCCCGACATTCTGGCAGGGCTTTGCCCTGGGCCTGCTCATCATCGTCGGAACCGGTGTCTCCGCGCTCCAGGTCATGCGCGCCCGCCGAGCCGGACACTAGGAGGAACACATGTCAACGCTCATCACCTCTCCGCGTCTCGCTTTCCTGAAAAAGGACAGCTACATGACGCGCCTTGTCATCGTCTTTATCCTCCTGCTCATCTTCTTCGCGGCCGTGCGGCCCGGACCCTTTTTCGCCGTGCGCACCTGGCAATCGATGGCGGTCCAATTCCCCGAATTCGGCCTCATGAGCCTGGGTGTCATGTTCACCATGTTCACCGCCGGCATCGACCTGTCCGTCGTCGCCATCGCGAACGTCACCTCCATATGCGCGGCCCTCACGTTGCGCGCCACCCTGGCAAGCGCCGTCACCCCCTCGTCCATGATGCTTGCCGCGCTCATCGCCCTGGGCGTCGCCCTGGGGGTCGGCATCCTCTGCGGGCTCATCAACGGCCTCCTCGTCGCAGTCTTGAAGATCCCGCCCATCCTCGCCACCCTCGGTACCCTCGAACTCTTTGGAGGCGTCGCCCTGATCCTGACCCAGGGCAAACCCGTCTCCGGGGTGCCCCCGGCGTTCGGCGCCGTCTTCTCCGCGCGGGTGGCTGGGATCGTCCCCGTCCCGCTCCTGGTGTTCCTGGTGTGCGCGCTGGTGGCCGGATTCATCGTCGCGTTCACCGGGTTCGGCACGACCATCCTCATGCTGGGCACCAACGACACCGCGGCGCGTTTCTCGGGCCTGAAGGTCAACAACCTGCTGATCCGCACCTACGTGCTCTCCGGCGTCATGGCGGCCATGGCTGGCATCGTCATGCTGGCGAACTACAATTCGGCGAAAGCCGACTACGGTGCCTCCTACACGCTGCTCACCGTGTTGATCGTCGTCCTCGGAGGCGTCAACCCCAACGGCGGCTCCGGCAGGCTCAGCGGCGTCCTGCTCTCCATCCTCATGCTTCAGGTCCTCTCCTCCGGTCTGAACATGTTCCCGGCCATCTCCAACTTCTATCGACCCCTGATCTGGGGAGGTGTCCTTTTGCTCGTGATTTGCATGAACGAAGGGCTCTTCTCCTGGACGAAACTGCGACACCTCTTGAAAGGACGAGCACATGCTGACAATTGAGGACAAGCACGTCGTCGTCGGCGCCGACTTCGCCGGACACCCGCTCAAGGAAGCCGTCAAAGCTCACCTCGAAGAGCGAGGATGGACCGTCACGGACCTGACGCCCGACCCGGCGACCACCCCCATGTACCACCGGGTCGGCTTCGCCCTGGGCGCCCAGATCGCCGAAGGCAAATTCGAGCGGGCCCTTGCGTTCTGCGGTACCGGCATGGGCATCCACATCGCCGCATCCAAGGTCCCGCACGTGCACGCCGCCGTCTGCGAGTCCGTGCCGGCCGCCCGCCGCTGCGCAGCCGCCAACAACGCGAACCTGTTGGCCATGGGCTCCTTCTACGTCGCCCCGCGCACCGCGATGGCCATGGCCGACGCCTTCCTCGAATCCTCACTCGGCAGCGGGTACGAGGCCTGGGACGGTTTCTACGAATACCACCGCATCGGGTACGACGAGTGCGAGAACTTTGACTACGAGGCCTACAAGGCCAACGGGTTTACGGTCGTGGATCCCGCCAGCGCAGTGCTGGCTGAGGAGCCCAGGGGCCTGGCCTACTGACGCCCATCTCCGGCGCCCGCCTGGGGCCCGTCCCCCGACGGCCCCCAGGCGGGCGCCGGTGTCAGCGGCGCACCCGCGCCCCTCCTCCGCGCATCAAGTGTTCGACCTCTTCGACCGATGCCATGGAGGTGTCGCCGGGTGTGGTCATCGCGAGAGCACCATGGGCGGCCCCGTATTCAACGGCCTGAGAAATGTCGCTGGTGGCCATGAGCCCATAGATCAGACCGGATGCGAAGGAGTCGCCCCCGCCAACGCGGTCCAAGATCTCCAGCCCATCGCGCTGCGTCGCCCGGGCGAAACCGTCCGTGCGGGACCATGCGATGGCGCCCCAGTCGTTGGTCGTCGCCGTGCGGACCTGCCTGAGGGTCGTCGCGATGACCTCAAAGTTCGGGTATTCCTGCTGCACCCGCATGATCATTCGTTCAAAGGAGTCAACCTGGAGGTTTGTGAGGTTCTGGTCCGCTCCCTCGACTTCGAAACCCAGCGAGGCGGTGAAATCCTCCTCGTTGCCGATCATCACGTCGACGTAACGGGCCAGTTCGCGATTGACATCGCGCGCCTTTTGGATCCCACCGATGCCCTTCCAGAGGGACGGACGGTAGTTCAAATCATAGGAAACCACCGTCCCATGGCGCTTTGCGGCCGACATCGCGGTCTTCGCCACTTCGGCCGAGCGCTGGGAAAGGGCTGCGAATATGCCTCCCGTGTGGAACCAACGGACCCCCAGGTGTCCGAACAAATGGTCCCAATCGACGTCGGTGGGGGCCATCTGCGATATGGCTGTGTGGCCGCGATCGGAGGTTCCCACCGCCCCGCGCACGCCGAACCCACGTTCGGTGAAGTTTAAACCGTTGCGCGCGGCGCGTCCGACGCCATCGGAATCTACCCACTGAATGAAGCGGGTATCCAGACCGGAAGTGAGTATGAGGTCCTCGAGCAGACGCCCCACCTCGTCGCGGACCAGCGAGGTCACGATCGCTCCCCTGAGACCGAAGCAACGACGCAGGCCTCTCGCAACATTGTATTCCCCGCCCCCTTCGCAGGCGCGGAACATGCGGGCGGTGCGCACCCGTCCCTCGTCGGGATCCAACCGCAGCATGACCTCGCCCAGGGAGACTACGTCGAACGTGCACTCGTGTGCGCTCCGCAACTGCATGCTCATCGCCCGCTCTCCTTCGCGATGCGCACCGCCTCGGCGCTGAGCGCGGTGATTGTTGCCCAATTGCGGCTCTCAACCAGTTCGCGGCGCACCATCCAAGAGCCCCCGCATGCCGCGATTTCGGGCATACGCAGGTACTCGGGCAGAAGTGATGGGGAAACGCCCCCGGTGGGAACGAAACGCAGACCGGGGAACACCGCCGAGTAGGCCTTGATCGCACCGGCCCCTCCGAGGATGTTGGCCGGGAAGAACTTCACGACATCGATGCCCATCGCGAGCGCGGCCATGATGAGACTGGCGTTTGAGCATCCGGGCAGCGCGGGCACTCCCGCCTCCTGGCACGTGCGGACGATGTCCGCCGAAAAACCGGGGGACACCACGTAGCGCGCCCCCGATTCGATCGCTCGTTTCGCCTGGTGCGCGTTCAGCACGGTTCCCGCGCCCACCACGAGCCCGTCGATGCCGTTCATGGCTTCTATTGCGTCGGGGGCGGCCGCGGTCCTGAACGTCACCTCTGCGGTGCTGATCCCGCCCGCGACCAGGGCACGCCCCACGTCCACCCCCTCTTGTGCATCGTTGACGACCACGACCGGTATCACCGGGTTGGCGCGTAGTATTTGATCGAGACGCATAGGACCTCCTTGTTATGCGACGGGTTGTGAGTGCATTAGGGATGTGGCGATGCCACAGCGATTTCCTCCGGCGATGCATCGTTGACGGAACGGATGATGAGGGCGGCGAGGTCGCGGAGCCGCTCGTGGCTGCAGCGCTCAACGGGCATCGTGATCGACACAGCCGCCACAGGATTTCCCACCACCAGCAGGGGGACGCCGACACAGGCGATGCCGGGCTCGTTCTCCTCGATTTCAATCGCGTATCCGTGCGTGCGCACGCGTGCGATCTCGTCGGTTAGCCGCCCACGCAAACGCGGCGGGGCGTCCGGCACGGCAGTGAGCCAGGCGTCGATGTCAGGGGTGTCCTGTGGTTGCGCTCCGATCAATGCCCGCCCCATGGCGGTGACGGCCGCCGCCACGCGTCTTCCCACCTGGGACCATACGCGCACGGCCCGATCAGGTTCGACCTTGTCCATGTACACGACGAACTTTTCGGAAAGGATACCGAGGTGCACCAATTCGCAGGACTGCTCGCAAATGACTTCTAGGATCGGGTGCAACGCAGCGGTCACCCTGTCGGACCCGCCCCACCAATGGGCGACGACCGACGAGGCGGGCCCGAGGTGGTAGCGACCGTCTGAGTCCTGTTCGACCCAGTGCCTCGCCTTGAGAGTGGCAAGGGTGTGGTGCAGGCTGGACTTGTTGAGGGAGAGGTCGGCTGCCAACTCCGAAAGGCCGCAGCCACGGGCGTCAAGCCGGGACATGCGCTCGATGACCCGCAACGCCTTGTCGACTGAGCCAATGACGGGCGGCTCGCCACGCCCTCGTGAAGCCTCGGCTCCCCTTCCACCCATCTCTGCCTCCTTGTCAGACACCTCGCGCACTTTACCAACTATGCGAAACGTTGGTTTGGCAGGATGAAACACTGTCATCCTAACACGACCCTATTAAGAATGGAAGGCGCACGCAGACGCTAAAAATCATCGTTGACCCCTCAACCCCGGTAAGCTAAGATTTAACCAATAGAAACAAGCGTTTCGCTGTATGAAACGTTTGTGTGCTCAACCATGGAGGATAAGCAATGAGGCTTACGCTGGACACACTAGAGGCCAACGGGTTCGCGGGCACCGATATCGAAGTGCCCCGATTCAATGTTCGCGCGATGCGCGACGAAGCCCGACGCCAGCCGCGCTGGGCCCACTTCGGTCCGGGCAACATTTTCCGCGTCTACATCGCGCGCCTGGCACAAGACCTGATGAATCTCGGCGAACCCCAGTGCGGGATCAGCGCCATAGTTCCCCTGTTACCCACCGAGCTCGACGTCCAGCTGGCGGCGTTCGATCTGCTCACGCTGGGAGTCACCCTGCACGCCGACGGCGAGACCGACCTGGCCGTCATCGGTTCGATCTGCGAGGGCCTCGCCTACCGGCGCGCAGACGATTTCGCCCGCGCAACCGAGCTCTTTACAACTCCTTCGCTGCAGATCGTGTCCTTCACCATCACCGAAAAGGGCTACCAACTGAGAACCCTTGACGGATCGTTCCAGGAACCTGTGCGACACGACCTCGAAAAAGACCCCGCCGAACCGATGTCACACACCATGGCGATGCTCACCGGACTGCTGTACCAGCGGTTCGCCGCCGGCGGCGAACCGCTGGCCCTGCTCTCGTGCGACAATTTTTCCCGCAATGGCGACAAACTCAAGGACTCAGTGACCACTATCGCCCGGCAGTGGCACCTGCGAGGCAAAGTCAAAAGCGACTTCCTGACGTGGCTCAACGATGAAACCCGCGTCTCGTTCCCGATTTCTGTCATCGACAAAATCACCCCCCGCCCCGCCCAAGCGGTCTCCAATCGCCTTCAAGCGCTGGGACTGAACGACATGGCGCTCAAAACAGACGTCGGTCCCACGCCACTCGCGGGCTTCGTGAACACCGAACCAGCGGAATACCTCGTCATCGAGGATTCATTTCCCAACGGCCGACCCCGCCTGGAGAAGGTGGGAGTCCACTTCACGGACAGGCGCACCTGTGATCGCTTCGAACACATGAAGGTGACGGCGTGCCTGAACCCCCTTCACACCGCCCTGGCGATCACGGGCGTGCTCCTGCGGAAACCGACCATCGACGCGGAGATGCACGACCCCGGGCTGGCCGGCCTCGTCCACCGACTCGGCTGGGACGAGGGAATGCCCGTCGTCGTCGATCCCGGAGTCGTCTCGCCCAACGATTTTCTGCGGGAGGTGGAGGAAGAACGTTTCCCGAATGCGTTCCTCGGTGACACGCCCCAGCGCATTGCAACGGACACGTCCCAAAAGATCCCCATCCGTTTCGGCGAGACGATCAAAGCCTACCTGGCCACGGACGCGCACGGCCTCGATCACCTGGTCGCGATCCCCTTCGTCTTTTCCGCCTGGTGCCGGTACCTCATGGGAGTCGGCGACGACGGCGAGCCCATCGAGCTGTCCCCAGACCCCCTCCTGACGGAACTTCGCTCAGTGCTTTCATGCGTTAGCCTCGGCGAGGTCGCCACGGCTCGCGGGGCTTTGCGACCAATTCTCTCACGCCCCGAGATCTTTGGAATCGACCTCTACACAACGCCCCTCGCCGCGAAGGTCGAGGAGTTCTTCGCCCAGATGATCGTCGGCCCCCACGCCGTTCGGTCCCTACTCGACAAGGAGTTCGCACAATGAAAATGACGTTCCGCTGGTATGGAAGCCAGTATGACCCCATCCCACTCCAATACATTAAGCAAATCCCCGGCGCAACGGGCCTGATGGGCGCGATGGACTGGATCCCCGTGGGCCAGGTGTGGCCACAGGAGGAGATCCGTTCATACGTAGACGAGGTCCACGCCGCGGGCCTCGAGGTGGAGGTCATCGAGTCGGTCAACGTGCACGAGGACATTAAACTCGGCAAACCTTCGCGAGACGAGTACATCAAAAACTACTGCGCGACCCTGGAGAACCTGGCACAGTTCGGGATCAAGGTCGTCGTGTATAACTTCATGCCCGTTTTCGACTGGCTTCGCACGGAACTCAACCACGTCAACCCCGACGGGTCGACGTGCCTGTACTACGACCACGAAAAACTTGCGGGGATGACGCCGCAGGACATCGTGAAGGCGACCCTCGACGGATCCTCCTTCCCCCTTCCGGGATGGGAACCCGATCGCATGGCCCACCTCGATGAGGTGATGGCCGAATACACGGCGATGACCGAGGACGGCCTGCGGGAAAACTACAGGTACTTCCTGGAGGGAATTATCCCCACGTGTGAGCGCGTCGGCATTCGCATGGCGGTCCATCCCGACGACCCCGCGTGGCCGCTATTCGGCATTCCACGGATTTGCAACAAGGAGAGTGACCTGGAGAAAATCGTCGGCCTCGTCGATTCCGCGGCGAACTCGCTGTGCGTGTGCTCCGGTTCGCTGGGTTCCAATCCCGAGAACGACGTTCCCGGCATTTTCCGGCGCTTTGGGGAACGTGGACGCATCGCCGCCGCGCATGTCAGAAACGTCCGGTACCTGGGGGACAAGCACTTCCAAGAGGCGGCGCACCTGTCCAGCGATGGCAACCTCGACATGCACGCGATCATGCGGGCCATCCACGACGCCTGCCCGAACGCGTACGTGCGCCCCGACCACGGTCGCATGATCTGGGGGGAATCCGGGCGAGCGGGCTACCCCCTCTACGACCGGGCGCTGGGGCTGGTCTATCTCAACGGTCTTTACGAGGCCATCAGCAAGGAAGATTCACGCTGAAAGCGCCGTGTCCCCGAAGGGGGCCACGGGACTAACACACGCATAAGAAAGGCATTTCAATGACGAAAGCACCTGAAGTCGGCGCCCGCGGGGCCGAGCCGTTAGTCACGCGGACGACCGGCGACCTCGTTAAGGCTGCTATGAGCGGTTGGCTGGGGACGGCACTGGAGTTCATGGACTTCCAGTTGTACTCCCTGGCGGCCGCCCTGGTCTTCAAGGACATTTTCTTTGGACACGGCTCACAAGCGGTTCAGATCATGTCCGCAATGGCCGTCTACGGCGTCGGCTATATCGCGCGACCCCTCGGTGCGTGGTACTTCGGACGCATGGGGGATCGCATCGGTCGAACCAAGGTCCTGTTCATCACGATCGCGATGATGGGCATTGCGACGACCCTGATCGGCGCCCTCCCCACATTCGATCAAGTCGGAATCCTCGCACCGATCCTGCTCGTACTGCTCCGCCTCGTGCAGGGCTTCGGCGCGGGCGCAGAAATCGCCGGCGCCTCGGTGATGCTGGCCGAGTACGCCTCCCGTAAACGGCGCGGCATCATTTCCTCGCTGGTCGCCCTCGGGACGAATTCTGGCACCCTGGGCGCTGCTGCGATCTGGGCGGTCCTGCTTCATTTCGTGGGCTCCGATGCCGTGATCGCATGGGGGTGGAGGATCCCGTTCTTGGCCTCGATCGTCGTCATGGGCCTGGCCGTCTATATCCGATTCCACCTGAAAGAGACTCCCGTTTTCGAGGCGACCACCGAAGAGATAATAGCCGCCTACGATCAGCCCCTGTCCGCGGGGTCGCGCGACGCCAGCAAAACCCCGACCCGGACCGCCGTCCAGGAAGAGATCGCGAAGACCCCACGGTCGATCAAGGCCTTCCTGATCGCCTCCGTCCTCCGTTTTGGGCAGTCCGGGAACTCCGGCATGGTGCAGACATACCTCATCACATTCCTCACGGCCAACGTCCTGCTCGCGAAGTCCGTGACGACGAACACGGTCGTCTACTCCTCCATCGTCGGATTCGTGAGTGTGCCGCTCATCGGTTGGATTGGCGACCACATTGGCCGAAAGCGCATGTACACGATCGTGACATTACTCGGGCTCGTCGTGATCGTCCCGTCCTTCCTCCTCATGCTGAACAACCTCGGTACGGACACGATTATGGAAGCGACGGCCAACGGAAACGTGGCCCACTATTCAAACCCGACGCTGCTGTTCTTCATCGGGTACATCGTTTTGCACAACATCACCGTTTTGTCGTTGTTCTCGCTGGAGAACATCACGATGGCCGAGTGCTTCGGCTCGGCCCACAGGTATGAGCAGCTCGCCCTGTCGAAAGAAATCCCCAACTTGATCACAGCGGGATTCGGACCCTTGATCGCCGCGGCACTGGTCACCTACTTCCAGTCGTGGATCGCTCTCGCGATTCTCATGGCCTTCTACACGGGCTCAACCCTGATTGCCTCACTAGTTATGCCGGAGATCGCTGGACGCGATCTCACGATCCGAGAGGATGCAATGTAATGCAAGCCGTACGAGTTCATAAAACCGGTGGCGCCGTCGAGCTTCGCGTGGACGAGGTGCCCGACCCGAAAGCCGGACACGGTGAAGTCCGCATCAAGATGGAATGGGGTGGGATCTGCGGATCCGACCTGGCGTATTGGCGCCACGGAGTTTCGGGCACCGCCGTGTTGAAATACCCGTTAACGCTGGGCCACGAGGTCGCGGGCACCATCGATCAGATTGGTCCCGGTGTCACGACCCTCAACGTTGGTGATCGGGTGACGGTTCACCCGGCGACCCTCGTCGGTGAACACGTGATGCCGCCACACCTCGAAGGCCGGGACAACCTGTGGCCGGAATGCCGCTACTTTGGTTCAGCGGCGTGCAGCCCCCACGAAGAGGGTGGGTTTTCTACGTATAAGGTGGCCCGCGAAGACCAGATCCGATTGTTACCGTCGAACGTGTCCACTCGGCACGGCGCGGTGGCCGAGCCGCTCGGGGTGGCCACGCACGCCGTCAATCGAGCGGGGAGCGTTGCGGGAAAGAGGATCCTGGTCAACGGCACGGGACCTATCGGGGCGCTCGTCGTCGCCGCGGCCAAACGCGCGGGCGCCGCAACGATTTACGCCGCGGACATGTCGGAGTCTGCGCTTCGCATAGCCCAGGCCATGGGGGCGGACGAGACCATCAACCGCTCCGAGGGCGCTCCTCTGCCCGCTGAGGTCGATCTCGCATTCGAGGCGAGCGGGGCCTCCCGCGCCCTTGGCGATATCTTCCTCTCCGTCGTCAGGGGCGGTCGCGTGATCCAAGTCGGCAACATGGCCGCCTCCGAATCACCTGCTGCCCTTGGTCAATTGGTGACGCGCGAACTCGAGTACATCGGATCGTTCCGTTTCATTGACGAGATCACCGATGCGGTCGACTCCTTGGCCGGTGGCCTCGATGTTGAACCCCTGTTGACACACACGTTCGACATCGACGACGCCCTTCGTGCGTTCGAAACAGCCGCCGATCGTTCGACGGGATCATCCAAAGTCCTGTTGAAACTCTCGTGAGCCAGCCCCCGCCCGGTCGGTGTTGGCCCACCGGGCGGGCGGGTGCAGCTAAGACGAAACGAGGCGGCTCGTTTGCGGAGACAGTCGTAAAAGTGCTCGGGCCACAACGTTGCGAAAAACGAGTTGGGGGGCGCCCTTTAGGGCGCCCCCCAACTTTACGCAAAGATCAGGCTTCGAGTTCCTCCTGTTCCTGCGGCGTCAGCTTCGCGATGCCGATGCCGGTCGCCCCCCACAGGAGAGCGAAGAGGATAGCGATCCAGTTGGAGATCGCCCACGGCATGTACGACAGGGTGGCGACGCCCAGTGTCCCCGCCATGTAGGCGCCCGCCGACGTCCACGGCAAGATCGGCTCCCACACGGTCGCCGCGTCCTCGATGGTTCGAGACAGGTTCTTCGGGTGCAAGCCCCGCTTCACGTATTCGCCGCGCAACATCTCGCCCGGGATCAGCAGGGACACCTGGCCGTTGGAGGTGATGCCGATGACGGCCAGGCCCGTGATGATCGTGGACGCGATCAGGGCGAACGTGGACTTCACGGGCGCGAGCAGACGCGAGATCAGCACGTCCAGCGAACCCGACACGGACACCGCGCCCGCGAATGCGATCGCGCAGAAACAGATCAGCAGGACGCTCATCATCGAGTTCATGCCGCCGCGCTCCAGCAGGCGAGTGACGTCCTTGATGACCGAATCCGCCGCGAATCCAGCCTTGCCCACCATGGTGACCTTGAAACCGGTCACCGACGCCACGACGGAATCCTTAAACGACACGTGCTGGAAGACAATCGCGTTGAACATCGCGGTCACGCACGACACGAGCATGACGGGCACCGTCGGCAGCTTCATGATGGACCCGGCCAGGACGACGATGACGGGAACCAGCAGGAGCAGGTTCCAGTTGAACGCGGAATCCAAAGTGGCCAGGATCGTCTCTACCTTCTCGGGGACCGTGCCACCCGAGGACTGGAGGCCGAAAATCAGGTACACGACCGCGGAGGTGAGGAACGCGGGCACCGTCGTCCACAGCAGGTGACGAATGTGCGTAAACAGGTTGACGCCCGTCGCCAGCGACGCGATGTTCGTCGTGTCCGACAGGGGAGAGAGCTTGTCGCCGAAATAGGCGCCCGCGACGATCGCGCCCGCGACCATCGGCAGGTTCGCACCCACGCCGACCGCGACGCCCATGAAGGCCACGCCGATCGTGCCCGCGGATCCCCACGAGGTGCCCGTACACAGCGAGACGATGGCCGTCACCACCAGGGCGATCAGCGCCAGGAACTGCGGGTTAATGATCTTGAGACCGTAGTAGATGAGCATGGGGATCGTCCCGCCCGCCATCCACGTGCCGATCAGTGCGCCGACGACGATCAGGATGAGGATCGCCGGCATGGTCTTCGCGATCTTCTCGGCGATCGCCTCGATGATCTCATCCCACGTGTAGCCCAGGGAAATCGCGACAATCCCAGCGACGACGGCCGAGGCGATGAGGAGCGGCTCGACCGGCAGGCTCGCCGCGATATAGCCGCCCCCCAGCAGGACGATCAGTGTGACCGCAGGTATCGCTGCGATGAGGAGGGACGGAGTGCGGCGAGTCCGCTTCTCCGTTGTGGTGTCTGACATCTACGTTCCTTTCGATGGTTGTGTTCGCGCGGCGGCGCGCGAGACGGTTTAGTGAGTTGAGAGCGCGAGGATAGCCTGGCACAGACGGTCCAGCGCGCGCTCCAGATCCCGCTCCGGGAGCGCCACGTTGATACGGAAAAATCCTCCGTATTCCTTTCCGAAGTCCTCCCCCGGGGAAACGGCGACCCTGGCGCGCGCCACGGCCTGGTCAAGGAGGGCGGACGAGCCGAGGTAGGGGCGCGCATCCACCCACACCAGGAACGTCCCATCGGGGTCGATGACGCGCGCGCGGGGGAGGCGTGCCCGCAGGCGCGCGGCCGCGACGTCCAGGTTGGCATCGATCCGCTGGCACAGCCGATCCACCCATTCGTCGCCCTTGCTCCACGCGGCGATCGTCGCCGGAATCGCGAAGAAATTCGGGTTGTGCAGCCCCATGAGGCGCTTCGCTTCCTCCAGTTGCGCCCCGAGCTGCCCGCGCACGATGATCGCCGAGGCCTCTAGCCCGGCGGTGTTAAACGTCTTTCCCGGGGACGCGCACTGAATGAGGCGGCCCGAGTCCCACAGCTGCGGCGAACGGGTGGCGAGCGGAATGTACCGGCCCCGCCCGGGGCGCTGGAAATCGGCGTGAATGTCGTCGGAGAGAACCAGGACGTCGTACGTGAGCGCGAGCGAGGCAACCAGGTCGAGCTCCTCCGGGGTCCACACGCGGCCCGTCGGGTTGTGGGGGCTGCACCACAGCAGCAGGTCCGCGTCCCGCATGGCCGCAGCGAACGAGGCCTCGGGGATGCTGGGTGTGTCGCCGGAGAGGGTAAGGGGCACCCTGCGCAGCTCGCACCCGGCGCGCTCCACGACCTCGAGGATGGGACCGTACGCCGGGTCCAGGGTGACGACCCTGGGCGGCCTGCCCAACGCCTCGGGCAGGACTATCGAACACAGGGCGGACACGCATTGGACGATGCGAGGGAAGAAATGCACGTCCGACGTCTCGGGGCGCCACCCGTGGCGGCGCTCCTGCCACCCCCGCGCGGCCTGGCGGAAATCGTCGAAAACCTCAGTGTAGCCGAAGATACCCGCCGCGCACGCGTCGCTGATCGCGCGCGACACCGCGGGACACGTCGCGAACTCCATGTCCGCCACGGACAGCGACAGGGCATCCTCCCCGAGGTGAGCGGCCAGCAAATCCCACTTGGCGCTGTGCGTACCCCAGCGGCTGATCGACTCATCAAACATGTGATTCATCCTCCTCATCAACGCTCTCGTTGAGGTAGTTGTAGATGGTAAAACGCGAGACTCCAAGGGCCGACGCCGCCTGTTCGGCCGCGTCACGCAGGAGGAAAAAGCCCCTGTCTTTTAGGGAGACGACCGCCGCTACACGCTGCTCCCGCGTCAGTTTCTGCGGGTCGGCGCCCTGCTCGGTGACGGCCTCGTGCAGGAGGAGCTGCGTCAGCTCGTCAACGTCACGCACAAAGCGTTCGTCGGTGTTTTCGCGCGCCTGCGCTGGCGGAACGCTGCTCGACGAGGCCGGGGTTTCCTCCCCCTCCGGCAGCAGTTCTCGGATGATCTCTTGGGCATTAAGCAGCTTGGTCACGTCACGGTTGATGCACAGTGCGGCCACGCCTTCGCCCGAGGAGTCCGTGACGATCACCGTCGACGAGCTGAGCGTGCGGTCGTCCGGCGCGCGTGTCGTGTACCCGATGTTCGTTTTCAGTTGCCCCTGAGCGGCTGCTTCCAGCAGTGTGTTCGTTGCGGGGTCTCCGACGCGCCTGCCCGTGACGTCGCCTTCGATGGCGACGATCGAGTTGGGCAGCTGAGGGAGGTAGTGGATGACGACCTCCGATTGGCCGGGGATGCTGGCCTGGAGAGGCCTGGCCAGCTGAACGAGGAGCGAGAGCAGGCGCTCATGCTCGTCCGGCCGCTGTTGTGCGGTTTCGTGCGGTGTAGCCATGGTGTGCTTTCGGTGCAGGATTGACGTCGTTGCCGATCAGTGGCACTGAGAATACATGTGATACTCCCCGTATGTCAATAATATGTTGAAGTTGCTTCAACATATTATTGACATGGTTGCGGGGAGGGGCGTTTTAGTCCCTCAATCTCCGCGCGAAGTGAGAGGAGAGCGGGCCGCCCGGGGCCTTGAGAGAGCGCGCACTTCCCGCTTCGGGATTTATGTTCGGTTGTAGAGCGTAAATGGCGAATGAGGCAGGGATTTTCCTAATCCGTTTCCTGCTGGGTGTTTTCCGGGGCCTGCGCGGCCTCGTGCCGGTGGATCCAAGCGGCGGGCTGGGCGATCGCGGCGTTGAGGACCTCCAGGGCGCCGCCGGTGCAGGCGGGGAGCACGGTGACGGGGCAGGCCTCGAGCGCGATCTCCCTGCGGGCGTGGCCAAGGACGCGGGCCCGCAGCTCGCGGGTGATCGACGGCGTGAGCCAGGGCAGCAGGACGCCCAGCGACGTGCCGAACACGATCCGGGGGACGTCCAGGAGATTCACGGCTATCGCGATGACGATCCCCAGCGCTTCGCCCGCCGCCTCGACGGCCCTGGCCGCGCGTTCGTCGCCGTCGGACAGGCGCGCGGTGAGGGCGTCGACGGGTGCGTCCGGGGTCAGCCCGGCCGCGCGGCGCAGCGCGTTTTGACCCGCATAGGCCTCGAGGCAGCCGCGCGATCCGCATTTGCACGTCGGCCCGTCGGCGTGGACCGTGGTGTGCCCGACCTCCCCGGCCCAGCCGTGGGTGCCCCTAAGGGGCGCGCCGCGATCCATGATGGCCCCGCCCACCCCCACATCGCCGAAGACGTACAAGAAGGCCCCGTCGGCCAACAGCTTGCCGGGGCGCTGGTAGGCGGCAGTGAGGCCCTGGAGGTCGCCATCGTTGCAGGTGAGGGTGGGCACCCCCAACACCGTCCACTCCTCGCCGAGCAGGGCCACGGGGTGAAGGTCCGACCAGCCCAGGTTGGGGGCCACCACGAGGCGCTGGTCGGCGGCGTTAAGCAGGCCGGGTATGGCCAGGCGCGCGCCAATGACCTCCGTGCCGGTCGCGCGCAGGTTCGTCGCCATCGCGGCCGCGGACCTGCCGAGCAGGCGCAGGGTCCTCGCTGGATCAGACTCCGTATCGGCGCTGTCGAGGCGAAACTCCGCCAGGGTATTCCCCGCGAGGTCGAGCGCCCTGCCTGCGACGAAGTGGACGTTGGCCTCAAGCCCCAGAGCCGCAATCGTCCGGGTGGCCGGCGCGATCGGCGTGCCCGGGCGCCCCCGGCCGGTGGCGCCGCCGGGATCCTGCTCGTGGGCAAAGCCGGAGTCGAGGAGCTCCTGGATGAGACGGGAGACGGTCGCTCGCCCGAGTCCGGTCGACGAGGTGAGGGCGGCGCGGGTGGGCGGCGCGTCGGCGGCGTAGATGGCGCGGCTGAGCAGCGCCAGGTTCTGCTGGCGCACGTTGGCCTGGCCGACGGCTCCACCGCCGGCGAATCCGTAGGCGAGGGGGGATCGCAGGGATGCCATGGCAACAAGATTAGTCTACAAACAATATGATTGTGCGGAAATCAGTTGACACGGTCTTTGTTGCTGTTATAGTTTCGGCGTAGAACATTATTCAGTGTTCGTTTCAACCGTCAACCGTCACGCCCCGATGGGTACGCAGCGCCGCGTTCCCGGGCGGCGGAGTGAGGACACGATACAGATGACCAGGTCAAGTACACGATCGGGCCGTGGAATATCGCCGCGGGGGCCGACATCTGCGGGCCGCAGATCGGGCAGCCGCTCACCGTGCGCGGAAGGTCGAGCTTCGCAAAGATCGGCGTCACGGCGATGCGCTCGACAGGCGATAGCTTCGGCTTCAAACACCTGGAGAACTCCCCGCGCGTCGTGCGGCTGAAGGAGGACAAGGCAGCCCTCTTCGACCTCTGTTATCGACGCACTCATCGCCGAGGACGACTACGAGGGGCTCGAGATGTATAGTCTCGAGCTGCTGCTCGGGGTCTGAAACGGCCAACCGGCCCGCCCCCCTCGCGCAGGCAGATGCCACCCGCAGAGGGGCACCACTACCGAAACACGTCGCAACCGTGCGCTAACGCGACGGATGCCACCACCCGCACGAGAACACCGCAACCGTGCGCGCGGGCCCGTGGCACCACATTCGCGCACACATCCCACCACGAACGACGGCGGCGACGGGCCGCCGCGGCAACGATGCCAGGAGGACACACCATGAAACCCATCAGACTATTCGCAGTGACCGCCACGTGTGCCATCGCCCTCGCCGGGCTCGGGGCGTGCAGCTCCGAGCGCGGGGGCGATGGCGCCGGGGGCACGGGAGGGGCCAGCGCCTCGGACACCCTCGTGGGGATCGCGATGCCCACGAAGTCCCTGGAGCGGTGGAACCGCGACGGTTCCCACCTGGAGGATATCCTCAAGGGGAAGGGCTACCAGACGTCCCTGCAGTACGCGGACAACAAGGTCGATCAGCAGATTACCCAGATCGAAAACATGATCACCCAGGGGGCCAAAATCCTCGTCGTCGCCTCGATCGACGGCACCGCCCTGGGGCCGGTCCTGCAAAAGGCGGCCAACGCGGGCATCAAGGTCATCGCCTACGATCGCCTGATCAACGCCACTGAGAGCGTCGACTACTACGTGACCTTCGACAACTACAGGGTCGGGCAGCTGCAGGGTGAGTACATCAAGGAGCAGGTGTCGTCCATGACACAGCCCATCTACCTGGAGCCCTTCGCGGGGTCGCCGGACGACAACAACGCGAAGTACTTCTTCGCCGGGGCGTGGGACGTCCTGCTCCCGCTGGTGGAGAACGGCACGCTCCAGGTCCGGTCGGGCAAGGCGCCCAAGACCAACGACGAGTGGCAGTCCATCGGAATCTTCGGGTGGAGCTCGGACGACGCGCAGGCCGAGATGGAGAACCGCATCAACTCCTTCTACTCCGACGGCACCACGGTGGACGTTGTCCTGTCGCCCAACGACTCGCTGGCCCTGGGCATTGCACAGGCGCTCGAGGGCTCCGGCTACACGCCGGGACCGGACTACCCCCTGATCACCGGCCAGGACTGCGACAAGGCAAACATCAAGAACGTGATCGCCGGGAAACAGGCGATGGACGTGCTGAAGAACACCGAACTCGAGGCGGAGCAGACCGCGTCGATGATCGACCAGATCGTGTCCGGCCAGCAGGTCGACATCAACGACACCACCACGTACGACAACGGCGTGAAGGTGGTCCCCACCTACCTGCTGACGCCCCAGACCGTCACGAAGGACACCGTGAAAAAGGTCCTCGTGGACTCGGGGTACTACACGGCGTCGGACATCGGACTCGAGTAAATCAATGACCCCGCGGTGCGCCGGGGCACGCTCCCCGGCGCACCCCGAGGTTGGGAGAACCCCATGACAGAGCAAGCACAGTCCGCCGTCATACTGAAGATGGAGGACATATCCAAGGGCTTCCCGGGCGTCATAGCGCTCTCGCACGTGACATTCGACGTCAGGGAAAACGAGATCCACGCGATCTGCGGTGAAAACGGCGCCGGCAAATCAACCCTCATGAAGGTGCTCTCCGGCGTCCACCCCCACGGGTCCTACGAGGGCAGGATCCTCCTCGACGGCCGCGAGGCCATCTACCGATCCGTGAAGGACTCCGAAAAAGACGGCATCGTCGTCATTCAGCAGGAGCTGGCTCTCTCGCCCCACCTGTCGATAGCGGAGAACATCTTCCTGGGCAACGAGCGCGCCACCCACGGGGTCATCGACTGGGATCGCACCAACGCCGAGGCAAAGGAACTCATGACGAAGGTCGGGCTGGACGAGTCGCCCTCGACGAGGGTCAGCGACGTCGGCGTCGGCAAGCAGCAACTCATCGAGATAGCCAAGGCGCTGGGCAAGGAGGTGCGCGTCCTCATCCTGGACGAGCCCACGGCCGCCCTCAACGACGACGACTCCCAGAAACTGCTCGACCTCATCGTTGGGCTCAAGCAGAGCGGGATCTCGTGCGTCATCATCTCGCATAAGCTGTCGGAGATCCGATCCATCGCCGACCGCGTCACCGTCATACGCGATGGCCAGACCATCAGGACCCACGACGTGCGCGCCGGCGGGGAGATCACGGAGGACGCCCTCATCCGCGACATGGTCGGGCGCGCGATGGAGAATCGGTTCCCCGACCACGAGCCGCACATCGGCGACGAGGTGCTCCGCGTGGAGAACTGGTCGGTTGTCAACCCCGTCAACGGCCGCCGGGCCCTGCACGACGTGTCCCTCACGGCCAGGGCGGGGGAGATCGTTGGGATCGCGGGCCTTATGGGGGCGGGTCGGACCGAGCTGGCCATGAGCATCTTCGGGCGCTCGTGGGGCCGCTACGAGTCCGGGGACCTCTACCTGCGTGGCAAGCGCATCGAGGTCACGTCCGTGAAAGCGGCCATCGAGGCGGGGATCGCCTACGCCTCGGAGGACCGGAAGCGCTACGGGCTCAACCTGATCGCCTCGATCAAGCACAACGCGACGTCGGCGTCGATGGACCGCGTCTCCACGGCGGGCGTCATCTCCGACATCACGGAGTACCAGCTGGCCGAGGCGCAACGGGCGAAGACCCGCACGAAAGCACGCTCCGTGGATGTTGCGGTCGAGACCCTGTCCGGGGGGAACCAGCAGAAGGTCGTGCTGTCGAAGTGGCTGCTCACAGAACCGGATGTGCTCATCCTGGACGAGCCGACTCGCGGCATCGACATCGGCGCGAAGTACGAAATCTACACCCTCATCAACGAGTTGGCCGACTCGGGCAAAGCCGTGGTGGTCATCTCCTCGGAACTGGTGGAGCTGCTGGGCCTGTGCGACCGCATCTACACCCTGAGCTACGGGCGCATCACCGGCGAGGTGGAGCGCGCGGACGCCACCCAAGAAATCCTCATGTCCCACATGATGCAAGAGAACTGAAGGAGTCTCTGCCGTGAGCACACAAACCGCAGAAGCCGCGGTCCCATCCGAAAAGACCTCGTGGCTGAAAAGAATCGATCTGGGCCAATACGGGATCACGCTGGCGCTGGTCGCGGTCGTCATATTCTTCGAGGTGATGACCGGTGGGAGGCTGCTTCGCAGCAACAACGTCGCCTCCCTGATCCAGCAGAATGCCTACGTCATCATCATGGCGATCGGTATGCTGATGATCATCATTGCCGGCCACATCGACCTGTCCGTCGGATCCCTCATCGCCTTCATCGGCGGCGTGCTGGGGATCGCGATGGCGCAGTGGAACCTGCCGTGGGGCTTGGCCGTCGTGCTGGCGCTCGCGATCGGCCTGGCCGTGGGAGCCTGGCAGGGCTTTTGGGTAGCCTTCGTGAGAATCCCAGGGTTCATCGTCACCCTGGCTGGCATGCTGCTGTTCCGCGGCCTGGCGATCGTCCTCATCCCCCAGACGATCGCGCCCCTGCCCGCCGGGTTCGTCCAGATCTCCAACGCGGGCATCCTGGGATGGTTCGGCTACATCGGTGTCTACGACGTCTTCACCGTCGTGCTCGGCGTGGTCCTGGCCGCCGTGTTCGCTGTGTCGCAGCTGCGCAGGCGTGCCTCCCTGGTCAGGCACGGCCTCGTCGTCGAGCCCCTGTGGCTGGCCGTCGTGAAAATGGTGGGGGTCGGCGTGTTCGTCATCGCCTTCGCTTTCATCCTGTCGGGTTCCGCCATCGGCCTGCCCTTCGTCCTCGTGATCTGCGCGGTCCTGGTGCTGGTCTACGCCTTTGTCCTCAACAAGACGACCTTCGGGCGCTACATTTACGCCGTGGGCGGCAACCGCGAGGCGGCGAAGCTGTCGGGCATCTCCGTGCGGTCCATCAACTTTTGGATCTTCGTCAACATGGGGTTATTGGCCGCTATCGGCGCCATCGTCACGACCTCCCGCGCGGGCGCGGCGGTGTCCGCCGCCGGCCTGAACTATGAGCTGGACGTCATCGCGGCCTGCTTCATCGGCGGCGCCGCCGTGTGGGGCGGCATCGGGCGGATATCGGGTACCATCATCGGCGCGCTCTTCATGGGTGTGCTCAACATGGGGCTGTCGATCATGACGGTGGATTCCGCCTGGCAGCAGGCCATCAAGGGCCTGGTGCTGGTCATCGCCATCGCATTCGACCAGCTCAACAAGGCGCGCAGCGCCGAGGGGTAGCGCCGCGGCCGTGCTGGTGGTAGCCGCTGGCATTGGTGGCGCGCAGGGCACAGGCCCGGGGGACGAGGCGGTGGCCACGTCCCCCGGGCGACGGTCGCCGGGTCAACGAGAGCTGCGGCGCACACAAGAAGCGGACGCGTTCACGGGGACCCCGCCGCGCCGTTTGTGCACAGGCGGACCTCGCCTCCCATTATTCTCCTGGGCGGACAGGTCCTCGGGCACGCCAAAACCGCCACCGGCTATCAACGGAAAACCCATCCAGATAAACGATCTCCACCCAAGCGGCATGGAGTCAGGTTTAGCCTCGTTCGTCCAGAGCGGCCGCCTGTTTCGCCGCCCCCAGAGCCACGTATTCTCCGGGGCTCGGGATATCCACGCGGGCACCCAGCGCCTCCGAGGCCAGCGCCTGTACCGCGTGTGAGCGCGCGCCCCCGCCCACCAGGAGCACCCGCTCGACGGGAACGCCCTGTGCCCTAACCGCGTCCAGCGCGCCGCGCATGAGCGTCAGCAGGCCCTCGATGGTCGCTCGGGCCACGTGCGCGCGGTCGCAATTCGCCAGCGTCATTCCCTCCAGCGTCGCCGTCGCATCCGGCAGGTTCGGAGTACGTTCGCCCTCGAAATAGGGGGTGAGCCGCAGCCCGCCCGCGTCCGGGACGGACAGGGCGGCCTCGTCAAACTCCGCGTACCCCAGGCCCGTCACCCGCATCATGGCGTCGATAATCCGCGACGCGTTCAGCGTGCACGCCAGTGGCAGCCAGCGCCCCGACGCATCCGAGAAGCCCGTCACCAGGCCAGACGCATCCGAGACCGGGCGGTCCGACACGGCCGCAACCACGCCCGACGTGCCCAAGCTCAGCAGCGCCGACCCCGGCGTCAACCCAACGCCCAGCGCCGCCGCCGCGTTATCGCCCGCACCGGGACCCAACACGATGTCCCCCCAGCCGCGCGCGTCATCCCCGCGGGCCACCACCTGGTTTGGTCCGGCGATCCGGGGGAGCACGATTCGCTGTGCCCGCTCCGCGTCGCACCGAAGCGCGCGGGCGAGGATATCTAGCCGATACGCCCGACCCGACCGGTCCACGTACCCCGTACCCGAGGCGTCCGACCGATCCGTCGCCAAACCTTCGAGGCCCAGCCGCTTAAAGCCGCCGGCGATCCGCCACGTCAGGTAGTCGTGCGGGAGGCACACGGCCGCCACGCGCGCCGCTGCCTCGGGCTCGTGATCGGCCAGCCACCGCAGCTTCGTGACCGTCAACGACGCGACGGGAACGGAACCCGTCGCATCCGCCCACCAGGCCGCGCCCGATGCGTCGTTTGCGTCGCCCCCGCCCGTGCGCTCGGCGATCAGGTCCCGGGCCGCTCCCGCGCTGCGCGTATCGTTCCACAGCAGCGCCGGCCGGATCACCCGGCCGTGCTCGTCCAACACCACCATGCCGTGCTGCTGGCCGCCCACGCTCAGCGCGCCCACGTCATCCAGGCCGCCCGCCGCGTCCACCGCCTTTAAGAACGCGTCCCACCACGCCTCGGGATCCACCTCAGTGCCCTCTGGGTGAGGGGCGCGCCCCTCACGCACGACCTGGCCGCTCGCCGGATCCCACACAAGTACCTTGCACGACTGCGTCGACGAATCGACGCCCGCCACGTAGGGCCGCACGCTCATCACATAACTCCCTCGCCGATCAGTCGATCAGCCGATCAGGTGACGCATCGCCTGCTGGTACAGCTCCACGAAGTGGTACTCGCGCGCGCCCGCCGCGTCAGCGTCGAAGTCCTCGTAAGCGCTGCGGTCGGCCAGGAAGTCCTCGATGGATTCGCCCACCGCGAGCGTGGGCTGAGCCAGCTCGGGAACCGATGCCGCCTCCAGCAGCTCTCGGGTCGCCGGATCCTCGCGGAACGCGCGGGCCTTCTGCGCCAGCGTCAGGTACATTTCCATGTTCGCGCGCGCGGACTCCCACACGCCTACCATGCCCTCCGTGCGGCTCGGCTTGTAGTCGAAGTGGCGAGGTCCCTCGTAGCGGGGGCCGCCGCCCGGGAAGCCGTTCTCCAGCAGGTCGACCGTAAAGAATGCGCTGGCCAGGTCGCCGTGACCAAAGGCCTTGTCTTGGTCGTACTTGATGCCTGACTGCCCGTTCAGGTCGATGTGGAAGAGTTTGTCCGCGTTCAGGGCCTGAGCCAGCGCGTGCGTGTAGTTCAGGCCGGCCATCTGCTCGTGGCCCGTCTCTGGATTCAGGCCCACGATATCGCCGTTATCCAGCTGTGCGATCAGGGCCAGCGCGTGGCCGACCGTGGGCAGGAAGATGTCGCCGCGAGGCTCATTCGGCTTCGGTTCCAGGCCGATCCGCAGGTCGTAACCGCGTGACTTGATGTAAGCGGCAACCGTGTCCAGGCCCTCCCGGTAGCGGGCAAATGCGGCGTTCAGGTCCTTTGAGGAGTCGTACTCCGCGCCCTCGCGCCCACCCCACATGACGAAGGTCGACGCGCCCATCTCGGCCGCCAGGTCGATGTTGCGCAGGATCTTGCGCAGGCCGAAACGGCGGATCGAGCGATCATTGTTGGTCAGGCCCCCGTCCTTGAATACGGGGTGGGTGAAGGTGTTGGTCGTGACCATCTCGATGACCAGCCCGGCGGCGTCCGCGGCTTCCTTGACCTTCATGACGCGATCGTGGCGCTCTTGGTCCGACGCGTCGAAGTCAAACACGTCGTTG
Organism: Schaalia meyeri; assembly: GCF_900105015.1. Classification (GTDB taxonomy): domain Bacteria; phylum Actinomycetota; class Actinomycetes; order Actinomycetales; family Actinomycetaceae; genus Pauljensenia; species Pauljensenia meyeri. Next base: position 5,623 of record NZ_FNLK01000001.1, on the reverse strand, counting down.
TCGTGGAAGGTGATGCCCCACGCGCCAATCTCCGCGAGCTTTGCCGTGTACTCCCAGGGATCCAGGACGGGGCGGGTGCCCGTCCCGAAGGGGTCGACCGCGTTCCAGCCGACGGTCCACAGGCCGAAGGAGAACTTGTCGTCGCGGGTGGGTGTGCGTGTCATGGTGGTGTCCTTTCAAACGTCAGTGTCCAGGTGGGTGAGATGGTCCGGGATGCCCGGGGTGCGAAATGGGGATGAGCGTCGCGCTACAGACGTGTTAGCTTCGTCGCAGAATATTTGTTGTAGGGTAAAACATAATACGTGGTGGTGCGTTCGTCAAGAGCGTGTCACCACTGCAAGGACCGCGCGGCGCGATGGCCGTGCTGACCGGCTTGAACGCTGAAGAAACGGGACGAGGACCCGTGCGACCACCTCGTCGATATGGCCCGGGGCTGCCCGATGCTACCAGCGCCGTCCATCCGTGTACCAACCCTCGACACGGTAGCCTGAATGCATGCCGACCCGTTCCGATTCCATCGACGACCCAATCTGTCGCGGCCGCAGCGCGGCCGTGGCGCAGCGTCCGGCAGAGCGCGGCGGGGCCACGAGAGGCCAGGGTGTGAAGTCGGAAAACGTGCGCGCATCGAACCTGTCGACGGTGTTGCGCGAAATCTTAGCCTCCCCGGGCGACGTGACGCGCGCGGGCCTGGCGCAGCGAACCGGGATGACGCGGGCGACGATCTCACGCCTCGTTGATGACCTGGTGGGCGGGGGCCTCGTCCGTGAGCTGGAGCCGAGCGAGGATGGAAGCCGTGGCCGACCCGCGAACCGTCTGACCCCAGCGGCGGGGAGGGCGGCCGCGTTGGGCGTGGAGATCGACGTCGCGAGCCTCGACGTGATGCTGGTGGATCTGACCGGGGAGGAGCTGGCCCACCGCCGCGTCACCCAGGATTTTGCCGACAGCTCACCGGATGACACGATGGCGCTCGCGGCCCGCGAGGCGCGCACCATGATGGACGAGTCCCTGCCCAAAGAGGCCCTGTTCTTGGGGACGGGCATCGGGCTGCCCGGCCTGGTTTCTAGAACGATGCTGGCGCTGGCCCCGAACCTGGGGTGGCGGGACGTGCCGCACGAGGAGCTGCTGGCTCCCTTGGGCGATCTGCATCCCGTGGTGGTCGCAAACGAGGCGGACTTGGCGGCATACGCGGTGGCCTATTCGCGTCCGGGCGTGGCGGGCGGCCCGCCGTCGTTCGTGTACGTGTCGGGCGAAGTGGGCGTCGGCGCGGGAGTGATCGTGGATTACCGCCCGATGAGCGGCGCGCGCTCCTGGTCAGGCGAGATCGGACATATGTGCGTGGACCCGAACGGGCCGCTGTGTCGGTGTGGTGCGCGCGGGTGTTTGGAAGCGTACGTGGGCGTGCGCGCGCTGGCGGGACGCGTGGGTGCTTCCCCGGGTTCGGGGGCGCGCGGGATCCTGCGGTGCGCTGGCCTGATCGACGAGGCCGTGGCTGAACGGCCCGGAACGGGGGAGCGTGCAGCGGACGCGGCGTACGCGCGTTCCGTGCTGGCGGAGGCTGGTGCGGCGTTGGGGCGTGTGCTGTCCGGGGTGATTAACGCGATGGACATCCCGCACGTGGTGTTGGGGGGAGCGGTCGCTGAGCTGAGCGTGGCCCTGTTGGAGCCCGCGCGGGCGGAGATCGCGACACGCACGCTGCAGGCACCGTGGTCGTTGCCCGTGGTGGAAGTGCTGCCGGATTCGGCCTCCCTGACGGTGCGGGGTGCTGCGTATCGCGTGCTGGATGCGTTGGTGGATGATCCGGCTTCCTGGCTGGGCTAGGGGTTACCAGCATCCCAGGCCGAGGTAGTACAGGGGGTGGGCGATAAAATGGGGGTGTCCCCCTCGTCAGGCCTGGCCGAGCGCTACATCTTCAAAGCTTAGGGGTTCGTGGCCCGTCACGTCGCGGACCGTCGTGGAGACGACGTCCATCTCGCCTGCGGCGATCGACGTGTATGTGGACACCCACGAGTCGTATTCCCACTGGGCGGCGGGCCACTTTTTGCGGGATTCATACGCCTCGTCAACGGTTTCGCGCACGTATACGACGGGACGGCCCGTCGTGCGGGTGAGGACCTGCGCGATCTCGTCGAGGGTGAGGGCCTGCGGGCCGGTCACGTCCAGCGTCTGGTTCTCGTATTTGCCGGGTTCTGCGAGGACTCCGGCTGCCACGCGACCCGCGTCCTCGCGCGAGACCACGCCAACGCGCCCGTCCCCGGCGGGCCCGAGAATACGGCCTTCCTCGTCAGGCAGGGCAGAAAAGAAGTCCGCGTAAAAGTTGTCCCGAAGGAACGTGTACGTCATGCCGGAGGCCTTGATGTGTTCCTCCGTGTGAAAGTGCGTGCGTGCCAGCGTGAACGTCGAGTTGGGGGCCGCATTCATGAACGACAGGTACACGATGTGTCGCACGCCTGACGCGGCAGCTGCGTCGACGAACGCGAGATGTTTGAGCAGGCGGTGCTCGCTCTCGGGTGCCGACACCATGAAGAGGGTATCGACGCCGGTGAGGGCTGCGCGCGAGGCCGGGGTGTCCTCGTACGAGCACTGAACGGCGACGGAACCGGGCAGCTTGGGGGCCCGCGAGGGCGTGTGTGCCAGCAGGCGCAGGGATTTCCCCCGGGCGACAAGGGTGCGCGCGGCGGTCCCACCGACGTTCCCGGAGGCGCCGGTGATGGCGAGGGTTGGCAGGGACGAGGCCGGGGCTGTCTTGAGCGTGTTCGTGTCGGTCATGGTCTCAGTGTGCCACCGCGATCGGAACTTTTCGCCGGAGAATCCCCCGTATGTGCCAACGGCTCGCGATTGACCGTGGGGCTAGGGGTTACCAGCGTCCCAGGCCGAGGTAGTACAGGGGGTGGGTGAGGATGGCGGTAATGCGTTCCCGATATTCGAGGGGGAGCATGGGGAAGATGACGATTCCGACGAGGACGGCGACGATGATCGTAATGAGGACGCGTTTCTTGGTGCTCATGTGGATTTCCTATTTGTTTGTGGGGTTGGTGATGGTTTTGTGTGCTTTGGTGAGGATTTGGTTGACCAGGTCGAGGCCGTTGGGTGTGGCGAGGAGTGGGCGGTCCTGTGGGTGGTCGTTGAAGTGGCGCATGATGGCGTCAATGCCCGTGTAGGTGATGCCGATGTGGTCGGCGCAGAGGTCCCATGGGCCTTCGTGCGAGAGGTTGCTGAGATAGATGATGTGTTCCTCGACTGACTCAATGTGGATGCCTTGCTTCCACAGGATCGTCACTTCCGCGTCGCGCTCGTGGCTTTCAAACGATAGGGGCGGAGGGAAGTGGAAGACGATTCCCTCGGGTGTGAGCGTGGTCGTCTGTTTGTGGCGCAGGGCCATCGGCAGGTCTGAGAAGGGGCGTCGGATCCCATCCCAGTACAGCGCAAAGACTACCAATCCGGCGTAGGTTGCTGCCTGCAGGGGGTATCGGGTGATCAAGCCGTATATCAGTAGTGCTGCGGCCGCTATTCCCAGCAAGTAAACGCTGATCATGTGGGCGATCGAGTCGTGGTTTCCTCGTATGACGATCGCGCTATCGACGTATCGAGGCCGGGAGGGAGCGAAGGGGCGGACACTCCTTTCGATGAGCTGTGGGAGTGATGCCGCTACCGCGCCAGGGAAGGACAGGAGGAGCATCACGGTCGGTGGGTAGGTGGGGTCTGCCAGCCCGAAGGCGTAGGCACCTGTTGGCAGCGCCAAGCTGACAAGGACGAGGATGACGACGCCCATCCAGTACCGTCGAGCGTGTCTGTCCTGGCTCAGGGGATCTGGCGGTATGTCCTTATGGGGTGGGTGAATGTATGGGTGCCAGCGCACGTCACCACCCCAGTCCAATGTAGTACGGCCAGTGCCACAGGGCCTTGTCGACACGTTTGTCGTTTGGAATATGCCGGGCGGATGGGGTCACCTGGAGATGCGTTTTTTGCGGCGTGGCGTCCATGTATTTTCTATTGTTTTGTGGGGTTGGTGATGGTTTTGTGTGCTTTGGTGAGGATTTGGTTGACCAGGTCGAGGCCGTTGGGTGTGGCGAGGAGTGGGCGGTCCTGTGGGTGGTCGTTGAAGTGTCGCATGAGGGTATCGAGCCCGGTGTAGGTGATGCCGATGTGGTGGGAGCAGATGCTCCAGGGGCCGGGGTGTGTTGTGTTGCCGAAGAGGTTCAAGTCGTCGTGGATAATTGAAAAGACATGTACGTTGTCTTTCCAGAGGATCGTCACATCCGTGTCGTGGTCATTTTCCTCAATGGATGGTGGTTGTGGGAAGTGAAAGGAGATCCCTTCGGGCGTGAGCGTGGTCGTTTGCCTGTCGCGCAAAGCGATCAACAGATCCGAAATCGGACGACGAGTCCCGTCCCAGTAGATCACAAATAGCGCTACCGCCGCGTATGTTGCAGCTTGTAGGGGGTAGTGGGTCACGAAGCCGTATACCAGTACTGCTACGGCTGCTATCCCCAGAAAATACGCACTGATGATGCGAGCGATGGACTCTCGGTTTCCTGGTATGACGATGGCACCACCCTCGTATCGAGGGCGAGACGGGGCGAAGGGGCGCACGCTCCTTTCAGCCAAGAAAGGGAGTTGCGTAAAAATAAATAGCGGAAAGCAGACGAACATTACCGCACGGGGGTCAATAGGTTTCCTCATGGAGGATGCGTAAAGAGTGAGGGTAAGTGCAACCGAAAAAAACAGGACAAGAACCGCATTCTTCCAATAGCCATATGCCTGCTTATCTTGGCTCTGGGGATCTGGCGGTGCGCTCTTCAGGGTTAGGTGAATATATGGGTGCCAGCGCACGTCACCACCCCATCCCGATGTAGTACGGCCAGTGCCACAGGGCGTTGTCGACACGCTCACGATACTCCAGAGGAATCTGGTCGTAAGCTGCTGAAGTGGCTGCGGTGGCCACGAAGCCTGCAGCGAGGCCCAAAGGACCACCGATTACAGCGCCCAAAGCTGCGCTCCCTAGGCGTTGTGTAATGAAATTGCTAGCCAACGATCCTGTGGCTGCTCCCAAGAACATTCCTGCGCCGCCTGCGACAGCAGTCTTCCCCGGCTCGTCTGATGTTGCAATGTCGTACGCAAGAACGGCGCCTGATACGACCGTTGCTCCTGTGGATACCTTCGATGATGTGGATCGAGCTGCGTCATAGCGGTGGCCGTTTTCTACAGCCTTCTTCAGCTTGAAGTCCATAACTGGGCGTATTTGGCTTAATCCGGGGAGTCTCATGAGTTTGGTGACGTCCGATGCGCTTCTGGCGAGGGCGTCCTCCCGATACGCGGCGCGAGTGGCATACCCAATATCAGTTCCGATTACCCCTAGCTGCCAGGGTCTGCTCATATATTCGTTGCGTTCCTCGTCAAAGTACTTCAGGAACGACTTCGGTGGTTTCGACTGAACCGACAACAGGTGTTTGCGCACCCAGTCCTCAAGATCTGCGCGTACTCCTAATGCTTGCTTGCGGAGTTCCTCGAAGTCGATGGCTCGCTGAACCTGTTCCCGGTGCTCTTGGAGGTCTGCGCGGTAGATGTCCTGGTCACGCATCGGTGCATCCGCAGGGGGCATCGTGGGCGGAGCCCCGGCAGGTGT
>NZ_FNLK01000011.1 GCF_900105015.1 Schaalia meyeri | reverse complement strand
TCCCGTCCTCGCAGTCGGCGTTCTTGGAGCTGGAACCGTCGGCAGTCAGGTCATTCGTATTCTGCAGTCGAGCCGCGAGGAACTCGCCGCCCGATCGGGCGCGAAGATGGAAGTTCGTCGGGTTCTCGTTCGCGATGTGAATGCTCCGCGGGACGCGCCAATTGCTCGCGAGCTGCTGACGACGGACCCGGCTGAGGCCATCGATGGTATGGACCTGGTTGTCGAGCTGATCGGCGGCATCGAGCCGGCTCGCACGCTCGTGCTGCGCGCCCTCACCCGAGGCATCTCGGTCGTGACCGGCAACAAGGCCCTGCTGGCGACTCACGGGCCGGAACTCTACGAGGCCGCGGCTAACAACGAAGCCGACCTCTACTACGAGGCGGCCGTGGCCGGTGCCGTTCCCGTCGTGTACGGCCTGCGCGAATCCCTGGCGGGCGACCGCATCACGACCGTGATGGGAATCGTCAACGGGACAACGAACTTCATCCTGGATGCGATGAGTGCGAAGGGCCTCGGCTACGAGGAGGCGCTGGCGCAGGCGCAGGAGCTGGGTTTCGCCGAGGCGGATCCGACGGCGGACGTAGAAGGGCTGGATGCGGCCGCGAAGTGTTCGATCGTGGCCTCACTGGCTTTTCACACGCGCGTGGGCATCAACGACGTCGCGATCGAGGGCATCACGGGCGTGACGGCGCAGGATATGGAGGAAGCCGCGCGCGTCGGCCACACGATCAAGCTGCTGGCGATTGCCGAGCGGCGCACCGGCGAGGACGGACGCGAGGGCGTCGTGGCGCGCGTTCACCCCGCCCAGGTGCCCTCCGATCACCCGCTGGCGTTAGTCGATGGCGCCTTCAACGCGATCCTCGTTGAGGGAGAGGCCGCTGGACGCCTCATGTTCTACGGGCAGGGAGCCGGTGGCGCTCCCACGGCCTCGGCCGTCCTGTCGGATCTGGTCGCGGCGGCACACCACCGGGCCTTCGGGGGGCACGCTCCGCGCGAATCCGTGTACGCACACCTGCCGATCCTCGATCCGGGTTCGACGCGCACGCGCTACCAGATCCGCCTCCAGGTGGAAGATCGCCTGGGCGTCCTCTCCGATGTCGCGGGTATTTTTGCCCGCCACGGGGTGTCGATCCAGTCCGTTCACCAGCGTGGCGACTCCTCGCCCGGCGCGTGCGTCATCGTCGTCACCAGCCACGAGGCGCGCGAGGCGGATCTGCGCGCCGTCGTGGATGCGCTGGCCGCGTCCGATGCCGTGCGCGAAGTGACCTCAACGATCCGCGTCGAGGGTGAGTGACGTGCGCCTGCGTGATGACTTTGTCGCGGTCAAGGTGCCCGCGACCAGCGCGAACCTGGGACCCGGCTTCGACTGTATGGGACTCGCCCTCAACCTGTGGGACGAGGTGTGCGTCCACGCGGTAACGGGCCCCACGTTCGTCGAGGTTGAGGGAGAAGGAGCCGACAGTGTCGAGCGGGGGGAAGACAACCTCGTCGTTCGCGCCCTTCGGCTCGCTCTCGACCGCGTGGGGGCCCCGCAGGTTGGGGTGCGGATGCGATGCGCGAACCGCATCCCTCATTCGCGAGGCCTGGGGTCCTCGGCGGGCGCGATCGTTGCGGGCGTGGCGCTCGCGCGTGCGCTGATCGGCGAGCCGAGCGTGCTCGGCCGCCACGACATCCTGCAAATAGGGTCGCAGATGGAGGGACACCCGGACAACGTGGCCCCCGCGGTGTTTGGCGGGGCGACGGTGGCGTGGACGAACGAGGAGACGTCCCAGGCGGAAGCCGTTCGACTGTCACCGCCCGATGACATTTCGCCGGTCGCGTTCATTCCCGATTTCGAGGTGCATACCGCGGAGGCACGGGCTGCCCTGCCCGCGACCGTCCCCCACGTCGATGCGCGATATAACGTCGCCCGTGCATCCCTCCTTGCGGCACTTCTCTCGGGAAACGCTCGGGCGAGCGGGGGAGCGCAGATGCATTCCCTGCTGATGGAAGCCACGCGCGATCGACTGCACCAGGAACATCGGCGCTCGTCCATGGAGCCGTCGCTGTCCCTGGTCAAGTGGCTGCGCGGCGCCGACTGTGCCGCCGTCGTCTCCGGTGCGGGTCCCACGGTCCTGTCCCTCGAACCGGTGGGGGCGGACATTCGCCGCGATGCCGCGGCAGCCGGGTGGCGCGTGCTTGAGCTCGGGGTGGCTGCCAGGGGCGTGCAGATCACGCGCGGCGCCCTGGCGACGGCCGGCTTCTAGCGCCCACGCGCTCTGTGAGTTTGTGCGCAACGATCGCCAGCCGCGCCGTCTAATCGACAGGGGGGTGGCGGTTTTGCTATATTTTTTTCAGGTCCGTGTCGACTGCTCGATTCCGACCGTTGCGGTGCGCCTTCCTCGCACCTCTTTCCTTCAAGCTTTTTCTTGTGCTTGAACAATCACCTCGCCCGCTGTGGGCCCATTCCAGTAAGGATCACTTCGTGAGCAACGAAACCCCCGCCGAGATGACGACCACGTCGCTGTCGGCGATGAAGCTGCCCGAGCTGAAGGCTCTGGCCGCGTCCCGCGGACTGAAGGGATTCTCCCAGCTCCGCAAATCTCAGTTGATTGAGCTCCTGAGCAACGGTGCCAGCGCTTCGACCCCGCAAGAGACCGCTCCGCGCAAGGACGCCCCTGCCCAGGCCGAGGAAACCGCCGCGCAGCCGGTGTCCCAGGCGCGTTCAGCCGACGCATCCGCCTCGTCCACCACCGAGGCCCCCCGTCGTTCCCGGCGCCGCCGCGCGGCGTCCCAGGGCAGTGTCGAGCCTGCCCAGGTCACGCTTGACCTGCCGCTCCCCGCCGGAGAGCGGCAGGAGGCGACCCCAGAATCCGAGGGGCAAATTGTTGAGACCGTCCTGAACATTGAGCTGCCGGACGGTGACGACACCGAGGGGCGTCGCCCGCGCCGCGAGCGTGGTCGGCGTGGACGTCGCGAGCGTGACAACCGCGAGAATCGCGAGTCGCGCTCGGCTCGCGGAGCTGAGGATAACCTGGCCCCCATCGCAGGCATCCTCGACATCCAGGAGAACCACGCGTTCGTGCGCACCTCCGGATACCTGCCCGGCCCAAACGACGTGTACGTGACCCTGGGTAACGTGCGCCGCTGGGGCCTGCGTGCGGGTGACGCCGTTGCCGGCGCGGTCCGCCTGCCTCGCGAAGGAGAGCGTCAGCGCCAGAAGTACAACGCCCTGGTGCGCGTCGACTCCGTGAACGGCATGACGATCGAGCAGGCGCAGTCGCGCCGTGAGTTCGGCAAGCTGACCCCCGTCTATCCCTCCGAGCAGCTGCGCATGGAGACCTCGCCGAAGGCCTACACGCCGCGCGTGATCGACCTGGTTGCCCCCGTTGGTAAGGGCCAGCGAGGCCTCATCGTTTCGCCGCCGAAGGCCGGCAAGACCATGGTCATCCAGCAGATGGCCAAGGCGATCGAACTGAACAACCCCGAGGTGCACCTCATGGTTGTCCTGGTGGACGAGCGCCCCGAAGAGGTCACCGACATGCGCTCGATCGTCAAGGGCGAGGTCATCGCTTCGACCTTCGATCGCCCCGCCTCCGACCACACCACGGTCGCCGAGCTGGCGATTGAGCGCGCCAAGCGCCTCGTGGAGCTCGGGCAGGATGTCGTGGTCCTGCTGGACTCGCTGACGCGCCTGTCCCGCGCCTACAACCTGGCAGCGCCAGCCTCAGGGCGCATCCTCTCCGGCGGCGTTGACGCCTCCGCCCTGTACCCGCCAAAGAAGTTCTTTGGGGCAGCCCGCAACATCTCCGAGGGCGGCTCGCTGACGATCATCGCCTCCGCGCTGGTGGAGACCGGTTCGAAGATGGACGAGGTTATCTTCGAGGAGTTCAAGGGCACCGGTAACATGGAGCTGCGTTTGTCGCGTCAGCTCGCCGAGCGCCGGATCTTCCCCGCGATCGACCTCAACGCGTCGGGTACCCGACGCGAGGAGTTGCTCTTTAAGCCCGAGGAGCTGCGCATTATGTGGAGGCTCCGCCGCGTCCTGGGCACGCTCGATCAGCAGCAGGGCCTGGAACTGGTCCTGGACAAGCTCAAGGAAACGCAGTCGAACGCGGAGTTCCTCATGCTCATCCAGAAGACGACGCCCACAGACTGATCCGTGGGGACGGCGGGGGCAAGCGGCGCAACTGCCGTTCGCCCCCGCCTCGTCGTTTTAATGTTGAACGGCGACCTCGCATAGCCGATGTCACGCTTGGGGAAGGTTGCTATCGTGAGAATACGGTGGGCGCGTGTGGCATAATGTCGTGTCGGCTTACCGGTTCACCGGCATGCCCCAGGCGCTGCTCGCGCACTGGAGGGCGAGCCTCCGCCAGATGCGGGGGACGCTGCGTGTCCGGACCCGGGGCATCAAACGATCCAGGAGAATTCCATGAAGCAGGGTATTCACCCCGAATACGTGGACACCGTCGTGTCCTGCACGTGCGGCAATACGTTCCGCACCCGTTCCACCATCACCTCCGGTGAGATGCGCGTGGACGTGTGCTCGGCCTGCCACCCGTTCTACACGGGCAAGCAGAAGATTCTCGACACCGGCGGCCGCGTCGCCAAGTTCGAGGCTCGCTACGGTAAGCGCGTGCGCCCCTCCAAGTGAGGGCCAACGGCTAGCTCCGCGGCGGTGTCGGCGGCCTGACGGCTGGCGACGCCGCCGCTTTTTTCACTGCTATGAAGGGACGAGGTGAAACGTGGCCGCGACGGATGAGCTCAGCGCTCTGGAGCCGCTGCTGGAGGAATACGCGCGGGTGGAGTCGCAGATGGCGGAGCCAAAGACGCTGGCCGATCCGCGTCTGATGCGTCGCGTGGGTCGGCGTTACGCGGAGCTCGGGCGCGTGAAGGCGGCCGCCGATCGGCTGAGCGCGGCGGCGGGAGACCTGGAAGCCGCGCGAGAGCTGGCCGCAGAGGACCATTCGTTCGCCGACGAGATTCCGTCGCTCGAGGAGGAAGAATCCGCGGCGCACGAGGCGCTGGTGAAGATCCTCGCGCCACGGGACCCGGAGGACGCGATGGACGCCATCGTGGAGATCAAGGCCGGTGAAGGCGGCGAGGAGTCAGCGCTTTTTGCCTCGGACCTGGCGCGCATGTACGGACGGTACGCGGAGGCGCACGGCTGGAGCGTCACCGAGATGAGCTCGACCCCCACGGAGCTGGGCGGCTTCAAGGACATCACCCTTGCAATCCGAACCAAGGGGACCCCCGCACCCGACGAAGGGGTGTGGGCGCACCTGAAGTACGAGGGCGGAGTTCACCGCGTCCAACGTGTCCCGGTCACCGAGTCCCAGGGGCGCATTCACACGAGCGCGGTCGGGGTCTTTGTGATGCCGGAAATTGAAGACGATGACGAGATTGTCATCGACCCGAATGACCTGCGTATCGACGTCTATCGTTCGTCGGGGCCCGGTGGACAGTCGGTGAACACGACGGACTCAGCCGTGCGTATCACGCACCTTCCGTCCGGCATCGTCGTGTCGATGCAGAACGAGAAGTCGCAGTTGCAAAACAAGGAGGCCGCTCTGCGCGTGTTGGCCTCGCGCCTGGCCGCCGATGCGCGGGCGAAAAGGGAAGCGGAGGCCTCGGCACAACGCCTGTCCCAGGTGCGTACCGTGGATCGTTCCGAGCGCATTCGCACCTACAATTTCCCCGAGAACCGAATCGCCGATCACCGCACCGGCTTCAAGGCTCACAACCTCGACGCGGTCCTGTCGGGCGCGCTGGACCCCGTGATCGCGTCGCTGCAGGAAGCCGACGAGGCGGAACGCCTGGCGGCCGCCGCGCGTTCGTGAGCGGTGACGTGGAGGCCGGGTGGGCGCGACACGACGCCTATGCCTGGGTGCGCGATCGCCTGACCGAAGCCGGGGTCTCCTCGCCGGAAGCCGACGCGCGCGCGCTGCTCGAATGGGCGTGCGGGGCCTGCTCGCAATGGCAGCTCCCGCTCAGCCTCACCCCCGAACAAAGTGCGCGCCTGCGACGGGGGACGGGGCAGAGGGAGGCGCGCATCCCGCTCCAACACGTGACAGGGCGAATGTACTTCCGCTCGCTGACACTTTGCGCTGGGCCGGGGGTCTTTGTCGTGCGCCCCGAAACCGAGATACTGGCCGGCTTCGCGATAGACGAGGCCGTGGCTGCTCTGCGCGCACGCGGTCGGGCGCGCGTCGTCGACCTGTGCGCCGGATCCGGCGCGATCGCCCTGTCGGTTGCGACGGAGGCGCCCACGGCCGACGTGTGGGCCGTCGAGAGGGAAGCGAAAGCCTGCGCCCTGGCATCACAGAACCGCGAACTGGTCGGGGTGCCTCGACTCCACCTGGAACGGGCGGACGCAACCGATCCCGCAACGCTCGCGCGCCTAGATGGCACGGTCGATGTGGTCGTCACCAACCCGCCCTACGTGCCCGCCGACGAGATGCCCACGCAGCCCGAGGCCGCCGCCGACCCCGTCGGCGCCCTCTACGGGGGCAGCGCCGACGGCACCGACATCCCGGAGCGAATCGCGCGCCGGGCGCTGGCGCTGCTGCGCCCCGGAGGCGTGCTGTTGATGGAACACTCGCCCAGCCAGGCGCGCCTGATGCGCGAGCACGCCACCACGATGGGCATGATCGACGCCGTCACTCTGGTCGACCTGACGGATCGCCCGCGTTTCCTGCGGGCCAAAGCCCCACGCTCGACGGAGCACACCGGTTCCATGCCACAATGAGGCGTGATGAGTACTGAGACGATCCTGAGCGTCACCCCGTCTCTGGCGAAGGACGATCTGGCACGCGCTAAACGGGCGCTGCGAGACGGCCGCATCCTCGTGGTCCCCACGGATACCGTGTACGGGATCGGATGCGATGCCGCGAACCGCGCGGCGGTGGCGGCCCTCCTGGCGGCGAAAGGGCGCGGACGCCAGATGCCCCCGCCCGTGCTGGTCGCTTCGGCGGCCGCGATCGATTCCCTGTGCGTCGATGTCCCGGACGCCGCACGCGCGCTCGCCCGCGCCTTTTGGCCGGGTGGGCTCACCCTGATCCTGCGCGCGCGGCCCGACCTTGGGTGGGATCTCGGCGACACGGCAGGAACGATCGCACTGCGCATGCCCGACCAGGGCGCGCTGCTCCGGCTCCTATCCGAAGCCGGACCCATGGCCGTCACCTCCGCCAACCCGACAGGGAAGCCCCCGGCCACGACGGTAGCCCAGGCGGTTAACTACTTTCCCCAGGGCGTCGCCGCCTACCTCGATGCCGGACCGTCCGGGGCGACCACGGCCTCGTCCATCGTGGACCTCGCCCACGAGAGGCCCCGGATTATCCGCCCGGGCGCCATCGCTCCGGCGGCACTGAGCGAGGCAGCGGGCGTCGACATCCACCCCGCGGAGGTGCAGCGCCCATGATGGTCTACATGCTGTTGGCAGCCGTCGCCATGGCGTTGACGATTCTGCTGACCCCCGCCGTGCGCTGGACCTGCACGCGCTTCAACATCCTTCCACCGCTGCGCGGACGCGACCTGCAAAAGACCCCGATTCCCCGCCTCGGCGGCGTGGCCATGACGATCGCGCTGATCATCACCATGCTGCTCGCTTCCCGTATCCCCTACATGGCCCCCCTGTTTGCCACGACCATTCCCTGGGCCGTCATGCTCGGCGCCGCCGCCATGTGTGTCCTGGGCATCGTTGACGACATCATCGAACTCGACTGGATGGCCAAACTTGGCGGCCAAGTCCTGATTGCGGGCGGAATGGCATTCGGAGGAGTACAGCTCGCGTCCTTCCCGATCTTTGGCCTCACGCTGGGATCGTCCAGGCTCTGGCTCTTCGTCTCGGTGTTCTTTATCGTCGGCATCATGAACGCCGTCAATTTCATTGACGGACTCGACGGACTGGCCTCCGGCATGATCGCCATCGGCGCCGGATCGTTCTTCGTCTACTCCTACATCATCACCCGCCTCATGGGTGCCGCGTCCTATGCGACGACGGCGAGCCTCATCGTCATTGCCCTCCTCGGCGTGTGCGCGGGCTTCCTCTGGTTCAACTTCCACCCCTCCTCGATCATGATGGGCGGGGGAGCGGAAACCATGGGACTGGTCCTGGCCGCCGCCGGCATCATCGTCACAGGGAAGATAGATCCCTCGCTGCTCGGTCGCCAGCAGATGATCGTCTCCGCGCTGCCGCTCATCCTCCCGATGTCGGTGATCTTCATGCCGGTCGCCGATCTGGTCGTCACCTCGATTCGGCGCATGAAGCGAGGCAAGAGCCCCTTCGTCGCCGACCGCTCCCACTTTCACGACCGGCTCCTGGTTGCCGGACACTCCCACCGGGGGGTTGTCTCCATCCTGTGGATGTGGACCGCCATCGTCTGCGTTTCCGCCGTCGGTCTGCTCGTCTACGACTGGTGGCTCGTCGCGCTGGTCGCGATCAGCACGTCGGCCGTCGGCGTCGCCATCACTACCCGAGAATTTCCCAAGGAAGAAGCCCTCGCGGAGGAGACACTGACATGACCTACGTGCTCGCCGTCGCCATGGTCGTCGTCATCTGCGCGGCGCAGTGGTTTTTTACCTCCCGCGCGCTGCGTTCTCCCGCTCGTTTCATCGGGTGGGTGAGCGGCGGATACGCCGCGAAGATCGCCCTGCTCGCGCTGGGACTCTACCTGCCGAGCGCGTTCGGCGTAGACGTACACGTCGCCGCAATCGCGACGGTTGCCGCCATCATCGTTTCCTCAAGCGTCGAAATGGTGGTCATGGCGCGCAGGCACCCCGCAGACGATCCGCCGTGGGACGCCGAGTAACACCTGCGCATGCTCCGTGTCGCATATCTGTATAGAATGGCTGAGTTATACGCGCTGCACAATTGTCCATGGAGTTCTGATGAAGGAGACACACTCGGTGTCTGATCACGCGCCTGCTCCCCAGATCGCGTCCAAGCCGCGCTGGTACTGGGTGAGTCTCGCGGTCCTTCTCGCCATCATCGCGGCGACCGCCTACCCCGCGTTCACGCAACACCCGCACCAACCAGCGCTCACAGACTTCTTTCCTTCCACCATCTTCGGCGAGGGAACAGCCTTCGCGTTCAACCGGCTCACGCTGGCCCGCCTCGTTATGGGACTGCTCGTGTGTATCGTCCTCGTGGCCGTCGCGCGCAAACCGAAGATGGTTCCCACGCGCTCCCAGATGGTCGTTGAGGCCATCGCCGGGTACGTGCGTGACAACGTCGCGCTGGACATGCTGGGGCCGAAGATGGGCCGCAAGTTTTCGGGCTTCATCGGATTCCTATTTTTCGGTGTCCTCGCGATGAACATCGCCGGCATCCTCCCTGGCATCAACATCGCCGCGTCGTCCGTCGTGGCGGTGCCGATGGTGTTTGCCGTCATTACATGTGTGACGTTCATCGGAGCCGGCATCGCCAAGCAGGGCGTGGGAGGGTTCTTCGTAGCCCAGCTTTTCCCGCCAGGACTGCCCGTCCCCATGTACCTGCTCATCACGCCCATCGAGTTCCTCTCGAGCTTCGTTGTCCGTCCCGTCACATTGACGCTGCGACTCCTGTGCAACATGATCTCCGGGCACCTGCTGTTGGGAATGACGTACTTCGGTACCGCGTTCTTGCTCCACGAACTGTCCGTCTTGTCGGCGGCGGCTGCCCTCACCGGCGTGGCCATGTTTGTCATGACCGGCTTTGAGGTCTTCGTGGCGCTCCTCCAGGCTTACATTTTCACGATCCTGTCGACCGTGTACATCAAGCTGTCCATCGAACATCACTGACCCCAACGCCACACGGCGTTCCAAACAGAAGGAAACCACACATGGGAACCGCAGCATTCGCTTACATCGGTTATGGCCTGGCCACCCTGGGCCCCGCCCTCGGCATCTCCATCGTCGTCGGCAAGACTCAGGAGGCAACAGCCCGTCAGCCCGAGGTTGCTGGTCGTCTCTTCACGAACATGATCATCGGCGCCGGTATGGTCGAGGCCCTGGGCCTGATCGGCTTCGTTCTGCCGCTCATCGTTAAGTGACCGTCATGCACCAGATTGTCGCCGCTGCGGACCAGGAGGTCGGCGGCCTCGCCGTCATCCTGCCGCCGCTGTACGAGATTTTCTGGTCGGCTATCGTTTTGCTTATTGTCCTGCTCCTCGTGGGCCGCTACGCTCTTCCTCGCATCTACAAGACGATGGACGCGCGGGCCGCCGCGATCGAGGAGGGCCTCGGCGCCGCGGAGCAAGCGAAGGCCGATCAGGCCGCAGCCGCGCGCGAACGCGAGGAGATCATTCGCCAGGCACACGCCGAGGCGCACGAGATTCGCGAGCGCGCCAACGACGAGGCGAAGGCCATCGTGGCCGTCGCCCGCCAGGAGGCGGCCAGCGAGGCCACTCGTATCCTTGAAGCCTCGGAGCGTCAGCTTCTCGCCGAGAAGCAGGCCGCGCAAATCTCCCTGCGCTCCGAGGTCGGACTGCTTGCCTCCGAGCTGGCCGAGAAGATCATCGGTGAGCAGCTCACAGACACGGCGCTGACCTCCCGCGTGGTTGATCGTTTCCTTGACGAGCTCGAGGCCGACAGCGCCCGGGTCGGGGAGAAACGATGACACAGATGCGTACGATCGAGTCCGTTCCCTTCGCGGGTGACCTCTTCACGGCCCTTTTGGTGCCGGGCACCGACGCGATGCGGGTCGCCGAGGATTTTTTTGGCCTGGCCGACCTG
Organism: Schaalia meyeri; assembly: GCF_900105015.1. Taxonomy (GTDB): domain Bacteria; phylum Actinomycetota; class Actinomycetes; order Actinomycetales; family Actinomycetaceae; genus Pauljensenia; species Pauljensenia meyeri. The sequence continues at coordinate 12,595 of NZ_FNLK01000011.1, read as the reverse complement.
TTCAAGGAAAACACTCGTCTCGCGCGTGCGCTGACAGACCCGGCGCGTTCGGTCGCCGACAAGCAGGGACTCGCGGAGCGCGCCTTCGCCTCCCACGTGACGTCCGCGTCGCTGAGCGTCGTCCGCGCCGTCGTGGCGGACCACTGGCGGCGGCCCCACGACATCAACGACGCGCTGGAGGTCCTGGGGATCCTGGCGGTTCTCAATGCGGCGGGTGCGCGCGGTGCGCTTGACCAGGTTCGCGAGGAGCTTTTCCAGGTGCGCTACTTCCTGGCTCACCACCGCGAGGTGCGGGTGCGACTGTCCGATACCGCCACGGGAGACGCCCACGAGCGCGGCGACCTGGCCTCCCAGCTCTTCGCGCAGCGTGTCAGCGCGTGGACTATGCGCCTGCTGCGTCGCGCGGTGGGCCGTTCCAACCACGGTCGCCTCCTGCACAACCTGCGTCGCTACGCGCAGTGGGCGGCCACCATGCAGGATCGCCTGTTCGTCACGGTGGCCACGGCCCATCCGATGAGCGACGCCCAGGTGTCGCGTCTGCGAGCGATCCTCGAAAAGCGCTACGGCGTGACCGTTGACCTGGCGATCTCGATCAATCCGGATCTCATCGGAGGCTTTCGGCTGCGCGCTGGAATGAGCGCGATCGATGCGTCCCTGGCGACCAGGCTCGGTACCGCAAGGGAAGCGATCGCAAGCTAGTGTCCCTCGTCCTCACACACTGTCACCTATCAATCAGTTAGGAATCCTCATGGCTGACCTCAGCATCTCCCCGGAGGAAATCCGCGGAGCACTGGACTCCTTCATGGAGTCCTACCGTCCGGCGGACGTGGCTACCGAAGAGGTGGGCCACGTCATCGAAACGGCCGATGGTATCGCGCACGTCGAGGGTCTGCCCGGCACTATGGCGAATGAGCTGCTGCGTTTCGAAGACGGGACGCTGGGCCTGGCTATGAACCTCGACCAGCGAGAGATCGGCGCCGTCGTCCTCGGTGACTTCGGCGGTATCGAAGAGGGGCAGGTCGTCCACCGCACAGGCGAGGTACTCTCTGTGCCGGTCGGCGATGGCTACCTGGGCCGCACGGTTGACCCCCTGGGGCGTCCCATCGACGGCCTCGGCGACATCACGGACCTTGACGGGCGCCGCGCCCTCGAGCTGCAGGCCCCCGGCGTCATGATGCGCAAGAGCGTCCACGAGCCGCTCGCGACCGGCCTGAAGGCCATCGATTCGATGATCCCCATCGGTCGCGGACAACGCCAGCTCATCATCGGCGACCGCAAGACCGGCAAGACCGCGATCGCGCTCGACACGATCCTCAACCAGCGTGAGAACTGGAAGAGTGGCGACCCGGACAAGCAGGTGCGCTGCATCTACGTGGCGATCGGTCAGAAGGGGTCGACCATCGCGTCCGTTCGCTCGACGCTTGAAGACGCGGGAGCCATGGAGTACACGACCATCGTCGCCTCCCCGGCCTCCGATCCCGCCGGTTACAAGTACATGGCGCCCTACACGGGGTCCGCCATCGGCCAGCACTGGATGTACCAGGGCAAGCACGTCCTCATCGTCTTCGATGACCTGTCCAAGCAGGCCGAGGCCTACCGCGCGGTCTCGCTGCTGCTGCGCCGCCCGCCGGGGCGCGAGGCGTACCCGGGTGATGTCTTTTACCTGCACTCCCGCCTGCTTGAGCGCTGCGCGAAGCTGTCGGACGCGCTCGGCGCAGGCTCGATGACGGGCCTGCCCATTATCGAGACGAAGGCGAACGACGTGTCGGCCTACATCCCGACCAACGTCATCTCTATTACCGACGGCCAGATTTTCCTGCAGTCCGACCTGTTCAACGCGAACCAGCGTCCCGCTGTCGACGTCGGCATCTCCGTTTCTCGCGTCGGTGGCGCCGCGCAGCCCAAGGCCATGAAGAAGGTCGCCGGCACCCTCAAGCTGACGCTCGCGCAGTACCGTTCGATGGCCGCCTTCGCGATGTTCGCCTCCGACCTGGACGCGGCGACCCGCCGCCAGCTCACCCGCGGCGAGCGCCTGATGGAGCTGCTCAAGCAGCCGCAGTCGACGCCGTACGCCATGGAGGACCAGGTTGCGTCCATCTGGATGGGCACGCACGGCTACCTCGACGATATCGAGGTGAGCGACGTGCGTCGTTTTGAGCGCGGACTGCTCGATCACCTGCGGGCCAATTCGACGGTGCTCGAGGCGATCGCCTCGACCGGCGATCTGGAATCAGAGACCGAGGAGGCCCTCACGAGGGCCGTCGAGGAGTTCCACAGCCAGTGGCTCAGCGCCGGTCGTGGCGTGCTGGACACCGAGGAGAGCGAGGTCGTGGCGGAGCACACCCGCGAAGAGATCTCCCGCAGTCGCACGAGCGAGAAGGCCTAGGCGATGGGCGGACAGCAGAGGATCTACAAGCAGCGTATCGCCTCAACGACGACGCTCGCGAAGGTCTTCCGCGCCATGGAGATGATCGCCGCGTCTCGCATCGGCGCGGCGCGGCGTGCCGCCACCGAGGCGGGGCCCTATGAGAAGGCCCTCACCCAGGCGGTCGCGGCGGTCGCGGTTCACACGGATCTGAACCATCCGCTGACGGAGGAACGCGAGGACACGAACCGTGTCGCCGTTGTGGTCGTGGCGTCGGATCGCGGAATGGCCGGAGCCTACTCGGCGACCATCCTGCGCGAGTCGGAGAAACTGATCACGGACCTTACGGAGGACGGGCGCGAACCCGTGCTCTACACCTTCGGGCGCAGGGCATCGGCCTACTTCCGCTTCCGCGGTGTGGCCATCGAACGCGAATGGGAGGGCGAGTCCGATTCGCCGACCCCTGAAACCGCGCGCGAGATGGCGAACGTGCTGCTCGAACGCTTCCTGGACCCCGATCCCGCCCGGGGCGTCGCCGCGTTGCACCTCGTGTACACGTGTTTTAGGACGATTATGAGTCAGGTGCCCGAGGTGCGCCAGATGCTGCCGCTGACGGTCGTGGATGCACCCGAATCCGACGAGGAACGAGAGCGCGAACGCGGCTACGCGGACGATCCGGCGTCGGCGCTCCCGGAATACGAGTTTATCCCCTCACCCGAGGCCGTATTGGACACCCTGCTGCCCCTGTACGTCCAGGCGCGCATCCACAACGTCCTGCTGCAGTCCGCCGCGTCGGAGCTGGCATCGCGTCAACGTGCCATGCACACGGCGACGGATAATGCGCAGGAACTCATCACCAAGTACACGCGACTGGCGAACTCGGCCCGCCAGGCGGAAATCACCCAGGAAATCACCGAAATCGTGGGCGGGGCCGACGCTCTGGGCGCGAGCTGAGCCCTTCGAGACACGGAGTAAAACCATGACTGATACACCTGCAATCGCCGAAGGGCGCGTCGCACGCGTCGTCGGCCCTGTCGTCGATGTCGAGTTTCCGCCGGACCGCATTCCGCCGCTGTACAACGCGCTGACCGTCGACGTGAATCTCGCCGGGCAGGGCGAGGGGGAGACGACGTTCACCATGACGCTCGAGGTCGCCCAGCACCTGGGTGACAACCTCGTTCGCACAATCGCGCTCAAGCCCACGGATGGCCTCGTGCGCGGCACCCCTGTGATCGACACGGGAGCCCCCATTTGCGTTCCCGTTGGCGACGTGACCAAGGGGCACGTGTTCAATGTGACGGGCGACGTGCTGAACCTTGACGAGGGCGAGACGCTTGAGGTCAAGGAGCGCTGGCCGATCCATCGCCAGCCCCCGGCCTTCGACCAGCTTGAGGCGCGTACCAAGATGTTCGAGACCGGCATCAAGGTCATTGACCTGTTGACTCCCTACGTTCAGGGTGGAAAAATCGGCCTTTTCGGCGGCGCCGGCGTGGGTAAGACGGTCCTCATCCAGGAAATGATTCAACGCGTGGCACAGGATCACGGCGGCGTGTCCGTGTTCGCCGGAGTCGGCGAACGTACCCGTGAGGGCAATGACCTGATCGGCGAGATGGAGGAAGCGGGGGTCTTCGACAAGACCGCGCTCGTCTTCGGTCAGATGGACGAGCCCCCGGGCACGCGTTTGCGTATCGCGCTGACGGGCCTGACCATGGCGGAGTACTTCCGCGACGTGCAGCACCAGGACGTCCTGCTGTTCATCGACAACATCTTCCGCTTCACGCAGGCGGGTTCCGAGGTGTCGACCCTGCTGGGCCGTATGCCCTCGGCCGTGGGCTATCAGCCCAACCTTGCTGACGAGATGGGGCAGCTGCAGGAACGCATCACCTCGGCTGGCGGCCACTCGATCACGTCGCTGCAGGCGATTTATGTTCCCGCCGACGACTATACGGACCCGGCTCCGGCGACGACCTTCGCCCACCTGGACGCGACGACCGAGCTGTCCCGTGAGATCGCGGCAAAGGGCATCTATCCCGCCGTGGATCCGCTGGCCTCGTCCTCGCGTATCCTCGATCCGGCCCTGGTCGGAAGCGAGCACTACGACGTCGCCACGCACGTGAAGGCGATCCTGCAAAAGAACAAGGAACTGCAGGACATCATCGCGATCCTCGGCGTTGACGAGCTGAGCGAGGACGACAAGGTCACTGTTGCGCGCGCGCGTCGTATCGAGCAGTTCCTGTCCCAGAACATGTACATGGCCGAGAAGTTCACGGGGGTTCCCGGCTCGACCGTTCCCCTGTCGGAGACCATCGAGGCGTTCAAACGCATTGCCGAGGGCAACTACGACGATGTTCCCGAGCAGGCGTTCTACAACTGCGGTGGCATCGATGACCTGGAGCGCAACGCCCGCGAGCTGAGTGAGGAAGCCTGATGGCATCGGGCAGGTCCTTGCAGGTTGAGGTCGTCTCTCATGAGGGGCGCCTGTGGCACGGCGGCGCGACGTCCGTTCAGATTCCGACGGTGGACGGGAGCCTGGGGGTGCTGCCGGGGCGCCAGCCGCTGCTCACCCAGCTGGACGAGGGCACCGTCACGGTGACGAGCCCGGGTGAGATCCTGTCTTTTACCATCAGCGGGGGGTTCGCGTCGGTTGACTCCGACTTTGTCACGGTTGTGGCGGACCACGCTAGTGTGGCATCACAGTAGTTCGACGGAGCGCGGGAGGACCTCATGAGCCTGATGCATGCAGTGATGTGGTGCGTGGTCCTCCTCGCCTGCTCCGGCGCGATCCTGTGGGTGTACATGAACGTGCGCGCCCGCAGGATCGCCTCGCGTTTGGGCGCCTTCCGCTGCTGGTCGCGCCCAGATGTTCAATCCGGCTGGACGGCTGGTATCGGCGTGTACGGCGTGGAGGAGCTGTCGTGGTACCGGCTCGTCGGTCTCTCCCTCTCTCCGGTCTATACGATCCCGCGTTCCGGCCTGGAAGTATCCGCCCCGATTGCTCATTCGGCGGACGGTTCTGTGGTGGAGGTGCGCCTGGCCTACGGTGAGCATCGTTACGAGGTCGCCGTGGAACGCCTGACATATAACGGGTTGGTGTCCTGGGTCGAGTCGGGTCCTCCGCGCCTGGTGTGAGCGGGATTGGTAAGCTCACGGGGTGCGTATTGTTATTGCTACCTGCACCGTCGATTATTCTGGGCGTCTGAGCGCTCACCTGGATCCCGCCAAGCGCGTCATCATGTTCAAGGGTGACGGCTCGGTCCTGATCCACTCCGAGGGCGGCTCCTACAAGCCGCTGAACTGGATGACGGCTCCATGCACGGTCTCCGTGGGGGAACCGGGCGAAGACGAATCGGACGCGGAGCAGATCTGGACCGTTCAAGCGGACAAGACAGACGACAAGCTGGTGATCCGCATCCACGACGTGATCGCTGACGTGTCGGAGAACCTGGGCGTGGATCCGGGGCTGATCAAGGACGGCGTGGAGGCCCACCTACAGGAGCTGCTGGCGGAGCAGGTTCCTCAGGTCCTCGGCGAGGGGTGGGAGCTGGTGCGCCGTGAGTACCCGACGCCGGTCGGACCGGTAGACCTGATGGTGCGCGATGCTCAAGGAGGGCACGTGGCGATCGAGGTGAAGCGTCGGGGCGGCATCGACGGCGTCGAGCAGCTGACGCGCTACCTGTCCCTGCTGGGGCGAGACGCGCTTTTAGGGGACGTGACGGGGATCTTTGCGGCGCAGGAGATCACGAAGCAGGCGCGCACGCTGGCCGAGGACCGTGGGATTCGCTGCGTGGTGCTGGACTACGACGCGATGCGCGGTTTTGACGATCCATCCTCCAGGCTGTTCTGATGGTGGCGGTGGCCGATACCAGCCTGGCGCGCATCGTCGCCCAGGGGCTGGTGCCGCTCACACGCGGCAGCGATCCCGTGGCCGCCGTCGAGTTGCTGCTCGCTGTCCAAGGCCAGATGGTGCGTGCGATCCCGTGGGCGATCGGCGCGCGCTGCACCGCGGTCACGCGCGCTCAGGTCGCCGAGTCCTTCCATTCGGGTGAGCTCGTCCGATCCTGGCCGATGCGCGACACGTTGCATGTGACAAGCGCGCGCGATCATCACTGGCTGCGTCGGTTGCTGCGCCACCGATACGCTTCGTGGATTCGTCAATCGACGGGGTTGGGGCTCAGCGATGCTCTCGTCGAGAACGCCGCGGCGGCGGTGTTCGAGCTGCTGGGAGAGAACCCCTCGGGTGTGAGCCGCAGCGAGGTCATCCGCGCCTGGGATGAGGCTGGTATCGCAACCGTCACCTCGGGAGCTGTAGGCGGGGTGCGGCAACGTCATCTGGTCAAGAGGCTTTTCCTCGACGGCGTGCTCGTCTCTGGTCCGCTCCGGGGCGGGGAGCACCTGATCGTTGATGCCCGGCAGCTGCCGGGCGCTCCGGGCGTCGCGAAGGGGGAGTCCGGGCACGAGGAGGCGCTCGCGCTCCTGGCCGCCCGCTACGCGTGGGGACACGGCCCCGTGGATGCTGCGGACCTTGCTCGGTGGGCGGGGCTGACGCTCACCGAGGCGCGTCGTGCGCTGGCGGGTTCGGCCCAGATCGGCGAGAGTATCGGTCGGCCGCTCATCTCGCGTGAGGGGCGCGTCGCGCGGGCCGATATTGATGACCTTGTCGAACGTAGCCGCGACGAGGCCCGGGCAGTGTTTGCGCTGCCCTCCTTCGACGAGCTGCATGTTGGGTATCGTGACCGTTCGTGCCTGACCGACCGGGCTGGTGAGGCCCTCATCTGTCCTGGGGCGAATGGGATGTTCCGCCCCATCGTCGTTGCGAACGGACGGGTCGTTGCGGCGCGTTCTCCCGGCGGTGACCTTACCTTCACCGAGGGAGGCTCCTCCTATGCGGAAGAAGCTCAGCGTGAAATGGCGCGCTGGGGAGATTGGTTGTTTGAGAAGCGGCGCTGAACTGTCAGGTGTGCCACAATGAGGACATGACTGATTGTGTGCTGCGTGGCCGCCTGGTGCTGGAAGATTCCGTTGTCGACGACGGAATTATTGAGATCGACGGCTCTACCATTACCCGCATCTGCCCCGTGTCAAACTACGACGCTGCGCTGCCCGAGGCATCGGATTCGACCTTCCTGCCCGGCCTGGTGGACGTTCACTGCCACGGCGGAGGCGGTGAATCCTTCCCGAACGCCGAGACTGCCGAGGCCGCCCTCGTGGCCGTCATGGAGCATCGCCGCCACGGGACGACTTCCCTGGTTGCCTCCTGCGTGACCGCTTCGGCGGACGTGCTGCGCAGACGTGCCGCGACGCTGGCCCAGCTGGCGAACGATTCCGAGATTGCGGGCATCCACTTTGAGGGCCCCTTCGTCTCCCACGAGCGCTGCGGAGCACAGGATCCGACCTACATCATCGACCCCGATCCTTCCCTAACGCTGACACTGCTCAAGGACTGCCAGGGACACGCGCTGTCGATGACGCTCGCCCCGGAAAAACCCGGAGCGTACGGCCCGGGTTCTGTGGCCGAAGCGCTCATCGATGGGGGAGCGCTGCCCTCGTGGGGCCACACGGACTCCAATTCGGTCATGGCGCGCCAGGCGCTGGAATACTCCCGCGAGCGATTCGCGGAGGTGAAGACAAAGCGTGGCCCTCGGGCAACGATCACGCACCTGTTCAATGGCATGCGGCCCCTGCACCACCGTGACACGGGTCCGGTCGCCGAGTTTTTGTCGGACGCGGCGCGCGGCGGCGCGGTCGTCGAGCTGATCTGCGATTCGATCCACGTCGACCCGACGCTGGTGCGTGACGTGTACGAGATGGTGGGGCGCGAGCACGTCGTGTTCGTTACCGACGCGATGGCCGCCGCGGGCATGCCCGACGGCGAGTACACGCTGGGGCCTCAGGACGTCGTCGTCAGGGACGGCGTTGCGCGCCTCGCCCAGGGCAACGCGATCGCTGGAGGCACTGCGCACCTGCTGGACTGCGTGCGCGTCGCCGTCACCCGCGGCGGCATCCCTCTGGTGGATGCCGTCTACATGGCGTCCGCCCAGGGTGCCACCATACTGGGCGACGACACGATCGGTTCGCTCGCCGCCGGTAAGAAGGCGGACGTCGTCGAGGTTGACGCGCAGCTGAACGTGCACCGCGTGTGGCGCCGTGGCACTGTAGTCGCGTGAGAGGTAAACGCAGCAAGAAGCGACCGTGGGGTGAGGCGCGCCCCCTGCAGATGGACCGCCTCGCCTCTGCGGCGCGCACGGAACGCGGTCCCGACGGCGGGGACTACCAAGTGCGCCATTTGCCCAGTGCCTCCAAGGAGTACACGTGTCCGGCCTGCCTGCGCCCGATCCTGAAGGGTACCGCTCACGTGGTGGCATGGCCGGAGGAGACCCCCTTCGGGCTGCCTCAGGGGGTGAATGGGCGCCGCCACTGGCACTCCGAATGCTGGCGGCGCGGGCTTCGACCGGTGTAGCTATGGATGTGATGTATCACTGCCTCGCGTGCGAACACGGTCGTTGCTGTGGTTAGCACGTAGAGTGGGGACTGAATAATGCCCTCAGCGTGGGCATGGAGATGAGGAGCAACCGTGGAATTTCTTAAGCGATACGTGGTGGCAGCGTCGATGGGCGTTGTCTCTCTCGTATGCGTCCTCGTCGGGCTGCTCGGCGTGACCGTACTCCGACCCCCGACGCAACAGGTCTCGTCGGTCGAATCGGCGACGGATCTGATCATGACGCGCGGCAACGTGCTGTCGATCGTGAAGGATGACGTGACAGTCACTGCGACGTCGAAGTCGGGTGCAGCCGTGACGCTGGGCATCGGTACGACGCAGGACGTCAAGGGGTGGATCGGCGACGCGGCCTACACCGAGGTCATCGGCGTGGAGTCGGATCGCAAGAAGCTGAAAGCCGAGTCACACGAGGCCGTTTCGTCGGGAAATACGACACCGACCGGGCCGTCGCAGTCCGGCGTGCAGTCGGGCGCCCAGCCCCTGAAGGAACCCACGTCCGCGGATCTGGTGTCGCAGCTGGCCTCCTCCGACATGTGGTTCAAGAAGGCCAGCGGCGAGGGAACCGTGAGCTTGGACCTGGAGAACGTGTCGGCCGGAAAGTCCGCCCTGGCGGTGTCCGCGGCCGGCGCGGGCGACCTGACGCTCACGCTCACGTGGAAGGTTGAGCAGACGAACACGCTGGCGATCATCGCCTTCCTTGCCGCCTGCGTGTTTGCCCTGATCGCGCTCGCGCTGTTCCTGACGCGTTGGCAGCTGCTGCGCTTGCGCAGGATTCGTGCCGCGCGCATCGAGGAACGCCGTAAGGCCGATTCCCTTGAAACCGCCTCGATCAACTCCGCGGCAGTCGCCGAGCGCGTCGCCGCCGACCGTGGATCATCTCCCGCCCCCGATACCGACGGGGCAGCGGAGCGAGAAAATATGAGCGGCCCGTCGGGCGCGCAGCACAAGACCGAACAAAGTGATGAGTGGGCAGCCGCTGGCTTAGCGGCGTCCCCCGAGGATGTGGTACCCCTGGAGCCTTCCATAGAAGACACGGCAATTCGCGACGTTCCCCCGGCCTCGTATCAGGACAGGAGGGAAGCGGCCGAGCGGTTAGCGACCCCCGATCCGGGCACCGAGGCCGTCGGTCAGGACGCCTACGTTCCCGATCCATTGAGGGACACCGTGAAGCGTCGCGGCCATCACGACCCGGAGCGCGCGATCGATCCGGACGTCGCCGAGCGCGGCCAAGACGATTACGTCCCCGATCCGTTAACGGACACCCTGAAGCGTCGCGGTCGTCACGGCCTGGAGCAGGGGCCGATCGATCAGGATCCGCCCGAGCGCGCCACGACGGACACCGGCGTCATCGATCTGTCTGGTATTCGGGGTGGGCGCACCCTGCCGTCGCGTCGCGCACTGCGCGAAGCCCGCAATAACGGCGAGCACATTGTCGTGGTGGACGGCCAGGAATTCAACACTGGATTGATCCCCGTGACCCGTCCCCAAAACTCCGAGCAGACACCCGCACCGACCTCGGCCCCCGACGATGACGCTTCGGCGACCGGAGGCTGGACGTCGATCATGTCCGGCTGGCTCACAGAGGGCGAAGAGGATAGGCGATGAAACGACGGACACTGGCGACGGCAACCGCCACCCTGCTCTTGGCCTCTACCCTCGGGATCAGCGCGTGCTCGGGCGAGATTGTCGCCCAGTCGGAGGCTGACGCCCAGAGCGCGGCGAACCTTGACCTGGAGCGCATCTCTTCCGTGCTTGGTGAGGCCGGTACGGCTATGACGAAGGCGGACGGCTCACTGAACGCCTCCGACCTGTCTGGGCGTGTTTCGCAGGGCGCCCTGGCGACCCGGACCGCGCAGTACGCGCTCGCGAGTGCGACGGGGCAGACTCCGCAGACCCTCGACTTCACCCCCACCTCGCTGGCGATCACGAACTCTGAATCGTGGCCCCGTGCGATCTTCAACATCTCTGGATCGTCCTCTACAGCCCTGCCGGTCCTGCAGGTGTACGTGCAGGACTCGGCTCGTTCCGACTATCAGCTGACCAACTACGCTCGCCTCCTGGGCGGCACCCAGCTGACGCTGCCGCCCGTCGGCACCGGATCGGCGTACGTCACCGGCACCTCCGACGGCTTCACCGTGAGCCCCGACACGGCTCTGGCGCAGTACATTACGATGCTGAACTCCGGCAGCCAAGACACCACTCAATTCGTCGCGGATGAGTTCACGAAGTTGTACCTGTCGAACGTGGCGGACATTAATTCGTCCGTCAGCGCGGCCGGCACCGTGACGGCTGCCGCGACAGCGTCGGACTACCCGATCTCGGGCCTGGTCTTGCAGGATGGATCGGCACTGGTGGCCGCCAACTTCAAGTACACCCTCACCTACCAGAGGACAGTCGCGGGGGCGACCATGAGCCTCGCCGGGAATACGGCGGCGCTCAGCTCCTCAGGCACGAGCGTGGAGGGATCAGCGACAGTGGACTACCTGGCGACCGTCCTCATGCGCATCCCGTCGCAGAGCGCCGGCGGAACCATCCAGGTCGTCGGGGGAGAACGAACCATCGTCTCGGTCAGCCTGGATTCCTCCAGCAGCCCGGGCTGAGTTTCACCCTCAGCGCAGAGCTCGTCCCCGCGACCAAGTGGCGCGGGGACTACGCCTATCATCGAGTAGGAAGAAAACTTAAGTTAGATAGGACCACGATGAACACGTCAGATTCACGTTCCGCAGCGCCCGAGGCGGCCCCGACTCCCGCCGATTCGCACGGAGCTATCGATCTGTCGGCGCGCGCGACCGCGCTCACCCGGGAGGACACGCCCACGGCACCTCCGGCCGGAGAGGGGTTGCACCTGCCACTCATCACATCTATAGGCGAGGCCGATTTTGAGGGAGTCCTGTCAACGTCGCAGACCGTCCCGGTCGTCCTCGTCATGTGGTCCTCCCGATCCCTGGAGTCGAAGCCGACCCTGGCCATGCTGGAGGCGATAACGCGCGAGCAGGCGGGCGCGTTCCAGCTGGTCGAGATCGACATCGACCAGGCCCCGCAGATCGCACAGGCCTTCCCAATCCAGGCCGTTCCCACGGTCGTCGCCCTGGTGGGTGGACGCCCCCGTTCCGCTCTTCCAGGGGAGCGCGGCGAAGGAACAGGTGCTTCCCGTTATTGCACAGGTTCTCGAGGCCGCCGCTCAGATGGGCGTACGGCGCGCATCGCCGTTGCCGCGGCGGATACGGTGGCCCCGATCCCTCCCGAACCGAGGCACCGCTCTCCGCCGAGGCCGAGGGACGCCTGGACGAAGCGATCGCGGGCTGGGAGAAGGTCATCGAGCTGAACCCGCGTGACGAAGCCGCCAAGGCGCACCTGTCTCGCGTGCGCCTCGCGGCGCGCAGCGCCGACGCCGACCGCTCGGATCCCGCCGCGCGCGACGCCCTCTTCGCGGCGGGCGACGCCGCCGTAGCCTTCGATGCTGCTCAACCTGATCGGATCGGCCACCGACGACCGGGACGCGACGCTCTGCGCCTGCGCCTGCTCGACCTCTTCCGCGTCGCCGGATCGACCCCGAGGTGACAAAAGCGCGCACGCGCCTGGCGATGCTGCTCATGTGAGAATGCAGCCGCGAGGGGCCCCGACGCGAACTCATCGGGTCGCAAGTGCTACCATCGGAACGGTCTAACAGACCGGGGACGAGCGGATTTCTTGCAAGCCCGACGGCGTTTACCCGCGCACGACACGCGATGATC
>NZ_FNLK01000012.1 GCF_900105015.1 Schaalia meyeri | reverse complement strand
TTTCCGCCAGCGCGCAAAAGAAGATTTGCAGAAAAGCTGAATTTGTCGAGAACATCAATGATATCTGACCATTCATTGGGCGCGACGGCAGACAGGACGCCACACGCATTTCGCACCTCATGAAACGAGTACTTTTTTCGCACGCTTACGGGGACGATACCGGGGTCATCGTACGACTCTGTTTGAACCGTCATGCGGCCATATTAGCACGGGTAATAACCATATATTGCGTATGACGGAGACCACTCACCGTCAGCCAATTTAGATCTATATTTAGATCTATTTGGTACTAAAATGGGCGTCATGAGCAACGACCTATACGCCCCACTGCCCACCGTCGCAGGCGGCTTTTCAACGATCATGTCCGATCCGCCGTGGCGCTTCCAGAATCGGACAGGAAAAGTTGCTCCGGAACATAGGCGACTCGGGCGCTACGGCACGATGTCACTCAATGACATTAAAGCGTTGCCGGTTGCTGATATATCAGCAACGAATGCGCACCTGTACCTCTGGGTCCCCAACGCACTCCTTCCAGAAGGAATTGAAGTGATGTCTGCGTGGGGATTCCGTTACGTCTCGAACATCGTCTGGGCAAAGAGACGAAAAGATGGCGGACCTGATGGACGGGGAGTGGGGTTCTACTTTCGGAACGTCACGGAACTCCTGCTGTTCGGAGTTCGCGGGCGAATGCGAACTCTCGACGCTGGGCGGCGCCAAGTAAACATGATCGAAACACGCAAACGCGAGCATTCAAGGAAACCCGATGAACAATACGATCTGATCGAATCGTGTTCACCGGGACCGTACCTCGAGATGTTCGCGCGCTATCCGCGACCCGGCTGGGCAGCGTGGGGCAATGAAGCGGATGAGGGCATCGAACCGCAAGGAAAGGCCTACAACGGATACCGGGGCGGCGAGATCGAACCCTCACCGACTCCCCTCCCATCCCTGGAGTCGCACCAGCGCCTCCCCCACGACTTAGAGGTCGCCGTGGGCGCCGAGCTCCGACGCCAGTACGAGCAAGGAAACTCCATCAACGACCTCGCCTCCCTCCACGGGTACTCAATCGCGCGCGTGCGCCGCTACCTCAGCCTCGCTTCTACTCCCCTGAGGCAGCGCGGAAAAGGGCCTCATCCCACGGCCACCAAGGAATAACGCAGACGATCCGAAAGCCGTGCTCACGGCCCAACTCATCGGCCCACCAGGGCGAAACTGCCGGTCCAGACGCTGACGCTCAACGCGACCACGGGCAGGGCAATGGCCACGGCCATGAGGGCACCGTCGGCAACGCTCAAGCGGGAGGGGCGTGCCCAGGTGCGCCGCCCGGCCGCGCCGAAGCCTCGGGCCTCCATGGTGGTGGCCAACTTCCCGGAACGCCGCAGCGCAAAGACCAGCAGCGAGAAGGATCCGCGCAGGAAGGATCGCACCCTGGATGCGTCGCCGACGCCTCGGGCGCGCCGGGCGCGTTCGAGAGCCTTCCAGTCGGCGGCCATCAGGGAGGTCATGCGCGCGCCCGCGAGCGCGGCCAGCACGGGCCGGGCTGGCAGATGCAGAATCTGTGCCAGCCCATCGCCCATGTCGGTCGGGTCGATGCGGTCGATCAACGCGATCGCGGGCACGACGATCGCGCACATGCGCAGCCCGATGCCCAGGGCCAGCCACACGGAATGCTCCGAGATCGCCGCGGGGCCAAACTCCCAGAACACGCGGCCGCCCGGGGAGGCGTAGAGGAGCATGGACAGCGCGCCCAGGGGCGCGGCAAAGAGGAGGGGTGTGGCTTTGAGCGCGAAGCTGCGCGCCGAGACGCCGGATAGGGGGACCAGAGCCAGTTCGAGGGCGAGGGCGACCCCCGCACTAACCGGGTCGATCGAGGCCAGCAGCGGCGTGGTGGCGACCAGCAGCGCGATCACGCGGACCACCGGGTTCGTGCGCGCGAGGAAGCCGCCGGCTCCGCGGGGGCGAGAGAGGACGCAGGCGGGGGTGTCCGAGCCGTTTGAGGGACCCCCGGCTACCTCGCCCGTGGCGACGCGCCCCGAGGACTCGCCGCCACCCGACTGGCGACCCGGCACTTCCTCCGGGTGCTCGGCCTCGTCCCCGCCTGGGCGCCCCAGAGAACCCAGGTCGATGACTCGCTGGCCCATCGCGGCCACGAACGCGGGGTCGTGGGTGATGGATACCAGGGTGACGCCTCGGGACAGGGCGCCGCGCAGCAGGCGCACCAGGCCCAGCCACGTTCCGCGGTCCTGCCCGAAGGTGGGTTCGTCCAGGATCAGCAGCTCCGGGGCGCTGATGAGCGCGGTTGCCACGGAGAGGCGCCGTTTCTCACCGCCGGAGAGGGTCATGGGGTTGGCGCGCGCCAGGGCGGACAGGCCCAGGGCATCGAGGTGTTCGTCGACCAGGGGGCCGATCTCGTCCTCGCTCATGCCGACGGCGCGCGGACCGATGGCCAGTTCATCGGCGACCGTGGCGGCCAGAAACTGGTATTCGGGTTCCTGGAAGACCATGGACACGCGCCCCAGCAGTCGGCGGCTGGGCCACTCGTGAGGGGCGGAGCGCGCGGCGTCGGCGATCGTTAGCTCGACGCCGCCATCGATCGGAGGCAGCAACCCCGCGAGAGTCAGCGCGAAGGTCGATTTTCCGGCACCGTTAGCGCCCACGATGCACGTTGACTCCCCCCGCTTAATCGACACGTCTATTCCGGAGCGCACGGGGGAGGCAGAGTCATACCCGATCGTCAGCCCACGCACCCTAGCGATCGGCTCCCTCGCGGACACCGGCTCCCCCACCGACCAGGCCGAGGTCTCCCCCCGGGCGTGCCCGCTCGGATCGGCGGGATCCGCCAGGGGACAAACCTCGGCGACAACGTCGTCGCCGGGCAACCAGATTCCCTGATCGCTCAGCTGCTTACCCCGCCGCGCGATGACCTGGCCCAGCGGGCCGTCCGCCACGATCTCGCCATCTGCGACGACGATAACGCGGTCCACCAGGGAGGCCCACACGTCGACGCGGTGCTCCACGACGACCAGGGTCGCGCCGGTGCGCTCCACGACGGCCTCGACGGCGCGACGCACCTCGGCCACCCCCTGGGGGTCAAGGTTCGCGGTCGGCTCGTCCAAGAGGATCAGCCCGGGTCCCATCGCCAGAATCGACGCCAGGGCGAGACGTTGCTTCTGCCCGCCCGACAGCTGCGAGGTCGAACGATCCAGGGGAACATCCAAGCCCACGGCCGCCAGGGAGTCCTGCACGCACGGCCAAATGTCGCCGGGCGCCACCCCCATATTTTCCATGCCAAAGGCCACGTCGTCGCCCACGCGGGCCAGGACCACCTGGGCCTCGGGGTCCTGCATCAGCAGGCCGACGCGGCCGCGCGACTGGGCCGGGGGAAGGCCATCGATGGTCAACGACCCGGCGGCTTCACCCTCCTCGGCGCCGCCCAGCAGACCGGCCAAGCCACCCATGAGCGTCGACTTTCCCGACCCCGACGGGCCCAGCACCAGGACACGCTCGCCCGGCGTGATATCGAGGTCGACATCCGCCAGCGCGGCGCGCCTCCGCCCGGCGTGCCGCCACCCCCAGCCGCGCGCGCACACGCGCGCGCCCGTTCCCCCGCCCCGCGCAACCGGGGCGTCGGGAGAGGAAACGGGTGGGCGGGAGGCGGCCGGGGCCTCGTCCATCGGGCGCGGGTCAGACAAGCTCGCGCGCCCCGCGGCCCGAGGCGAAACGATCCAGGGCACCCGTGCGCGCCAGCGCGCTCGTCAGCGCCCACGCCAGCACACCAGCCAGGAGGATGCCGGAGACGACGCCGCACACCAGGTAGGAGGCGTTGTAGACGACGCCCTTGGCGAGGTTTCCGGAGATGAAGAGTTCGAGCACCCATTCGACGGCGAAGGCCAGGGCTCCCGCGCCCGAGGCCACCCACACGTTGAAGCGGCGGTAGGCGAACAGGGCGAAGACGATCTCGGCGCCCAGGCCCTGGGCGAGACCCGAGTACAGGGTTTCGACCGCCCACTGGGAACCCAGGCCCATGGAAACGGCCGCGGCCATCAGCTCGACGAAGAACGCGGCGCCGGGCTTGCGGATGACGTAGCCGCCGAGCGTGCCGCCCAGCAGCCAGACGCCCGTCACCAGACCGCCCAGGCCGGGGGCGACGGCCTTGAGGATCTCGTAGCCCGCGTAACCCACCTGGTTCCAGGCAAAGAAAATGAGGCCGCACGCGATGCCGAGGACGGCGGCGGTGACGATGTCGATGACCCTCCAACGGAGGGACGGGGCAGTGGTAGCCATGCGGATGTAACTCCCTTCGTGTTGCACGGCGGCCACGAGGGAAGAGCCTTCCTACGCCGGCATGACCCGGATCAGGTTCTACGGTCGGGGATTGTCCCCTCTCAGCTCACGTTGAGCTCCCGTGGCACGGTGGTGAGCATAGCCACTCGGTATTGGTTCCGCTACTCGTGCAGGTGGGGCCTGTATGCGGCCCCTCGCCGGTGCCGCCGTCCCCCAGGACGCCACGTTCCGCTCGACGCAGCAGGAAGTGGCGGTTTGCGAAGGCTGCTGCCACGATGAAGACGATCCAGATAATCGAGTAGATCAGGCCGGGGCGAGTATCGTCCCACATCGCCAGGACCACGCCCATCGCGCCCATGAACACCAGGACGATCCACGCGCTCAGCGCGCCTCCAGGGGCCCTGAAACGGGCCTTGGCGTGCAACTCCGGGCTTTTGCGCAAGTACACCAGGTAGGACACGACGATCACGACCCACACGCCCATGAACAGGGTCGCCGACACGGAGGTCACCAGCGTGAACGCCGACGAGATCGACCCGCCCAACCCCATGATGACGATGGCTGACAGCAGGCACACACACGACAGGAACAGGGCGTTGAGCGGGACGTGATGCGTGGAGAGGCGCGCGAATACGCGCGGCGCCTGCTCCTGTCGAGCCAGCCCGTAGAGCATGCGCGACGTCGAGTAGATGCCCGAGTTCGCGCTTGATGCCGCCGAGGAGAGCACCACCAGGTTCACGATCGTCGCCGCGGCTCCCAGGCCCGTCAGGGAGAACATGGTGACGAACGGGGAGGAATCCGGGCTCACCTGATCCCAGGGGGTCACCATCATGATGGCCGCCAGTGCCGTCACGTAGAAGAGCATGATGCGCACCGGGATCGAGTTGACGGCTTTGGGCAGCGTGCGCTCCGGGTCGTCCGTCTCGGGACCGTGGTGCCCACCATCTCGATGCCGATGAACGCGAAGAGGGCAATCTGGAAGCCACCCAGGAAGCCGGTGAACCCCTGGGGAAAGAAGCCGCCGTGGCTCCACAGGTTCGACACCGAGGCGGTGGTGCCCCCGTGCCAATGGTTCCCATCGCCACCATCGCGAAGCCGACGATCACCAGGGCGATGATCGCGACGATTTTAATGAGCGCGAACCAGAACTCCGTTTCACCGAAGGCCTTGACCGTCATCGCGTTGAGCCCGAAGAGGAGCAGGGTCGTGGCACAGATGGGGATCCAGGCCGGCAGGTTCGGCCACCAGAAGCGCGCATAGCCCGTGATCGCCACCATGTCGGCGACGCCAGTGACCACCCAGCAGGCCCAGTACGTCCACCCCGTGACGAACCCGGCCCACGGGCCGATCAAGTCGCGCGCGAGAAATTCCTAAGAACCTGCCGGCCTGGATCCCCATCTGTGCCACGACCCTGCTCCTCTTCGGGCTCAACGCGATGACGGTCAAGGCCTTCGGTGAAACGGAGTTCTGGTTCGCGCTCATTAAAATCGTCGCGATCATCGCCCTGGTGATCGTCGGCTTCGCGATGGTGGCGATGGGAACCATTGGCACGGCGGGCACCACCGCCTCGGTGTCGAACCTGTGGAGCCACGGCGGCTTCTTTCCCCAGGGGTTCACCGGCTTCCTGGGTGGCTTCCAGATTGCCCTCTTCGCGTTCATCGGCATCGAGATGGTGGGCACCACGGTCGCCGAGACGGACGACCCGGAGCGCACGCTGCCCAAAGCCGTCAACTCGATCCCGGTGCGCATCATGCTCTTCTACGTGACGGCACTGGCGGCCATCATGATGGTGACCCCCTGGGATCAGGTGAGCCCGGATTCCTCCCCGTTCGTCACCATGTTCTCCCTGACGGGCCTGGGAGCCGCGGCGACGATCGTGAACCTGGTGGTGCTCTCCTCGGCGGCATCAAGCGCGAACTCGGGCATCTACTCGACGTCGCGCATGCTCTACGGGCTGGCTCGACAGGAGCAGGCGCCGCGCGTATTCGCGCGCCTCTCCACGCATCACGTCCCGCTCAACGCCCTGTTCCTGTCGTGTGTGTGCCTGCTGTCAGCCATCGTCATCATGGGGTTGGGCGGGTCGATCTCGTCGGCGTTCACGCTGGTGACCTCCGTGTCGGCGACCCTGTTCATGGGCGTGTGGGTCGTGATCGTCGTGTCCTACCTGGTGTACTTGCGCAAAAGCCCGGAGTTGCACGCCAAGGCCCGTTTCAGGGCCCCTGGAGGCGCGCTGAGCGCGTGGATCGTCCTGGTGTTCATGGGCGCGATGGGCGTGGTCCTGGCGATGTGGGACGATACTCGCCCCGGCCTGATCTACTCGATTATCTGGATCGTCTTCATCGTGGCAGCAGCCTTCGCAAACCGCCACTTCCTGCTGCGTCGAGCGGAACGTGGCGTCCTGGGGACGGCGGCACCGGCGAGGGGCCGCATACAGGCCCCCACCTGCACGAGTAGCGGAACCAATACCGAGTGGCTATGCTCACCACCGTGCCACGGGAGCTCAACGTGAGCTGAGAGGGGACAATCCCCGACCGTAGAACCTGATCCGGGTCATGCCGGCGTAGGAAGGCTCTTCCCTCGTGGCCGCCGTGCAACACGAAGGGAGTTACATCCGCATGGCTACCACTGCCCCGTCCCTCCGTTGGAGGGTCATCGACATCGTCACCGCCGCCGTCCTCGGCATCGCGTGCGGCCTCATTTTCTTTGCCTGGAACCAGGTGGGTTACGCGGGCTACGAGATCCTCAAGGCCGTCGCCCCCGGCCTGGGCGGTCTGGTGACGGGCGTCTGGCTGCTGGGCGGCACGCTCGGCGGCTACGTCATCCGCAAGCCCGGCGCCGCGTTCTTCGTCGAGCTGATGGCCGCGGCCGTTTCCATGGGCCTGGGTTCCCAGTGGGCGGTCGAAACCCTGTACTCGGGTCTCGCCCAGGGCCTGGGCGCCGAGATCGTCTTCGCCCTGTTCGCCTACCGCCGCTTCAACGTGTGGGTGGCCTCGGGCGCGGGAGCCCTGGCCTTCGCCGTCGAATGGGTGCTCGAACTCTTCATCTCCGGAAACCTCGCCAAGGGCGTCGTCTACAACGCCTCCTACCTGGTGTGCGGCGTCGTCTCCGGCATCCTCCTGGCTGGTGTGCTGGCGTGGGCGCTGACGAGCGCGCTGGCGCGCACGGGTGCCCTGGATCGTTTCGCCTCGGGCCGCGGGGCGCGCGAGCTTGTCTGACCCGCGCCCGATGGACGAGGCCCCGGCCGCCTCCCGCCCACCCGTTTCCTCTCCCGACGCCCCGGTTGCGCGGGGCGGGGGAACGGGCGCGCGCGTGTGCGCGCGCGGCTGGGGGTGGCGGCACGCCGGGCGGAGGCGCGCCGCGCTGGCGGATGTCGACCTCGATATCACGCCGGGCGAGCGTGTCCTGGTGCTGGGCCCGTCGGGGTCGGGAAAGTCGACGCTCATGGGTGGCTTGGCCGGTCTGCTGGGCGGCGCCGAGGAGGGTGAAGCCGCCGGGTCGTTGACCATCGATGGCCTTCCCCCGGCCCAGTCGCGCGGCCGCGTCGGCCTGCTGATGCAGGACCCCGAGGCCCAGGTGGTCCTGGCCCGCGTGGGCGACGACGTGGCCTTTGGCATGGAAAATATGGGGGTGGCGCCCGGCGACATTTGGCCGTGCGTGCAGGACTCCCTGGCGGCCGTGGGCTTGGATGTTCCCCTGGATCGTTCGACCTCGCAGCTGTCGGGCGGGCAGAAGCAACGTCTCGCCCTGGCGTCGATTCTGGCGATGGGACCCGGGCTGATCCTCTTGGACGAGCCGACCGCGAACCTTGACCCCCAGGGGGTGGCCGAGGTGCGTCGCGCCGTCGAGGCCGTCGTGGAGCGCACCGGCGCGACCCTGGTCGTCGTGGAGCACCGCGTCGACGTGTGGGCCTCCCTGGTGGACCGCGTTATCGTCGTCGCAGATGGCGAGATCGTGGCGGACGGCCCGCTGGGCCAGGTCATCGCGCGGCGGGGTAAGCAGCTGAGCGATCAGGGAATCTGGTTGCCCGGCGACGACGTTGTCGCCGAGGTTTGTCCCCTGGCGGATCCCGCCGATCCGAGCGGGCACGCCCGGGGGGAGACCTCGGCCTGGTCGGTGGGGGAGCCGGTGTCCGCGAGGGAGCCGATCGCTAGGGTGCGTGGGCTGACGATCGGGTATGACTCTGCCTCCCCCGTGCGCTCCGGAATAGACGTGTCGATTAAGCGGGGGGAGTCAACGTGCATCGTGGGCGCTAACGGTGCCGGAAAATCGACCTTCGCGCTGACTCTCGCGGGGTTGCTGCCTCCGATCGATGGCGGCGTCGAGCTAACGATCGCCGACGCCGCGCGCTCCGCCCCTCACGAGTGGCCCAGCCGCCGACTGCTGGGGCGCGTGTCCATGGTCTTCCAGGAACCCGAATACCAGTTTCTGGCCGCCACGGTCGCCGATGAACTGGCCATCGGTCCGCGCGCCGTCGGCATGAGCGAGGACGAGATCGGCCCCCTGGTCGACGAACACCTCGATGCCCTGGGCCTGTCCGCCCTGGCGCGCGCCAACCCCATGACCCTCTCCGGCGGTGAGAAACGGCGCCTCTCCGTGGCAACCGCGCTCATCAGCGCCCCGGAGCTGCTGATCCTGGACGAACCCACCTTCGGGCAGGACCGCGGAACGTGGCTGGGCCTGGTGCGCCTGCTGCGCGGCGCCCTGTCCCGAGGCGTCACCCTGGTATCCATCACCCACGACCCCGCGTTCGTGGCCGCGATGGGCCAGCGAGTCATCGACCTGGGTTCTCTGGGGCGCCCAGGCGGGGACGAGGCCGAGCACCCGGAGGAAGTGCCGGGTCGCCAGTCGGGTGGCGGCGAGTCCTCGGGGCGCGTCGCCACGGGCGAGGTAGCCGGGGGTCCCTCAAACGGCTCGGACACCCCCGCCTGCGTCCTCTCTCGCCCCCGCGGAGCCGGCGGCTTCCTCGCGCGCACGAACCCGGTGGTCCGCGTGATCGCGCTGCTGGTCGCCACCACGCCGCTGCTGGCCTCGATCGACCCGGTTAGTGCGGGGGTCGCCCTCGCCCTCGAACTGGCTCTGGTCCCCCTATCCGGCGTCTCGGCGCGCAGCTTCGCGCTCAAAGCCACACCCCTCCTCTTTGCCGCGCCCCTGGGCGCGCTGTCCATGCTCCTCTACGCCTCCCCGGGCGGCCGCGTGTTCTGGGAGTTTGGCCCCGCGGCGATCTCGGAGCATTCCGTGTGGCTGGCCCTGGGCATCGGGCTGCGCATGTGCGCGATCGTCGTGCCCGCGATCGCGTTGATCGACCGCATCGACCCGACCGACATGGGCGATGGGCTGGCACAGATTCTGCATCTGCCAGCCCGGCCCGTGCTGGCCGCGCTCGCGGGCGCGCGCATGACCTCCCTGATGGCCGCCGACTGGAAGGCTCTCGAACGCGCCCGGCGCGCCCGAGGCGTCGGCGACGCATCCAGGGTGCGATCCTTCCTGCGCGGATCCTTCTCGCTGCTGGTCTTTGCGCTGCGGCGTTCCGGGAAGTTGGCCACCACCATGGAGGCCCGAGGCTTCGGCGCGGCCGGGCGGCGCACCTGGGCACGCCCCTCCCGCTTGAGCGTTGCCGACGGTGCCCTCATGGCCGTGGCCATTGCCCTGCCCGTGGTCGCGTTGAGCGTCAGCGTCTGGACCGGCAGTTTCGCCCTGGTGGGCCGATGAGTTGGGCCGTGAGCACGGCTTTCGGATCGTCTGCGTTATTCCTTGGTGGCCGTGGGATGAGGCCCTTTTCCGCGCTGCCTCAGGGGAGTAGAAGCGAGGCTGAGGTAGCGGCGCACGCGCGCGATTGAGTACCCGTGGAGGGAGGCGAGGTCGTTGATGGAGTTTCCTTGCTCGTACTGGCGTCGGAGCTCGGCGCCCACGGCGACCTCTAAGTCGTGGGGGAGGCGCTGGTGCGACTCCAGGGATGGGAGGGGAGTCGGTGAGGGTTCGATCTCGCCGCCCCGGTATCCGTTGTAGGCCTTTCCTTGCGGTTCGATGCCCTCATCCGCTTCATTGCCCCACGCTGCCCAGCCGGGTCGCGGATAGCGCGCGAACATCTCGAGGTACGGTCCCGGTGAACACGATTCGATCAGATCGTATTGTTCATCGGGTTTCCTTGAATGCTCGCGTTTGCGTGTTTCGATCATGTTTACTTGGCGCCGCCCAGCGTCGAGAGTTCGCATTCGCCCGCGAACTCCGAACAGCAGGAGTTCCGTGACGTTCCGAAAGTAGAACCCCACTCCCCGTCCATCAGGTCCGCCATCTTTTCGTCTCTTTGCCCAGACGATGTTCGAGACGTAACGGAATCCCCACGCAGACATCACTTCAATTCCTTCTGGAAGGAGTGCGTTGGGGACCCAGAGGTACAGGTGCGCATTCGTTGCTGATATATCAGCAACCGGCAACGCTTTAATGTCATTGAGTGACATCGTGCCGTAGCGCCCGAGTCGCCTATGTTCCGGAGCAACTTTTCCTGTCCGATTCTGGAAGCGCCACGGCGGATCGGACATGATCGTTGAAAAGCCGCCTGCGACGGTGGGCAGTGGGGCGTATAGGTCGTTGCTCATGACGCCCATTTTAGTACCAAATAGATCTAAATATAGATCTAAATTGGCTGACGGTGAGTGGTCTCCGTCATACGCAATATATGGTTATTACCCGTGCTAATATGGCCGCATGACGGTTCAAACAGAGTCGTACGATGACCCCGGTATCGTCCCCGTAAGCGTGCGAAAAAAGTACTCGTTTCATGAGGTGCGAAATGCGTGTGGCGTCCTGTCTGCCGTCGCGCCCAATGAATGGTCAGATATCATTGATGTTCTCGACAAATTCAGCTTTTCTGCAAATCTTCTTTTGCGCGCTGGCGGAAATAACTCCGCGATGGCAGACGAGCTCAACTGTGCGCTGAGAGCTCGCGGCTGGGCCGAATGTCGATACGTTGTCAGGCGTGAGGGTCGTATTGAATATCGCGAAAAGGGGCGTTCCTTCGATGAATTCCCCGCGGTGGAAATGCCTTCGTATTGGGTGGATAATCGCAAAGGTCGCGTACTGGTCGATGTCGAATGGAACGCGAAGGATGGCAATCTCGACCGTGATCTGGCCGCCTATCGTGCGTGGTATGAGGATGGGCTCATTGATGGAGCAGTGATCATCACCAAAGATCGCGCCTCTCTGTTTGACATTGCGTGCGAGCTCTGGGCAGACCATTTGAAAGTGAGGCCCGAAGACGTTCGCATTGCGACGAAATGCCCCGCAAAGAAGAGGTGTGATCGACAGCGTGAATTAGCGCTTCCGCTCGATTTAACGACGACGACGGTCACGAGCCTGGATAAGGCGATTCCGCGTCTGGACCGCGGCGAGGCGGGCACCTGCCCGGTGGCGATAGTAGCCGTGAGCGCGCATACGTGGGATCACACCCAGTTTGATCCGGATTGAAAAGCAGGATGAGCATGTTCGGTGGTCGAGTAGTGGTGAACGAGTTTTTTCGATGACCGCCCTGATCTGGCCGGAGGCTCACGGCGGGCCGGGGTGCAGGATCACCGTCCCCGCTGACGTCGCACCGGGTGAGGCCGCACGCACCCTCGCCGATCGCCTGCGCGCGCTGAGCGGCCGGACGGCCACGGCCTGGGCACCGGGGCAGCGAGGGGAAGGAGAGGGGAGGGACGGGCAGCGAGCGCCGGCGCGCATGCCCGTCGTCGCCATCGACGGCTATTCCGGGTCCGGCAAAACCACCTTGGCCCGCGCCCTGGTGCGCCTGCTGGAAGCGTGGCAGGTGCTCCACATGGACGACTGGTACCCCGGGTGGGACGGCCTGGAGGCGGGTGCGACGATCGCCCGGCGCATCGCCGCCGACCTGCGGGCGGGGAGGCCCTCGTCCTACGTCGCCTGGGACTGGGAAGAGGACGCACCCGGCGAGACGAAGGCCGTGTCCGCGCTGCCCACGATCATCGAAGGCTGTGGGGCCATAGACGTTGACGCCGACCTGACGATCTGGCTGGCGGACCCCGGCCAGGCCGTGCGTCGCAGGCGGGCGCTTACACGGGACGGGGCGACGTACGCGCCACACTGGCAGCGCTGGGCCGACCAGGACCTGGGGCGCTTTGTAAACTGAAGGCATGCCAGTGCCAGCCCCCGAACCTCCGCCGTGGGCATGGCTCCTCCTCGGGGCCATCGAGTTTGTCATCCGCATTGTCGCCCTGGGCGTCGTCCCCAAGTATCGGCGTGCATCCACGTCCACCGCGTGGCTGCTCCTCATCTTCATGCTGCCCTTCGTGGGCGTCCCCCTGTACTTCATCTTCGGATCGTGGTGGGCGATGGGACGCGCCCTCGATGACGACCCCGAGGCCCGCGCCCTCGTCGATGACATCCTGCACGCTTCCCCCGCCTCGGCCCCCGATCTCAACGAGGCCCCCGACTGTCCCGACCACGCGAGCGCCCTCATGGGCCTGACCGGCAGGCTCACCGGCTTCCCCGCCAGCAGGGGGCGCGTCGGGTGCCTCTACAACGACACGGCTGACACTTTCCTCGCGATGGCCGCCAGCGTGGACGCCGCCACCCACCACGTCAACGCACTCTATTACCAAACCTCCTGGGACGAGGTCACCGCACCCTTCTACGAGGCGCTCGGGCGGGCCGCCGCCCGCGGGGTCACCGTGCGCCTCCTGGTTGACCACCACGGCATGCGCACCATCCCGGGTCACCGCGAATTTCGCCGCCGCCTCAACGCCACGGGCATTCGGTGGCACGCGATGCTGCCGTTTGCGCCCCTGCGTGGACAGATCCGCAGACCCGACTTGCGCAACCACCGCAAGCTCCTGGTCATCGACGGACGCGTCGCCTTCGTCGGCTCCCACAACCTGGTCGCCCCCGACTACGACACCCCCGCCTACGCGCGTGCCGGCATCACCTACGAGGACACGACCATCACCGTCACCGGCCCCATCGTCGCCCAGACGCAGGCCGTGTTCGCCACCGACTGGTACTACGCCTGCAAGGAAGTCCTCACCCCGGCGGACCTGACCCCGCCGCCCGCGACGGGCGAGGTGCAGTGCGAGGAGGAGACGGCCTCGCCGATGCAGGTTGTCCCCTCGGGACCCGCCTACAGGGGTGAACCCAACCTGCGTGCCTTCGTCTCCATGATCTCCTCGGCCCGATCGCACGTGTCGATCACCAGCCCCTACCTCATCCCCGACGAGGCCCTCGTCACCGCCCTCACGAACGCAGCCGTGTCCGGGGTCGCGGTGGAGCTCTTCGTCTCCGAACAGTTTGACCAGTTCCTGGTTGGCCACGCGCAGCGCTCCTATTACGGGCTGCTCCTGGGTTCCGGCGTGCGCATCCACCTGTACCGAAAGCCAACCATGCTGCATTCCAAGTACGTGGTCATCGACTCCAGCCTCTGCGCCATCGGTTCGTCCAACATGGATGTGCGTTCGTTCGGCCTCAACTACGAAACCACCCTCCTGGCCCAAGACCCACGCCTGGTCGAGCTGCTGCACGCGAACGATCAGCGCACCCGTGAGCGTTCGCGGGAGCTGACCTACCAGGAGTGGAGATGCCAGCCCTGGTACGTCCACTACATCGACAACGTGTGTCGTCTGTGGAGCTCCCTCCTGTGAGCATCGACGGGTACGGGCCCATGTTAGCGGTGGACGGGGACCGTGGGGGCGCGTCGGCTGGCGGATCCCCGGGCGCCGCGGAGGCCGGAGTGTCCAAGACGTGCGCCGCCGAGGCCAGAGCCCCCGAGGTCGGCTGTAATCCTTTCGAGCGCGAGGGCGGATCGTATGCTTCCGTGCGGCCCGCCTACCCGGCCGGGGCAGTGGCTGCGCTGCTGGCCTCCGCCGCCCGGGGGCGTGGGCGGCGGCCCCTGCGGGTGGCCGACATTGGGGCGGGCACCGGGAAGATGAGCGAGCTTTTGGCGCGGGCGGGCGCGCGCGTGGACGCGGTGGAGCCGTCGGAAGCGATGCGATCCCAGGCCTCGTCGGTCGAGGGGGTCACCTGGCACTGCGGCGTCGCGGAGGACACGGGATTACCGGACGGAATGTACGACATCGTCGTGTTTGCCCAGTCCTGGCACTGGGTGGATTCCGAGCGTGCCGGGATCGAGGCGGCGCGTATGCTCGATTCGGGCGGGGTCCTGGGGATCGTGTGGAACCAGATGGATGTGTCGGTGCCGTGGGTGCATCGGCTGACGCGCATCATGCGTTCGGGGGACGTGCACCGGCCGGACCGGCCGCCCTTACCCGGCGGCGGTTTCGCGCCCATGCGCCTGACCCAGGTTCCGTGGGAGGATCTGGTGACGCCTGAACGGATACTCGCTCTGGAAACCACACGGTCCTCGTTCATTCGGGCCTCGGAGCAGGGGCGTGCGCGCATGCAGGAGAACCTGCGTTGGTACCTGTACGAGCATCTGGGCTACGCGCCCGGTGAAAGCCTCGCCGTCCCCTATACGACGCTCGTGTGGGTGAGCAGGCGCTAACCCACGGGGATTAAGAATCGCTCCAGGGTGCGCCTCGGCGGGTTGAGCGCACCCGGGCAGGTTGAGTGAGTGGGCGTGCGTCGTTGCGCAGCCCTGCCCTTACCGGCAGGTGATTTCGCGTTCGGTGTGGTTGTCGAACCAGCGGCGGCGACCGTCGGGTTCGACAACGAGCTGGATGTCGGAGCCGACGGGCAGGTCGTAGATGCCGATGCAGGCGGGCTCAATGTCACAGAGAACATTGAAATCACATTGAAATCAAGAACCGTTAGGGGCTCTTCATAATTGAGGGTGTAGTTGGGGTCTGAATCCTCCTGTTTCGAGGAGGCAGCGGGTGATGTAGTTGGTGAGGTTTCGGAACCCGAGTGCGGATCCGCGTAGGTGTTCGAGACGTCCGTTGATCGCTTCGGTAGGACCGTTGCTGGTGTGTGGATGATCGAAGTAAGCCAGGATGTCCCGGGATCGGCGTTTGAGCGTTCTTCCCAGTGTGATGATCTCCGTGAGGGAGCGAGGGACACCCGCGTTGCTGAGACGGTCTATTTCGGCTTGCATCAGGGCCTTACCGCGGATTTTATTGGGATCGCGGTAGGCGTCGATAATACTCTGGTAGACGCTCCAGGTGACTTCGAGGGCGACGTGGCAATCGCTGGCGAACAGGTCGAGGATCCGGTGTTGTTGGCGCGGGGTGAGCAGGCAGGATCTGGTGTGTAACATTCTGCGGGCCTTGTACAGGGGATCGGTGGCACGCCCACGCCGGTGGTGGAGTTCTTGCTGGATGCGCCTGCGACACTCATCGAGAGCATCACCGGCAAGGTGTACGACGTGGAAGGGGTCCATGACCGCGGTTGCGTCTGAGAGTTCTTCAGCGGCTGCGCTTTTGAACCCGGTGAATCCATCCATCGCTACGACCTCGATGTTCTCGCGCCACGTGTCGGGCTGGGAAGAGAGCCAGGTTTTGAAGACCTGCTTGGAGCGGCCTGGGACCATATCCAGGAGCCGGGAGGGACCACGACGGTCTCGTATAGGAGTCAAGTCCAAGATGACGGTGACGTATTTGTCGCCGTAAGGGGTGTGGCGCCACACGTGCTCATCAACACCGATGACGCACACTCCCTCGAAACGATCAGGATCATCGATGAGTATGCGCTGGCCTTCACCTAAGATCGCGGTATTGGCAGTGTTCCATGACACGGCCAATACGTCGGCGATGCGCGCCACCGTCAGATGGTGGACCACCAGGCCCACCAGCGCCCAGCGCACCGCTGCGCGCGAGAGCTTCGCGCGCGGATCGGCTGCTGCACTCATGTTTTGACGCCACACGTGAGCACACGTCTGGCAGCGGTAGCGGCGCACGCTCACGTGCAACATGGTGGGGTGCCACCCGTAGGGTACGTGAGCCAAGCGCCTGATCACCGTGTCGCGTACGACGCCCTCGCCCCCACACTGTCGGCACCACCGATCCTCACCCACTACCTTGCAGGCCAAGACGGTCCGATCGCCTCCTACACGCTGACCCATCACTTCCAGTCCTAGGTCATCCAGGCCCGTGAAGGCGCTCAGGTCAGGGCGACCAAAGGTAGCATTGGACATGTCGAGGTCTTTCGGATGGACGGTGTAGGAACCCCCATCATCGGAAGACCTCGACCCCTACCCGGCCACGACACACCGAACCCCGCATACCACCCCCACACCCTCAATTATGAAGAGCCCCGTTAGGTTGTTCGGATCGGCGAGGTAAGCGTCGTCATCGCGGTCAGGTAAGACGCGCCAACCGTTGTCGGCGGGGTTGGCTGAGGGCTCTGGGAGCGACTTGATGCCCCCTTTCCTTCAATGATCTTACGAGAAACAATACAGCCGCCTGCATTGCGAAAATAAGTGGTGGCATCGTTAGTTCTCCCTGTATCGAGTGTGAACGCGTGACATTGTGTCAGGTCCCTGTCGAGATAGGCGGCCATGCGATCGGCCAGCTCCCGTCGTCTCTCCATCTTGCTGGCAATTTCGTAAAGAGTGAGTCCCGATCCGCGCGCCTGGGTCATGAACCCTGGTTCATCTGCCTCGAAAATAAGCTCATAGAGGATCTTCCGAGTTGAGTGTGGGTGATCGGGTTTTGGTCGTGGGTTGCGGTAGAGGTGGAGGTCTTTGGGGTTATAGGACGCCGTGTGTTGTTGGAAGGGTGGCTTTGTGGCTTTGTGGTTTGGTGGTTTGGTGGTGTGGGGAGGTTCCTGGGGTGTGCGCGTTGTGGTGCCCGCGGGTGTCGGCCCGTTCGGGCTCGTGGTCTGCTGCTGGATTTCTCCTGGGTGTAGTCGCTGTTTTCGCTGTCGGTCCGCGTGGGATCAGGTGCCGCGTGCTGGCCGGGGTTGTGCGCCGTTTTTCGCGGCACCGTCAACCTTGCAGTGGTCCGACTCCGCTGCTGGTGCTCCGCTGCCTTTTTGTGGCTGGTTCATGGATAGGAAGTGTGTTGCTGGATAGGTTATGCGCTCGTGGATAGGTTATTAACCTATCCAGGTGGCCGTTTCCTATCCAGGTGGCCGTTTCCTATCCAGGAGGCTGTTTCCTATCCAGGTGCGGGGCTCGCGTGTGCTGCGCGTTCTCGCCCTGGTGGCTTGCGCGGGCTAGACAGCCTGTTGTTAGGTGATTGCGCTTAACCCGCATCCGCTGGGGTGCGCGTGAACACGGTAAGGCGCGCGCTAACCCGCTCAGGCGGACGTGGGCAGTCCCGTCAGCGTACAAGCCCGCCCCATAACCTTGATGCGACTCTCCGGATTGAAACCGGAGTCGCCCCGGCGGTCCGAAAAACCCCCGATTGTGGGAGTTATACCCGAGCAGGGGCGGTGTGGGTTTCACTTGGGTGTTGAAGTGTCCCGGGTATGGTGGGGAGTATCTTGCGTCAAATGCATGCTTTCCTAACCGACCAGATACCGGCGTGGGGCATGTCGCGCGGTGCACGGTTGAGCGGCTGATGCGGCGTATGGGAATTCGCGGTGTGAGCCGGTGCCGGGCCCGCCATGTCACGGCCCCGGCACCGAGGCGGGCATGCCCAGCAGACCTGGTGAATCGTCGTTTCGCTGCCCATGATCTCAACGAGTTGTGGGGCGCGGACATTACCTACGTGCCAACCGGGTCGGCTGGGTCTACGTCTCCTTCGTCACCGACGTGTACTCGCGCAAAATCCTGGGGTGGAAGGTCTCTTTCTCGCTGCGTGCCGACCTGGCCCTGGATACCTTGAACATGGCGATCTACCAGCGCTGCCGCGAGGGCATGGACACCAGCGGGCTCGTGCACCATTCCGACCAGGGTGTCCAATATCGACGACGTGCGCTACGGGCAAGCACTAGCCCAGCGCAAGGCGGCAGACTCGGCGAGCTCCAGGGACGACTCCTACGACAATGCCCTAGCTGAAGCATTGAACTCCGTGTACAAAGCTGAACTTATCCACAACAAGGCGCGCCCCCGCTACGCCGGTCCCTGGCACGACCAACGTGAAAGTTGAACGCGAAACCTCAGCCTGGGTCCACTGGTACCACACCTACCGCCTCCCCCTCGCAATAGGCGGCATCACACCACAACAAGCAGAAAACCAACACACAGCACCACGAAAAGAAACGCCCTAAACGCCCCTCCACAAAATCCAGAACTTGACAGGTGGCGGGTCTGCCGCGTGTCAGTCGTAGTTTTTGCTGTAGGGGATGTGTGTGGTTCCGAAGAGGGCTTGGCAGGCCTCCTTGACGTCCTCGATGTGTGCGATTTCGAGGAGGCGTTCGGGCGTGTGGTTCAGAAACCAGGTCAGCTTGGTGGCAACGTCGGACCACTTGCCTGTGAAGACGCCGGTGGGCTGATCGTTGTGGCACAGCTCAACGGAATAGATGGTAGTGCCGGGTCTGTGGGACCAGTGTGGTGCAATCAGCAGTTCTCGAAAACTGATGCCAAATGGTTTGAGATCAAGGCAATATCGCAGTAGGTCAAAGTTGTCCATGACGAGCCACTGCTTCACCGGGGTTAAAGAATCTGCACGCAGGTAGGTGCTGGGAGGCGAGAGGCGTTCGCTTGAGCCCCCGAAGTAGAAACCGTCCTCGTACCAGACGTGGATCATGACATTGAGATCGTTGCTCTGAAACTTGACGTGGTCCTCGCTGACAACGTAAATCTTTCGGTCAAGCAAGGGGACGAGAGTGCGGATGAACTCATCTTCGCTAATCGTGTTGGACATATTGAATGATTCCCCGCTTTTCCCACTCTCTCAGTGTCAACTCTCTGAGTATACCCGTCATTTTGTCGGGTCCCCAAATCTGTAGCTGTATAGCAGCACCGGGCCGGCCAAATGCTGGAGCTACTTCACCATATTTAACAATGCAACCATCAGGAAGTTTGCCTGTTAGGCGTGCACGCATATCTGGTGCCCCTAGGGAGAAGGGATGCAATCCCCGTTCGCCAAAAGAGGACGGTGTTCCATCTTTGTGCATTGCTGCAGCGAACTTTCCACCGGGATCTTTGAGTCTGCATAAATCAGTGGAGTGACCATCTCGAACGACATGCCGATACCAGTCTTCGCTCACTAGACACGATCATAGAAGTTGTGAATGTAAGCCCGAGTGCCGAGAGGGGGCGCTTCGGGGTCGAAGAACATGTCGAGCACTGTCTTAACCGGATAGATGGTGAGCGAGCGGATATGCAAGTACTGATGGATTTCGTTGGTGTCGTAGCTCAACTCGGGCCGGCTCTCGGAAGCGATGCGCATAGAGGAGTATCCCGCCACTCGTTGGATCGTCCAGCCAACGGGGAAGGAGCGCCACCCGTAGTCCATGTCGCTCCGTCGGTAACCTGCAGCCATTCGGTAGAGGGAGCCAACAAGGTCGATGAGAGCCAGGGGTGCGATGTCAGGAGAAGACGTCCACATGCGCGAGGAGTAGGTGCGACGATATCCTCCAGGGAGAGGGTTGAGGCTAAGACGTCCACATGCGCGAGGAGTAGGTGCGACGATATCCTCCAGGGAGAGGGTTGAGGCTAAGACGTCCACATGCGCGAGGAGTAGGTGGTTGCTCTCTCGTCGGAGCCGAAGTGATACTGCCGATCGTCAATCCAAAAGTGCTGACTCATTGACGCCTCGTATCCGAAGACGCAGTCGTTGTCGCCGATGAGGTCGGCAGAGACGCCGAAGCTTTTCGCCCGTTCGATCAGCTGCTCAAGTACGTCCATGATCACATCCTCCCGTGGTTGACATGCCGGTGTCTTCAGTATGGAGCGTCGTCCTGTACTTGAATGCCTCTCTCGTTGGACACCCGGTGCGTGCAGGTCCGTACCGTCGGGAATGCGTGGTGTTCGGTGTGTGCGGCGCGTGCTCGAGATGTGCCCCGAAGGAGCGAGTGCAGCCAGCTGTTACGAGCTGTGTGTGCTCTGGCTGGCTGCCGTGGCGACCAGCAGGGGCGTGCAGCGTGACGTTCCGTTTGGCCGATCGTCGGGTGAGATAGTCGATGATGACATCGTTCGTCGAACAGCTAGTGGTCCGTCAGCGCTGCTTCCCTTCGTGTTGAAACGTTACCCCACGGGAATGAGAAAACGTTCTGATGCCCCTTCGGGTAGTTCGACGCGCTGGCTACGAGCAGCGCGGAGCGCAGGCTCAAACTCAATGAGAATGGGTGTCCAGGAGTCGAGTACACGGGTAGGGGTGAGGCTCTTTCCTCCTTCGGTCAGGCGCATTTCCTCGTAAAGCTGGATTGTCACTCCGAGGAACTCCTGTGCTGGATGCTGGTAGAAGTAGGATCCGGGCATGTAGGTGACCTCTTCGAGATTGAAAGAGGGAGCACCCATCATGAGGTTGCTTAGGTCTCGTCCATTCTGGCCGATAAAAATAGCGATCTGCGGAATCTCCAGGTTGTTTGTCGCAATGGAAATGCTATGCGATGTTGCCGTGAGAATGGGAGATGAGATCGCACGCGGCTCCGTGATGGAAGTGTCGACATATCCGCGGAAGGTAACCGAGGGGGTCGGCGGCAGTGACTCGAGAAGAGCTAAAAAACTCTTGATGCTATCTTCGTTCATGATTCCTCCCGTGGTTTCCAGTCAAAGCGTTCAATGAAGTCGGGCGAGGGGACGTAAGGCGATGTCCAATCGCGGAGCAGGCCTGCGTATTGGATGATGCACTCGTAAGCGGTGCGCTCGTCGAGAGTGTTGGGACCGTTCCAATAGGAGTCCGGATTTCCCGGTTCGGGCTGAAGGAAGCGCTTCCACAGGAGGTACTCTGGTTCTTTCCACCACACGGGGACATCTCGAACCTCGATGCGTTCGTCCACCGGTGTCGGTAGCTCTGTGAGCGAGCCGTACAGGTCAGGATCGTCGGGGTTCCGCTCCATGTAGATCGTGCGCAGCTGCGTAGTCACAGTCCGCGGCGGAACGGCTACCTCGGTGAATGGCAGAATCTGATGAGAGGTGTGCTGCCAGGCAAGAGTGCGCACCCAGATGGACCCCACTCGCGTGTTGTTTGCCCATGGATTGGTGTGCCAGGGGTGTCCGTCTGCGCGGATGACAAACCAGGGATTGATCCGGCCTGGATAGATGAGGAGCGCGAACGTGTCGGTCCCTCGGATGGGGTGATGGGAGAGAATAGAGCCCTCAAAGCTGCACTCGCCGTAACGAAGCTCACCGCGTGTGCCGGATCTGATAGGCATGACCCAGCCCTGCGGGCTCGGGGTCCCGAAAGGCTGGTAGGGGATCGAAGGCAACACCGCAGGTAAGCCCGATAATGTGCGGAGCGTGGCTGAGAAACGGCGGATGACGTCACGCTGGTGTGGAAAGAGGCGCTCCCAGTCGAGCTGGCCGTCCTCGGGCCGCTTAGGGAGCTTCCAGATCTCTGGGTAATCCCACCAGTGGTGGTCGGCAAGCCACAACTGCGCTCTGTTAACGTTTCCATTCACAGCGATGGGCATAACTGCATCCTACTCTCTCTGCCTTAGTTTGATGGTGTAACTTCCGTCTGCATGTTCCGTCCATTTTTCAATCTTAAACTCAAGTCCGGATTTAAAAAGGATTTCGTCTTGTGTGGCAAACATAGACATTGGGCGGATGTTTGAACCCGAAGCGCTTTCAATCTCGAACAGGACTCGTCTGTCTCCGGGGTCGAGTGCGCCTGAATTCATGAACTTCTCTGCAACGCCGGGCTTTGTGCTGCTTGAGAAGAATGCAGGGTCGCGGTAGACACCGGTACGGAGTGCCTCGTCGAGAATGTGTCCAGGCACCTTCGTTCCTCGGTATACTCTGCCGTTATGTGGTGGCAACCTGTCGAGGAATTTATTGAGGGTCTCAACTGTCTCGGGGATATCGGCCGAGACAGCCATTGATGGGTCACGAAGCCAGCCGTTGATCTCCTTATATTGCGGACCTGAGTAGTCGTAGGCAGCCATTAGCTCTTGACGCGTCAGATCCGGATTCTGCTCGATGCATGCGTCCAGCCACGCGTCGAGCTCTTCCGCGCTCGCTCTGCGCCCAGGAGCTTGCGGGAGCGCTTCAATTTCCTCCTTGGTGAGGGGGCGCTCCCCATCACCGTGGCCATCGCCCGAACCATGTCCGTCTGAAGCAGCGGACTTAGTATCGGCGTCGTCGGCCTTGGCCTCGGGGCGTCTTCGGTGGTCTTGTGCGCGTCGGCGTCATCGGCCTTGCCATTGGCGGAGTAGTCCTCCGCCTTGGGGTCAGCATCCTTACGTTCGACCGAATCCTTGTCGGAGTTGCCGTCGCCGTCGGTGTCCTTGGGGCGGTCGCTGTCCTTGTCGGGGTTGCTGCCGTGCTCCTTGGCGTGGTTATCACCGTCGTGGCGGGTGGCGTTCGCTTCCTTCTTGTCGGGTGTGTCATCTGCGGTGTAACAGGCAACGGGCTGCGCCGACGAGGAAGGAGCCTTACTGCTGCGTGTGCAGAAAGTTGAAGGGCCGGAGGGAATACTAAGTCTCAACTCCTGCTCGTCTATACCGCACTCATATTGTGCTCTGTTAATAGACTCTTGGTGATGTCTAGAAACTCTTCCCGTAGCATGTCTTTCTCCTACGCGTGCGTCGGTCGTTTATGTGGCGCGAATGGGATGTGTGGGGTTCCGAAGAGGGCCTGGCAGGCCTCCTCAACGTCCTCGATGTGTGCGATTTCGAGGAGGTGCTCGGGTGTGTGGTTGAGGAACCAGGTCAGGTTGGTGGCTTCGTCGGACCATTTGCCTGCAAAGACGCCGGTGGGCTGATCGTTGTGGCACAGTTCGAGGGAGTACTGATTGGGGCCGGGTCGGTGGGACCAGTTCGGCGCGATCAGCAGTTCTCGAAAACTGATGTCAAATGGTTTGAGGTCGAGGTAAGCTCGCAGTAGGTCAAAGTTGTACATGACGAGCCACTGCTTCACCGGGGTAAGAGAATGAGACCATACGAAGGTGCCGGGGGGGGGGGGAGAGAGGCGTTCGCTTGACCCGCCCAAGTAGGAGTTACCTTTGCGCCACGCGTGGATCATGACATTGAGATCGTTGCTCCGAAACCACACGTGCTCCTCGCTAACTACCGTGACGTCTCGATGAAGCGGGGCGACGAGAGTCCGGATGAACTCATCTTCGCTAATCGTGTTGGACATATTGAATAGTCCCTGGTGGTTCACTGTGTTTCTTGAATGGGTGGTAGGTCTGCGCGTGTCAGTCGTCGTCCTCACCGAATGGGATGTGTGTGGTTCCGAAGAGGGCCTGGCAGGCCTCCTCAACGTCCTCGATGTGTGCGATTTCGAGGAGGCGTTCGGGTGTGTGGTTGAGGAACCAGGTCAGGTTGGTGGCTTCGTCGGAGGATTTGCCAACGATGATGCCGGTGGGTTGATCGTTGTGGCACAGCTCAACGGAATAGTCGGTAGTGCCGCGTCTGTGGGACCAGTGCGGCGCGATCAGCAGCTCCCGAAACCTGATGTCAAAGTACTCGAGGCCGAGGCAATAGCGCAGTAGGTCAAAGTTGCGCATGGCTAGCCACTGCTTCACGGGGGTAAGAGAGTTCGCTCGCAGATAGCTGCCGGGGGGGGAGAGGCGTTCGCTTGAGCCCCC
The DNA here is from genome assembly GCF_900105015.1 of Schaalia meyeri. Classification (GTDB taxonomy): domain Bacteria; phylum Actinomycetota; class Actinomycetes; order Actinomycetales; family Actinomycetaceae; genus Pauljensenia; species Pauljensenia meyeri. The sequence goes on along the minus strand of NZ_FNLK01000012.1, from coordinate 393,923 downwards.
GAAGTAGAAACCGTCCTCGTACCACGTGTGGATCATGACATTGAGATCGTTGCTCTGAAACTTGACGTGGTCCTCGCTGACAACGTAAATTTCTCGGTCAAGCAAGGGGACGAGGGTCCTGATGAACTCATCTTCGCTAATCGTGTTGGACATACTCAATGATTCCTCGTTTCTTCCATGTTTCTAACGGTAATTCTATCATTTTACCTGTTGTTTCCTCGGGTCCCCAAATCTGCAGCTGTATTGCTCCTCCGGGTTGGCCAAATGCGGGGGCGACCTGGCCGTATTTGACGGTGTGTCCCTCGGGAAGGTATCCGGTCAGGCGTGCGCGCATATCCGGTGCGCCCAGGGAGAAGGGCTGGAACAATCCTCGTTCGCCAAACGATGGGACGGAGCCGTCCTTGTGCATTGCGGCCGCGAACTTACCTTCGGGATCTCCGATTCGACACAGGTCTGATCCGTGCTCGTCAATGAAAGGTTGAATGGAGGCGTACTCATGGTAGTCCTCATTGAGGAGCGCGCCGCTCTTTCGTTGTCCGGGGACATCGGATGGCCACATAGTGCCTTTCTTCTCGTCGAAGAAGGTGTCCATGAAGTCCTTCATTGATCGTGGAGATCCGTCGGGATTGAAGCCCAGGGCGCGCTCGGGATTGACCATGTCGTCGAAGCCGAACCTGCCCGTGTGCCAGTCCTTTGCGTCTGGAGGGAGATCTTTTCTTCTGTAGTTTGGCCAGGCTTCCAGTGCCTCCTGAAGCTGGCGGCGCGTCCGGGGTGGCGTGGTGTACGGGTCGACTCCCTCGGGGAAGCCGATGGTCTGGTCGACGGATGGGTCTGGTGGGGTGTCGTAATCCGCGTCATAGTTGGTGTGAGGATCAGCGCTGGGGTCGTAGGAGGGATCTGCCTGGCCATCGTGCGAGTGATCGTGCAGATCCTCGTACTCCTTTCTCTCTTGGCCTCCTTCACTCGTGGAGCTTTCGTGCTCGCCCGAATCGCCGTCGGCGTCACGATCTCCGTGCTCCGTGCCGCGCTCATCGCGCGATGAATCGCTGGAGTCGCCGTCAGCGGACTCGGACGCGCTGTTCTTTCGAGAAGAATCATCGGGATGCTCGCTGTCGGGGTCTTTGGTAGATGAACCTGCCTCTTCCTTTTCCTTGTCACGGTGTGGCTTTGGATCCGCGGCGTCGTCGGACCGTCCGTTGCGGGCGTGCTTGTCTGCTGTTGAGTCGGTACCCTTCTGTTGGTCTGCATCCTTGTCGTGCTTGGGTGTGTTCTCTTCCTTGGAGTGCTTCGAGTTGTCAGTGTCCTTGGTGTTGGTTGCGGAGTTGTCCTTCTGGGTTTCCTTGGTCTTCGGATGATCCTTGCCATCGGGTTGCGAGGTGTCGCCATCGTTGGGGCGGTTGGACTTGTCGTTGGTTTCCTTGGGGTGGCTGCTGTCCTTGTCGGGATCGCTGCCGTGATCCTTGGCGAGGTTATCGCCGTCGTGGCGTGTGGTGTCCGCATCCTTCTTGTCGAGCGTGCCATCTTCTGAGGCTTGCTTGTCTGCCTCATCCTTATCGCCGTGGGTCTTGGTGTCTGCGGGTTCTTCGCCCTTCTCGTTGGGGGCGTGCTTGTCAGCTGTCGGGTCGTCGCGCGTGGTCTGCTTGGTGTTGTTGGACTTCGCGGCGTCCTCGTGCGCTTGTTCGCCAGGGTTGGCCTCGGAGTTGGTCTCGGGTTCTTGCTTGTGTGCCGAGTCGTCTGCACGCTTGCTGTCCGCTTCGGGCGATGCCTCGTGCGTGTTGTCTTTCGTGGCGGGCTTGGTTTTCTCGTCCTTGTCGGCGTGTTGCTTCGCGTCCGCTGCGTCGTTAGCCTGCCTGGTGGAAGCGTGTTTGTCTGTCCTATCGGCCGTGGTGTTCTCAGCGGGGGTCTTGTCTGTCGGCTTGTCGGCCGTGGCGGGTGTTTCATTCACCTCGCCCTTTTCCGCAGGCTCGGGCTCACTGCTCTTGGTGGGCCTGCTATCCGCCTCGGACCTGGCATCGTGCGCGTTGTCCTTCGCCGGGGGCGTGCTTGTCTCGTCCTTATCGCCGTGGGTCTTGGTGTCTGCGGGGTCCTCTGCCTTCTCGTTGGGGGCGTGCTTGTCAGCTGTCGGGTCGTCGCGCGTGGTCTGCTTGGTGTTGTTGGACTTCGCGGCGTCCTCGTGCGCTTGTTCGCCAGGGTTGGCCTCGGAGTTGGTCTCGGGTTCTTGCTTGTGTGCCGAGTTGTTTGCGTTTTTATTGTCCGTGTCGGCTGCGTGCCCCGAGCGCTTCTCGCCCGCGTGCGAGCCAGGCTTGTTTCCGGCGTGGTGCTCCGTCGTCGGCTTGTCGGCCGCGACGGGTGTTTCATTCACCTCGCCCTTTCCCGCAGGCTCGCGGGTCTTGGTGGGGGAGTCCTGGGTGGGATGCGCGGACCTGGGCTCGTGGGTCTTGGCGTGAGCACGGTCGGTGTCGGGTGCGGGCTTGGATGGCTCCGCCTGGGGGGCAGGCTTGGACGCGTCCCCCTTAGCGTGTGGAGCGTCAGCGTCGGGCGCGTGAGTTTTTGCAGCGGGCTTGGGCGAGGCCTGGCTGGGCGTGGCCGCCTCGCTGCCGCGCGGGGCCTCGCCGCTCACCGCAGCCTGGGAGCGCTGCGGGGCAGCGGCGTCCCCACCTGTGGGGTGCTTGGGGGCTGCGGGGTTGGTGGGCTGTGGGCCGCCCTGGGTACCCTGACCGGATCCGTGGTGTCCTTGACTCGAAGACGAACCATTCGATGACGAGCCCCGCTCTGCGCCAGAGGCGTTCCCGCCCTGTGCGGCGTGGGAGTTCTGCGGCTGATTGCCGTGACCGCCCGAGCTGGACACATCACGGGAGGCACCCCGGGAGCCGCCCTGGGACGGGTCGTGGGAGGCACCCCGGGGGGCACTCTGGATGTCGTGGGAAGCCGTCGGGTGGGAGTCGCTGTAACCGGCGGCGGAGTCTGAGCGTGATCCGGCGTGCACATCCCTCGCGGGCATCCCGCCATCGGGGTGGTGGGCTCCCTGCGCGTGGGTGGATGAAGCACCGTGAACGCCGGTATCACCACCGTAGGAGCCGCCGCCGACTTGCGCATGAGCGTAACCATTCGCGTGCGAACCACGCGACGCCTCGGCCATCGTGGCCGTGTCGGCGACACCCGAAGAACCACTAGTCCCCCGGCCAGCGTGAGCGACATCCCCGACGAGGTTGGAGGACCCATTAAAGCCATTGGTGCCCCTGCCTGCGTGAGCGGCGTCCCCGGTGAGGTTGGAGGCCCCGGAGAGGTTGCTCGAACCGTGGGTGGTATCCCCGACGAGGTTGGAGGCACTGGCGAGGTTGTTGGTGCCCCGGCCTGCGTGTGAAGTGTCTCCCGCAAGGTTGTAGGCTCCCGCGAGATTGTCAGCCCCCCGGCCAGCGTGGGATGCGTCCCCGGTGAGGTTGGATGCCCCCGCGAACTTGTTTGTCCCGACCGCCGCGTGGTCTATGTTCAAGGCGCTCGTCATCTTCTTTGCATCGTTGCATAGCTGCGCGACGCTGCCCGTGGTGTTGATGCCGCGGTTCGAGAGCTTTTCGACCAGGTTTTTACCGAGTTTAGATACCGCGCGAATATCGTCGGGGTTGACCGGCAGGATCGCTTTGAAAACCTCGCGGCCGATGCGGGCCGCGCGAGCCGCGCGGGCCGCTCCTGATGCGGCTTTCTCGCCCGCGGATGCCCCTGTGCCTGTACCTGCCGTTGCTACCGCGATGATCACGTCGGGGAGCAGGTGTCCGATCGCTCGACCAGGGTCATCGGCCCACGCATCCCAGTCTAAAACTGCCTTACCAAGCCCCTTCATGAAACCAATGGGGTCCTGCCATAACGCTTTGGCCAAACCTGTGACGGTTTCGGTGGGAAGATACGCGTGCTTAGCCATGTACTCATCCCAAGACATGTCCCCCATCAGCATGCGCCCAAAATCAAATACGGTATCGAAACCGCCAAGCTTGCATGCCAGCTTCAACAAGTCAGCGACGGCTTCCACGAAGCCAACCAGCACAGAGCCGACCGTGCGGCAGGTAGCGTCCCACCATGTGCGTTCGGGGAGCATCGCGATCCCCGCGTTGAGCGCCGAGATCAGTTGATTCCCCGCATCGTTGACAGTGGCGACCAGCGTGTTGAAATCCGTCTGCGCTGCGGCCATGGCGTCCTCGCCCGGCCCCTCGTCACACGAAGAATCAAACACCGCGGGCACGCCAGCGGACGCGGCCTGGCTGCGAACGCTGTCCTGATTGGCCTGCGCCGCTTCGACCGCGGCGCGGCCCTGCTCCCACCGCGACCGGATACCGGGCAACTGGTTCTGTGCGTTCTCCAACGTGGTGGCGTAGGACAGGTAAGCCGCAGAGGCACTCGAAAACGCGGTCTGCGCGTCCATCCACCCCTGGGTCTGAACCTTAAACTTTTCACGGAAACGATCCGCCGCGCGCCCCTTCCACCCGTCAGACTTCAGGGATGTGAGGCCCGAATACACGTCAGCGAACTCCGCCGCCCGATCCGCCATCACCTGGGCGCGCGTGCGAATCCCACCCGGATCGCCGCCAATCGTGAAAACAGGAGCACCCTGAGCGTTCACGCCCACAGCAAATCACGCCCCCGAACCAACAACGGGAGACTGCTCCAGGTCAGACGCAGCCTGGGCGACTGTCTGCATGAGTTCGCTGGACTTTTCCATATATTCCCCATACGCGCCCAACGCCCCACCCAGGGCGCTGCTGGCGGCCGAAATATCCGAACGCAAATCGTTCAGGCCCTTCTCCCAAGTGTCCTGGAACGAATTTGTCACACTCCACACGTCCGGATTGTCGAGCATTCCCGAATTGGGGACCCAATCCTCCACGTCATACTCTTTGGCAGCCTCCTCAAACGAAGACAACGACGACACCAGAGACGACATCGCCTGCAGATCAACCTCAAAATCGCTCATCACTTCGCTCCCTTAGCCATCGATATGCGCGAACGCCATCGCCTCAGCATGAATGCCCGCTTCTCGGATCTCGTCCATCGCGCCAGAAGCCGACTGTAACAAATCGGCCAGCTCCTCCCCGCGCCCCACCAAACGCTCCAACGCGGCATCACAAGCAGTACGCGCTTCGCCAGTCCAATCACCCACCGAACTCACGACCCCATCGCGCACATCCGGCACAAACTCACGCATTAACGCCGCCTTCTTCGCGAACACCTCGCTCATCGCCGATGCGTCCGCCTCACGAAACACCAACATCGAATCACCACTCACAGCGTTCCCCCCCCAAGACCTTCTCAAACGGCTCTCACCCCGACGAGGCACCAGAAGCACCCCTGCCAGCAGAAGCACCGGCACCACCCAACTCCGAAGCGAATGGATTTACCCCCGACGAATCCCCGCCATCCCCGCCATAACCAGAGGCAGCCTGAATGAGCGAAGCAACAATCTCACTCTCACACGCTCCGAACGAGTTCTCAACCCCCACCAGCGCCTCAACCAAACGGCCCAGATCATCGAACAAGACCTTCAAGGACTCACCCCACAACTCCAGCGAGCTGCTCAACGGCTCCACGTAAGAACCATTCACACCCGGAATCAAGCCAGCAACCTCATCGCCCAAGGAAGAAACCGACTCAACAAACGGGTCGCACGCGTCCTGAACACCCGAAGCCGCCTCAATCAGCGACCCTGGAACAAAGCCAACATCCCCACTCACGAGCACAACCTACAAATCGACCAAACACATGTCAAGCGAAGTGGTGGGTCGCTCAATGAATGGAGCTATTCGCGATAGTTCACTGCTCACGCCCAGGCGCATGGATGGGAGTGAGCGTTTCGCTTGGATGCGCGCCCGCTGGAGCGGAACCGACTCGCACGCCCGCGCGGTTGGACAAACCGCCCGCTTCATAAGATGTGACACTTTTGACAGGCCTATTTGTGAAACCTTGATCATCGAACCTGCCTCGGCCTCGTATATTCCTGAACCAGGCCCCGCTCACCTGGCACAATGGGCGTCATGGGTTGGTCGTTCCTGGGAGTGATCGCGGCCCTGGCCATGTATGCGGTCAGCGTCGCGCCCTCGCTGATGGCGCGCTCGTGGGCGTGGCACGCGATCGCCTCGGGCGTCCTGGTCACGTGCGGCTACGTGGGCGGCGTCATCGTCCAGAACGTGGGGACGCGAGTCATCCGCGTGACGGGACTGACGATCAGCGCCTCCGAGCCCGTCGAGCTCGGTTTCCGCGTGGGAATCGCCGCCCTGTTCGCCGTGTGGTGGCTGTATGCGGTGATCCAGTCGTATCGGAGGGCACGTAAGGCCTCGAAGCTGGTGAACATGCCGGGCGAAAACCTGGGCGAATACCTCCTGGGAGCCGCCGGATCGGTCGTGGTCGCCTGGTGTTTACTGGCGATCGTGGAGGCTTTCATCCAGGTGGGACGCATGCTGATCGCGGCGCTGGCGGCGTACATGATTAGGCCGGCGGCCGTGGTGGTGGGCGTGGCCATCGTGTGCGTCATCGTGTTCTTTCTGACCTCGAACGTGATCCTGCGCGGCGGCATCGGTTTCTTTCGCCACCACGCGGAACAGATGAACACGCGTACGGCCCGCGGCATCTACCGGCCCTTCGTCTTAGAGCGTTCCGCGTCTGCGTCCTCGCCCGTGACGTGGGAGTCGGTGGGCGGTCAGGGGCGCGTGTTCCTGGGCAGGGGCCCGTCGCGCCTGGACATCGCGCAGGTCAGTGGGGGAGCGGCGAAAGAACCCATCCGCGTCTACGCCGGCATGCCCACGGGAGGCGCCGGAATCGAGCAGGCCGCGTCCACGGTGGTGGCGGAGCTGCACCGCACCGGGGCCTTCGATCGCGCGGTGATCCTGCTGGCCACCTCGACCGGCTCCGGATGGGTGGATGAGTGGCAGGTCCAGCCCCTTGAGTTCCTGACGCGCGGCGACTGCGCGACCGCGTCGCTGCAGTATTCGTACGTGCCCTCCGCTTTGAATTGGCTGACGGGATTGGAGCCGTCGCAAAAGGCGTCGGCGGTCCTGTTTCGCGCGGTTCGCGCCGAGCTGGATTCCATGGACCGGGCCGACCGTCCCGCCCTGTTCGTGTGCGGGGAGTCCCTCGGTGCGTTCGCGTCGCAGTCGGTGTTTTCCTGCGCAAATGACGCGCTGGAGAGTGTCGACGGCGCCCTGTGGGTGGGAACCCCGGCGTTTACGCCGATGCACGCGGCGCTGACGGCCGCGCGGCACAAGGGTAGTCCCGAGGTGGCGCCCGTGGTGGACAACGCGCGGCGCGTGCGCTTCGTGAACGAGCCGTCGGACCTGCGCACGGACCTGTACGGCCGCGAGCTGGGGCCGTGGGGTTTCCCGCGCCTCGTGTACGCCCAGCACCCCTCGGATCCGGTCGTGTGGTGGAACAAGAAGCTGATATGGACACAACCGGATTGGTTGCGCGAGCGTGCGGGGCGCGACGTGTCACGCACCGTCGAGTTCACGCGTTTCGTGACGTTCATTCAGGTTCTGGCGGATCTGCCGGTCGCGGGGACGGCTCCGGGCGGCCACGGGCACACCTATCACGAAGAGCTCATCCCCCTGTGGCGGGCGATCCTGGGTTTTGATCGTTTGTTCGATGAGGAACCCGCGCATCCGCGCCTGGCCGACCTGGACGGATCGTGGGTGGACGAGGCGATGGTGGAACGAATTGGAATCGTCGTTCGTGCGAACCTGGAGCTATCGGACCGCCAGTAGCCCCTGGTCGATTGGTTGGTTGCCGCACAGGGCGGGGAAGGCCGCGTTTTGTGAAGGAGCACCCTCAGCGCGCCCGGCCGGGTCTGTCGCCCTCGTCGACGTGCGATGAGGGCGATCGAGGCTAAGAAATATCCAGTTACTTCTAATTGAGATAAAATTAGAAGTAACTGGACGTAAGAGTGGATAGAAGAAACATGACGCCCGTTCCACCGCCGTATCGGCTCAGCGAGCTCAGGGAGCGCATCCTCAAGTGATTGCTGGATGCAGACGAGGAGCAGCGCGTTCAGCGTGCGGATTCGTAGGCGCCGGTCGCTCTGTCAGGCAACGAACGCCAGATCGAACGCGCGCTCGGATGAGGCAAGCCACGCTGGGCCGCCTCATGTTTCTACAGCAGGTCCTTTTTCTCCATGTACTTCATGGCCAGCCAGCCGAAGGGGATGCGGCCGTAGAAGGTGACCAGACGATACAGCAGGGCGGTGGCGATAGCGACCGACGAGGATACGCCCGCGACGGTCAGGCCCGACGTGAGCGCCGTTTCCACCGTGCCGATGCCGCCGGGGGACGGAATGAAGGATCCGGCCGCGTTCGCGGTCAGGTAGGTGATCGCGACCGTGGAGAAGTTCATGGAACCACCCATGGCGATCATGGCGGTCCAGAACGCGCCCACATAGCCGATGTTCATCAGGAGGTTGCCGGTAACGACGGCGGCCAGGCGGCGAGGCTGGCCGATGATCCACAGCAGGCGCGGATACACCTGCTGCCACGTCGGCTCGATCTTTACCCAGATCCAGCGGCGGATCCGTGGGACGGCAACAATGACGCCCACCGCCACCATCACGACGGCGACGACCCCCAGGATCGTGCCGTAGGGCACCGATACAGACAGGGAGGAACCGGCGATGACCATGACGAGCAGCAGCAGGATGATCGTGATGAGCGCCTGAGAGATCTGCATGAGCGTCACCGTCGTGACCGCCATCGCGGTCGGGACGCGGCGCTTGCGCAGGTAGCGCAGGTTGAGGGCGGCGGGTCCCACGCCGGCGGGCGCGACGATCGTGATAATCGACGCTGCGACCTGCGCGATGAGCGTGTCGCTCAAGCGCAGCTTCTCGGGAGACAGGGCGATGAGCGGGATGGCCGACCCCACCCAAATCAGGCAGGCCAGCACCGCGGAAGCGGCCATCCACCACGGGTTTGCGCTGGTCACCGTGGAGACGATATCGCGGAAGTTGAGCGAACCCAGGACGACGAAGACAGCGATGAACAGGACCGCGATGGTAAAGATCATGCGGGGGCGGAAACGCTGCAGGTCCGCCGTGGGGGCGGTCTCGGCCTCGGAGTCCCCCACGAGGTCGGCACGCAGCTCGCTGAGCAGGTCGGATCGGCGCAGCATCTGGTTCACCGACGCGGGCAGAACCGGCTTCTGGATGACCGGGGCGCACGCGATCAGCATCTCCTCGCCGACGCAGCGGCGGCCGGCCGCAAGCGCGCGCTCGGGACCCACAGCCAGGGCGGTGAGGACCAGCATCTGGGCGACGTCGATCGACTGGTTCAGCTCGGTAGTCGCCACCTCGCCGGAGTCCCAATCCAGCAGCCACACGTCGGCGGAGGAATCGACGACCACGGCCTCGGGGGTGAGCGCGCGGTGCGAGATTCCGCGCGAGTGAGCCAACAGCAGCTGCTCCCACGCCCGGTCCAGCACCTCGTCCGTGGCGTCCTCGCCGAGCGTCGTCAGGGGAGTCGTCACGGGCAGCGCGGAAAGCACCATGATGATCGAGTCGGATGCCGAAGCGATGCTGATCGGCTCCTGTGTGAACACCCCGGCGCGCAGCGCCTGTAGCGTGGTGAAAGATGAACGCTCCGCCTGTGCTTTCATCGAGGGGGACACCCACCGGCTGATCCCGCGCAGGCGCAGGTTGTTCCACATCTCCAGGAGGGTGCCGGTCAGCTCCTGACCCGGGTCCATGACGATGAGCTCGTACGCCAATCCGGCGTCGCTCCACACCTGGTAGTGCCGGTGGTGGTTGGGGTCGGGGCGCCGCGTCACGGTGACCCCCATGTCGCCCAGGTCAGCGGGCATCTGCGTGAGGCGCCCGCGCGAGTTCTCGGCGATGGCCCACGTGGACAGGGGCTCTTCGGAGGTGTCCAGGTCGGAGCGCACGATCCGCGACGGCGTGATGCCGATTCTGAGCAGCGCCTCCACCAGTGCGTCTCCCCGGGCCCTCTGGTCGTCATAACCCATGATCCACCGCGATCCCGATCCGAAGGCGCGGCCCAGGAAGACGGAGATGAAAGCGACGGGCAGGGTCATAGAGGAGCGCAGGACGCCCAGGACTAAGATGATCCACAACCCGGCCCATCCCCAGCGGATCGCGCGCATCGACTGGGCCTCGCCCGCCGATGTAAAGAGCGCACACAGGGTGACGATCACCAGGTTGATGGCGATCGCGAAGCCGGTTTGTGAACCCTGCGTGGCGATCGCCCGGTCCACGCTGAGGGGCGCGGTCAGGTCGGAGGGAAGCAGTCCGGTGAGCAGGATGATGATCCACCCGCCGACCGCGGCGACCAGGCTCGTGACCAGTACCTGGATGACCGTCTGGAGCCGCCTGCGCAGGGCGAGCGAGACGATCACGAGGATGGGCGTGACCAGGATGATGAGGCCTTCGACGAGGCTGACGGGCAGGAGCAGGATCTGGCGAATGACCTGGAAGCGTAGGACGTCCATCGTCACGCCGCGCGTCGTTGCGCTGGCCAGTGTGCCGATCGTCCAGATGGCGACGAGTGCGAGCAGGGAGATGACGACGTCGGCGATGTCCTCCCGGCGGCGACGCACGGCGAGGACGCGATCCGCGATGTAGACGGGGCGGGGGAGTCTAAGCCTGCGGACGGGGGGCGCGGGAGCGTCCTCTCCGCTCGTCGTCGCCTCGATGGGAATGGAGGGGGCGGGTTCCTCCTCGCGAGAGTCGGCGAGAGGCTCGGCTGCCTTAGGCGGTGCGTCCCCCGGCGTGGCGCTCTGCGGGGGCGCGGCTGCCTCGTCCGGTGGGGGAGGCGGGGATTCTACCGCGCTCAGGACGAGAGTCGGCGAGGCCTCTTCGGCCTTAGTCGGCGTCGGCTGGGTGGGGGGAATGGCAGGCGGCATGTCGATCGGCGCCGCGGCCGGGGCGCCCGCGTCGACGGGCGTCATGACCTGGGTGGGCGTTTCCGAGGGCGGCAAGGGCGGGGGAGGGGCGGGAAGCGGAGCGGTGGTGGCCTCGTTCATCATTCCCATCAGCGCGTCGACCCCGGATTCCGATGGATTGTCGGATGAGGAGGGGACGAAAAGGAGATTCTTGTCCCCGACCGGAGTGTCGTCGTGTGAATCCTTGCGCTTCCTCATGTTGACCATCCTATATTCGTGGTCAACAAAGGTAGGGTAAGGGGGACACATTCCCGGCAGAAAAGGGCCCTATCGTGACCTGGTCGACACTCGTGAGCGCATCGGATCCGTCGATGCTGCACACCGTTATCGAGTGGTTTAAAAATCCCGCGACCCTGCTAGAGGCCATGGGGCCGTGGGTGCTGTGGGGAACGATGCTCATCGTCCTGATCGAATCCGGCGTGCTTTTCCCCGTCCTGCCAGGGGAATCTCTGCTGTTCACCGCCGGGCTTTTGCACGACCACCTGGGGCTGCACCTGCCGACCCTGATCGGCTTGGTGGTCGTGGCGGCGTTCGTCGGCGCGCAGGTCGGCTACTTCCTGGGGGCCAAGTGGGGCCGCCGCTTCTTCAAGCCCGACGCGCGCGTCCTGAAGACGAAGCACCTAGACAAGGCCGAGCACTACTTCACGAACTACGGGGGCCGCTCGCTCGTCATCGGGCGCTTCATCCCCTTTGTGCGCACCTTTATCCCGATCGCGGCCGGCATCGCCCGCTACCCCTACCCGAAGTTCCTGGCCTTCAACACCCTGGGCGCCCTGATCTGGGGCGCGGGATTCATCCTGGTCGGCGCCCTGTTGGGCAACGTTCCCTTCGTGCACGACAATCTGACGCTGATCCTGGCGGCCATCATCCTGGCCTCCGTTATGCCCGTCGTCATCGAGGTGATGGGCAAGCGCCGCGCCACCTCCCAGGAGGGATAGGCCGTGCTCGCCTGGTGGATGCTGGTCCCGACCCTGCTGGCCATGATGGTCGCCCTGGTGCTGCCGGGGTTCATGTGGCTACGGGCCGGCGTGCGCTCCTCGCTGGCGGCCATCGGGGCGGCGCCGGCTTTCACCTTTGGGCTGATCACGCTGTTGTCGGTGGCCTACCCCGCCCTGGGCATCGAGTGGGAGCCCTCCACCGCCCTGCCCGCCCTGGGACTCAGCACCCTGGGCGGGGCGGGCGCGTGGAGCCTGAGCTTTTTTCATCGCAACAACGAAGGATTCTCCCTCAGGGGCCAGCCCCTGCGCGAAGCCATCGGCGTGCGCGTGCCGATCGGAGGCGCCCAGGCCGCGATCCGGGCGGCCACGTGGGGCACGATCCTCGCCGGATTCCTCCTGGCTGCCTGGCCCCTCATCGCGGGCGCCGACCCTGCGAACCCGGTCCAGCAGTGGGACCCCACCTTCCATCAAAACGGGGTTCACGCGATCCTCTACGGGAAGGACGCCAGCCCCTTCGGCGGGCTCCACGAGCTCTACGGCGGGCGCCGCGTCTATTATCCGACGGGCTGGCACGCCTTCGTCGCGCTCTTCGCGCGCTTTGACTCCGTCGTCCAGACCTCCAACATGTCCTCCCTGGCCCTCATGGCCGTGTGGGTCATCGGCCTGGCGGCCCTGGTCTCCGTGCTGACCACCTCGCGCTCCGCGCTCCTCGCGGCCCCCGTCATCGGCGGTGCGCTGCTCAACATGCCGGCCGACGCCCTGACGATGTACAACCAGTGGCCCAACTCCACCGGAACCGCTCTGGTCCCGGGCCTCGCCGCCGCCAGCATCGTCGCGGGCCGCCGACTCGTGGACGACCTGCGCGCGGGGGACGGTCTGCGCGCGTTCACGCGCCGTATCCCCCAGGGCCTCTTCCTCTTGATCGGTGCCCTCGGCCTCGTCGGAGTCCACCCCAGCGCCGCCTTCTCGCTGCTGGCTTTCCTGGTGGCGCCGCTCCTGGCTTCCATCGCGTCCCTGACGCGCCTGAGCCTGGGCCGTGATGGGCGAGGCAAAATCGGCGCCGCCGCGTGGGTCGCCCTGGGCGTGACCGTGATCGCCGTGCCCCTCATCGCGCTGGCCTCCCCGAAAATCCAAGCCATGGGCAGGTACCAGCGCAACGGAAGCAGCTGGAGCGAGGCATTCTCCCACGCGTTCTTGCCCTACCCGCCCTTTTCCGCCACGTCGGGATTCACCCAGTGGTCCCTGGTCCAGCTGGTCTTGCTCATCGTCGGTGTCGCTGTTATCGCCGGTCTTCACACACTCTGGCTCCGCCCGGATCCACTGGAGCGCGCCGCAGCCAACGCGGGACTGGACGGGGACAGCGGCTGGGCGGACGCCTTAACCCTCGGAGGGGGCGCGAACCAGGCGGGGTACCCGGCCGCCTCCGCCAGGAAAGATGCGCCCCTGCCGCGCTGGCCGCTGGTCTCCTACCTGATCCTGGCGTCCCTGACCGCCCTGGCCTACGCGCCCAACTCCGCGCTGCGCACCTACCTGCTGGCCCCCTGGTACAAGGACGCCCGACGCATCATGGGCGTCGAGGACGTTGCGCTGACCATCCTCATGGCGGTCGGCTTCGCGGCCATCGTCCGGCTGATCCACGCGGCATGGACCGCATCCCTGCGCAGAATCCTCACGGAGCGCGGTCTGGACGAGGCCGTGGAAGCCCCCCGCTGGCCCATCCAGTTGGGCGTCGGCGTTCTCGTCCTGGTGCTGTCGGGTTTCGGGGCGATCGACGCCCGGAATGCGGCCGTCGCCTACGTGTACGACCCCGCGCACCTGGGCAAGCCCGGGATGGCCACCACCGGCGAATTGTCCATGCTGCGCCGCATGAAATTCACGACCGCTCCCGACGCCCTGATCGTCGGCGACCCCATCGCCGGTGAGGCCTACGTCGAGATGCTGGGGGGCCGCAAGGCCGTTTTCCCGCAGCTGAGCACCGTCAACGCGGATAGCGCCTCCCAGAAGGTCCTGGTCCAGAGCTTCCGCAACATCGCCACCGATCCCCAGGTGTGCGCGGTCGTGCGCAGGCTCGGCATCACCCACTTTTACGAAGAGGAAGACGGCGCCTACTACAACTTCATGCGTTCGACCCGCAACCCGGGGTTCTACGGCGTCGACACGTCCACCGGTTTCGAGCTGGTGGACGCGGGAGGCACCGCGAAGCTCTGGAAGATCACCGCGTGCGGCAACGTCACCCCCGGCGGCGGAGCCGAGGCGTTCAAGTAGGACTGCGGGACTGGCCGACTGTGAGCGGGGCGGAGCGCCGCGGCGACACCGCGGAGCCAGCTCCCGCCCGTGCCCTGCGTGAGCCCGCGCGATTGGCCACAATGAGCCGCTTTCGCACCCGTGGGAACGCGCCGCGCGGGGGCGTGTCGATACCCTTGCAGCATGACGACGAACATTCCCGGCCCCGCGCCCCTGGGCGCCAAGCCGCGCATCGCGTTTCTGGGGCCATTCGGTACGTTTACCGAACAGGCTGTTCACCAGGTCGCGCCCGCCGGCGCGGTCCTGCTGCCGATGCCCAGCGCCCCGCAGGTGCTGGCGGCCGTGCGCCGGGGTGAGGCCGATCGGGCCGTCGTTCCGATTGAAAACTCTATCGAGGGTGGCGTGAACGCGACGTTGGATTCGCTGTCGCACGGCGAGCCACTGGTGATTCTCGCCGAGATGCACGTCAACGTGGTCTTCCAGTTGGCTGTCCTGCCGGGCACGCGCCCGGACGATATTCGTCGGATCGGCACGCACCCGCACGCGTGGGCCCAGTGTCGGGCCTGGGTGGAACAGACCTTCCCGGGCGCGATCCACCTGCCCGCGACGTCGACCGCCGCCGCCGCGGAGCTGCTGTCGGATGGGGACGCCTCTTTCGATGCGGTCCTGTGCAACGCGATGTCCGTGTCGACCTACGGCCTGGAGGCCCTGTTCGGGGACGTGGCCGACAATCCGGGCGCGATCACCCGCTTCGTGCTGGTGGCACGCCCCGGCGCGGTGCCGTTGCCGACCGGCGCGGATAAGACGACCATCCAGGTTGCGCTGCCCGTCAACGAATCGGGCGCGCTGCTGACGCTGCTGGAGCAGTTCGCGGTGCGCGGGGTCGACCTGTCGCGTATCGAGTCGCGTCCCAGCGGCGATGGGTTGGGCAACTACACCTTCAGCATTGACATCGTCGGACACATCCGGGAGGAGCGGGTGCAGGCGGCGCTGGTGGACCTGCACAGGTATTCGCCGGATGTCCGCTTCATGGGATCATACCCGCGCGTGGACGGCGTTCGTGCGTCGATGGCCCCGGGGACCAGCGACGAGGCCTTCCGCGCGGGTCGCGCGTGGGTCGCAGACCTGCTCCGCGGCGGCGACGGGTCGGGCGAGGCGGGCGGCCCCGCGCCCTCGTGGCCCCTGGTGTAGCGCCTCCTCAGCCGGGCAGCAGCTCCATCCACGTGCGTTCGGCGGGCACCGCGACGTCGAGCGCGCCCGGCTGGGTCCGAATGTGCATGGTGCGGGCGACACCGATCGCGTCGCCGTCCACCTGGCACACCTGCGCCTCCTGGGCACTCACGGACGCGCCCCTGGCCTGTCGGAAGGCGAGCGTGCCCGTTGACACGGGCAGGTTGACGGGACGCAGACCGATGAGCTGCCCCAGCATCTTCCACGTCACGTCCGCCCAGCCGAGCAGGCCGGCCTGCGCGTCGACCGCGATGACGTCGATGAGCCCGTCGGATAGGTCAGCGTCGGGGGCCAGGACCAGCATCTTCAGTTCGCCCGCGTTCGCGAACATGACGGAGCGCGCCTCAACGTCGGTGACCTCGTCGGCTTGGTGCGTCGGACGCTTTGAGCGCGGGCAGGATGCCCCGGTGTGGTCGATGATCCTGCCGGAAATCTGGTCGCCCACCCCGAGTGGGTCGGGTGCGGGCGCGGCGGGGGAGCGCAGGGTCAGGCGCGCTTTCATGCGCGGGACCCCCATGGCGCCCAGGCCCGCCCACACGTACGCGATCCACCCGATGCGCTTTTTCAGGTCGCTGTTCGTGTCGGCCATGGTCGCACCGTCGTAGCCCATGCCAGCGATAACCAGGCACGCGTACTCGTCGGCCCCGGGCTCTTTGGACGAGGCGCCCGCCGGCGAAGGGGCCCGAGTGGCGCGGGCGGCCCGGCGCAGCCCTCCCTCGGCGGGCAGGGTGGGAGCCTCGGCGTGCTCCTCGAAACGCACCCACGCCAGGTCAACGTCCCGGTGGTTGGCACCCAGGGCAATGGCCAGGGCGTGCACCGGGTCATCGGGGATGGACAGGTTGCCGGCCAGGACGTTGCCGGTGCCCGCCGGGATGATGCCCATGCGCACTCCCGATCCCGCCATGCCGGCGGCGACCGCGCGCACGGTCCCGTCCCCGCCGGCCGCGATGACGAGGGAGGCTCCCAGGTCGAGCGCGCGCACCGCCTGGCCGGTTCCGGGGTCTTCGCGGGTGGTTTCGAGCCAGTGAACGTGGGTGATTCCGAGTTTTGCGGCCTCGCGGTTGATGAGGTCCTTAAATGCCTGCGGGTCCTCGTGCTTCGAGGGGTTCATGACGACCCAGGGGCGCGGGCGCCCGCGCGATGGGTCGTCGGCGGTAGAGGGCGCCGCCAGCGCGCGGCGCCTGCGGTGCCGACGCGTCAGCGCGGTGGCGATGCGAGCCACCCCGATTCCTCCCGCGACAAAGGCCGCGACGAGTGCCCAAGACGATGCGTCCATGTGGATAAGGGTATCTCGCCGACCGGAGAGGGAGGTGAAGACGGGCTGACAAATGTATATTCGTTGCGCTTCGATTCGGGTGCGGTCCGTTGGTGTATGCACCTCGCCGGGTTATCCACACGGTTATTCGCCAAAGGTGGATAACTGTTGGGTAACCCGACCCCTTGATCGAGGGAGGACGCATAAACCTGACCTGCGACGCGGTATTCACCCCGGGGCGGGTGGGGACACGACGCGCCCACCTGACATAGGATGGTCGCATGATTGATGTGCGTGCCCTGCGTGAGAACCCCGAACCCGCCCGCGCCTCCCAGCGTGCCCGCGGAGCCAACCCCGGCCTCGTTGATGAGATCATCGAAGCCGACGCGAAGCGCCGAGAGGCCCTGCAGGCCTTCGAGTCGCTGCGAGCCACCCAGAAGGAGGTCTCCAAGTCCGTGGGCCGCGCTTCCAAGGAAGAGCGCCCCGCGATCCTGGCCCGCGCCAAGGAGCTCGCCGAGCAGGTCAAGGCCGCCGAGGCCCGGGCGGGCGCCGCCGACGCCGAGGCCGACCGCCTGGCGCGCCTGCTGCCCAACCTGATCGCAGACAGCGTGCCCGTCGGCGGCGAAGAGGACTTCGTGGTCCTGCGCCACGAGGGGCCCACCCCCCGCGACTTTGCCCAGGAGGGCTTTGCGCCCAGGGACCACCTGGCCCTCGGTGAGGGGCTGGATGCGATCGACACGAAGCGCGGCGCGAAGGTCTCTGGCGCCCGCTTCTACTACCTCAAGGGCATTGGCGCCCGCCTCGAGCTGGCCCTCATGACGATGGCCATGGACCAGGGGATCGAGGCCGGGTTCGTCCCCATGATGACTCCGACCCTGGTGACCCCCCAGGTCATGGGCGGCACCGGCTTTTTGAATGAGCATTCGGACGAGATCTACTATCTGCCGACCGACGACCTGTACCTGACAGGCACGTCCGAGGTGGCCCTGGCCGGCTACCACGCGGACGAGATCCTGGACCTTGACGGCGGCCCCAAGCGCTACATGGGCTGGTCCACCTGCTACCGCCGCGAGGCGGGGTCGGCCGGCAAGGACACGCGCGGCATCATCCGTGTCCACCAGTTCAACAAGGTCGAGATGTTCAGCTACTGCCGCCCCGAGGACGCCACCGAGGAGCACGCGCGCTTCCTGGCGTGGGAGGAACAGATGCTGGCCAAGGTCGAGCTGCCCTACCGCGTCATCGACACGGCCGCCGGCGACCTGGGGACCTCCGCCGCCCGCAAGTTCGACTGCGAGGCGTGGCTGCCCACCCAGGAGCGCTACATGGAGGTCACCTCGACCTCGAATTGCACCACCTTCCAGGCACGCCGCCTGGGCATTCGCGAGCGCCGCGAGGACGGCATGGCTCCGGTCGCCACCCTCAACGGCACGCTGGCCACCACCCGCTGGCTGGTCGCCATCCTGGAGAACCACCAGCGCCCTGACGGGTCCGTCTACGTGCCCGAGGCCATGCGCCCCTACCTGGGAGGGCTTGAGGTCCTGAACCCGGTGGCGTGATGACGCAGGAGCGTTTCCTGACGGTCCCGCCCTCGGGGGAGGCCGCCCGGCCCTTCGGTGTCCTGCGCGACCAGGCCGGGGCCGCCCTGCCCCGGGACTTCCCGTCGGACGCGTCGAAGGTCCTGGTTGCGCTGGACATCGACGGCACGATCCTGACCCCCGCGGGGGCGACCGAGCGCGTCCTTGAGGGGATCCACGGCCTGGCCGGCGCGGGTGCCCAGGTGATCATCGCCTCGGGCCGCGCGCTCGAGGGGGTCTGCCCGATCCTGGAGCTTCTGAACTTTACGGACGGGTGGGCGCTGTGCAATAACGGCGCCACCCTCGTGCGCGTGTCGGACGGGGCGTGCGAGATCGTCGAGGAACGCACCTTTGTGCCCGGGCCGCTCCTGGCAGAGATCGCGGACGCCCTCCCGGAGGCGGTGTTTGCGTCAATGCCTCACCCGGACACGCTGCTGTCCGCGCCCTTCCCGAACAACGAGATCGAGGGCGCCGACCGTCGCATTGTCTCCATGGAGGAGCTGGCCGCCACGCCGACCCCCAAGGTCGTCGTGCGCGTGCCCGGCATGGATCGCGATCGCTTCGAGGCGGCCCTGGATTCCCTGAGCATGGCGCGCACGCACGAGGTCTTCGTCGGCTGGACGTCGTGGGCCGACATCGAACCCCTGGGGGTCACGAAGGCCAGCGGCCTGGAGGCGCTGCGCTCGCGCCTGGACGTCCCCGGTTTCGGCACGGTCGCTGTGGGCGACGGCACGAACGACATCGCGATGATTCAGTGGGCGGCGTTTGGTGTCGCTATGGGTGGCGCGTCCCAGGAGGTGCGCTCTCACGCGCGCCACGTGACCGCGGCCGTCGAAAACGACGGGGCCGCCGCCGTCATGCACGCCGTGGCCCGCCGCTGCGGGGTTGTTGGCGGAAGGCGAGCTGAGCTCAGCTAGCTGTTGTGGTGCGTGGACGTCATCAGGTCGATGAGCCACGGCATGGCGGATGACGGATTGGGACCCTTCTTGTTCGGTGCGAGCTCCGACCACGCTTGTTGTGCCCGCTTCACGGCCTCGGGGAAGCTGGCAATCGGAAACTTCGTGTTGAGATCCTTGTCCCCCGTCAGATTGTTGATGCGCGCGAGCCTGACACACTCGCGTGTTTCCGTATACCCTCGTCTGTCGGTGGCATGCCAGAGCAGCCACAGCTCGAAGCAAGGGTTGGTGACGATTGCGTCAACGGCGGTAGAAGACCTGCAGTCCCGCAAAACCGTGTCAAGCTTGTGGTGCTGATCGACGTCAACGACGAGAATCGCGCGGTCGAAATCGCCTCGTCGCTCGGCTTTGCGGTACTCGGTGAATATTCTCGAAGGATCTTTGCCGATAGGTTTAATCGAAAAAGCCGCATGGCGAGGACGGAGGTGCTTGAGCAACAGCTCAAGGTACTGACGTTCAGTGACCAACCCTTCCGTGAAGACCGCGTAATGCGTCTTGAGCTGTTTTGCGTGACGGGATTTGCGAGGATCACGTCGTCCCATTGCTTCTCACTCCTTTTCCTCGGCGTGAGTGTTCAGGAGTGTGTGTATGAGCGAAGGAACCGTGTAGGGCACGCCGCCGAATCGGCCCTCGAGGTACTGCTTGACGATGTTGCTGCCCTTTTGGAGCGGGAAGTCAGCGAGGTTGAAGAGTTCGCTCGCTCCGTCGGCGCCCTTCTCAACGAACCACACCTGCTCCCACTTCTCCCTGTCGCCACGGCCTGCATCGAGCAGGGTCATGTCATGACTCGTGAATATCAGCTGGGCACCCGTCGTGTTGATTTCTGGATCTTCAAACCAGTCAATGATGAGGCGGGAAAGCTGTGGGTGCAGGCTTGCCCCCAGCTCGTCGACGACGAGGACTTTGCCCTGCCTGAGAGCACTGACGACGGCTGTCCCCAGTGCAAGCCAAGCCATGGTTCCCGTGGACTCGTCGGAGTTTCTGAGTCTTCCGCTCTCTGTTCCATGGCGGAAAAGGAGGTTGCGTGCGATGAAATTGCTCAGCTCCTCGGCTTCGTCCGACGAGTTCTCTGGTGTGTCTTCCTGATCGGCGTCGTTCGAAGGAGCGATCATCTGTGCGAGTAGCTGTGCGAACTGTGAGGGAATTGCTCGTTCTTCAACCTCAACCTCAATGTCTGTGATCCCGGTATCCGCGATGTGTGCGAGGGTGACGAGAGCATCAAGGCTGAGGGTTCGGTCTTGGAGCTGTCGTGCGATGTGATCGAGGCGTTCACTAACCTCGCGGTCTCCGACGCGATAGATGTCGAATCCACGCATAAGTGCTTTCCAGATAGGCTCGATGATCGCATTGCCGAGTCGAGCTGCGCGTGATAGTGCAAGTTCGCGCGAGTGGACACTTGGGATTCCCCTGAGGCCCTTGACGCGTCCGTTCTTCGACCGCGTGTAGACCGTTTTCCATCGAGTGCCGACGACGCGGAGTGATTCATCAACAACGCCGTCAGCGCTCGCGACGAATCGATGCTCATAGCGCCGGCCGTCGTGAATGAACTCGAGCTCGAATGTGGCGGGAACTGTCGTGGACTGCGGGGTGAGGGCGAAGGGCGCTCGAGGGAATTGAGAGTGATCGAGCCAGGATGTTGCAGAGGACCCGATGGCCCCAAGCGTGTAGTGGAGCGCGTCGAGGACATTCGTCTTCCCGGACGCATTGGCCCCGTAGATCCCGTCCACGTGGTGGATGTGGTCACCCCATGTGGTGCCCTGCGGTAGGCGGAGTGTCTTGAGGGAGGAGCGCGTCAGGTCGAGGGTCGCCTCGTCGCGGAACGACCGATGGTTCTCAAACGTGAATCGCAGGAGATGCATAGCGACATGCTATCTCAAAACGTCGTATTCGATACAAAATATCGAAAAATGCTCGCTCAGTGGGATCAGGTCGGCTGACGTGGGGCTCTAGTGCGCAGGTGAACGCGTCAGCCAGTCACCCATGATCTCAAAGGCTCGGTGAGGGTTTCCGATCTGGCAGTGCTGCGCCATGTCCGGGTCCTGCGCCTGGTGGAACACCTGCACATCCAGCGATTCGGCGCCCGCCAGGACGCGTCGCACGTCCGCCAGGCGTGTGATCGGCACGTACTGGTCCGCGTCCCCCGCCATCACCAGGCAGGGCTGGCGAATCATGCCCGCCAGGGGCTCCATTGTGAACGCTCCCAGCGCCCGCACCACGTCGCTGGGCCTGCTCAGTCCCGTCAGGTGGCGCGCCTGCTGCAGCTTCCACGCCAGGTCCGCGCTCGCGCGGGGTACGACGGACATGGCCGCGTCGATCAGCCACGCGGGCCGCGCGCGCTCGACGACCGAGGAAACGAGGGGGCGCAGGGGGCGGGGCAGGGGCATCGTCAGCCCGTCCAGCAGCCGGTACATCATGTCGAAAGCGATGACGTGGCTGATGCGCGGCACGTGGGCGGCGGCGCGCATGACCAGGTAGCCACCGAAGGACAGGCCGAGGGCGGCCGCGCTGTTGAGGTCGAAGTAGTCCAGGACCGCGGTCGTCGGGTGCTCCCAGCGCGGCTCCAGAGGCATACCCGCCAGCGCCGTGTGCCCCTGTCCGGGCCCGTCGAAGGCGATGATGTCGAAGGGGCGGGAAGGAAAGTGTTCGGCGAAGCTCATGATCTCCTCCGCGTAGCCGTCGAAGCCGTTCATCATGACGAGGACGCGCGGGACGGCCTCGCCGCAGCGAGCACGGTCGCGTAGGTCCGCCTCCCAGCGGATCGCCGTCAGAGCCCCGCCGCCGTAGGGGATCGCGTGGCGGCTGAGCGCCAGGTGGGAGTGAGAGGCGTCGAAGCCGCGCGACATCGCGTTGATGAAGCGGCGCTTGCGCGGGTCGCTCGCGGGCAGATAAAAGGCCGCCAGGGAGTGCAGGCGCCACGCGGCCGCCGCGTCCCCCTCGGACTCTAAGCGCTCCGCCAACTCCTGGGCGAGCTCAGTGATCTGGCGGGTGGAGCGGATGCGGGGGAGGGCGCTCGCGGCCAGGCGCTCCATTCCGGGGCGGTCCAGGATCGGGTTCAGGGAGCGGTTCAGTTGCAGGTCGAATTGCCTGTTGCCCGTATAGTGCGTGAACATGCTTCGAGGTTACGCGCGTGTCAGCCAGGGCGGATCGCACAATAGCGGATGGAGTGTTTGTTACCGAACACTCCATCCGCTATGCGTAGGATAGGGATGCAAATGCTGAGCTATTGATCGGAGAGACATGTTCTTGCGGGCGGCCGACACACACGGGCGAGACGCCGAGAAGAACCTGGACCTGCGCATCCGAAAGACGCGGCGCGCTATCCGCTCCGGCCTCATTACGGCATGCCGGGCCAAGCCCTACGCTCACGTGAGCGTCACCGACATCTGCGCGGCCTCAATGGTGTCGCGCACCACCTTCTACGACCACTACACGGACAAGGACGCCCTGCTGGCCGAGGTGGTCTCCTACCTCCTGGAGGACATCACCCCGGCCATCGAGAGCATGTGGCTCGGCGGAGGAGACGGTGTGGCCCAGAGCCGGCACCTGGCCGACTTCTACGCGCGCAACGGGCGCGCCCTGACCACGCTGCTGTGCATTCGAGGGGGAGACGACGGCGACCTGAGCGAGCGGCTACGCCAGATGTACCGGTCGGTGTTCAGGCAGTGGGCGAAGGGCCGCGTTGACGATTCGGTTCTGCCCCTGGCCTCTCACGTCTACGCGTCGGTGGCCCTGACCCTGATCGAGCGCGGCTCCACCAAGCCCCCCACCGAGGAGGAACTGGTCTTCATCGATCGAATGCGGAGTCTCTTCGCCGAGGGAATCGGGGCGTCTTAACGAAAGCCCCAGTCCTCCCGGCGGTGACTGGCAGGGGGGGCGAGGGCGGTGGGGGCGGGAACGGGGCCCAGGCGTCGCCCCGCGGGCAAGTGAGAGCAATCGGCTCCCCGAACGGGTGCGATGGTGTTACCGTGAACACACATGCCGGCCCCGGCCTCGTCAATGAAGACCCAAGGAGTACACATGATCACCGACCCTAGCGCCGCCATCGCCGCATCTAACACCGCGCTCGGCATCGAGTTCGGTTCCACGCGGATCAAAGCCGTCCTGATCGGACCCGACCACGAGGTGCTGGCCACCGGCGGGCACTCCTGGGAGAACCACCTCGATGGCGGCCTGTGGTCCTACACCCTGGACCAGGTGGTGGAGGGCCTGCGAGAGGCCTACGCCTCCCTGGTCGCCGACGTGCGCGACCGCTACGGAACGACCCCCGCCTCCTACGGCTCCATCGGCATCTCCGGGATGATGCACGGCTACCTCGCCTTCGATGCCGACGGCCGCCAGATCGCCCCCTTCCGCACGTGGCGCAACACCAACACGGGGCGCGCCGCGGGCGAACTCACGCGCCTATTCTCTTTCAACATCCCCCTGCGCTGGTCGATCGCGCACCTGCACCAGGGGGTCCTGGACGGCGAGGAACGGGTTGATGAGGTCGCCCGCCTGACCACGCTGGCCGGCTGGGTGCATTCGCAGTTGACCGGGCGGGACGTCCTCGGTGTTGGCGACGCATCCGGGATGTTCCCCATCGACTCGGCCACGCTCACCTACGACCGCCCCATGATGGAGGCCTACGAGGCGCTGGTGGCCTCCCGGGTCCCATGGCGCCTGCGCGACGTCCTGCCGACCGTCCTCGTCGCGGGCGAAGACGCGGGGACGTTGACCGCCGAGGGTGCCGCACTCATCGACCCGACGGGTACCCTGCGGCCCGGCATTCCCCTGTGCCCGCCCGAGGGGGATGCCGGCACCGGCATGATCGCCACCAATGCGATCGCCCAGCGCACCGGCAACATCTCGTGTGGAACATCCGTGTTCCTCATGGCGGTCCTGGAGAAGTCCCTGTCCAATCTGCACACCGAGATCGACATGGTGACCACGCCCGACGGCTCGCCCGTCGCCATGGCCCACTCCAACAACGGCGCCTCGGAGATCGATGCCTGGGTGTCCATGTTCGCCTCCTTCGCGCGCCTCATCGGCGCCGACGTGCGCACTCCCGCGATCTATGACGCCCTCTACGCGCACGCGCTCACGGGCGAGGAGGACGCGGGCGGGGTCATGGCCTACAACACGCTCTCCGCCGAGCCCCTCGTCGGACTGACCGCCGCGCAGCCGCTCTTGACGCACACGCCTGACGCGCGCGTCACCCTGGCCAACGCGGTGCGCGCCCAGCTCATGAGTGTCTTCGCCGCCGTGCGCATCGGGGTCGACATCCTGCGCGAGGAAGGCGTGCGCCTCGATTCGCTGTTCGCCCACGGCGGCCTTTTCAAGACCCCCCGTGTCGCCCAGCAGATCCTCGCCGACTCCCTGAACATCCCCGTCTCCGTCGGCGAAACCGCGGGCGAGGGCGGCGCGTGGGGCATTGCGGTGCTCGCACGCTACCGGGCCGCGCGCGCCGGTCTCTTCGGGGACGAGGCCGCCACCGCCCTGCCTCTGCCCGAATACCTGCGCTCTCGCGTCTTCGCAGACGCCTCCGTCTCTGCGCTGGCCCCCACGCCCGAGGGGGTGGCGGGATACGAGCGCTTCCTGGCCTCGTACCGTGCCGGCCTGAGCGGCGTCGAGGCGATCGCCCGCGGCGACGTGCGGTAAGAGGGGCGCGGCGGCAGGGACGGGGCTGGGTGAGATGACCGGTTCACCGGGTCCCGGCCTGGTCGCCCAGGGGAAACCGGCTACGATACTCACATGGGTAAAGCAAGCCGCCGCAAAAAGGTCACCGATCCCGCCAAGCTCAAAGCGTATCGACCGCCGATCCCCTTCGTCGCGCGCCCCTACGAGGGGCTGCCGAAGGAGATTGAGCTGGTCGCCATGCGCGAACTCATCCCGGCGGCCACGCTGACCGCGTGCACCGATGCGGAACACGGCTCAATCGAATTCGATTTCGTCACCCTGCTGCCCGAGGGGCACCCCGCCATGGTGCGCCCCGACGGCCGCATCATGGTCGCGTTGCAGACGCGCTCGAACTCCGCGGACCTCAGCCACGACGCGGGTGCCGCCCTGTTGGCGGCCATCGCCGCGAAGGAAGCCGGTGACGAAGGCGTCATCTCCGTGGACGTGCGCGAGCCCTCCGAACGTCTCCAGGACATCGTTGACGCCGACAGCTTCACGGACATGAAGATCGAGGAAGACTTTTCGTTCTGGTTCGACCCCGCTGAGGAGATCGACGACCAGACGCGCCGCGCCCTGGAACGCAACCGCGATGAGATCATCCCGACCGAACCCGTGCCCGGCGTCCCGGGCGCGTACTGGTGCGAGATGAACCGTAACTTCGTGCGCTTCCTGACGGACAACGACGAAACCAAGCTCTTTGACGCGCTGGCCCGCCTGGCCGTGCGCGGGGCGGCCAACGTCGGCGAAGGATCCCGCTACGTGGGTTCCTTCCGCGCGTGCGGCCTGATCGTCCCCGTCTTCGAGCTGCCCGAGGGAACCGGGGCGGCCGACGCCGCGCCGGGCACGCAGGAGCTGGCACGGGCCCTCAAGCAGGCGCTGACCGTCACCGAGCGCCTGGACGGCAAGGAGCGCCGCGCGCGTCAGGGCCTGGTCTCGCGAGCTGTCACGATCCGCTGAGACATTTTTTACCTGTCGTTTAGATAGGCTTGTCGCTCACATTGCGGGCGGCGGGGCGCGCTGGCGTCCCGCCGCCCGTAAACTGTTTGTTGTGAACTATCACAGTGGGTCCCATGGTTCTCAGTCGCAGCGCGTAGCAGCCGTCATTGCTGCACACAACGTCGGCCGCGCTGTCGCCGCCACTGTGCGCGCGTGCCGCGCCATACCCGGCGTTGACCTCCTGATCGTCGTCGACGACGGATCCACCGACGACACCGGGCGCGTCGCCCGGGCAGCCGGAGCCGTCGTCGTGCGCCATTCCGTCGAGCGCGGGCGCGCCTCGGCCATCGAAACCGGCGTGAAGGTCGCAGCCATGCGGGACCGTCCCGACGGCCCGCCCCGTCACATCCTGCTGCTCTCACCCGACCTCGGGGATTCCGCCGTCGAGGCCACCGCCCTCGTCGAGGCCGTCTCCGCCCGTCAAGCCGACATGACCATCGCCGTGCCCGCCCAGAAACGCGAGTACTCCGGCTATGCCCCCGGCGTGGCCCGCAGGCTCATCCGCCGAAAGACCGGTTGGACCTGCCACTACCCCCTCAGCTACCAGCGCTGCCTGACGCGCGAGGCGATCAATGCCGCCATGCCCTTCAACGGCCGCTACGTCCTCGAAGCCGCCATGACCATCAACGTGCTGCGGGCTGGCCTGTCCGTCATGGAAGTCCCCTGCAACTTCACCCACTCTGGCGCCGATCGATCCCTCGGCTCCCTCAACCGGGCCGCGCGCATGGTCGACGCCCTGCTGGCCACCGTCTCTCAGGGCTTTCACTCCAATGCCCGATCCAAGCGCCGCGCCGCCCACGAGCAGGGAATCGGCGTGCCCTACCCGGCCCCGGCCTCGTCCAATGACGGCGCGGATCACTTGCCCTCGCCCGGCGTGCGGCGCACGGAGATGGTCGGGTGAGCGAGCGCCGAGTCGGGCTCGGCCGCTTCGTTTCCTCCTGGTGGCTTCCCGCCGCGGTCGCGCTCGCGGTCGGCGCGCTGTACGTGTGCTACTCGGTGGCTCAGTGGCGCGCCCTCGTCGTGCCCTCGTGGGACCTGGCGATCTTCACCGAGGCCGTCCAAGCATATTCGCGCTTTGAGGCGCCCATCGTTCCCATCAAGAGCCCCGACTATAACCTCCTCGGGGACCACTTTCACCCGATCCTGGCCCTGTTTGGTCCCCTCTTCCGCCTGTTTCCCTCCGCGTTGACCCTGCTGGTCGTCCAGGATGTGCTGATCGCGGTGTCGGTGCTGCCCGTCGCTCGCCTCGCCCAGCGCCTGCTCGGGCGCGGGGGTGCCCTATTGGTCGGGATCGCCTACGGGTTGGGCTGGGGGCTTCAGGGCGCGGTCGCCGCCCAGTTTCACGAGGTGTGCGTGGCCGTTCCGCTGCTGGCCTTCGGGGGCGTCGCCTTCGTCGAGCGCCGGTGGGGTGCGTGCATGGCGTGGCTTGCCCCCCTTGTCCTGGTCAAGGAGGATCTGGGGCTGACGGTCTTCGTCGCGGGCCTGGCCATGGCGTGGCGCAGGCGAGGCCATGGCCGCTCCGGCGTTCTCCTGGCCGTGGCGTACGCTCTGTTCGGTATCGTCGCGTTTGTGGTGACCGTTAAAGTCCTGCTTCCGGCCTTGAATCCTGCGGGAACGTGGGCCTATTCCCTCGACGGCTCCGCAACCGGTGCGGGCACCTCCATCGGCGGGACGACCTCCGCCAGGGCTCTTCCCTCCCCGTGGGGCATCCTGACGGACCCGCCGGTCAAACTCGCGACGCTGCTCGTCCTGGTGGCCGGTGCCGGGCTGGCGGGCGTCTCGTCGCCCTGGTTTGCTCTGGTCGCCCCCACCCTCGCGTGGCGCTTCGTCGGCTCCGTCGACGCCTACTACCAGTGGGACTCGTGGCACTACAACGCCGTGCTGGTCCCCATCGCCGCGTGCTCGCTGCTGGACGTCATCGACAGGTGGGTCGCGCGCGGCGTGCAGGCGAGAGCAGCTGACCCGGACCCCGGCAAGGCGCGCGCGAACGAGGGGGCGGCCCGCGACGGGGACAATGGCCCGGGTGGCCATGCGAGCCGCACCCGACGTGGCGTTAACGTGGCCGATGCCGTCGGCCGTGAGGGAGGCTGTGCGGGCGCGCATACGCCCGGCGAGGGCGGTTCGGGCGGAGACGGAACCGTGGCCTCCTCCGGAGCCCCGTGGCCTCACGCCGCGTGGGTGGCGGCCTGCGTGCCCGCAGTGTCTGTGGTCCTCGCCTGGACGTCGTTGCCGCTGTGGAAGCTGCCCGCCCTCACGGAGAGTCCGCGCCTCGATGCCGCCCAGGGGGCGTTGGATGCGGTGCCCGCGGGCGCGCGCGTCGAGACCGACACAACGCTGCTTGCGCGGCTGGTGCCCGGACGAGCGGTGTATTGGGTGGGCACCACAAAGGACATGGACACGCCGCCGGAGTACGTGGTCGTTGACCAGCTTTCCTACGCGTGGGGCGGCGCGAAGGTTGATGCGCAGTCCTGGGTAACCAGCGCTCACCCCAGCCATACCTATGAAACCGTTTATGACCGGGACGGTTTTTGCGTCGTGCGCCGCACCTCTTGAGGTGCCGGCTGGCGCGGTCAGCCCGCGCAAAAATCGGGGTGGGCCTGTGCGGTGCTCGAGAGGTCGTGAAACCGGCGTCGCCCCTGCGGGCGTGAAATGCGTAGAATCGGGCCGAAATGGGCATGCAGGGGTGGTCTGGGTTGCACAGCAGGCCCGAAGGTCGTAAGGAGGGGTGGTCTGGGTTTCGCGCGAGGCCCGGGGGTGGGCGCGAGGGCGACTTGCAGGCGAGCTGCGCAGCCCTATTTCGCCCGTCGGAGGCGCAGCGAGTTGAGGACCACGAACACCGACGAACAGGCCATCGCGGCGCTCGCCAGCATCGGGGAGAGCAGGCCCGCGATCGCGAGCGGCACCATCGCGACGTTGTAGTAGAACGCCCAGAACAGGTTCTGCTTGATCACGCGAAGGGTCCTGCGGGACACGCGGATCGCCGCCGCCGCGGACATGAGCGAAGAGTTCATGAGCGTCATGTCCGCCACCTCGATAGCGACGTCCGTGCCCGACCCCATGGCGATGCCCAGGCCCCTCGTGGACGCCTGCGCCAGGGCGGCCGCGTCGTTCACGCCGTCGCCCACCATGGCCACCGTGCGCCCCTGCTCCTGCAGGTGGGCGACGGTGTCGCGCTTGCCTTCGGGCAAGATGCCGGCGATGACGCGGTCGATCCCGACCTGTCCGGCGACGTGGCGCGCCGCCTCCTGGTTGTCGCCCGTCAGCAGGATCGGCTCGATGCCTAGCTCGCGCAGCTCGGCAACCGCTCGAGCCGAGGAGTCCTTCACGGTGTCGCGCACGACCAGGGCGGCGAACGCGCGTCCCTCCACGCGCTCGGGGACCACCAGGGACGAGGTCGCCTCCCCCTCACGCTCGCCCGCGTCCGAAGCGGCGGTGGCCCCGGCAGCCTCGCCCGCGCCGGTGCGCCCGCCCCCGGGGCTTCCGGAGCAACCGGCGTCGGTGCGCGAGGTGACGGTGCCCGAGTATCCGGCGGCGCTCACGACAGCCTCGATCTCCTGGTCGCTGTGCGGGGCGGTGAGCGTGATGCGTGCGGACTCGGTCGCCAGGTTGACTTCGGCGACGACGCCGTCGAGTTTGCCGAGCTTGCGTTCGACGCGGCGCACGCACGACGCGCACGTCATGCCTCCCACGCTCATCGTCAGGGTCGCGATGGGCGGGGCGACCTCGGGCTCGGACCCGGCGTGTTCTCCACCGACAGGGGTGTCCGTGACGACGGGCACTGCCGCAGTTGGGCGATCCGGGGTTGAGGCCAGTGACGGCGCGAGCGCCGCGACGACCGCGGACGCGCCTGAGGCCTCGGCCCGGCCGACGACGTCGCGCAGGGAAGCAGGGACGTCGACGCCTAGGGAGGCGAGCCATGCCGGGCGTCCAACCAGCACCACCCCGCGAGGGGTCGCGCCGACGACGCCGAGGCCCGGCTGGTTCGAGAACGCCGTCACCGGCTCCA
This sequence comes from Schaalia meyeri, assembly GCF_900105015.1. Taxonomy (GTDB): domain Bacteria; phylum Actinomycetota; class Actinomycetes; order Actinomycetales; family Actinomycetaceae; genus Pauljensenia; species Pauljensenia meyeri. The sequence continues at coordinate 364,149 of NZ_FNLK01000012.1, read as the reverse complement.
GCGACAGCCCGCGAGAGGAAGCACCCTCGGTGATCGCGCGGGCGACCGGGTGCTCCGAGAGAGCCTCGACGGAGGCGGCCAAGGCAAGGGCATCGGACTCGTCGATCCCCGGGGCCACCCCCACCGACTCCAGCGACATGACACCGGTCGTCACCGTGCCCGTCTTGTCCAGGAGCATGGTGTCGATCGAATGAGTGAGCTCCAGGACCTCCGCGTTGCGAATCAGGATGCCCAGCTGGGAGGCGCGCCCCGACCCCACCAGGATCGCGGTGGGCGTCGCCAGGCCCAGGGCGCACGGACACGCGACGACCAGCACCGCGACGGCCGCGGTGAACGCCGCCTGCACGCTGCCGCCCGCGATCAGCCATCCGGCCAGGGTTGCCAGCGACACCGCGATGACGACGGGCACGAACACGCCGGAAATGCGGTCGGCCAGGCGCTGGACGAGGGCCTTGCCCGCCTGAGCCTCGGTGACCATGCGACCGATCTGCGCCAGCGTCGTGTCGGAGCCGACGCGGGTGGCGCGCACCAGCAGCGCACCCCACGTGTTGACGGTCGCGCCCGTCACCTCCTCGCCCGGGGAGACGTCCACGGGGACGGACTCGCCCGTGAGCAGGGAGGTGTCCAGGGCCGAGGAGCCCTCGACGATGAGGCCGTCGGTCGCCACCTTCTCGCCCGGGCGCACCGCGAAAAGGTCGCCGACCTGCAGGTGGGAGGCCGGAACGACCCTCTCGCTGCGCGCGCCCGAGATGGGATCGACGCTCACGAGCGTCGCCTCCTTCGCGCCCATGGTGAGCAGCGAGCGCAGGGCGTCTCCCGCACGGTAGCGTGCTCGGGCCTCCAGGTAGCGGCCCGTCAGGAGGAACACGACGATCATGCAGGCACCCTCGAAGTAGATCTCCGCGTGGGAGCCGTGAGAGGCGCGCGGGATCAGGCTCATGTGCATGCGCATCCCGAGGGTACCGGCACCGCCCCACAGGAGCGCCCACCAGCTCCACGCGGCCGACGCGATAACTCCCAGCGACACGAGCGTGTCCATCGTGGTCGACCCGTGCCTGCCGGCCGCGAACGCCGCGCGGTGGAAGGGCCACGCCCCCCACGTGACGACCGGAAGGGACACGAGCGCCACAACCCACTGCCAGCCGGTGAACTGCCAGGCGGGTATCATGGACAGGAGCATCACCGCCAGGCCCAGCGGGGCGCAGACGACCAGGCAAGCGCGCAGGTCGGCGGCGTGATTGCGCGTGCCCTCGCCGACTTGAATCGCGGGGGCCGAGGCCGGGTTGGGCTCGGTGATCGGGACGCCCCGAGTGGGGGAGTCGTTGCGGTCGGAGCGGGCGGTCATGGGTACCCTCCCAGGGTATGGGTGTGGTCAAAGGGAACGAGGCCGGGGACGGTGCCCCGACCTCGTCCGTGAGGTGCGGCGACCCTCAGAAGTCGCGTGAGACGCCGACCAACGTGAAGCCGGCCTCAGACACCGCGTCGCCCAGCGCCGCGTCGTCTAGGGGCGTGTCGGTCAGGACAGTCACCTTGGAGGTGCCGCCCGAGTTCAAGATGACTTCGACGTTCTTGACGCCGGGGAGCTCCTTCAGCTCCTCGGTGACGCTCATGACGCAATGGCCACACGTCATTCCGTCCACGGACAATTCCACGGTGCGATCGATCTCGGTGCTCATGGTTCCTCCTGGTGATTATGACTTGATGAGGCGCGCGATGGCCGCCGCCGCCTCATCGACCTTAGCCTGGGCGGCATCGTCGGATTCGCGTGCCGCCGTGACGACGCAGTGATTCATGTGGTCTTTGAGCAGGCGAACCGCGACGGAATCCAGTGCGGACTGGACGGCCGAGACCTGCGTGAGGATGTCGATGCAGTACTCGCCCTGGGAGATCATGCGCTGCAGGCCGCGCACCTGGCCCTCGATGCGGCGCAGGCGCGCGAGGTGATTCTCGGTGTTGCCGTGGTACCCGTGCTTGGTGCTCATACGATCGAGCGTACCCCTAGGGGGTATGATAGTCAAGGGGTGCGGGCTGCCGACACGCATCCCCATATGGCGCACCCGGGTGAGACCCGCCGTAGGGTGGAGATAGGACGCAACGCAACAAGGAGGGGATATGAGGCGACGCCCGCGTCGGCGCTACCGCGCGATACGCCGTGTCCCCCAGGCCTACCCCGGCCTCTACCTGCGCCTCAAAGTCGCCCCCATCCTGCCTGCGCTCGCGGCCACGGTCGCCATCGGCGCGGCTGCGGAGATCACCGCGCTGCCCGACCATCTCCGAAGCCGCGCGCGTTCCGTCTCCGACGAAATGGGGAGTGCGATCAGCGAAAAGTCTCAGCGAATCTTCTTCGATACGCCAGGCCTCGACACCCTGCTTATCCGTTCCCTCTCCCACATGGCCCGCCGAACGGCCACCCTGGGGCGTGCCTGGGCCCGCGCGGTCATCGCCGTCGGAGCGGACCGCGACGGGCGCATGGCACGCATGCTTCCCCTCATCCCCAGGCGCGGATACGACGCGCTGATGACCGGAATGCTCACCGTCGGAACGGCGGTCGGCGCGCTTCGCGGCGGTGCCGTCCACGTCGCGCTCCTGCGCGATTCTGACGCCGATCCCCCCTTCCAGCCTCCGTTGCCGGATCACCCCGAGGCTCAGATCCGCCGCGTGGACGCCCCCGAGGCCCTGTCGGACATGTGTGCCGACATCGACGAGCTCTACTGGTCTCGCACCCTGGGTCCCGCCGTGAAGATCACGCGCGTCGGTGAGGGCGAGGCACGCCGCTGGCTGATGTGCCTGGTTGGAACGGAGGCCATGAACTTTCGCTCCACCAACAACCCGGCCGACATTGAGGCGAATATCCGCCTCATGCTCGGCCTAGAGAGCTCCGTGAGTGTCGGCGTCGTCCGCGCGCTGCACGCCGCCATGGAGCGCGACGGGGTCCCTGCCGACGAGTGGGAACGCCAGCCCGTCCTCATCTGCGGGCACTCCCAGGGTGGGATCGTCGCCACCGCGCTGGCCTCTGTCCCGGCCCACGAGGCCGGGGTCAACGTGGTCGGAATCCTGTCCACCGGCGGTCCGAACCGCCGCATCCGGGTGCGCCCCGACGTGGTGACCGTAGCCGTCACCCACGACCAGGACGTCGTGCCCAGCCTCGACGGTTCCCCCGACCGTGCTCCCGACCGGCGCGTCACCGTCGGGCGCAGCCTCGTGCGGCCTCGGACGCGCCCCCTGTATTACGCGCACTCGTCATCAACGTACACGGAGACGGTGCGGATGCTTGAGCGCAAGGTGCGCGTGACCCCGTGGGGGAGGTTGGCCTCGTCAATGGCTGCCCTACAGGATTTCTTGCCCACCCCGGGGGAACCCACGCGCGTCATGCACTACGAAATCTGGCAGGATCTCCTGACCCCCACCTCGGACAACACGTGGAACACGGTCGCTGCCCTGGAGCGCGGCGGTGCCTTCGAGCCGACCACTTATCCAATCGACTATGTGGCCACGGTGCCCCGCCTGCCGCGCGTGGCCCGTTCCCGAGTTCCGCGCCGCGTCCCGGTGCCCGGGCGCGTCCTCGGCGCGCTCGCCCTTTATCGAAAGGACAGGTTATGAACGACCCCAACGATCCCCTGCGCGAGGTGCGCCGATGGATGCGCGTCTCGACCCCCGTCAACAAGGTGACCGCCGCGGGGCTGCGCGGACGCCTCCCGCAGATCGCCGGGCCGCTGGTCATCGGCGCGCTCGGCGTGGGTGCGATCGGCGCCGGCATCGCTTGGAGGGCACTGTCCTCGACGCGAGGCACCGGCCGCACGCAGCGCTTTACGGACCTAACGTCCGCCGCCCTTGAGGCGCGCTTCCCGTCGTCTATTAACCAGGCCGACTCCGGCGGCTCTCATCCCGCAGGCGAGGCGGATCGCGGGGAGCGGTCCCCGCGATTGCATCGCAGCGTGAACGTCGAGGTCGGTGAGGGCTTTGGTCGCCCCTCCCTGGTGTCTATCGATGTGGTGGTACCCGAGGGGGATGTCCTGGTTGACGCCGTCCCGGCGGCTAAGGCGCTGGACGCCGTCACGCGCGCCGCTTGGAACAACCCCGAGATGGCGCCGGTGAGCGTGCGTGCTCGGGTCCTGGCGGCCCATGGCGACGCGGATGACCTGGAGGCCCCCGGCGCGCAGACCGAGGCGGTCGTCGACATGACAGTGCTCGGTTTCGCGGATGAGATTGCGCGCCCCGACGAGCTGTACAGCCGCTACGGGCCGGCCGAATGCGACCCCTCATGGAGGCCGTGAACCCGCGCTGACGCCCGGCCTCGCCGAACGGTCCGGGCGACCGCGTGCGAGATAGTTCGTGATGCTCTTGTGGGATGCTCTTGTTCGCTCCTTGATCGTTTGATAGCGTCAGCCTCGTTGCTATGTTCTGCATGAGAGGGGGCGCAGTGGCCGGTGATCTTGTCATTGAAGAGGGGGACCTCGAAGTCCTGCGCGACCGCGCGAGCGAGGCCTCCAGCTGCCTTCGGTCGGTGACGGTCGCGACGGCGGGCGACTACCTGTCGTCGGCGCTTGGCGGGGGTGAGCTCGCGGGGCTGGGACGCAGCGCCGGTGAAACTATCGATGGTGCCCTCGCCGCCCTATCGTGCGACCTGGACGACTTCTCGCAGTCCGTCAACGACTCGATCAACGAGTACGCCGCGACCGAGGACGACGCGGCAGTGAGCTTCCAGCAGACCCACCATGGTGGTGGGGCGATGACCATGGAAGACCTGCGTCGGATGATGGAGGAAGAGTAGTGGCAACCTGGGCGGATATTCAGAGCTGGGATCACGGCTACGTGATCGAGGCGGAGGACCTCATCGAGCAGGAGCTGCGGGAGGCGCGCGAGCTTGTCTCCGACATTGAGCACGCGGCGCACGATATTCGATCGCAGGGTAAGGGGCCGGATCAGATGCGTCAGCGACTCTCGGAGATTCAGGCCCTCCTGGACGCGCGCATCAACGAGCTCAGCGAATACGCGATGGCGACCGCGGCGCTGCACGGGTACGTGAGCCGGGTCGTCGCTATGCGTAAGTCCGCATGGGAGGTTGCGGCGGAAATTGATTGCGAGATTAGTGAATCCGGAGAGGTTATATTGGGACCGGATTCTGGGGGAGACGATGGCAATCGAACGAGTAAGTACCACGAGCTGTGCGATATTGTCTCTCAGGTGGTTGCGATTGCCACTGAGGCGGAGGCAACCGTGGGGCCGAGGTACAAGGCCCTGGCCGATGGTCAGTACGTCATGCCTGAGGGGCGACACTCTGAGTCCGCGGGCCTGAAGAACGACGCGGATCCCTCATGGAGCCCCGAGGAAGTTTCGGTGTGGTGGGGTTTGCTCTCCGAGTCCGAGCGCGAGGCTCTTATCAACAAAGACCCGCAGAAATACGGTAACCTCAACGGCATCGATATGGAGTCGCGGGCCAAGGCCAACGATATCGCGCTCTTCGGACGCAAGGATGCCGCGGGAAATCGTATCCCGGGGTCGAGCCTGATTGAGCAGACTGAGAAAGAGCTGAAGGAAGCGGAAGAGGCGATAGCAGAAGCGGGCAGAGCTGGCACGGGGAATCCGACGGGCCTCGCAGCCCTTATTAAGCAGAGGGATGATCTCCGGAATCGTTTGAAAGATTTGGAGGCTATCCGAGGACAGCTCGAATCCAATGCAGGGGCCACGCTCGTCACGCTTGAATTGGGAGCTCGGGGCGAGAACGTTCGTGCCGCAATCGCTATCGGAGACGTTGATAATGCGGAGCACGTGACGACCATGGTGCCAGGGATGACCACGACGTGTCGTGATAATGCCCGGCTGAATGTTGAATATGCGAAGAATCTCCAGGAAGCGGCAGAGCTCTACGGAGGTGCGAAGAAAGGGAGCGTAGCCGCCATTGCGTGGTTGGGTTACGAAGCGCCGTCGGATCCCAGGGAAACGCTAGACCTGTCCGTGGCGTCGACACACAAAGCGGAAGTGGGAGGCCAGCGGCTCAACGGCTTCCTGACGGGGATTCACTCGTGGCGCGCAGAACGGGGAATGGACGTGCATCAAAGCGCGATGACGCACTCCTACGGGTCCACGACGGGTGGTTTCGCGATGCGTGACATTGGTGAAGGTGTCGTTGATGACTTCGTGTATACAGGGTCGCCAGGTTCGGCGGTCCAATCCGTCGGAACGCTGGGCGTAGACCCCGAACATACCTGGGTGTCTGCGACTCCGTTGCACGACGCTGTACAAGGAATGGGGACCGACTGGAACTTCGGCCGCGACCCCAAGGAGCTCGAAGGCATCGGACATCTGTCGGGCGATACGAGCGGAGGAGAAGGATACAACGCAGACCCAAATGCAGACACGAACGCGAATCACTCCTCGTACTTCAAGAAGGCTCTGCCAGACAAACGTAACCGTGCTCTCGAGGATATTGGCAAGGTCATCGCGGATTCGATGGGGAAACAATGACTCGGAGGAAGCCTGTCTCCCTATTGGGAGTTATCTGTCTGTCATTGCTTCTGGCGGCGTGTATTCCGAGGCTGCCGGATCCGCCTCATGATGTTGATAGTGGGAGTGTACCGCTGGCTGAGCGTCAGACGGCGGAGGCATTCTTCAATGATACCATGCCTCGGTACGTGAGCATTATCGAGGAAGTAGCAGTGGAGGCGGGAGGAACGCTCGGATTCTACGAAGAACCAGGTAGGTCGCGGTGTGGAGTATCATCAAAAGGGTATGAGATTAGTAGGGTCCGTTATTACATTCCGCTGATTGATTATGAGGATCTGCGTCGGATTGTTGGGAACGGTGCTCGGCGCTACGGGTATGTGTACTCGTCGGATCCGGAGCCTCGGGGTGTACGAAATATACGCAGCGTTGGTCTCGGTGATCAGGACGGCAATTCTCTGTTGTTTGATCACGCCGAGGATGACGTTATCTTTGTTGAGTTTTCCACCGGTTGTTTGCCCTCGGTGCGGCCAGCCGATGTGCTTGAGCGTATTCAGCTTCCAGCGCCCCAGGAGTTGTTCCCTCGTCTGACGGTGGTTGAAGCGTATAACGCTAACAAGCAGAAAAATCCGGCTATTTTCCGTCAGGAGGCGACGGGTGATGATGGGCAGTCGGGGAGCTGACGATGAAGATGAAGTGGATGCCACTGCGTGTTGGTCTTGTGTCGGCCTTGGTGGTTGCCGCTTTCTACGGGTGTGATGCGAAGATGCCCAGGCAGGGTAAGCTTGTTGCCTTTCATCAGCGTGTGAGCTTTGAGGAATACTTGAGCAGTAATTTGTTGGAGGTTTCGCGCATGGCCGGGCGGGTAGCCGCCGAAACTGATGGCGAGCTGAGCGTTGTGGGCCTTCCGTACGTGCAGGCGTGCGGCGTCGAGAGTACGCAGGGGTATCGGGTCTTTGGCTACACCACGATTGCCCCGTCAATTCCTTTTGAGCGGCTGGAGGAGATCGTGCGGGCTCACCGCAGGGATGGTGTGTCTGGGTTGTGGGTGCAAAATGACTTTCAAAGTGATGGTAGTCGGAGGATTTACTTCACGGATAATGATGGTAATTCTGCTGAGTTTATGTATTTTGAGAGCGGTGTTGCGATGAGTTCGTATTCGTCGTGCCTGCCTACCAGTCGTCCTCTCAACGACCCCGATCAGTTTGATCTGCCCTCTGTGCAGGAGGCTTTCCCGGGTGTGCGGGTGAGCGTCAACGACAACACGGACACGAGCCTTCACCCTCTTCCCGCGCTGCACCCCGGCCCACAGTCCGGCTCCCAGAGCGGTGTCCAGTCCGGCCCGTAACACCCGCCGTCCCTCGGGCGAGGCCCGCTCAGGACTCCCAGTGCGCCAGGCGCTCCGACAGGCCCACGTAGGTCGCGGGTGTCAGTGATAGCAGGCGCTCCTCCACCTCGGCGGGCAGCCCCAGGCCCGCAATGAAGTCACGCATGTCATCCTCACCCACCTCGTGGCCGCGCGTCAGTTCCTTCAAGCGCTCATACGGGTTCGCCATGCCCGTCGCCCCCGCGACCGCGGCGGTGCGCATCGCCTGTTGGACGGCCTCGCCCAGCACCGCCCAATTCGCATCCAGATCGCGGGCCATGCGAGCCGCGTTGATCTGGATCCCTTCCAGGCCCCGCACCAGGTTGTCGTAGGCCAGCACCGCGTGGCCCAGCGCGACGCCCACGTTGCGCTGCGTCGTTGAATCCGTCAGATCACGCTGCATGCGGCTGGTCACCAGCGTCGCCGCCAGTGAATCCAACAGCGCGTTCGACACCTCCAGGTTCGCCTCCGCGTTCTCGAAACGGATTGGATTCACCTTGTGCGGCATCGTCGAAGAACCTGTCGATCCCTGGGCTGCCAGGTTCTGGTGGAAGTAATCCATCGAAATGTACATCCACGCATCCGTCGCCAGGTTGTGCGCGATACGCCCCGCGCGCGCCACGTCCGAATACAGCTCGGCCTGCCAGTCGTGCGACTCGATCTGCGTCGTGAGAGGATTCCAGGCCAGGCCCAGGCCCTCCACGAAACGGCGCGACAGTGTTGGCCAATCCGCGCCGGGCACGGACACGACGTGCGCGGCCCACGTGCCCGTCGCGCCGTTGATCTTGCCCAGGAACTCGGTGGCTTCAACGCGCCTGATCTGGCGGGACAGGCGGTGCGCGAACACCGCCATCTCCTTGCCGATGGTCACCGGCGTGGCGGGCTGGCCGTGCGTGCGGGCTAGCATCGGGGTGCGCGCCCCCGCATCGGCCAGGCCCCGTAGGCGCTCCAGGAGCGCGCGGATCGCGGGCAGCCACACCTGCTCGGTCGCCGCCTTGATCGTCAACGCGTGGGCCAGGTTGTTAATGTCCTCGGAGGTACAGAAAATGTGGATGACCTCGCGCAGGCGCGGCAGCGACGTTCCCTCTCCCAGATCAGAGGCCGCGGCCTGCAGGTATTCGCCGATCAGGTACTCGACGGCCTTCACGTCGTGCCGGGTGACGGCCTCGAACTGAGCCAGCCTCGCGACGTGCGTGGCCCCAAAGCCGCGCGGCAGGGCCCGCAGGTAGTCGCGCTCCGCGTCGGTCAACGCCGGTGCGCCCGGCAGCACGGCGTTATCCAGCAGGAAGATCAACCATTCGACCTCAACGTGCACGCGCGCTCGGTTCAGCCCGGCCTCGGACAGATAGTTCGCGAGGGGGGCGCTCACCGCGCGGTAGCGACCGTCCAGTGGGCTGAGCGGTTCACCCCCACCCGCCAGGTCCGAATATCCCTGGGCAGTGGAGAACAGTGTCATCGTGTCGCTCATGCCCCTATTTTCCCAGACGAGGCCCATCCGCTCCGCTCGGCCCGTGCGCCGCCCTCACGCCGGGGTCAACACGAGGCCGGGATGACTCTGAGAGTAACGCCTCTGGCAGGAAAGAGGAACGACTCTCATCCGACGTGCCTCCTGAGAGCGGCGCGTGCACAGGGGGCGGGTGCACCGGGGGCTTATCCACAGGGGTTACCGGCCGCGTGGTGCGCGGGAGGAATGCGCGCGTAGCGTGCCGATTAACACAACACCGCAATCGCCCCTGGGAGTCCTCATGATTATTGACCCGCTCAGTCCCGCCCCGTCCCTGAACGCAGCCTACGGACTCGTCGATACCCTGCGGGTGGCGCTCACGGGGGCAACCTGCCCGCAGTGGACCGGCGTCGGAGGCGACGCCTATCGGACCAGCCAGAGCGAGGCGGTTGCCTGCGCCCTGGGGGTCCTCGCCGATATTCAGGCGGCACTGGACCTGCTTCCCTCCCTCGAAGCCGAGCACGCTCAGCTCTTCGCTCACGAACTCGCGGATCACGCCGATGTGAACGGGACGGGTGCTGACCGCCGGGCGACGGGGGCGTGGTGACCATGGCCTTTGACCCGTATCGGGACGTGTCCGTCGTATCCGGACCCTTCAGCGTCGATGTGAACGAGCTGTGCGCCGCCCACACGCTGATGACCTACCAGGAGATGGTCACGATTACCCCGGCGCGCCTCGCGCTCGGCGCGGCGCTCGCTCAGGCGGAGCTGGCGTCGGCCGTCGCCCCGGCGGCCGCCACGCGACTCGTGGCCGCGATCATTGCGGCCACAGCCGCCCTCGACAGCCTTACATCCACGATCGACGCCCTGCGATGGAAAATCCAAGACGTGGCCCTGACCTACGGGGACGCGGACGCCGCGGCCTCACTGTGGGAAACGGTGCCCGGCAGCCCGATGGGGCCGCAGCTGGGCCCCGGCGGCCTGACCAGATGGGTGCTCGGCCCCGGGAGAGTGACGGCGTCGGGTGGGACGGCCCTGTTTCACGGCGCCCAGGACGCGGCGCACCGGGCGGGCCTGCCCTGGCTTCCCGCCGCGGTGATGCCGGGGGTGGCCGTCCTGGTTGCCCAAAGGGACCTGTGGAACGCGGTGGAGGATGGAATCGCCTTCGTATTGCACGGGGACCAGGCCTCGGGCGCGCAATTCCAGCGGGACATCGGCAGATTCGCGCTGGACGTCAACTCGTGTCCCGCCTATCGCCTGGTCGCCCAGTCGCTGTTGGACACGGGAATCAGCCAGGGCGCGAATCCGACGTCAACGCAGTCCGCCTCCGGGGTGTCCGCCCTGGTGGCCGCAGGCTTGACGGCGCTGGGGTGGGGGCGCGGACGAAGCTACGGAATAGTGGTTAGCGGATCCGACGGGCACACGCACGTGCGCGGCGGCGCCGCCGCCTCGTCACTGCCTCCGGGCGTATTCGATGCTCGGGCGAAGGCCGCGGCCTCGGCGATGCCGGACGCGGCCCCAGATACGCACTACTCGGGCGCCGCCACCAGCGCCGATATCATTGAGCACATTACCCAGATGCACGGAGGTGACGCCCACAACGGAGAGATCGCCGTCGAGGAGCACGTCACCGTCGACGCGGACGGGAGCACTACCAGGTCGTGGACCGTCGACATTCGAGGCACCCAGTCCTTTAACGTCGGGCGGGCGGGTCCGCAGGACATGCGCTCCAACCTGCAGGGGGTGGCCGGCACGTCCTCTGACCAGTTGAATGCCATCAAAGAGGCGATGCGAGCAGCGGGTATTCCGCCCGGCGACGCCGTTGAACTGGCCGGGCACTCACAGGGCGGGATCATGGCGGCCCAGTTGGCCGCCGACCCGGAGGTACGCGCCAGCTATAATGTTGTGTCCGTGGTTACCGCCGGATCGCCCACCGCGACCGTCGCGCCCAGCGACGTCCCCGTACTGGCCTACGAAAACTGCGGTGATATCGTTCCCGGCCTGGACGGAAACGCCACGGAAGGAGACAACGTTACGACCGTGATGTTTCGCGACTATTCCGCCGCCGCCCACCCCGAGGACCCAGTGCCCTCCTCCCACAGCGCGCCCCTGTACGTCGATGAGATCAGGAGCACCCTGAGCGCGGCCAAGGCTTCGTCTGACCCGGGTCTATCCGCCCTGGCGGCGGCCGAAGCGCGCCGAACCCAGGCCCTCGGGCTCACCCAGAACACGCAGACGACGATCCACCACTATCAAACGAGGCGCATCACCCAGAGGTGACGCGCCTTAGTTAAGAGATGGGAGAATCAGCCCCGCTTATCCTTCTTGTCGCGCAGGACGCCCGACACGATGGACGCGACCACTGACGTGATCACCGCGCCTGCCAGGCAAGACCAGAAGCCGCCCGTCGATAGGGGGACGCCCAGCCACGTTGAGAGCCAACCCGTCAGCGCGAACAGCGCCGAGTTTGTCACCATGGCAAACAGGCCGAACGTCACCAGGTACAGGGGGAAGGCCAGCGTCTTAACGACGGGCTTAATCACAGAGTTCACCACCGTGAACACCAGAGCGACGACAGCCAGCACGATCACGGTCTCTGACGCCGATGACGACGCGATCCGGATTGACGGGACCAGGAGGGTCGAGATCCACAGCCCGGCCATCGTGGCCAACAAACGAGCAATGAAGTCCATTTGTTTATTCTTGCGCAGTGGGGTGTTGTTTGCACGGCGCATCCCCGTGGGATAGGACTGGAGACATGACCAAATTACGCATTCGGCCCGCCGTGGTGTCCCTGCCCCGCTACATTCCCGGCAAGTGTGCGCCCGCGCCGGGCTGATCGTGCGTCCCTTCCTCGAGGGTGTCCGCGTATCCGTGGGTACCCACGGCCAAAACGACCGCCTCCTGACGGCCGCCAGGATCTGGCGCGCCGACCTACGGGATGAGGAGCGAGGCGAATAAAAGCGCTGTCCATCCGATCTCGGTGAACCCGATGAGCTTCGGGGACAGGGGTCGCTTTTTGGCGCGGCTCACCGTGGGCATCACCCACGCGCGCACCGTCAGACCCACCCACGCGACAACGGGCCACGCAGTGAGCGTCCCGAAGCGCCACGCAAGGAGCGTGCCCAGCGCGCACGCCGCATGGAACGCCGTCGCCCCCCACGCCCAACGCGGATCCCGGCGGCCCCGGATCATCGAACGCACCACGGGGACCGTCCCCACGTAATGCAGGGCGAACGCCGCGCACGTCACCCACGCGCGAGCCGACACGGCCCCCGGCGATCCGTCGGATGACGCCAGGGAGAACGCCACCGGTCCCATCACGCCGCCCGCCAGGATCGAGGCCGTCCGAGCCCCCAGGGAGCGCTCGCGGCCCCGCCACACGAGGAGCAGCGCAAAAAGGGCCAGGGGAGCGAACAGGATAGCCCACCACAGCGTTTGTGGGCGGGCCACGAGCAGTGCGATCCCGGGAATGGCCGTGAGCACCCCATAGGTCGCCAGCGCGGGGACGATGCGGCCCCGGCGCTTGGCGGGGGTCTTTACCCACAGGCACGTGGCGGAGAACGTCTGGAAGGCCATCGCCCACGCCACCAGCATGAGGAGCGTGGGCCACGAGAAGCGCGCGGCCAGCGCCAGGCCGAGCAGAGGCGGCAGGGCCATCATGGTCCACGCGCCATGCTGGTCACTCAGCCAGCCGCGGCGCTGAAGATTGCGCATGCGCGGGCGGGTGGGGCGGTGGCCTCGCGGGCCGCCCTCTGGCCTGGTGGGTGCGGGCGTGGCGGCGGGTGCATCACTGTGCATAGCCTTAGTTTAGAGATCTGTGCCTGCAACTCTCAATACTGGTTATGTCGCCTGATGAGACGCGCCCGGCACCCCTCGGTGCCGCGAAAAAGCAGCGCGGTGCCATTTGTGGCGACAAGAAGCGGGGGCGACCGGACGGTCGCCCCCATTCGTGCCCCTGTGGGTCACGCGTCTGATGATGCTGCGAGCGTCACTCGAACGCGCAGAGATCCTGCAGATCGGCCATTGAGGCGGAGAGCTGCTGGAGAGCGGCCTGCAAGTCGGAGAACGCGCTGGGATCGTGGTTGGACAGGAGATCTTCCGCCGATGCGGCAGCCGCGCCCATGTCTGCGATGACTGCGTCAAGGGAGTCCTTCACGTTAGCGTTGCTGATCGTCGAGGCCGTGTCCTCCAGCCGAGAAGTTAGGGACTTGAGCGTGTCGAGGCCCTTTTGTGGGTTAGAACGGGCCTCCTGGGCCGCGGCGCTGAGCTCCTCGGATGTTGCGCGGACGTTGGGTTCTATCGTGGCGCAGGCATCGGTGACGGACTGGTCAGATTCGGCCCCCTGACTCGGGGTAGCGCTGGCGTTCCCATCCGGTGAGGCGGTCGAGTTGTCGGACTTGTTTCCTCCGCAGGCTGCCATGCCGAGCGGCAGGAGGGTGATGAGCAGTGCGGCCGCAATGCGACGCTTCATGGGTTTTACTCCTCGAACGGTTGGCGATGGTTACCGTCTCAGTCTATCGACGTTCACATCCAGGTCTACCCAGCGGTCAGTGATCTTACGCATACAAAATCGCCGGGACCTGATGGTCCCGGCGACTCACCGAGTCGGGGTGGCGGGATTTGAACCCACGGCCTCTTCGTCCCGAACGAAGCGCGCTACCAAGCTGCGCCACACCCCGGTGCCGTTCGAGTATAGCCTCACCCCGCCGTGAAACCCAAACCGAGACGAACCAAGCGCATGAAGTGTGTTTCACGCCGCAAAATGGTGGGGATGGGGGGCGGGCGCACGCCGGGGGCCTACGCGGAGTGGACGTGGATGAGGGAGGCCTCGGGCCGCGTGGCAATGCGGATCTTTGCGTAGGGAGAGGTCCCCAGGCCGGCCGACACGTGCAGCCACGAGGATGAGCCATCGGGCGCTTCCCAGCGCCTGAGCCCCTTGGCGTAGGCGCGCGAAATGTCGCAGTTCGTGATGATTGCCCCGAAACCGGGGATGCCGATCTGGCCGCCGTGCGTGTGCCCCGCCAGGATCAGATCGGAACCCGCTGACGTGAGCCCGGAAACCACGCGCGTGTACGGCGCGTGGGTCACGCCCAGGTGCAGCGCGCCGGGAGCGTTCCACGACGAGGCGGGGGCAGGGATGCGGTCACGGTGGATGTGCGCGTCGTCGGTGCCGAGCAGCGACACCGTGCCGGTCGGTACCGACAATGTCCCGGACATGTTGGACAGGTCGATCCAGCCGGCTTCGCGCATCTGGCGCACCATCGGCAGGTAGGGCAGGTCGGGAACGACGCGGGAAGGGTGCGGCTTGGATCGGCTCAGGTAGAGGCTCCAACGCTTGGAAATCGGCGAGTAATAGTCGTTGGACCCGAGCACGAACGCGCCCGGGTAGGCCAGGAAGGGACGATACGCCTCCATCACCATTTCGAGCGCGTCCGTGGAGCCAAAGTTATCTCCCGTGGAGATGACCATGTCGAAGCGTTCGGACGATGCCACGCCAGACAGGAAGCGCAACAGGAAGTCCTGCCCGGCGAACAGGTGCAGGTCGGCAATCTGGAGGATCCTGACCTCTGGGATATCCGCCTGGACGGGCACGTCGTAACGGCGTAGGACGGGCATGGTCCGCTCAACCGACCCCCAGGCCAGCGCGGCGCCTCCCGCGGCGAGGCCGGCCAGGCCCACCCCTGCGACAACCGCGCCCGCGGCGCGCAGGATGCGGAGGCCTCGTCTCATTGACGAGGCGGCTTCCCCCTGCAGCGCGGCGCTGACGTCAGTTGCCATGACCGTGAGAGCCCGGGTTCGGCGTCGATCCTCGCGGGGCCGAGCCGATATTCGCGTTGGACACTGACTCGACGGGGGTGCCCGCCAATACCTGCGACATGTAGGGGCCCCAAATGTTTTGGCCGACGAAGGTTTCACCGTAGATGTCGCCGTAGTAGGTGCCGTTGATGGTGACGCCGCTGACTTCCTGCGAGGAGTTCGCGCCGTGACCCACCCACGCGGCGGTCACGAGCGACGGGGTGAAACCCGTCAGCCACGTGTTGGCGTGGCCGTCGGTGGTGCCCGACTTTGCGGCGAAGGGGCGCCCCTCACTCAGGCGCGTGGACGTGTAGTAGCGTCCGGCCGACGCGGTCAGCAGGGCCGCAGTCTTGTTGGCGACGTCGGCGGGGATGACCTCCTTGCAGTCGGCCGAAAACTCCTTGAGCACGTTCTCGTTACGGTCGGTCACGGACTCGATGGACTGGGGCTTGCACTGCTGGCCGGAGTTGGCAATCGCCGCGAAAACGGACGCCATCTGCAGGGGAGAGGCGGACACGGAGCCGAGGACGTTCGCGGGGAACGGCGACGGCACCTCGCCGTCCTCGGTGATGCCCATGTTGTAGGCCGTGTCGAAGATCGAACAGAAGTCCACGCGTGACGCCATGTTGACGAAGGCTTGGTTGACGGACTGGCCGGTCGCGCGAACGACGTTCATGGTGCCGGTCTTGCCCGCAAGGTCGTTCACCTTGTAGCCCTCGGTGATGATGGACCGGCCACCGCACTTGAAGGCGCCGTTGGGGTAGTAGGTGTTCGAAGAGCCGACCGTCTCGTATGCGGAGTGACCCTCCTTGAACCACTGGAGCAGGGTGAACACCTTGAAGGTCGAGCCGACCTGGAAGCTGCCGTCGGCAGAGTAGTTCGACATGGTTTGTCCACTCTCGATGCCGTACGTCGTGTTCTGCGCCATTGACAGCACCCGCCCCGAGCGCGGGTCCAGGGAGACGAGGGCGTCGTTCAGGCCGGAGGGGTCGCCCACGGGAATTGTGTTCGTCAGCGACGTGTAGGCGGCAGCCTGTTTGGAGGAGTCCATCGTGGTGCGGATCGTGATGCCCTGGGTCTTCAGCATGCGCTCGCGCTCAATGCGGGTCTCGCCGAACGTCGGATCGTCCAGGAACTGCGCCAGAACGAAGTCACAGAAGTACGCCTTGGAGGACTCGGCGCCCGAGCAGCCCTCAGGAGAAACCGTCGGGTTCAGCATGGAATCGACCGTCGTCTTGATGCCGCTGTCGTATTCCTCCTGCGTGACGACGCCCTGATCGAGCATCGTCGCCAGGACCGTGTCGCGGCGGTTCTGAGCGGAGTCCGGGTGGGTGAGGGGATCGTACTGGACGGGGGACTGCACCAGGCCGGACAGCAGCGCGGCTTCCAGGTAGTTCAACTCGGACGCCGACTTAGAGAAATAGCGTTGAGACGCCGCCTCCACCCCGTAGGTGATGGGGCCGAAGGAAGCGATATTGAGGTAGCCGGTGAGGATCTCTTCCTTGGACAGCGTCTTCTCGAGTGCCAGCGCGTACTTGACCTCGCGGAGCTTACGCTCGGTTGTCTGCTCGGTCGCCGCACTCACCTGGTCTGCGTCGCCCTCAAGGTAGCCGCGCTCGGCCAGCGAGTTACGCACGTACTGCTGGGTGATTGTGGATGCGCCCTGGTGGCCGGTCTCGCCCAGGTTAGTGACCAGCGCGCGTGCGATGCCTGTGGCGTCCACGCCGTTGTGCTCGTAAAAGCGCTTGTCCTCAATCGCGACGATTGCCTTCTTCATGACGTCAGCAATGTTCGCGCTGGGGACCACGATGCGCTGCTTGTCGTAGAAGTGCGCGATCACGCCGCCCGATGAATCGAGTAGCTGCGATTCCTCGGCGGGGGCGACCGTCTGCAGGTCGCCGGGCAGCTCGTTGAAGACGGAGGGAACCGACTTCGCGGCCAGCGCGGTGGGACCAGCGACGGGAACGAGCATGCCGGCCCCGACGACGCCCATAAGCGCGGAAACACTGAGGAATGCCAGCAGCAGTGCGAGCAGCTGGGTCGGTCTGACAGCGCGATGGTGAGAGTGCGACATACTCCTAGCTTACGTGTAGGTTCGCTCATGTGGCGTTTGATAAGGCGCGAAAACTGCCTGATCGGTCACCTGCAGCGCCATAATCGCTTGTGGCACCGCTTGCACCCGCAATGTCATGTGTGTATGGTCACATGTAGAACTCGGAGTTGAGTGAAGTGGAGTTCCGCGATGTCAACGCACAGCGATGACCAGAGCTGGGTCGCGCGCGCGCTCTGCGCGTCCATTGAACCGGACGTGCTATTTGTGCAGGGCGCATCGCAGCGTCAGGTCCGTATGCGCTGCTACGAGTGCGAGGTTCGCCTCGAATGCCTGGCGGACGCCCTCGAGTCCGAGGCGAACTACGGCGTGTGGGGCGGCCTGACGGAGAGGGAACGCCGGGCGATACTGCGCCACTATCCGCACGCGGAAAACTGGCTGGAGTGGCTGCGCACCTCCGACGATCCTCTGGCGCGCGAACTGCGCAGTCCCCACGTTCCGAAGGTTCTGTCTTACGTGCGACCTCAGATGGCGGGTAGGATGGCACCATGACCAAATGGGAATATTCCACGATTCCGCTGCTCACGCACGCGACGAAGGCAATCCTCGACCAGTGGGGTGCTGACGGGTGGGAGCTTGTTCAGGTGATCCCGGGTCCCACGGGCTCCGATAACCTGGTCGCCTACCTCAAGCGCCCGATCCAAGAATCCGCTCCGATTCAGAACTGACGCCCCGCGCACGGGTGTGCGGTGCGCAGGGGGCGCTGCGCCCACGCAAGGAACCGGACGCCGCGGTTGCGCCTGCGCGCTGCGCCGTGGGTGCAACGCGGCTGTCTCAATAAGAGTAAACGGCGGGCTGGGTCCGGTCATCGTGTACTGGACCCAGCCCGCGTCAGCTGAGGTCAGCGCGCGCGGCGCGCGAGGCGATCGACATCAAGGAGCGTCACGGCGCGACCCTCGAGGCGGATCCAGCCTCGCGAAACGAAGTCGGCCAGAGACTTGTTGACGGTCTCACGGGAGGCGCCGACCAGCTGAGCCAGCTCTTCCTGCGTGAGGTCGTGGGGGACGTGCACGCCCTTGTCGGTCGCCGTGCCGAAACGGTCAGCCAGATCCAGGAGGGCCTTGGCGACGCGGCCGGGAACGTCAGAGAACACGAGATCCGAGAGGGACTCGTTGGTGCGGCGCAGGCGCTGTGCGAGGGCACGCAGCATGTGTTTGGCCAGCGTCGGGTTCGTGTCCAGCACGTGCATGAGGTCCTCGTGCTCCAGGTAGAGGAGCGACGCTGGGGAAACGGCGGTCGCGGTGGTTGAACGCGGACCCGGATCAAAGAGTGTGAGTTCACCAATGATCTCTCCGGGACCCAGGACGGCGAGCAGGGACTCGCGGCCGTCGCCGGAGGTGTGACCGAGCTTGACTTTGCCCTCGGTCACGATGTAGAGGCGATCGCCGAGGTCGCCTTCGTCGAAGAGGGTCTCTCCACGGCGCAGAGTCGTGTGACCCATTTTCTGCTGGAGGGACACCTGCTGTGCATCATCAAGGCCACCGAACAGCGGCACCTGGCTGATGAAGTTACCGTCACCGATCATGGTGCGGAGCTCCTTCCGCTCGTGCCCGATTGCTCGGGCGTTCGATTTGGACTGCGCGGCGAGTCCCATGCGTTACACCGCTCACTAGGAGGTACCGCGTATCACATCATTATGCCCTATTTATCAGGTGAAACGGGTTATATTCGGCGAGTTGTGTGAGCTGTCTAATGAAAAATGGGCTGTCAGGCGTACGTTCCGATGTGTTCTGACAGGGCCGACGTGACCGCCCGGGGTGCCTCTTCGGGCAGGAAATGGCCTGCCTCGCGAATAACAATCTGCGTGAGAGAAGCATCGACAAACCGGGCGTTAGCGGCGTGATCCAGCGGGGACCAGGCGCCGTCATCGCGACCGACAAGCGACAGAACGGGAACTCGCACCGGTTCCGACAAAGCATGCCGGACCCCTCGCGAGAGCGTCCGGGCGGCGCGCAGGCCGCGCAGGCCGGTGTGGGCGGCGAAGGGGCGCCGCAGCGCCGCGCGGTACGGACCCGACTGCGACACCAGCGCGTCAACGTTCGCCGGGGACGCCCACGCCCGGTACACGCTGGTCACCAGCGA
This sequence comes from Schaalia meyeri, assembly GCF_900105015.1. Taxonomy (GTDB): domain Bacteria; phylum Actinomycetota; class Actinomycetes; order Actinomycetales; family Actinomycetaceae; genus Pauljensenia; species Pauljensenia meyeri. Next base: position 344,907 of record NZ_FNLK01000012.1, on the reverse strand, counting down.
TCCGGTGTGCAGCGCGCGTTCCCTGCCCGTGGGCAGGGCGAGCCTCCCGTGCAAGACGCAGCCACTGGCCCAAGGAACGCGCCCGATCACGGGGCGGACTCCGAGCGGGTGAGGAGCGGACAGGACCGCGATCGAGCGCAGTTCCAGGGGAGCAAGCGCCCCAATCATCCACGTGACGGCGCCTCCGATGCCCATGCCTGCCACGGAAAAAGAGCCGATGCCCAGCGCTCGGACGACTCCGACCACGTCGCCGGCCATCTGCACCAGGTCGCAGTCTCCGCGCGTCAGGTCGGAGGTGCCGAAGCCTCGCAAATCGAGAGCGATGACGCGGGGCGCTTGCTTTGCCAGGGAGGGGAGAACGTCGCGCCACGCCCACCAGTGTTCGGGGAATCCGTGGAGCAGAACCAGCGCATGGCCCATGTCCTCGCCCATGTCGGCGACGTGGAATGCGGCGCCGCCAGCGCTCACGTGCCGGTGGGTCCACGGACCCTCACGCTCGATCGCGCTGGCGGGAATCAGGGGCGTCACTTCAGGCCCGCGTCCTTGGCGGCACGCTTGCGGGCGCGCTTGGAATAGAAGGCACCCGTGGGGTTGCTCACCTCAAGGGAGGTACGCAGCGCCTCCTCGGAGCGGCCGGTGCGGCGCGCCGAATGAGAGACGTAGGCGATGCCCATGAGGACCGCGCCCAGCACGACGAAGCGGCCCGAGTATCCGGAGGCCTGCAGGTGGTGCATCAGGTTGGCGCCCAGAGGCCCCGTATCACGCAGAGAGGTCAGCGCGGAGAGCAGCGCCGAGGCTGTGAAGCCCGGGGCCAGGACCCACGGAAGCCCCACGAGGAGCGCAACCGCGCCCATGATCCACGCGCCCAGCGACGAACGGCGCGCCAACACGAACAGGATTGCGGCGATGACGACTGCGCCCAGGAGCTCGCCCAGTGCCTGGATCGAGGCGACGCCCGTGAACATGGGTGCGGAATCGGCCAGCGTCATACGGGCTCCCGCGTCGGCCGCCAGATACCACGCCAGGGGCGTGAAGACCAGGAATCCCACCAGCGACACCCAGTGGGCGCCCGTCCGCGACGGCATCTCCGTCAGCTGGGGTGCGGCAGAGAAGAGCTCATCGTCCAGTCGATGCGACTCGCCGGACCTATCCGACCGATCGCGTCCGGCGGAGGATGCGATCGCGGCCAGCGTCTCGGCGTCGCGCCCCTCGTCGGCGCTCAGCAGGGAACGGCGTCGCGGCCGAGTGGTCTCGGCTGCATCCTGATCCTCGAAGGAATACAAGGCCTGCGGCGCCTGCGCGGGCAGCTGGGTCGTGGCTTCCGCGAAAGAAGGTTCCGTCTGCCTGGGGGGTTCGACCGTCGCTTCCGGCTCCGTCACGGGCGCGGGGGCAGCGGTGCGCACGGGGGCGGTGGGCGCCTCTTTCGCGGCGTAGCTGGAAGCCGGAGTCGAGGGCGTTAAAGGCTCCTCGTCGCCGAAAATCATCGTCCGACGCGACGGCAGCGAGTAGGGGGTGGCCTGGTCAGTGGTGGGTTCGGCGGCACCGCCCGTCACGCCGCGGGTTTCCTCCTCGGCAGCGCCGACGGCGCCGCCGACCTCCCGGATCTTCGACACCGGTGCGTTAGGTGTGGAAACGTCGCGCACGGCGTCCAGGTTCAGGCCCAGGACAGCAGCGGCCTGCGCGGGCGTCATGATGGGTGGGCGCTTCGGTGCCGGTTCCTGATCACGGGTGGCACTGGGCGAGGCTTCCCTGCGCGCGGACGTGTCCAGCGACGAGAAGGGAGCGTCGGGCCGCGCAGGTTCCTTCGCCCCGGGCTCTTCTGTGCTCTCGCTTGCGTCTGTGGTCGGCGCAAAATCCCCGGTCGGGAAGGCCGGGCCGGGTTTTTGGAGGGGGGTGGCCTGGGTGGGCGCGATGCCCGGGGTGGGGAAGGTGAGGGTGGGTTTTTGGAGGGGGGTGATCTGGGTGGGTGCGTCGTCGGTTGGCGCGTTGTCCTCGGGCGTGTCGCGACTGGGTGCGGGGGCCGGGGTGGGGAAGGTGAGGGTGGGTTTTTGGAGGGGAGTGATCTGGGTGGGTGCGTCGTCGGTTGGCGCCTTGTCCTCGGGCGTGTCGCGACTGGGCGCGGGGTCCGGGGTGGGGAAGGTGAGGGCGGGCTTTTGGACGGGCGGGATCTGGGTGGGCGTCTCGTCGGTTGGCGCCTTGTCCTCGGAGCTGTCGCGGGTGGGTGCACTCTCTTCGGGCGCGGCCTGCGCGTATGCGTCGTCGGCTGGTGTGCTCTCTTCGGGAGCGGTCTGCGTTGGCGTGTCATCGATGGACGCGCTTGCCTGCGAGGTTTCCTGTGCGGGGGCGTCGTCCAGGGTCGGGAGGTCCGCGGCAGGGTTTTCCTCGGGCGCGGTCTGCATGGGCGTCTCGTCGGTTGGCGCTTTTGCCTCGGAGCTGTCGCGGGTGGGTGCACTCTCTTCGGGCGTGGCCTGCGCGTATGCGTCGTCGGCGGGTGTGCTCTCTTCGGGCGCGGTCTGCGTTGGTGTGTCATCGTCGGACGCGCTTGCCTGCGAGGTTTCCTGTGCGGGGGCGTCGTCGGTGGGAGCGTCCTGCTCGGACATATCCTGTGCGGGCGTGTCATCGGCGGGTTCCCCCACAGGAGCATCCAAGGAGGCAGCGGCGGGGGTAGGCTCCTCGGCCTCGTCAGTCGCGGGGGTCTCCGCTTCCCTCTCGCCCGTCGCTAAAGCATCCGAGGCGGGAGCGTCCTCCTCGGTGTCCGCCCGTTTTTCCTCGGCAGAGGAAGCGGAGTCGGCCCGGTCCGTGCAGGACGCGCCGACGGCATCGCCAGCGGCAGCGGGGACGACGGGAAGCTCGCCGGTGGAAATCCTGTCCTCGATTGCTGGCTTGAGTGGGGCGGCGGCCGGGCCTCGCCCCGTCACCCCGCTGATCGCAACAGACTCGATCTCGCCCGTGTGGATGGGCTCGCTGGACTCGCCGATGATCGCCGCCGCATCGGAATCCTCGCCCGGCAGCTCGATTTCCTCGCCGGTGAGCACCGGGTTGTCGCGGTCGTCCTCGGTGCGGTCACGCTGGACGTCAAACTCGTTCTCGGACATGCTTCCTCCTTGTATCTGCCCACATATTACGAGCCTTGCGGCTACTCGCGCGCATTAGTTTCCGGCAGGCCCCTCATTCGGTATCGAATCCTCCGGCGCATCACTGACTTTGGAGGCCCGCAGGCGCGCCCACAGTACACCCAACGACGCGCAACCCGTGGCCATCCCGAGCGCGGCCAACGGCGGGCTCGCCAGGGCCACCCTGGTCATGATCGAGGACCCGGGAACTATCACGTTGCCTGTCAGCGACGCCCACACCGGCAAAATCACGTAGGTGGGCAGCACCAAGATGGTCCATGCCGCCGCTTGCGCGCCCGTGATCGACCAGCGTGCGCTGACAACCAGGAGCGCCAAGGCCAGACCGGCAGGCAGAGCGAACCACGGGGCCAGCGTGTAGCTCGTTAAGATGCCCTCCAGGCCCATCGCCGCCACGTTCGTCGAATCCGATGGCGCCGCCGCGATCATCAGTACGCCCACCGCGATGGCCGATGGGATTGCGACCGCGGCCCCGAACGCGCGGCGATGCGTTCGCGCCAAAGGAATGCGCGACTCCTTGCCCGCGCGCGTGCGCACCATCTTGATCGCCAGAGCGCACGCGCCGAGCATCAGGGACAAACACACCGGATACAGACACCAGACGACCCCGGCGTACATGTCGCTGGGCCCCACCGACGACTTCATCAGTAGCGGGATGCGTGCCACCCCCAAAAACTGGGCCGCTCCCACCGCCAGCGACCACGCGAAGGTGACTACCATGCCCGTGCTCGACTCCTCGCAATTGAGCGCGATCAGCGCCAACAGCAGCGACGCCAACGCCATGCCGATCAGCCCCTCCACGGAGGACAGGGGCTGTCCCACGGCAGCCAATGCCTGCACGTCCACCATGGACGAACCCAGGAATACCAAGGACATTGGGGCAAAAATGAACGCGAACAACCCCGAGCGCAAGCGCGCGGAGAACTTTCGATGCTGCAAAAGCGTCATACCCCTAGTGTAGAGGGGTGAGTATCGAAGCCCTGGTTGACCCCGCGCCCGACGTTCTGCGTGCCGCGGCCGCCCGCGCCGACGTCGCCTCAGCAATGAACGAGGCGCACGCCGCTCTCGCGGACCTGCGCTTCTCCGAGGGCCTGCGCCGCGGATGGGAGGAGGCCCGCGCCGAGGCTTCCATCCGTGAGGCCGCCGCCCTGGCCATCATCGAGGGTGCGCGCACCAGTGTCGACGACGTGCGTGCTCTGTCCATGAACGACCGGGGAGGGCCCGCATCGGACCCGGCTTCCACACTCGCGCTGGGCATCTGGCGCTCGCAGTGGAACCTCGCGTCGCGCTTCCCCGCGCTCAACGTCCGCGCCCCGGCGCTCGCGCGCGTCGCCCCCACGCCCCTGCCTGCCCTCATCGCGGCGCTGCACAGGGACGTCTGCTCGGCGATGGTGGCGGCGGGCCTGGTCGAAGCGCCTTCGGTGGCATCCCCAACCGACCCCGCTGCGTTGGCGCCCGCCCTGGCCTACGCGCGCTGCGACGCGCCCGCCCTGGCCATCGCGGCCGCCCTAAACGCTCACTTTCGTTTTCGGCGTGTCTTTGCCCCGGCCTCGTCCGCGGTGGGCGCGGGCCTGGCCCGGTGGATCCTGGTCACGCGCGGAGTCGACCCGACGGGCGTGTGCGTGCCGGGCGCCTACGACGCGGTGGACCCCTCGCGCGCGGGGCGCTCCCTCGCGGGGTGGGTCAGCGCCGACGAGCCCGGCCTGGCCCGGTGGATCACCCACTACTGCGCGGGGATCGTTTACGGCGCGCAGGTGGGGCGCGACGTTGCCCGGCACGTGCAGGCCGGCAGGCTCGGATAGGGGCGGGCGCGGCGCCGCAGCAGAGCACAGGCCAGTACCCCCACGGCGACGCCCGCCACGAAGGGCAGCGCGACCTTCGCGGGCGTGGGCACGTGGCGTGGCAGCACCCGAACCGTGGACATGAAGGTCAGGGTGGGCCAGCCTTCGCGCTCCGCCAACTCCCGCAGGGCACGGTCCGGGTTGACCGCGAAGGGGTGCCCGACCAGGCGCAACAGGGGAGCGTCCGAAATGGAATCAGAATAGGCGTAGCACTGGGACAGGTCCCATCCGCGCGCGCGGGCCAGGGCTTCGCACGCGTCCGCTTTTCCCTGCGCCTGGTTAAAATGCACGATCTCTCCCGTGAAGCACCCGTCCGCGTCGATGGCCGCCTGCGAGGCCAAAACCTCGTCAGCTCCCAGCATCTTGGCGATGGGGCGAACCACCTGCTCGACCGACGCCGACGCGATGACGACGACGTCGCCCGCGCGCTTGTGGCGCTCGATGCGCTGCAGGGCCTGTGCGTAGCAGACGGGCTCGATCGTCCGCTCGAGCGCATCCTCAACGGTGGTCTCCAGGAACGCCGCGTCCCAGCCGCGCCCCATTTTGCCCATCGCCTCCGCCATCTGTTCCATGCGTGACTCGTCCGCGCCCGCGAGCAGGTAGGGCAGCTGGACCAGGACGGATGCGACCGCGGTGCGCCGGTTCATCAGGCCCGCCTCGATGAACGGTCCGGAGAGCGCCACGTTTGACGACGTGTCCAAAATAGTCTTATCCAGGTCGAAAAATGCCGCGCGTACCATCGCAATCACTCCAGCGTCGGAAGGGTTCCACAGGGTCCTCCGTCGGAACCCGCTGTTCACAGGGTGACATCTCGCGCAGGCGTTGTCCACAGGGGAGTGCGCACGGATGGACTGGGGCGGGCCGCCGGGCGCACTGTGGGCGCATGAACACCGAGCCAGCCTCGGGCCGAGGCACCGTCGCCCTCGTCGGCCTGACCTCGCCCGACCTTGAATGCGTCCGCGACGCCGTCACCCTCGCGGGGGCGCGAGTGTGCGTCGACCCGGCCAGGGCCTCGTTGGTCCTGGCCGCTCCGCAGGCCCCGGTACCCGATTGCCTGCCCTGCGTTCGAGTCGGGGACGAAGGCCAGGTGAGTCCGCGTGACACGGCCCTCCTGGTTTCCCTCATCGCCGAGGCATCGCGGCGCGCGCTCCGACCGGGCGCGGTGTGGGTGTTGGCCGGGATCGCCGGGGGAGTGGGGGTCACCCGCGTCGTGCGTCTCCTCGCTCACGCGATGGGGCGCACGCGGGCAGCGTGGAAAAGGTGCCCGCGATGGATGGGCAAAGAGCCGGGAAGCGAGAGCGGCTCCGGCCCGGTCGTCGTCGACGCGTCGGGGGCGGTGCCCGGATTTGCCCGCGCGTGCGATCACTCGGCCCCGGGGGTGCGCTGGGCGGACTTGGATGCCTTAGAAGACTCCTACCTGCCCGCTCTGCGCGATCAACTGCCGCTGATCGGTGGGGTGCGCGCCATCGTGGGAGATGGACGTGGCGGCGCCCACGCGGACGATCCTCGCGTGGTGGCAGCCTGCCGGTCCCTGGACGCTCCCCTCCTCGTGGATGTCGGCCGGTGGGACGCGCGGGCGGCGCACTGCGCCCTGGCCATCGGCGCCGACGTCGCCGTCCTGGTGACCCACGGGGACCTTGAAGGCGCGGCCGCGATGGCCGCGGTCCTCACGCTGTCTCCGCCACCGTGCCCCGCACTCACGCTTGTGACCAGGGGTCGCAGACGTAGCCCGGGCCTGCGCGAGTGCGCGCCCACGCCGATCCTTAGCCTCCCCACGCGCAGCGGGCGGGACCTGCGTGCCCTGCGCCGCGCACTCGCCTCCACGCAGGCTCCGCCCGACGGTTCGAGGGGGCCGGACACGATCGGTCCCGGGCAGCTTAAGGCCTCCCGTGCGTAGCGCGCTGCGTCTGCTCGCCCGCGGCGACCCGCCCGCCCGAGCCGTCGCGACGACGGCGCGAGCGGGCTGCGGGGCCGCCGAGGCCGCATCGACGCTGAACGCCCTGCGAGCGCGCCAGCGGGGGCTGACCCCGGCTCTGGCCTCGCTCCTGGACACCCCCGGAGTGACCGACGTCCTCATTAATGGAACGCAAGCGTGGGTGAATCGGGGAGGCGGCCTGGTCCGTACCGACGTCGGCATCCGGGACGAGGACGACGCCCGGCAATCGGCGATCCGCATGGCTTCTGCGTGCGGGGTGCGCCTGGACGATGCCAGCCCGATCGCTGATGGGACGCTGCCCGGGGGAGTGCGCCTGCACGCGGTCCTGGCTCCCGTCTCCGGTTCCGGGACGCTCGTCTCGCTGCGGGTCCTCGGAGCCCACCGCCTGGGGATCGCCGAGCTCGAAGGATGCGGCACGCTGCCCGGACCGATCTCCCCGCTCGTGCGCGGCCTCGTCGCGGCGCGCGCCAACGTCTTGGTGACCGGCGCGACGGGCAGCGGAAAGACGACCCTACTAGGAGCCGCGCTTTCACTTGTTCCTGTCGGAGAGAGGGTCGTGTGCATTGAAGAGGTCGCCGAGATCGCGCCCGCTCACCCGCACTGCGTGCACCTGATCGAACGCAAGCCGAACGTCGAAGGACGGGGCGGCATCCCCCTGCCCGACCTGGTGCGCGCGGCCATGCGCATGCGTCCCGACCGCCTCGTCCTCGGGGAATGCCGAGGGCCCGAGGTACGCGACGTGCTCACCGCCCTCAACACCGGACACGACGGCGGCTGGGCGACCCTGCACGCCAACGGAACGCGCGAGGTGCCCGCACGCCTGGCCGCGCTCGGGGCGCTCGCGGGCATGAGCGAGTCAGCCGTGGCCGCCCAGGCCGCCAGCGCCATCAACGCGGTGCTCCACATGAGGCGCGACCCCCGCGGGCGCCGGTGGGTGGCCGAGGTGGGCGTGCTGACCCGCGAGCGCGGGCTCCTCGAGTGCCTTCCCGCGCTGAGCGCAACCGCTGACGGCCGCGTCAGCGTACACGAGGCCTGGGAGCCCCTGGCACAAAGGGTGGGGCTATGAGGTGGGCGGGAGCGGCGTGGGTGCAGGGCTCATGGGCAACGGTCGGAGGCGTCGGGGCGGGGCATGCTATCGAGAGGGCCGTGTGGTTGATCGGCGGTTGCGTCCTGGCGGCATGCGCCTTGAGCTGCCTGGGAGGAATCGCGGCCAGGATCGCGCGGGGGGTGCGCGAGCGTCGCATCGTACGCGCCTGGGCCCAGCCGTCCCTCCCGGATGCGGCCAGCGTGGGTTGCCCGCGCCTGGGCGTCGGCCGCCTGGTTGGCGGCGGCAACGGGCGACACCGCGGTCGCGTTCAGGGCCCGCCGTCGCCGCGAGAACTGTCGCTCCTGGTCGCCGAGGTCGCAACCAGACTGCGTGCGGGAGCCCCCGTGTCCTTAGCCTGGAGGCTCGCGCTGGCGCGAATCGGCGTGGGCGGTGGGGGCAGCGGCGACGACGCCTACCCTCCCGTCCTCGATGAATGGGCCAGCGAGCCTGGGCGGTGGGGGTTCCTCCCGGCGAGTTTGCGCCGCACGGATGCTGTAGCGGCCAGGTCCAGCGCCGCCTCGATCGCGGTGGCCTGTCGATTCAGCCGCGTCCTGGGCGCTCCCCTGGCCGGCGTCCTTGACGCGATCGGCGGCGCGATCGACGACGCGCAGGCCGTAGAGGAGGCGCGTCGCGTGGCCTCAGCGGGACCGCTGATGTCCGCGCGCGTCCTGTCCGCCCTGCCTTTCGTGGGCATCGTGGCGGCCTGCGCGCTCGGTGCATCGCCGTGGGAGTTCTACACGGGAGGAAAGGCCGGGAGCGTGTGCGCCCTGATCGGGGTGGTGGCCTGGATCGCCGGGATCGCATCGTGTCGCCGTATCCTGGATCGGTGCAGGAGCAGTGAGGATACGGGAGTGGATCCCGCCCTGGCGTGCGACCTGGTTGCCTCCGGCCTGGCCTGCGGAGCGGCGATTCCCCGAGCGCTCGACGCCCTGGCCGACGCGTGCGCGCAGGAATGCCTGGCATGGACGGCCGCCTCCCTGCGGCTGGGGACAACATGGGCCGACGCCTGGGAGGATACTCCGGCGTGGGCACACCCGTTGCATGACGCGCTTGAGGCTTCGTGGACCTGCGGAAGCGCGCCCGAAATTATGCTCGCGCGCTGCGCAGCCTGGGAGCGCCGTACGCGCCTGGCCGACGCACAGACACGGGCCGAGGAACTCAGCGTGCGGCTGGTCGGCCCCCTCGGCGTCTTTTTCCTGCCCGCTTTCCTGGCCCTGGGCATCGCGCCTCTCCTCGCGTACCTGATGGCGGGGATCGAGGCGTAGGCGCGTGCCGTGCACAGGGGATGCACGCACCCGCGCGTTATCCACAGGTCCTCGGATTCGGATGGAACGCAGATCGTGGTTCCTCGCACACTGGTCCTGCGCGCTGATGAACGCGCACGACGAAAGGACAGATCAATGACGATTATCGAACGAATCGGCTGTGCGGCGGCACGCGCGCAGATCGCGGCGATGGGACGCCTCGGCCGCGCGGCGCGGGACCTGCGTTGGCGCCGAACCGATGACGACACCAGTGGGCTGGGCGACCCCGAGGAGGGCGCCACCACCGTCGAGTATGCGATCGGAACGATCGCGGCAGCGGGGTTCGCGGGGCTGCTCATCGTGATCCTCAAATCCGACACGGTGCGCGCGGCCCTGGAATCCGTTATCCGAGAGGCGCTCAACACACGATGAACCGCGACGATTCCGGCTACGTCACCGTCGAACACGCCGTCTGCTTCGTCGCCGTGACGCTGGTGATCGGGGTCATCGTCGCCGCAGCCCAGGTGGGATTGACCGGTGCGTCCCTGTGCCAGGCGGTACGCGAGGGGGCCAGGGCAGCGTCCATCGGGGCGGACGACCCCCAGGCCGCGGCCTCGGCCGCCTACGCGCCCGGAACCTACACGGTTACGCGCTCCGGCGGGTGGGTGACGGTCAGTGGCAGCGCGCCCTACCGGGGCGTCTCGGGCTGGGTTGGTGGAGTGGCCCGCTGCACGGTCACCACGATCGACGAGGGGGACCTGCCGTGAGGCGCGAGGTGACCGTAACGCCGGGGAAAGGGGGGATCGAGGAGGGATCGGGCACGGTCAACTGCCTGGGGTTGATCGTCTTGTCCCTCCTGCTCGCGGTGACCGTCGGCGGCGCTGGCGCGGCGCGGTGTGCGCTGATCCGCCTGCAGGCCATCGCGGACCTGGCGGCCCTGTCGGGTGCCGGCCAGGCCGCCACCGCCCCGTGGGAGGACGTGGGAGAGCGGCCCTGCGGGGCCGCCGCCTCCGTCGCTTCCGCGAACGGGGTCGCCGTACAGTCCTGCGAGGTGAGGGGAAGCGATTGCCTGGTGGTCGTTACCGATTCCGTTCGGATCGTTGGGATTCCAATGATTTTGCGCGCACGCGCCCGAGCGGGGACGGGCGATTGATAAATTCACAGAGAATTGCCAGCTTCGTTCAATACTTCCCACAGGTGCGGCTTCTACATTAGAAGTCATCAAGCCAAAGGCAACACCCAAGAAGGGTGGCCAAGAAAGGGAGCGCATCGGAAAACTTGCACTGTGTTGATGGGATGCTTGAAGGGGTCGGCCTTGGGGTCGGCCCCTTCAAGTCTGCACGGTGCCAGCACACGTCGAGTCGTTTCAGAAAACAGGTTGCGCAGGTCAGGGCCTGGGACCTACGCCCCCGGCGCACGGTCGCGCAGGTAGGTGAGCAGGGTGATGGCCCCCGACTTTGACAGGGGCTCGTTGCCGTTTCCGCACTTGGGGGATTGGATGCAGCGGGGACACCCGGCCTCGCAGTCGCAGGAGGAGACGGCCTCGAGGGTGGCGATCACCCATTCGCGCGCGCTGCGAAACCCGGCCAGCGCGTGCCCGGCGCCGCCTCGGAACGCGTCGTGGATGAAGACGGTGGGCGCACCCGTATCGTCGTGCAGTTCGGTGGACAATCCTCCCAAGTCCCAGCGATCGCACGTTGCGACCAGCGGCAGGATCCCGATCATGGCGTGCTCGGTGGCGTGCAGGGTGCCCGCCAGGTTCGCCGCCGGAATCCCCGTGGCGGCCAGAGCGGTCGGCGTGAGCGTCAACCACGTGGACTTCGTGGGCAGCGTGCGGGTGGGGAGGAATAGCTCAACGTTACGGATGAACTCGAGCCCGGGTAGGCGCAGCAGGTCGTAGTCGGTCACCCGCGTCGACACGTTCGTGGGGCCGTGGTGCCAGGCAACGGTCCCGTCCGCGCTCACGTACGTGTCCTCCACCGCGCACACCGTGACGTCGGTGTGCGTAGAGGCACGGGTACGCAGAGGAGTGCGCACCTCCTCCACCAGGGCGACGCGATCCTCTCCCTGGCGCGCGGGCGGGATGATGATCGACGAGGCCTCTGCCGCCCCCGCTGCGCCTTCGCCGCCTGCCCCCCGGCCGACCGAGGCCCGGCCAAGGAGAGAACCCGGCCACCCCTGGGCGGCGGGCGCGGCGGGCTCGGTGAGCGAGGAGAGGCTCAGCACGTGGAAGGTGCGCCCCTGGTGGATGTAGATGGCGCCGGGGAAGACGTGCGCGTCGGCGGAGGACTGATCGAGGGTGCCGATGACCGTGCCGTCGCGGGCGTCAACGATCTGGACCTCCCCGGATGAGCCGCGCAGGTCGGTGAGGTCGCAGGGGCGTTCGGGTCGGGTGGCATCCCACACATATCCGCCTGGCCTCCGCCTGAGGTATCCATCGGCGGCCAGATGCTCGGCGAGGCCCCGAAGCGTGGGCCCAAAGTAGTCGATGTCGGACGGGGCGATCGGCATCTCTGCGGCGGCGGCCGCGACGTGCGGGGCGAGCACCCACGGGTTCACCGGGTCGATGACGCAGGCCTCGACATCGCCCAGGATGTGCTCGGGGTGGCGCACCAGGTAGGCGTCCAGGGGGTTATCCGACGCGATGAGCACGGATGTTCCCGGGGCCCCTGCGCGCCCTGCGCGGCCGATCTGCTGGCGCAGGGACGCGCGCGTGCCCGGCCAGCCCACGGTGATCGTCGCATCCAGCCCGGAGATATCCACCCCCATCTCCAGGGCGGAGGTGGTGGCCAAGGCGCGCACCGCCCCCGTGCGTATCGCGTCCTCGAGCGCGCGCCGCTCCTCGGGCAGGTAACCGCCCCGGTACGCGCCGACCCTGCCGGCGAAAGGGGAACCGCGGGAAAACAGGCGGTCGCGGATCTGCGCGGCCACCGCCTCCGCCCCCGCGCGCGAGCGCACAAAGGCCAGCAGACGCGCCCCCTCCTCGATGAACGCTAACGCCAGGGCGGCGGCTTCGACTCCGGCGCTGCGGCGCACGAGGGGAACCTGGAGCGTGGCACTCCCCGGGGGCGCGTCGATGGCCTCCAGGAATGAGGAAATGTCCACCTCAGACGTGTCGGCAACGACACCGCCCTGCCACAGGACCAGCTCGTGGGCGCCGGCGGGGGAACCGTCGGTTTCGATGGCGACCGCGTCGCGTCCGGTGAGCGCCAGGCCCACGCCCGCCGCATCCCGCACGGTCGCGCTGAGCATGATCACGCGCGGATCTGCCCCCAGGTGGTGGGCGACGCGCAGCAGTCTGCGCACGATGAGCGCGACATGCGATCCGGTCACCCCGCGCCAGTGGTGGGCCTCGTCGATGACGATAAGCCGCAGGGACGCCAGGAAGCGCGCCCAACGCCGGTGGGAGGGCAGCATGACGTAGTGCAAAAAATCCGGGTTTGACAGGACTAGGTCCGCGCTCGCGCGCGCCCATTCTTTCGCCTCGCGCGGGGCGTCCCCGTCCACGGCCTGCGCGCGCACGCGACTCAGGCGTTCATCGATCAGGCCAGGGCCACCCGCGCCCTCGCCTTCGGCCGAGTCTAGGGCGGCGTCCTGGCCGAGCAACGCTGTCAGAGAAGCCAACTGATCAGCGGCAAGCGCCTTCGTCGGGGCCAGGTACAGGGCGCTCGGGCGCCGATGGATCGCCGAAATGCGGGAGGATTCCTGGGCCTCGACCAGGTCGGAGAGGATCGGCGTCCACGCGGCGAGCGACTTGCCAGAGCCGGTGCCCGTCGCGAGCACCACGTCGGAGCCCGCGCGAATCGCGTCCAAAGCGTCGCGTTGATGGGTCCACGGTTGCTCCACCCCGCGCCGCGCCCACGCGGCCACGACCGCGGGCGACACCCACGATGGCCACTGCGCGAGTGCCCCGGAGCGCCCGGGGATGGTGAGGTGCCCCAGGAGCCTGTCGTCGTCGGCGCTGATGCGCCCCAAGAGGCCCAGCAGAGCCGACGGGGACGGACCGAGGTGGTTTCGCTCACCGCTCATCCGGGCCCGGATTCACCAACCCCAGCATCTCTGACGCGGATTCCTTCACGTACTGGATCGCCGCGATGCCCGTCGAAATGCCCGACGAAATCGCGTCTCGCAGCTGCACGTCGGACAGTCCGACTTCCGTGTCCACCACGAAATCCGCGTACACGCCCAGCTTTCCTGCCGGAGACACCGCGGTGTACACGGTCGGAAAGTATTTCTCGCGGTTCCAATTATCCGCGGTCGCGAACATCGCCGGTTCCGCGCTGGCCGCCGGCGCATCCGTCTCCCACAGCGCGCGGATCGACAGGAAACGCCCGGCCGCATCGAAAGAGACCAGGAATGGGATGCCATCCAAAATTGCGCCTGCGGCGCGACCGGGCTCGATCACGTCCAGCGCGTAGCCCATCTCGCGAACCTCCGTCACGACCCGCTCAAAATCCGCGGGGTAGGGCGTCACGTCGTCCTCGGGCACCAGGTAGGGGACGTTCACCGCGCGACCCGCCGATCCCGGCTGTCCCAATCCACGAACTCCGGCAGCGTCACCTCAAGGTCCGCGAAGAACCCCATGATCATCGACATGGACGTCTCGAAGAAATTATCCAGCTGAGCCTGGGTCAGGCCCGATAGTACCACGATGTTGCACTCGGCGATCAGGCCGTACTGCGCCCCGTCCTCGAGGGGAGCCACGTATGCTTTGGGGCCGGTGCGCGTCGAATTACACGCCGCGACTTCGCGCGCCAATTCGCCGAACTGCTCCGGTGTCCGGGCGATTCCCCGCCACTGCGCGCGCAGCTGCAGAATCTGCGGATTTGTCGCGTTCCAGAAGAAAGCGGCGTTCGGCGCCAGATACGCCAGCTCGCCCTGGTTATAGTCGCCAAAACGCACGTCCCGGGACCTCAGCAGGTCACGGATACGATCGGTGCTGACAGGTGAAGAAGCAGCCACTGACAACTCCCGCGTGGAACCTACAGAATCGGACACACCCACTCTAACCGAGCCCTGGGACCCGCGCGCGCTCACCCCCGCACAAATCCGCGAACCACCGCCCCACTCCACTACAGTGGGTATGGGAAGCCACACCGGCGCGAAGGGAGGACACCGTGGACGATCCCAACGCCCCCCTGCCCTGTGACCCTGCCGTCGACGAGTCGTACACCAAGAGCTCCGCCTCCGATCGCCCCCGCAAGCGTGCGGGCTCAAAATCCGCCAGCGAGGCGCGCGAACCCCGACGGGAGGGTGCCCCCGCGAAAAAAAGCGCGGCAAAAGCGCGCACCCAGCCCGAGACCGGCCGCGGTAAAGCGGGTGTCGCAGGGCTGCCCAGGACTCTTGGCCTGAGCTCCGATGGATGGTACCGGCGCAAGCTCTCACGCCGACTCGCCGGAGTCGCCACCTGCCTGTTCCTGACCGGGATCGTCAGCCACGTCGCCCTGGCCACCGCGCCCGGGCAGGTCGTCGACACCATCCTCATGGAGGGCACGATGCGCTCCGCGAGGCACTACGATGCCTTCTCCACGCTGATCACCGGGCTGGTGTCCGTGCCCGTCATGGTCATCGCGGGCACCGTTGTCGCCCTGGTCGCCGCCGCGCGGCGCCGCCCCACGCTCGCGGGCCGAGCCCTCGGCGCCGTCATCGGGGCCAACATCACGACGCAGATCCTCAAGGAGTACGTTCTCACCCGCCCCAATCTGGGTGTCACCACCGGTGCCGGCAACTCGCTGCCATCCGGGCACACTACCGTCGCTGTCACCATCTCCCTCGCCCTGGTCGTCGTCGCGCCCAAATTGTTCCGCAGCCCTTCCGCCTGGATTGGATGGGCGTGGAGCGCGCTCATGGGCGTTTCCGTGATGATGGAAGGATGGCACAGGCCCGCCGACGTCATCACGGCGGTCCTCATCGCGGGCGCGTGGGCGCTCGCGCTCTCGCCGATCGAGCGCCGCCCCAGGCACGGGGCCCAGGCTCAGCGAGTCATGGTGTGGATCTGCCTGGGCCTAGTCGTCGTCGCGATCGTTGCGACGACCGCCGCCCTGTGGGGCTTGAGCACGTCCGCGGCTTCTCCCGGATCCGGCTATGGGTTCGAGGACTTCCTGCAGATCCGCCCCTGGCGTTCGCGCGTCCTGGGCACGGCGGCTGTCGCGTGGGTGAGTGCCGTGTGCGGGCTCGTCATGCATGAGGTTGATCGCCTCGCGGGTGAATAGGCGTCGCGGCCGCTGGCTTCCTGCCCCCCGCCGCGCTCTGCCCGGAGCGGAATCGGCGCATCTTGGATTTTTGGTGCCATTCGGGCGATGTTGTTGCGGGCGGATTGATACCTGATTCTGGCCGCCGGTGATACCGGTGTGAGGCTGCCGGTAGGCGCGGCGACTCGGGTGCGTCGGTGTGGCCTGTGCCCCGCGCGCTGCGATCAGTTGGATAATGGAGTGGATCGCTTGATCGCCGTCACGAGATGAAGGAACCGACATGCATCGCCCCTCCTCAGCCGTCGTTACCTCCGCGAGCGCTCGCATAGTCCTGGGGTTGCTGCGCATCGCGATCGGCTTTGTTTTCCTGTGGGCCTTCCTGGATAAAACTTTCGGCCTGCACTTTCCCACCGGACCGTCGCGCGCGTGGATCAACGGGGGCACGCCCGCTCAGAGCTACCTGGTGAACGCGACCGGTGGCAAGCCTCTGGCCGGTTTCTTCCAGTCCCTGGCGGTGCCCGCGATCGACTGGGTGTTCATGGTTGGCCTGCTCGGTATCGGGCTGGCGCTCATGCTGGGTATCGGGACACGCCTCGCGGCCCTCGCCGGGGTTGTCATGATGGGATTCATGTACGTGGCAACCGCGCCCTGGGTGTGGGGCTCTCTCAATCCTGTGGTCAGTGAGCACCTGGTTGACGCGATGATCCTGGTTCTCATTCCCCTCGCGAGTGCCGGCGATACGCTCGGCCTGGGCGGCTGGTGGAAGAGGTTGCGCCTGGTGAGGAAGCTGCCCTTCTTGATCTGATGTGTTAAGCGGGACCCGTGCGTTGGCTCGCGGTGGGGCCAGCGGAGGGCGCAGTCGCAGCCGGTTGGACCTGAGCGGCCAAGCAAGCGCGGATAGGACCTTAGTCCCATAAAGGTGGTGGATCGGGGGTGACGTGATGGATGGAACGCGCCGACTCGCGAGGAGGGTGCGCGCCGCGCGATGGATACTAGATACAGTGGCTACTGTTCGACCCAAGCACTACATCTAGTGTTCAATACTGAGTGGGGCCCATATCTGGGATTCATCCAGGGCGGGCGGTAGCGCGAGCCGCTGCCCACGACGCCACGAACGCGCCGACGTGCAGCAGCGTCTAGGAGTGTCGACGCGTCGAACGCGCATAGTGCGACCGCAGTTTTCGGCGTCCGCAGGAGTGGGCAGGACTCCGGCGCGCCGCGGCAGACAATTCAACGGGTAAAAACCAGACAGGACAGGGATCATGACCAGCGCAGCTCGATACGACGTCGACGCCATCGCAACCGTGGAGGAATACCTCGACCGCTCCGATTGGCGAGTCAACGCCAACGCCAACCAGGGATATTCGCTCGGGGGGTTGGTCCTGAACTCGGCGGGCAAGATCGTCGCCAACTACTGGCTGGAACACGTCTACACGCCCGAGATTGCGGCCCCCCACCGCGTCGGCGACTACCACATCCACGACCTGGACATGTTCGCCGGTTACTGCGCGGGGTGGTCCCTCAAACGCCTCATCCAAGAGGGCTTCAACGGCGTGAGTGGCGCGATCGCCTCCGCCCCGCCTCGCCACTTCTCCTCCGCGTGCGGCCAGATCGTGAACTTCCTGGGCACGCTCCAGAACGAGTGGGCGGGCGCCCAGGCTTTCTCCTCCTTCGACACGTACATGGCTCCCTTCGTGCGCCTGGACGACATGACGTACGAACAGGTCGTCCAGTGCATGCAGGAACTCATCTACAACCTGAACGTGCCCTCACGCTGGGGCAGCCAGTGTCCGTTCACCAACCTGACCTTCGACTGGACGTGCCCGGACGACCTGGCCGACGAACACCCGATGATCGGCGAAGAGGTCGTCGACTTCACCTACGGCGAGCTGCAGCGGGAAATGACCCTCATCAACCGCGCGTTCATCGAGGTGATGACGGGTGGCGACGCGGACGGCCGCGTCTTCACGTTCCCGATCCCGACCTACAACATCACCCCCGACTTCGACTGGGATGGCGAGAACGTTGACGCCCTGTTCGACATGACCGCGAAGTACGGCCTGCCCTACTTCCAAAACTTCATCAACTCCGACCTGGATCCCCACATGATCCGCTCCATGTGCTGCCGCCTGCAGCTGGACCTGCGCGAGCTGCTCAAGCGCGGCAACGGCCTGTTCGGCTCCGCCGAACTGACGGGATCCATCGGTGTGGTCACGCTGAACATGGCACGCCTGGGCTACCTCCACAAGGGCGACGAGGCCGGCCTGGTCGCACAGATGGACCACCTCATCGACCTGGCCTCCCGATCCCTGGAAATCAAGCGCGAGACCATCCAGTACCACATGGACCACGGCCTGTTCCCCTACTCGAAGCGCTACCTGGGAACGCTGGACAACCACTTTTCCACGATCGGCGTCAACGGCATGAACGAGATGGTGCGCAACTTCAGCGACGACGCCTACGACCTGACGGACCCGCGAGGCTTCGACATGTGCGTGCGAATCCTGGACCGGGTGCGTGAGCGCATGGTCGAGCTGCAGGAGGCGACCGGCCACATGTACAACCTTGAGGCCACGCCCGCCGAAGGCACCACCTACCGCTTCGCGAAGGAAGACCGCAAGCGCTACCGCGACATCATCCAGGCCGGAACGGAAGCGGAACCCTACTACACGAACTCCTCGCAGCTGCCCGTCGGCTACACGGACGACCCCTTCTGTGCCCTCGAAAACCAAGAGATCCTGCAGGGCAAGTACACGGGAGGCACGGTGCTGCACCTGTACATGGGGGAGCGCGTCTCTTCCGGAGCGGCCTGCAAGGAAATGGTCCGCCGCTCGCTCACCGCCTTCAAGGTCCCCTACATCACGATCACGCCTACCTTCTCGATCTGCCCGGTCCACGGATACCTGACGGGCGAACACTTCACCTGCGACAAGTGCGCCGCCGCCCACCCGGACGCCGAGCCCCAGACCTGCGAGGTGTGGACGCGCGTCATGGGATACTTCCGCCCCGTCCAGTCATTCAATATCGGCAAGAAGGGCGAATACCACGAGCGCCAGATGTTCTCAGAGAACGCCGCCGACGCCCACGGCGAACTCGTCAGCGCGTTCCCACCGGCGGAAAGCCTGACGTGACCGGTAGGCCCCCGGACGGCGGCCCAAAATCCCCCCGGAACGCCGCGGCGAACCCGGGGGGCGGTCGCGGGATCACCGGGGGGAAGGCCGGCAGGATATGGACGCCGGAAGACCTGCAGATCGCGGGCATGGTCCCCCTGTCGACCGTCGATTGGCCCGGTAAATTCGTCGCCTCCCTGTTCCTTCAGGGGTGCCCGTGGGCGTGCCCCTACTGCCACAACAGCGCAATCATCGACCCGCGTATCCCCGGGGTGGTCGCATGGAGCTCCCTGGAGGAACTCCTGGCGCGCAGGCGAGGCCTCCTCGACGGGGTTGTGTTCTCCGGTGGCGAGGCGACCCGACAAATCGCCCTGGGCGCAGCCATGGCCCGCGTGCGTGAGCTCGGCTTTAGCGTCGGCCTGCACACCGCCGGCCCCTACCCGGGTCGCCTCGCTGACCTGCTGGACGCAGGCCTGGTCGACTGGGTTGGCATCGACATTAAGGCAACGCCCGCGAACTACCAGGCCGTGGCCGGCAGGGTGGGAGCGGGCGGGCGCGCGTGGGAATCCCTGGGGGTCATCCTCGACCACCCCGAGGTGGACCACGAGGTGCGGCTCACCGTTTACCCCGACGGGCCCAGCGACGGCCTCGACGTGGCGCGCGCGGCCCGCGACATGGGGGTGCGCTGTTTCGCCCTCCAGCAGGCCCGCCAGGTAGGCGCTCCGGCCGGATTTGTCGCCGCGCGCCCCGGCTGGGATGACCAGGTGCGCTCGCTCGCGGCCGACATCGAAGCTCTCGGCTTTGACAGCTTCACCTTCCGCTAGGATTCGTAGGTGTTTTATCGGATGACAGCTTTGCATCGTGGGAATAACAGGAGGTAAGTATTCGCCTGGGGCGCGCGGTCGCGGTATTGTGTAACAACCTCATGACCGTTGAAGTCTGGAGTACTGATGGCAGAAGAGCTGCATTTCGACAACCCTGCGGCGGCAGCCCAGGACCCGTCGACCGACGCTGAGGCGCTGCGCCAATTGGCGTACCGCTATCCCGAGTTGCGCGCAGCCGTCGCCGCGCACCCCCATGCCTATCGCGGGCTGCTCGACTGGCTGCACCAGTTCAACGACCCCCAGGTCAACGCCGCCCTCGAAGCACGCGACGACTATGACGGGTACATCGATTCTGACGGGTACCTCGTCATGCACGGCGACGTGTCCGGAGCCGTCGCGGGCTCCTCGATCCGCACCTCCGAATCCGGCATGTACGTCCTGGGACAGGGGGGCGTGAACTCATACTCCCAGGTCGAACGCACCACGCCGTACTCCGCGGTCGTTGGCTCCAGCGCCCCCGTCCCGCAGGTGGGGGCGCGCGAACAGGTCGTCGCCCAGGTGCAGCGCCAGTCCATCATGGGCGGCAACGCGCCCCGCGAAGCCGACGGGACCGCCGTCTACCCCAGCGCCTCGGCCCCCGCGCGCCCCCAGATGCCGCAGGCCTACCCCGGTGCGGGCGCCTCCTACCAGGTGCAGCCCACGGCCCCGCGGGAAGCAGCCCCGGCCGAGAACACGGGCCATCGCGGCCTCTCCGCCATGAGCATCGTCCTCATCATCCTCGGCATCGTCGCGGCGGTCCTGCTCGGATTCGTCATCTACGTCTTTACCCGCGGATACGAAGGACCCGCCAAGGGGGACAATTCGAGCCAGTCGTCCACGGCCTCCCCCTCGCCGACGCCGACGCCCTCTCCCAGCGCCACCGCGGAGGAAACCGTGAAATACCCGGCTCCGGCCGGGGCGATCACCGTGGACTCCTTCTCGTCCCCGTCCGGGAACATCACCTGCGCCTTCACGGCCGATAGCGTCAGCTGCGGCATCGGCGAGTCCGACTGGGCCGAAGAGGGCTACACCGCGTGCGCGCGCGGCCAGGTCGGCGTTCTTAGCGCCACGAAGGACAAGGCGGAACAGTCCTGCGTGAGCAGGGCCCCCGCCGGCGGTAACGCCCTGGCGTACGGCGCCGCGGCCACCAAGGGCGACTACGCCTGCCACTCCACTCGGGACGGCATCAGCTGTTGGAACACAAAGAGCGGCCAATCCTTCGCGTTGGCTCGCGCCGGCTGGATGACCGGATCAACCGGCGAGATCGGTCCCGAAAAGTTTAGCTGGAACGAATAAGCCACACGGCGTGGGCAGGCCCCGAGGAAGACCTCGAGGCCCGCTTCGCTGTGCCCGGAACCGGGCTCTGCCCTCGCGCGGAACGCCTACCGGGCCGTTTCGATCGGCCCCAGGATCAGGTTCGCCCACGCCGCATGCAGGGATTCTTGGTCCGAGGGCTGGAACAGTCCGGCGAGCGCGTCGCGATACAGGCGCGACAGCTCGTGCGTGTTGTAGTAGGCGCTGCCGCCACACGCGCGCATCGCCTGTTCGACCGCGCGCAGGGTGGCCTCGGCCGCAGCGTTCTTCGCGGCGGACAGCTGCGGCATCCAGGAACGGCCCCGGTCCACCCCTGCGTCAATGTCGCGGGCCAGCTCACGGATCTGCGGGCCGACGGCGTTCATCAGCAGGGCGGCCTCGGCGATGCGCCAACGGATGTCGGGGTCGTTTGAGTACGTCGTCTGGTTCTTCACCGAGCGCCTGCGGGCCACGTGCTCGGCCGCGACCTCGACCGCCCGCTCGCCCACGCCCTGATAGGTGGCGGCCAGCAGGATCTCGAAGTGCGCGAAGATCCCGAAGATAACGGGGTCCGCGCTGGGGCCGGGATCCGTGACCGTGAGGATGCGCTCGGCGGGCACCCTCACACCCTCAAGGAGGGTCGTCATGGACTGCGTGGCGCGCATGCCGAGCGCGTCCCAGTCGTCCTGGATCGAATACCCCGGATCGTCGCGGCGGACGATACCGAAGACGGACTTGGGGCCATCCTCCGTTTCTGCGCGCCCAAAGATAAGCAGGCGCGTCCACACGGGCGCCAGGGAGGTAAAAATCTTGGTGCCCTCGAAGGAGTAGCCACCATCTGTGGGGGTGGCGCGGGTGGTGGACCCGAAGAGAACCAGGTCGTTTCCGGGCTCCGAAATGCCGAAGCCGAAGAGCTCACCGGCTGCCGCGTCACGCAGGATCTGTTCTCCGCGCGGGTTTCCGTGTGCCACCAGGTAGCGCCCCAGGCCGACGATGATCTGGTGCATGTTGATTCCCAGGGCGGTGCCGGGCGCCGCCTTCGCTAAAGCGGTTTGCTCGGCGGCGACCTGTGTGAGGGTCAGCCCCGCACCACCGTACTGGGTGGGGACGAAAGCCGACAGGTAGCCGGCGTCGCGCAGATCCGCGAGGTCCCGTTCGGGGTACGTGTTCGTTGCATCAGATGCTGCTGCGCGCTCGTGGATGCGGGCCAGCAGGTCGGGCGTCAGGAAGCTCATTGTCTGCCTCTTTCGGGTTGGTGGTTGGTGGCGAGGCCGGGGCTGCTTGGCGCACGCACGCGCCGGATGCGTGGCGCGGTGGGTCCATCGAGCAGAGGATCGGCCTCTTGTGAGGGTGTCCTTACTGTAGCGCCGCGGGGGACGGGCGGGCGAGATGTAACACGTGCGACGGGGCTTTGCCTGGCCCCGAACCACCCCGATTAGCTAGGGTGGAGGCTGTGAGTACTCCGAACGCGCCCCGCACTGCCCTCACCCCGCGCCAGCGTTTCCTGCGCGAACGTCAGCAGCGCCAAAACACGACGTTCACCATCATTGGCGGCGTGATGATAGTGGCGGCGTTGCTGGCGGCCCTCGTGTTCACGGGGATCCTGCCGATTCCTTTCGGCAACAGCTTTTCGGAGTACATCAAGTACGCCGAGACGGGCGACATTCCGTGCCCGACGGAGAACTCGAAGCCGGTGGCACCCTCGCAGGTGAGCGTCACGGTGATTAACACGACGCAGCATCCGGGACTGGCCAGCAAGGCCTCGAACATGCTGGAGACCGCCGGATTCCAGACGCAGGAACCTGACAACGCGGACGTCGAATACACGGGCAAGGTGCGTATCACGGCGGGCGCCAGCGCGGTGGATGCCGCATACTCGGTGGCCCGCTTCTTTCCGGGCTCGCACGTGCGCCTGAGCGACGCGACGGATTCAAACGTGAAGGTCGAGCTGGGCACGTTTTACGACGGCGCGATGAGCGCGGAGGACGTACAGCGCGTGCTGAAATCAACCGACACGATCAAACAGCCCGCCAAGTGCCGGCCGATGCCGGGCACACAGCAGAAGTGACGGACGAAGGCACCCCGGCCATCCTCCCGCGCGCTTAGCGCAGCGCGAGCGGCCCGGCCATGTCGCGGCCTCGAATGTTGTGAAGCAGCGCGTCGCCGTCGGATCCGTACCACACGGGCACGCCCTCAGGCACGGTCCACAGCGCGTCGGGGACCATGGCCTCGAAGCTGCCGTGCGCCATGAACTGTTCGATCTCGGACAGGGACCGGATCGCGATGCCGGCGACGTTGCGCGGGAACTCGCGGGCGAACTCCGCATAAATCTCGGGGTCGTGTTGGCCGTCGTCGCCCACCAGGAGCCACCGCATCTGCGGAAACATGCGCGCCAGGCGGCGCAGCTCGCGGCGCTTATGCTCGGGGCCGGAGCGAAACCAACCCGTGTTGGACGGGCCGAAGTCGGTCATGAGGAAACCACCGGCGGGGTAGCCGCTGCGTTCCAGGAATGAACGAACCGTGGGCACCACGTTCCACGCGCCGGTCGACAGGTACATGATGGGCGAGTGGACGCCCGCGGGCACCTCCTCCAACGAGACCGAGGACGTGGTGAGCGTCGTCAGCAGGTGCGCCATGCCGGGGACTGCCTCGCGGGAGGAAACGCGGTCGACGAACGCGTGCTTTGCGGCGGTCACCAGGCGCGGCAGCATGGACACCATGACGGTGTCGTCGATGTCCGAGACGACGCCGAAATGCTCGTGGTCAGAGACGATGCGCACGCACACGCGCGCGGGTCGTCCGGCGCGGATGCGACCCTTGCGGGGGCGCTCGTGCATCGCCGAGGCCGGGGCGGGCAGGGGGGTCGCGGTGCGCAGGGTGGTGGCGAGCTTAGCGGCCGTGTCCTCGGACATCCCCAGGGCGCGCACGTCGCCCGCGTGGAGGACCTGGATGGTGGCGTCGTGCCAGCCGGGTTCCAGGCCGTGCCCCAGTATCGTCATGTCGACGAAGCCGCCCCGGTCCGCGAAGGCGAGCCTGCGCGCGTTCCCGACCGTGACCAGCACGGGCTGACGGGGGACCTGCGCGTTAAAGAACTGGCGCCAGCCGCGCCTATTTTGCAGCCAGGAGCGGCCCTCGTCGCCGCGCGCCATGAGGACGCGGCCGAGGATGCGGGCGCTTCGCTGGGATCCGATTCCACCGAAGCCGACGACACCGGGGTAGTACCAGCCTTTCGACATGGCTGCGACCAGCAAAGTCGATGCAAGCTCGCCCGCGCCGGCCGTGAGGGCCAGTGCGAGCGAGGGAGATTCGTCGTCAATGAGTGGTGGTTGCAAACGCATTAGGCCAATCATAGGTCTTCCCGCCCCCCGGGGTGCAAGAATCGTTGGGGCGGATGCGGGTCAGTCGATCAGCAGGCGTGTCGGGGCGGATTGCGAGCGGCGCAGCGTGGGCAACCCGACCGCCATGAGGACGACCATGGCCCACACGGCTCCCAGCATGCAGTAGAAACCGCCGCGCGAACCGCCTGCGTCGATGGCGGGTCCGGCGAGAGCCGTTCCCAGGGAGACTCCGAGATTGATCGAGGTCGACATCCAGGTCAGCCCCTCGGTGAGCTTCGCCGCCGACACGCACTTTTGGATGATCATGTTGACGTTCGTCATCGTGGGAGCGCAGGTCATTCCGGTCGCCAGGATGATGATCGCCAGCGACCACAGGTTGAAGGCCAGCAGGTAGGTGGTGATTCCCAGCGCCATCGCGACCACGCCGATGGCGAAGAGCTGCCACAGGGGGCGCCGCCACGAGCGTGCGCCATAGACCAGGGCCGCCGCGAGGGAACCGATCGAGAAGACCGCCAGGAGCACGCCCGACAGGGCGGGCACGCCCCGCTCCTCGGTGAAGGCGACCAGGGCGACGTCATTCGCGCCGAAGGTTGTACCCATTCCGATGTACGTGGCGGCCATGACCAGGACGACGGGCTTGCGGATGACGCTCTCGTGATGGACGCGCGGGTCGTGAGGAATGATCGCCGGCTGCGAGTCCCGGCGTGACAGGAACAGGGCGCCGCCGACGGACAGGAAAACGATGGACAGGGCCAGGCCCGTACCCGGATGGATCGTGGTGCCCAGCACTGTGGAGAGCACCGGGCCCAGGATGTACACCAGCTCGTCCACGGCGGATTCGAAGGCGTAGGCGGTCGTCAGCTGTCCGGGCTTGGTCAGGATCGTCGACCACCGGGAGCGCACGAGCGCGCCCGGCGCACCCCACGTGGCCCCCGCGATGGCCGCGGGGACAAAGAGGGTCCATTCGGGGGCGTGCAGGGCGGCGCAGGCCAGGAACGCACACATCGACACGGTGGCGACGGTCCACGCCGGACCCATGACCCGCAGCTGGCCGTACCGGTCCACCAGGCGCGCCAGGATCGGCGCGCAGATGGCCATCACGATGACGTTGATAGCCGAGACGGAACCCGCCAGCGTGTAGTTGCCGTATTCGGAGCGAACAACGAGGATGATCGACAGGCCCACCATCGACATGGGTAGACGCAGAATCAGACCGGCTGCAGAAAACTTCCAGGTGTGCCGGTAGCGCAGGATGTCGCGATAGGTGCCGAGCATCCATCCATTTTATCGCCGGTCGGCGGGCGGGTTGGCCGATCGGGCGTTGTGGTGGTTCCGGCGTTTGAGGGCGGTTTCGGTAAGCGGACGAAAGCTTGGGGCGCGAGCGTCGATTGGTGGACAAATGTGTGCTGGGGACGTGCCCATCCGGTAGTATCGTGCGGAGTATGAGCCAGTATTCACAAAAATTTGATGGGGTGGATCATGAGCGATCTGTCATTTGTCGCGGGGGAGTTCCCCCGCCTCGCGTCGGCCTCCCGAGAAAGCTCCGCGGCGCTGCGCTTCGCGCGCCCGGAGGGAGGGGCAAAGGCCTTTGCCTCCGCAATGCCCGGCACCTCCCTGTCGTCACAGATGCAGGGAGTCGAGGAGAAAAATGCCGATCGGAGCGTGAAGGCCGGGGCAAGCCTGGAGGCGAACGCCGACTCGCTCGATGCGGCTGAGCGCGACTTCAGGGCCGCCGAGGAAGAAAACGGTCGGCTCATCGGCTCCATCATGGACGGGCTCCGCGGCGGGGGCGCCCAGGGGGCTGGCATCGGCGACATCCGCGCTGCGTTGGGTGAAAAGTCCGCGAAATGATGCGTGCGCACCGGTCGGTGCGCACGCCGCCGACCAGGCAGGCGTAGCCCCCCCGGCGGCACCGGAGGCTCCCGTGGGGGCGGACTAACAGACGGGTCGGGGTCGGCGCGACTGCGCCGACCCCGACCCGTCGTCTGTGCAAAGGTTAGCCGCCCAGGGCCTCGGAGACGACCCGTTTGGCGGCCTCCTGGACCTCGGCCAGGTGCTCGGCACCCTTGAAGGACTCGGCGTAGATCTTGTACACGTCCTCGGTGCCCGACGGGCGTGCGGCGAACCACGCGAAATCGGTCGTGACCTTCAAGCCGCCGATCGCGGCGTCGTTTCCGGGCGCGCGCACCAGCTTGGCGACGATGGGGTCGCCCGCCAGCTCGGTCGCGCTCACGTCGTTCGCGGACAGGGCCGCGAGCTTCGCCTTCTCCTCGCGCGAGGCGGCCGCGTCGATGCGCGCGTAGGCGGAGGAGCCAAAACGCTCCACCTGCTCGGCGTGCAGCTGCGACGGGGTTTTCCCGGTCACGGCCAGGATCTCCGAGGCCAGCAGCGCCAGGATGATGCCGTCCTTGTCGGTCGACCACACGGTGCCGTCCTTACGCAGGAAGGACGCGCCCGCGCTCTCCTCGCCGCCGAAGCCGACAGCGCCGGACAGCAGGCCGGGGACGAAGTACTTGAAGCCGACGGGCACCTCGATCAGATGACGGCCCATGGCAGCCACGACGCGATCAATGAGCGCGGAAGACACGAGGGTCTTGCCGACGGCGGCATGTGAACTCCACCCGGGGCGATGCGTGAACAGGTACTCGATGGCGACGGCCAGGAAGTGGTTCGGGTTCATCAGGCCGTCGGGCGTGACGATGCCGTGGCGGTCCGAATCCGCGTCGTTGCCGGTCGCGATGTCGTAGGGTGTGTTGCCGTCCGAATCGGGGGTCATCGCCTGGCGCAGGGACGCCATCGCGTAGGGGGAGGAACAGTCCATGCGGATCTTCCCGTCCCAATCCAGGGTCATGAACGGCCACGCCGGGTCGACCTCGGGGTTGACGACCGTCAGATCCAGGCCGTAGCGCTCGCCGATCGCCGCCCAGTAGTCGATGGACGCGCCGCCCAGCGGGTCGGCTCCGATGCGCACGCCGGCGGCGCGGATCGCATCGATGTCGATGACCTGGTCCAGCTGCGACACGTAGTAGTCCAGGTAGTCGAAGGATTTGACGTTCGGGTCGTGCAGCAGCTCGGAACCGGTGACGCGCGGGACGTTCTTCCACTGCCCGGAGTCCAGCAGTTCGTTGGCGCGCGCTGCGATCCAGCCGGTCGCGTCGGTGTCGGCGGGCCCGCCGTGAGGCGGATTGTACTTGAAGCCGCCGTCTCGCGGGGGGTTGTGGCTGGGGGTGACGACGATGCCGTCAGCCAGGTCGTCCCCGGACGTGCGCAGTGTGCCCGGCGCGCCGTTCGCGCCGAGGATGGCGACGGACACGGCGGGGGTCGGCGTGTAGGAGCCGCGCGAATCGATGCGTGTGTCGATTCCGGCGGCTGCGAGGACTTCCAGGGCGGTGCGCCACGCGGGCTCGCTCAGGGCGTGCGTGTCGCGGCCGATAAACAGGGGGCCGTTGATCCCCTGGGAGGCGCGATACTCGATGATCGCGGCGGTGATGGCGACGATGTGTGCTTCGTTGAACTTGCCGTCCAGCGAGGAGCCGCGGTGACCCGAGGTGCCGAACGCGACGCGTTGGCCCACGTCGGTGGGGTCGGGGGTGATGTCGTAGTAGGCGGAGATTACATCGTCAACGTTGATGAGGTCTTCAGGTAGGGCGCGTGTGCCAGCTCGTTCATGCATAAGCCCAGTGTTACACGTCTCGCTCGTTTGTGTGTAGGGCCGTCCCACGGCGTGAAACGCTCCTGTGCCCTCTCGTGGCTGGTCGGGGATCGACCCGCGCGCAGCCACGGGTGTTGGATGTGGGCGGCGCCCACTTCGTCGGTCAACGACGTGCCCGCGCGTGCCCGTATTCCAAAACGCGAGCTAAGCGACTATCCTGTGAGACGCCGGTCACCGCAGACCGTGACAGTGTCGTCAGGAGGACAACGTGGGATGGTTTGATTCCATCGAACATAATCGCTGGCTCAGCGCACACATGCAGGCGCTCATTGCCGAGGCGGAGGGCGCGATCGTGCCCACCGGCTTCGCGCACTTGGACACGGAAGGGAGAGCGGATCCCACCAGGCCCATCGACCTGGCGGTCACCGGGCGCATGGCTTACGTGTTCTCCCTGGGCGTGCTCATGGGGCTTCCCGGCTCGCGCAGGTACGCCGATCACGCCGTCAACGCCCTGACGAAGTACTTTCCCGACCCGATCCACGGCGGCCAGTGGATCTCCATCAAGCCCGAGGTCGGCGCCGATGGGCACGGGGTCCCCTGGGACGAGGCGGGGCGCGTCAAGTCCCAGTATCACAACGCCTTCGCCATCCTGGGCGCGGCCGCGGCGGCGGTCGCCAACCGCCCGGGCGCCCACGAGCTACTGGGTCGCCTGCTGGAGGAACAGAAGGAACACTGGATCGACGAATACGACCTGCTGCGCGACCAGTACGACGAGGCGTTCACCGAGTGCCCGCCCGTGCGCTCCATGGCGGTTTTGGTCCACACCGCCGAGGCATACATGGCGGCTGCCGAGGCCACCACGGAGCCCGAATGGCTGGACCGCGCCGAGAAGATCGCGAAGTTTACCCACTCGGTGGCCAAGAGGAACAACTGGCGGCTGCCCGAGTACTTCACGCCCGAATGGGAGATTGAGCCTCAGGCGGGCAACCTGCTGACGGACGGCCGCCGCGTCTACACCGGGTACGTGACCGGACGCTCCCTGCAGTGGGCGCGCTTTGCCCTGCAGATTCGCGCGGGGGATCGCTCCACCGGCTGGAAGGTGCCGGAGTACCTGATGGAGATGAGCACCGAGCTCTTCGAACGCGCGCGCTTCGACGGGTGGCGCCGCACCGATGGGTGCCCGGGTTTCGCCACCGGGATCGGCGAGGATGAGAAGCCGATACCCGGCGAGGACGAGCACCAGCAATGGATCGCGTGCGAGGGCATCTGCGCGGCCGTCGCCCTGCGCCGGGCGCTCCTCGACGACGGGGCGGGGCCCGGAGACGTCGAGCACTTCGAGCACTGCTACCGCTCATTCGTCGACTACGTCAACGACTACCTGATCACCCAGCCCGGCCGCTGGATCCGACGCCTCGGTCCGCGCAACGAGGTGGTCACACCCGCCAAATCCTCCCGCTGGGACGTCTACCACGGCGTCCAGGCGATGCTCGCCCTGCGCGTCCCGCTGTGGCCACCGACCGCCTCCGCCCTGTCGCGGGGGCTGCTCGACCACCCCGAAGAACCGGTGCCCGATAAGAAGTCCTGGAACTTCTTTGGCCTGCGGGACTGATGCCGAGGCGATGAGCTGAGAACGGGAATGGAGCGGCGTGCGGAGGGTCGCGCACGCCGCCCCATTCCTGTAGGATGATCCGGGTCGGGAGGGCTGTCTGAGTGGCCGAAAGAGACGGTCTTGAAAACCGTTGTGTCAGCAATGGCACCGGGGGTTCGAATCCCTCGCCCTCCGCCGGGCCGACGGCTTGAGCGGCTGCCGCTTCGGGCGCAATCTCGCGCGTGAGGCAAAAATGTCCTAGAGTAGTCGGCACTGGAGACGTCGCATAGTCCGGTCGAGTGCGCCTCCCTGCTAAGGAGGTAGGGGTGCATAGCCCCTCGCGGGTTCAAATCCCGCCGTCTCCGCCCATCGCCCCGGGACTCCAGCGGAGTCCCGGGGCATTTTCGCGCAATTAATTCCAGCGACAACGAGGCGGGGGCTGGCCCGGAGGAAACCCGGGTGGCCATCCCCCGCCTCGTGGTGGATCAGTAGATCGTCACGTAGGTCCCCGAGGGAATCGTGTCGTGGAACCACTTCGCGTCCTCGTAGCGCAGGCGCACGCACCCGTGGGAGACGTGCCCGCCCAGCGTTCCGTCCATCACCGTGTAGGTCCCCTGGTAGTACAGGACCGAGTGGAACAGGTAGTCGCCCGAGAACTGGGTCCACCAATACGCCGTGTACCCGTGCCCGAATGACGGGCCGCGGCTCTTGATGGTGAAGGTCCCCTTGATCGTGGGGGTTGACGGCTTACCGACCGAGCACGGCATGTCGGTCAGCGGCTGCCAGGAGCCGTCGCCCCAGTAGAACGTCATGCAGTGCGGGGCGCCGGTGTCCACGACCACCAGGTAGTTCGTGGGGCTGTACAACGTTTTCGCATAGTTCCAGTCCGCCTCGAAGTCAGCGCGATCCGTCACCCAGAACCCCTTCCAACGGTCGAAGTAGTTCCACTTGCCGCCGACCATGACCCATCCGCCGGAGACCATCGCGCTGCCGTGGTCGGGGTCCAGGTAGTACCAGCCGCCGCCCCCGTCCTGTATCCACCCGGAGGCCAATGCCCCGGAGGGTAGCAGGTAGTACCAGGAACCGTCGGTGTTGACCCAGCCGGTGGTCATCGCGCCGGTGGGGCCCGCGTAATACCACGTGCCATCCGCGATGAACCAGCCCGTGGCCATCGCCCCGCTGCCCGTCAGGTAGTACCAGGCGCCCGACCAGACCCACTTCGACGCCGCCATCGCGCCCGAGGGCTCGAAGTGGTACCAGGAGGCGCCCTCTTGATACCAGCCGGTGACCATCGCGCCGGTGGGGGAGAAGTAGTACCAGGCGGCGCCAGAGGGGAGCCAGCCGGTGGCCATCGCGCCGCTAGAGTCCAGGTAGTACCAGGAGGCGCCCTCTTGATACCAGCCGGTGCGCACGCCGTTCTCGGTCGACACGTACCACACGCGCTCCGGGCTCTCGTACCAGCCGACCGGGACATACCCGTCGGCGGTGAAGGCGTAGCGGCCCCCATCCACGTTGAACACGCCGTTTTTCATCCATGTGCCGTCCGAGAGCTCGTAGCGCCACCCGGCGGCGTGGCGCACCCACTTCCCGGTGACCGCGGGCGGCGGCTCAGACTCCCCGTTCTGCTCAGATGGGGCAGGGGCCGGGTCGATTGCCTCGTCGCCGGGCTCGGCCGGGGTCTGCGCGCCGGTGTCCCCGGCCTTCGTGGTATCGCCTCGGTCCGGGGTCTGCGCGTCCTGGCCTCGCGGCTCCTCCCGCGCCGGGTCATTGCTCTGCGTCGAGGGGGTGGGCTGGCCGGGCTCGTCGCCGGGGGCCGGGGCGTTCGCCGTGCTCACCGGCGCTTCGCCGGTCGTCGACCCGTCGCCCGGGCTGTGGGCCATCGCGGCCAGGGGGGACAGGCCGATGCATGCGATCACGGCCGCCGATGCGCCGATGCAGCGGAGGAAGGGGATGTGGATCCTGTTCATGATTGCACCTCACTTGGGTGGGATGGGTCAATCTTATGCCTGACGGGGGGCCGTGGGTAGGGGTTTCGCGGATCGCCTCGCATCTCCTTGCGCCCTTTTAGTGACCGCCCCGGATGGGGCCAAAGCGGCGCAGCTCGCGCCATCAAGACCGTTGACACGCCAACAAGGTAAGGCCTATATTACCTTCGTCAAGTTCGTCAATACACGCGCGTTTGTTAGGAATGGTCTCCGTGCCAAAGAAGGACATCATCATACCGCTGGTCCCCGCAGCCCTCAGCGCGCTGCTGCTCGCCGGAAGCGTGTCCGTGTTTGCCGCGTGCGATCAAAAGCCGGATGGAAGCTGGATGCAGTGCCACCACTGCCAAAATACGGTGGCAGCCAGTGCGGGCGGGCTCGCGGTCCTCTTCGGTGCCACGGCGTTTGTCAAGAACCGGTCCCTCAGGGTCGCCATGCAGGCAATCGCGATCATCGGCAGCGTCGTTGTTTTCTTTATTCCCGGCCTCATATGCCCGATGTGCATGATGCAGACCATGCGTTGCTACACGGTCTTCCAGCCTTTCGTGAGGGTCATGTCCGTCTTGACCGCAGGAGCCGGCCTCGCCTCCCTGGTCAGCTCGCTGAGGAAGGCCAAAACTGCCTCAGCCTGAGCCGTCCCCCCAGGTGAGGCCAGGCGGCGCGGTCATGACCCTTCTGCGCAGGAAAACCGTCGTCGTCGCGGCGGTTGTGCTCGTGCTGGCTTTTGCGTTCCTGGTCACCAGCTATCACAGGCGGATGCGCTACCAAGAGGCGATCCGCCTGAGTGAGGCCGGAGAAACAGAGCGGGCCTACGAGATTTTCAGCGCGCTTGGCTACGCTGACTCCTCGGAGCGCGCGCAGGGGCTCGTCGAGGCTGATCCGGCGCTCCCCTACCGATCCGCGGCGAAGGGGGACACCGTTGCCTTCGGGTCCTATGAGCAGGACAATGACACGAGTGATGGGCGAGAACCAATACAGTGGATCGTCCTGGACAAGATCGGCGACCAGCTGCTCCTGCTCAGCGCCGATTGCCTGGAGGGGCGGCAGTACCACCACGTACCGTTTACGAACGTCACGTGGGAGAACAGCGACCTGCGTGCGTGGATGAATGGTTCCTTTTTCGACGAGGCATTCAGCCCCGCCCAGCAGCGCCTTGTTCGCACCGTGCGCAACGAGAATGACGATCAGTCCGTCACCGGAGCGCAGGGGGGTGCGGCCACGGATGATCGCGTGTTTGCGCTCAGCGAGACAGATACCATCATATACTTAAATAACCGGGAGAAACGATCCGATATCGGCGCCGCGCCCGCGACACAATACGCGTTGGCGGGTGCCCTGTCAGTCAACGACGATGGCATGGCGGACTGGTGGCTGCGCTCACCCGGCACCTACGGGTTCGCCGCGCAGTTCGTTAACACCTCGGGCGCTCCGGTTGCCAGCGGGGCAAACGTTGATGCGCGGTACGGGGTGCGCCCCGCGCTGTGGATCACCATCGCCAAGGTCGGCGAGGGCCAGCAATGACGCGCGGGCTCTCGCTGCGTCGCGTTCCGATGAAAAACATCCGAGCGCATCCCATCCGGGCGGGAATCATCCTGATCCTTGCCCTCGCCCAGGCTGCCTGCGTGTTCGGTGGCCTCATTCTGATCGACGGCATGCGGCACGAACTCTTGCTCGCCGAACAAAGGCTTGGCGCCGATGTCGTGGTGTACCCGACGACCTGTTTGAACCAGGTTGAGAAGGAACGCCTGCTGATGCTCGGCACCCCCGTCCAATGCCGCCAGGAGCGATCAACCCTGTCGCGAATGGATGACAACCAGGACATCGAAGCGATTTCCCACCAGCTCTACGTCGCGGACACCCTGCCCAGCGGCGAACCCCTCTGGATCGTCGGCTTCGATCCGGCAACAGACTTTGTTTTGTCTCCCTGGATGAGCCAGAGGGGCACGGAACTGCCCCGGGGCAGCCTGGCTGTCGGCAGCAAGGTCCAGGAGAGCCACAACGGTACGGTCGCCCTCTTTCACAGGCAGCGGCCGATCGCGGCGCACCTGATGGAAACCGGGTCGCAGCTGGATAACGCCGTGTTCGTCAGCATGGACACCCTGAGCGACATCATCCAAGATTCGGTCGATGCGGGGGTGGACACCTACGCCTCCCTCCGCCCGGATCGCGACTATTCGGCGGTCCTCGTCCGGGTCGCCGACAAAGAGAGCGTCCAGAGCGTGACAAACTGGATCAATCTCTACGTGCGGAAAGTAACCGCCGTCAGGAGCGAGGCGGCCCTGGTGGACACCGCATCGAATATCCGATCGCATCGTGGAATCACCGTCGGTGTGCTGGGCGTATCCTGGCTCGTCCTGATGGCGGCGCTCATCGTCGCCCAGTTCACGCTGATGAATGAGCGCCAACGAGAACTGTACGTGTGGCGGTCAATTGGGGCCTCGCGGACAAAGATCAACCGTGTCATGATGCATGAGTCGTTGCTTATCCACTCGGCGGGGGCCTGCGCGGGAGTGCTGAGCGCGGCGGCGCTGCTCCCGCTGCTGGGCGACGCGCCGATCTATGAGGCGCTGACCACTCCTGGCAGGGCCCTTCCCCTGGCCGGCGTCACCATCGCGTTCCTGGTGCTCGCCGGGGTGGCGGGCACCCGGCTGGCACTCGGGCGGCTAAGCCGCGCATCGAAGGCGCACAAGCCGGTGTCGGTATAGGCATCACCGATAGAGGAGGAGTAAGAACATGCTGTCGCTGGCGCGACTGCCGTGGATGAACCTGCGCGGGTACCCCGTGCGGACGGGGACCCTGATAGTGTTCTCCATGCTGGTGACGATGACGATCTTCGGCGGAACCATGATCGTTCAGGGGATCGAGCGGGGACTGAAAACGGTTGAGTCGCGCTTGGGCGCCGACATCATGGTCACGCCGAAAGACGCCGGCGCGGACTTTAACGCGCAGGACTTTCTGGTTCACACGGAACCCTCCTATTTCTACATGGAAGCGAGCATGCGCGAGCGCGTCGCTGCCGTCGAGGGAGTCGAGGCCGCTTCGCCCCAACTATTCCTGGCCTCGGCCCGCGCGAGTTGCTGTTCGGGTCGCTATCAGGTGATCGCCTTTGATCCGAGCAGCGATTTCACCGTCCAACCGTGGATCGCGGACACGGTGGGATCCTCCCAGCTCGGACACATGGAGGCCATTGTCGGCGCCAATGTGACCGTGTACGACACCAGCAACTTCCAACTCTTTGGAAATAGGCTCCGCGTGGTCGGACAGTTCGCTCCGACCGGATCGACGCTCGACAACGCCGTGTACATGAACTTCGATACCGCAAAGACCCTGATCGACTCCTCGCTGAACAAGGGGCTCAATAAGTACACGGATCTGGATAGCGGCAACATCATCTCTTCGGTCATGGTCAAGGTCAAGCCCGGCCACGACATCGAACGAGTGGCCGCTGACATTGAGGAACGCGTGGGCGGGGTCAGCGTGACGACCTCGAAAAACATGGTGAGTGGCATCGCGAAAACCCTCAACGCGACGTCGCGCACGGTCGCGGTGCTCATCGCCGTTGTGTGGATTGTGGGCCTGTGGATGATCACCTTGATCTTTGTCATGATGATCATCGAGAGGAGACGCGAGTTTGCCTCGCTGATCATGGTCGGAGCTCGCCGGTCCCTGGTGTCTGGGATCATCGTCCGCGAGGCGGTCACGGTCAATGCCATCGGCAGCGTGGCGGGCATCATCGTCTCCGGGGTCCTGATTGCTTCCTTCGCCGGCCTGGTCCGCCAGACCATCGGTGTCGGATTCCTCATCCCGTCGATCGCCACGATGGCCCTGCTGGCGCTGGCGTCACTGGTTTCGATGGGTGTCGTCGCACTGACGTCGTCTGCCGTGTCGGTGAGATGCGTGAAGGCGATGGACGCGAGCCTGCTGCTACAGGAAGGGGAATGACATGCTCATTGAGGCAAAGGGGGTCACGAAGGACTTTCCGCGCGCGCGCAGGGGAAACAGGTGTTTCACCGCGGTGCACCCGCTGGACCTTGGGCTGGACGCGAAGCAGCTGACGGTGATCACCGGGCATTCCGGCAGCGGCAAGAGCACGCTGCTCAATATGCTGGCCGGGATGCTCACCCCGACCCGCGGAACCGTCACCGTTGAGGGGGCGGACCTGTACGCGATGCCAGACGGGGAGCTTGCGCGGCTGAGGAATCAGATGATCGGCTTTGTGCCGCAGGGGCACACGGCACTGCGCAGCCTGACCGTATCGGAGAACGTTCTGCTCCCATCCGTGCTGTACAGCACGGGGGATTTGCCGCGGGAGCGAGCCGAAGAACTGCTTGGGACGGTGGGACTGTTAGAGCTGGCTGACGCCAGGCCGAACGAACTCTCGGGGGGCGAGCTGCGCCGCATGGCCATTGCCCGCGCGCTCCTCATGAGCCCCCGCATCGTGCTTGCCGACGAACCGACGGCCGGCCTCGACAGCGACAATGCGACGGTGGTTCTTCGTCTGCTGCGCGAGGTGGCCGACCGGGGGGCGGGCGTCCTGATCGTCACGCACGAACGCGAAGCGCAGGGGTATGCGGATCGCAGCTTCACCATGGAGGATGGGCGCCTCCTATAGGGACCGGTCGGCGCGGCGCCTGCACCGGCGGGGCGCGGCGTGGGGTTTCGTAAGTGTCACCACGGGTGAGGCGGCACGCAAACGGGGACGGCACCCACTACCCTGGAGGGGTGACCACTGCTTTGTATCGCCGGTATCGCCCCGACACCTTCGACCAGGTGATCGGCCAGGAACACGTGACGGAGCCGCTCAAGGCGGCGCTGCAGGCGAATCGTGTGACGCACGCCTACCTGTTCTCGGGTCCGCGCGGGTGCGGCAAGACCACGTCGGCGCGCATTTTGGCGCGCTGCCTGAATTGCGCGCAGGGCCCCACGGACAGGCCCTGCGGCCAGTGCGAATCGTGCCGGGAGCTGGCGACGGGTGGCCCGGGTTCGCTGGACGTGGTGGAAATCGATGCCGCGTCACACGGCGGTGTGGACGATGCGCGCGACCTGCGCGAGCGGGCGACCTTCGCGCCGGTGAGGGACCGCCACAAGATTTTCATCATCGACGAGGCCCACATGGTTACGAACCAGGGGTTCAACGCGTTGCTCAAGCTGGTTGAGGAGCCGCCCGAGCACGTGAAGTTTGTATTCGCCACGACGGAACCGGAGCGCGTGATCGGCACGATTCGATCGCGTACCCATCACTATCCGTTCCGCCTGGTGCCACCGGACGTGTTGGGTCCCTACCTGACCACCCTGTGCCAGGAGGAACGCGTTCGTGTCGGCGAGGGCGTCCTGCCGCTGGTGATGCGCGCGGGCGGGGGCTCGGTGCGCGATACCCTGTCGGTGCTGGATCAGCTGATGGCGGGCGCGGTCGACGGCCAGGTTCCCTATCGGATGGCCGTCGCGCTGCTGGGGTACACGGATTCGGCGCTGCTGGACCAGTCCGTCGACGCCCTGGCCGGTGGGGACGGGGCCGCGGCTTTCCGCGTCGTCGAGCGCATGGTCGAGTCCGGACACGACCCGCGCCGCTTCGTTGAGGACCTGCTGCAGCGCCTGCGCGACCTGCTGATCATCGCCGTCGCCGGCGACGGGGCGCGCGACGTGCTGGCGGACGCCCCCTCGGACCAGTTCGAGCGCATGCAGCGCCAGGCACAGAACTGGGGGCCTCACGGCCTGTCGCGGGCGGCAGACCTGACGGACGAGGCCCTGCGCGCCATGACGGGGGCCACCTCGCCCCGGTTGCAGCTGGAGCTTCTGGTGGGGCGCATCCTCGTGCCGACCCCCGCTCCCGCGCAGGCCCCCGTACCGGGAACGGTCGGGATGACGGGCGGCGGTGCGCCGCGCGAAGCTCACCCTGCGCCGCCCCCAGAATCATCGGGGCGTTTTGGTGCGCGCGAGGCTCGCGAGGCCCTGGCGCGCAAGAAGCAGGAGCGCGCCCAGGAATTGGCCCCCGCGGCGGAGGCAACGATCCCCACAGGCTCCGCGCAGGATGTGTCCGCGCGGGGCGGCGTGCCGGATTGGTCCGCCTCACGCCCGCACCCCCAGGCCCTAGAAGATGCGGCGACGCAGCGGGCATCTCAGGCCTTTGCGCCTGAGACGCCCGCTGGCGCACCGGCCCGGAGCCCCGAGGCGACACCCTCGCGCGGCCAGGAGCACCCCGAGCCTTCCCGCCCCGATGCACCCATTTCTGAGCGCCCCAGCACCCCCGCGGCGCAAACCGCCGGGGGGCGTGACGCCGACATGCTGCGCGGCCGCTGGAACGAGGTCGTGGAGCGCCTGGCGTCCATCAGTCGCGTCACGTGGTCGATGGTCGGAGGCAACGCGCAGCTGGGGGCCGTCGACGGCTCCAGCGTGGTCCTCCTCTTCCCCGTCGAGGCCATGGTCAGCGCTTTCGCGCGAGGGTCGCGCGGCGCCGACGTCGAGAAGGCGATCCGAGAGGTCACCGGCCTGGGCGTGAGCGTTTCCGCCCAGGTGGGCCAGGCGTCGGGCGGCCCGGCGACCACGGGCCCCTCGGCTCAGGCCTCACATTCTGGAGGCGCGGCTCGTCCGTCCCAGCCCGGCGGCTGGGTGTCGGAGCCGCCCCCTTTTGATCAGGCCGCCGCGCAGGCGGCACACCCCGATGAACCCGCGCCGCAGCCCGAATCGTGGCCGTCCCCTGCGCGCGCGCCGCAGCCCGAGCCGAAAGAGACCGCGTGGCCTGAGCCTGCGATGGTGGCACCCATCCGCCACGAGGCGCCGAGCGCCCTAAGCGCCCCGCCGCCCGACCCCCTCGGGGCACGCGGCGATGCTGGGCCCCCCGGGGCCGATGCCCCCACTGCCGCCCTGCCAAAAGAACCCGCCCGGGCGCGCGCAAAAACGCCCGCTCGGGAACCAGGCGCCCAGGAACCGCACGGCGACGCGTCGCGCCCTGATGCGCCCGCGACGCCCCGTAAGCGTTCCTTTACCGTCTTTTGGTACCCGGGCGACCCGGAGCCGGGTGACGCGCCCGCGCAGCCGGGGCCAAAGGCGGAACCGGCCTCGGGTCCGGTCTTTGACGACGCGCCTATCGAAGCCTCGGCCAACGCCCCCGTCGCCCCGACGGGCTGGGGCGATCCGCTCCCCACTGGTGGCGCCTCGGTGTCCTTCGACGAGGGCGCGGGCTCACCCGGGCCGTTAGAAGCTGGCGGAGCCACGGCGACCCCGGTCGTGTCGACCCCGCCATCCGGCCAGGCCCCGGCCTCCGGTCAGGCACCGGCCTGGCTGGCATCAGCCCCGCAGCCGGCGCAGCCGAGCGCCCCGAAGAGGCCCGATGGACCCAGCGAATCGGATCGAGCGGACGAATCACCGGATGCGCCCCTGGCCGGACGGGCCGCAGCGGAGGCGGCCCTGCGCGATGCGGCACAGCGCGACGAGGCACGGCGCGAGACTGCGGGCGACCGCACCCACGCCGCGGACGATGACAGCGCCAGCATCGACGATGACAACATTGAGAACTCGCAGACGATCGGCCTGGCCGCGGTCCTGGAAATCCTGGGCGGACGCGTCATCGAAGAGAAGATGACCGAGGGAGGGTACTGACATGTACGACGGCGCTCTGGCGGACCTGATCGACCAATTCGGCCAGCTGCCCGGCATCGGCCCGAAGTCCGCCCAGCGCATGGCGATGCACGTCCTGGATGCGGAACCCGAAGAGGTCGCGCGCCTGGTGGAGGCGATCAACGCCGTGCGTGGCCGCGTCCGCCACTGCGATGTCTGCGGGAATCTGACGGAAGAGGACCAGTGTTCCATCTGCCGGGACGTTCGGCGCGACCCCGGCGCGATCTGCGTCGTGCAGGAACCGAAGGACATCCAGGCCATCGAGGGCGCGCGCGTGTTCCGGGGGCGCTACCACGTCCTGGGCGGCGTGATCGACCCGATCCACGGGGTGGGCCCGGACCAGCTGAACATCGCGTCCCTCATGAGCCGCCTGGCGGACGGAACGGTCACCGAGGTCATCCTGGCGACAAACCCGAACGTCGAGGGAGAGGCCACGGCCGCCTACCTCGCGCGCATGCTTTCGACAATGGGCGTGGAAACGTCGCGCCTGGCGATGGGCCTGCCGATGGGCGGGGACCTGGAATACGCGGATTCCGTGACGCTGGGGCGCGCCCTGGAGGGGCGACGCCGCCTCTAGCGGGCCCGCTTTGCGATGCCGTGGCGGGGCCGCGCTCCCGATGCGACGCATGACGCCGCGGCGGATGGAGGCCGCCGCCTCAAAGGGTATGCCACAATCGTAACCGCAGTGCCCCGACAGATGAGGAGTCCGTGATGGTGACGCAGGAGAAAAGCGACCTGCCCCGCGTGCTGGTCGTTGACGACGAGGCGATGCTGGCGGATCTACTGTCCCAGGCTCTGCGCCACGAGGGCTGGGAGACGGCGACGGCTACGGACGGGTTGGACGCGCTGTCGAAGGCCGCGAGCTTCCGCCCGAACGTCGTGATCCTCGACGTGCAGATGCCGCGCATGGACGGAATGGAAACCCTGGAGCGTCTGCGCGCTCGTGATCCGCAGCTGCCGGTCCTGTTCCTGACGGCCCGCGACGCGGTCGCGGATCGCGTGTCGGGGCTGCGCGCAGGCGCGGACGACTACGTGACGAAGCCCTTCGACCTGGACGAGGTGGCGGCCCGCGTGCAGGCCCTGTTGCGTCGCGCCGGGTACATCCGGCAGGCGCGTTCCACAGTGCTGACGGTCGCGGATCTGACGCTCAACCTGGAGTCGCACGACGTGAGCCGCGGCGGGAAGAATATCACGCTGACGAACACCGAGTTCGAATTGCTCCGATACCTCATGGAAAACGTTGGGATCGTACTGTCGAAGCAAAAGATTCTGGACGCCGTGTGGAGCTATGACTTCGGCGGCCAGGTCAACGTGGTCGAGCTGTACATTTCGTACCTGCGCAAGAAGGTCGACGCGGGGTGCCCCGCCCTGATTCGCACGGTGCGGGGCGCCGGTTACATCATGAGGGAACCCCAGTGAAGCGCCGTCCCTCCCTGTCCGGGCGCCTCTCCCGCGTGCTCGCAGTGTGCGTCGCCCTGGCACTGGCGGTCATGGTGGCGGCTTCCACGCTGGTGATGCGCTCGTGGATGCTGGCGGACGTGGATTCCGAACTGCACCGCCTGTCGCAGCGCGCCGCCGAGCATCCGGATCTCGAGGACACGGACGATGACGACAAAGACGGCGATGATGACGGTGACCCCGAGGAGCCCGCTCAGTCGGCGGGACGGAACGCTCCTCGCGGCAGACCGATCCTCCCCGGTGGACCCGCGACTCCCCCTGGCCCGGGCTTTGGTGGACCCGGCATCGCGGACGGCACCCTCCAATACGTCAGGGAGGAAGGCAAGGCGGTCGGCGCGATCATCGCGAACTTCACGGTGCACTACCTCGATTCCCAGGCGCTGGCGGTCCTGGCCGATGTGCCCGCGGACGACCGCCCCCACACGGTGCGGTTGAAGGGCTGGGGTACCTTCCGTGTGAGCGCCCGGGTCCGCGATGAAAAGACCGTGCTCGTGGGCCGCCAGATCGACAGCGTGGACGACGTGACCGCGATGCTCGTCGTGGTGGAGCTGGGCCTGTCCCTGTTCGTCGCGCTCGCTGCGGGCTTGATCGGGCGCATGTGGGTGCGCCGCGAGCTGCGCCCCCTTGGCGTGGTGCGCGAGGCGGCCGCGGACATCGCGCGCCGCGACCTGGCTGACGATGCCAGGGATCTGAGTCGCGTCGGTGAGGAGGCGATCAGCGGCCCCGTTGAGGTTGCCGAGGTGGGTGGAGCCTTGAACGCCATGATCGATGCCGTAGAGGACGGCATGGAGCGGCGCGCCCGCAGCGAGGAGAAGCTGCGGCAGTTCGTGGCCGATGCCTCCCACGAGCTGCGCACGCCGCTGGCCTCCGTGCAGGGGTACGCGCAGCTGGCGCGCCGCGATATCGACGAGGCCTCCCGGACGCAGGCGCTCGAACGCATCTCGTCGGAGGGGGCGCGCATGGCGTCCCTGGTGGAGGAGATGCTGATCCTGGCGCGCATGGACGGCGATCGTGCGCTGGCCAGCGACCGTGTTGACGTGGTGCCTCTGATCTTGGATGCCCTGTTAGACGCGCACGTGGTGGCCCCCGACCACGTGTGGGAGCTGGGCGAGGCGGCCGACGCACCGGTGCTGGGAGACGAGGTCGCGCTGCGGCAGATCCTCACGAATCTCCTGGCGAACGCGCGGGTTCACACGCCCGCGGGCACGCGCGTCGTCGTTTCCGTGATCGCGCGCGGCGCGGATAGCGGGGAGAAGCTGCCCGAGTCCGCCGCCTCTCACGCGCGGTCGGGGGAGGCCGCCCCGGCCTCGTCGATGGTCACGATTCGGATCGCGGATGACGGGCCGGGCATTCCGGCTGACATTCGCGAGCGGGTTTTTGATCGTTTCGTGCGCGGAGATTCCTCACGTACGCGCGATGGCCGCGGGTCTTCGGGGCTGGGGATGTCGATCGTCGAGTCGCTGGCGCGCGCCATGGGAGGGTCCGTGCGGCTGGTCGACGCCGATCGGGGGACCGTTATTGACGTGACGTTGCCCGCCGCCTGAGGCGGCCCAGCGGCGTGGGCTTAACACTCGGGCGGGGAATCCCGTCTTGACACCGGTGCGGGGCGTTCTGCCCCCCGCGCAAATCCCACCCGCCCTCAAATCCCACCCGCGCGCAATCTCACCCGACCGCAGCGTGGTCATTCAGGGCGTGATCGACAATGCGCCGTAGGATTGTCGTGGTGGCGCGGGCCACCCGAAGGCGCATATCGACGCGTACCGACAGAAATGAGGGGCCAGTGGCGCTGATCGTGCAAAAGTACGGCGGTTCATCTGTCGCCGACACCCGGGCCATGAAGCGCATAGCCCAGCGCATCGTGGACACGCACAACGCGGGGCACAGCGTTGTCGTCGTCGTATCGGCCATGGGTGACACGACGGATGACCTTCTGGAGGCGGCGGCTGCCCTCACGCCCAAGGCGCCTGAACGCGAAATGGACATCCTCTTGTCTGCGGGTGAACGCATCTCGATGGCTCTCCTGTCCATGGCCGTCA
This sequence comes from Schaalia meyeri, assembly GCF_900105015.1. Lineage (GTDB taxonomy): Bacteria > Actinomycetota > Actinomycetes > Actinomycetales > Actinomycetaceae > Pauljensenia > Pauljensenia meyeri. The sequence continues at coordinate 302,543 of NZ_FNLK01000012.1, read as the reverse complement.
ATCAGCTCGGCGTCGAGGCCCACGCCTACACGGGCGCCCAGGCCGGCATTCAGACCGACGGCCGCTTCGGTGCCGCGCATATCACCGGCATGGTTCCCGAGCGTGTCGCCCGAGCTATCAAGGACGGCCAGGTCGCCATCGTCGCCGGTTTTCAGGGGATTTCCAGGGATGACGACGTGACGACGCTGGGCCGCGGGGGCTCCGACACGACCGCCGTCGCCCTGGCCGCGGCCCTGCACGCCGACGTGTGCGAGATATACACCGATGTCGACGGCCTCTTTACCGCAGACCCGCGCATTGTTCCCAAGGCCCACCGCCTGCGTACCCTCACGCAGGAGGAAACCCTGGAGATGGCCGCGCACGGCGCGAAGATCCTCCACCTGCGGGCCGTCGAGTTCGCCCGCCGTTACGGAGTGCCCCTGCACGTGCGCTCCTCGTTTTCGGAAAAGAACGGCACCTGGATCTCCGATGCGCCCGCACATCCCGAAATTATGGGCCTCGTGCCCGACGTTGCCCTTCAGTCCCCTCAGGAGAACCCCATGGAAAAGCCTGTCATCTCCGGCATCGCCCACGACCGCTCGCAGGACAAAATCACGGTCACCGACGTGCCCAACACCCCCGGCGTGGCCGCCCGAGTGTTCGCCGTCGTCGCCGAAGTCGGCGCCAACATCGACATGATCGTCCAGAACCTGCCGATCTCTGACCCCACGAAGGCGAACATCACCTTCACCCTGCCCGAGGCAGATGCGCCCAGGGCCATCGAGGCGCTTAAGGCCCACCGCGACCGGATCGGCTTCAACGAACTGCGTTACAACCCCAACATCGGTAAGCTCAGCCTCGTTGGCGTCGGCATGCGCACCAACCCCGGCGTGTCGGCCCGCCTTTTTAGCGCCCTGTCCGACGCTGGCATCAACATCGACCTGATTTCTACGTCCGAGATTCGTATCTCCGTCGTCACGCGCCTGGACGACCTGGATCGCGCCGTGAAGGCCGTCCACACCGCCTTCGGCCTGGACGCCTCCGAAACGGAGGCCGTCGTTTACGGCGGTACCGGGCGCTGACCTCCCTCGACGAGGCGGGGGCTGACCTTGGCGCGGTTGTGGCGTCCCGGGTGGGGGCGGCCCCGTCCTCACAGCCTTACCCCGCGTTCGCCCCGTTAGTGGGCGCGCGCACAACCACAAGGAGAACATCGTGAGCGGATTCAATGTCGCCATTGTTGGAGCGACCGGCCAGGTTGGGCGCGTCATGCGCGCCCTGCTGGAGGAGCGCGACTTCCCGGTCGAGACGATGCGCTTCTTGTCATCCGCGCGCAGCGCCGGCACGACGCTGCCGTGGAAGGGAACAAAGGTCGTCGTCGAGGACGTCGCCACGGCCGACTACTCGGGAATCGACATCGCCGTGTTCTCTGCGGGTGGCGCGGCCTCCCGCGAGTACGCCCCCAGGTTTGCGGCCGCCGGTGCTGTCGTCGTCGACAACTCCTCGGCGTGGCGCGGGGATCCCGACGTGCCCCTGGTAGTTGCCGAGGTTAACCCCGACGACGTCGAGAACCGTCCCAGGGGCATCATCGCGAACCCCAATTGCACGACGATGGCGGCCATGCCGGTCCTCGCCCCCCTCGCCCGGGCCGCGGGTGGGTTGAAGCGCCTGTTCGTCTCCTCCTACCAGGCCGTCTCCGGGTCGGGGCGCGCGGGCGTCGCCGAACTGACCGGCCAGATCGAGGCCGGGGCCAGACAGGACCTGGCGGGCTTGGCGCTCGACGGTTGCGCCGTGACCCTGCCCGAGCCTGGGGTGTACGTCGCACCCATCGCCTTCAATGTCGTGCCCCTGGCCGGTTCCATCGTCGACGATGGCAGCGAGGAGAGTGATGAGGAACAGAAGCTGCGCAACGAGTCCCGCAAGATCCTGCATCTTCCCGACCTGGCGGTGTCCGGCACGTGCGTGCGCGTCCCCGTCTACACGGGTCACACGCTGGCCATTCATGCCGAGTTCGTCGGCGATATCGCGCCGGATCGGGCGCGAGAGATCCTGGCCGGGGCGCCCGGGGTGCGCGTCGTCGACGTGCCGATCCCTCTGGAGGCCGCCGGCCGCGACGAGGTTCTCGTCGGCCGCATCCGCCACGATCAGGCGGTGCCTGGAAACCGTGGGCTCGTCCTGGTCGTCTCCGGCGACAACCTGCGTAAGGGCGCGGCTCTCAACGCCGTCCAGGTCGCGGAGGTCGTCGCCGCACGCCTGCGCTGATGTTTCGCGACGCAAACGAGCGGCGGTCTCTACCCGCTCCCTATTCCAGTAGCCGTCTTCATTGCGTGGCGCATGCACTGACGTGGGCGGATCGTGCCCGGGATCTTTTTTCTGAGAGTTCATGCAAACAGCAACCGCGCCATCGTCGGCGGGGGAGTAGGCGGAGCGGGCGACGGGAATCGAACCCGCCTCTGAAGCTTGGGAAGCTTCCATTCTACCGATGAACTACGCCCGCAATTCATCGTCCCGAAGGAATCGACCCGTCGATCATATCCTCACGAAGGGCGAGATCGCAACCGCGTGCCCGACCCGCCCCGGTGGCCTCGGTGCCCTTTGGGTGCCCCGGGCGGGCATAGACTGAGGGGACTAAACCCGATTGGAGTTCCCATGCCTCGTCCCGTGGTGGCGGCCGCAATCGTTGATTCCCTGGCCTGTCCGACGGTGTTGCTCGCGTGTGCGCGCGCCTATCCGCCCAATCTGCGCGGCCAGTTCGAGCTCCCCGGAGGCAAGGTGGAGCCCGGCGAGGAACACGTGGCCGCGTTGGAACGCGAGATCACGGAGGAGCTGGGTGCGCGCGTCCAGGTGGGTGCGCGCGTGTGTCCCGAGGGGGGCCTGTGGTGGCCGATCCTGGGCGGACGAGTCATGGGCGTGTGGCTGGCCCAACCTGCGCCGGGATCGCGGCCCCCGAGCGCGGGCAGTTCGCACGTTGAGGCGCGGTGGGTGCCGCTGGGCGAGCTAGGTGGCGTGCCGTGGATCGCCGCGGACCTGCCCATCGTCGAGGCAGTGGTCGCCCGGCTCAGGTTGCGGCGACCTGTGGCGGTAGCGCGCGATCCCGGCGTTCCTTGCGAGCGAGGCCATTGAGGGGGAGCCCGCCCTTCATTTGACGACACACAGGGGGTTGGTGTCAGAATGAGCGCATGCCAAAGATCATTGGCGGGTCTCTCGCCTCCCACCGAGAGCTGACCCGCGCGCGCCTGTTCGAGGCGCTGGGGTCCCTGATGGCCGAGCACTCCTTCGAGTCGATCACGATGAGTCAGATCGCGCAGCGCGCGGGCGTGGGGCGCACGGCTATCTATAACCACTTCGCGGACAAGGAGGTGCTGCTGCTGGCGTACATGCGCCAGGTGACGGAGCAGTTCACGCGGGTGCTCGCCGAGCGCTTCGAGGCCGAGCCCGATCCGCTGATGCGCCTGCGGCTTTACATTCGTTCGCACCTGCAGATGACCAGCCGCTACCACGTCAAGGCCGGGATGGGGGTGCGCAGGCAGATGTCCAGAGAGAACGCCTCCCACCTGCACGATCACGCGGGCATCGTGGGCGGGCTGCTGATCGGGCTCCTCGACGAGGCGATGGAGAGCGGCCTGATCGCCCAGCAGAACACGCTGGGCGCGGTGCACCTGATCCACGCGACGCTGCAGGGGCAGCGCCTCCCAGGGGACCCGGAACATCGCGAGTCGGCCCTGACCTTGGTGGAGACCTTCATTTTGCGAGGCCTGGGAGCCCCCGAGGAGAAAGTGCGTCAAGTCACTGCGTCTTCTCTCCCCTCGGGGGAATAGCGGGCGCGCCACGCCCGTTGATTAAGACAGTTCACCCGAGGGGCATCACGCCCCGACCTACCGGTCGGCGCACGCGTCGGCGACACAAGGAGAATCATGGCCACCGTTACTCTCACGCAAGAGAACTTCGAACAGACCGTGTCCGGGGGCGGCATCGTCCTGGTTGACTTCTGGGCGACCTGGTGCGGTCCGTGCCGTCAGTTCGCCCCCGTCTTCGAAGAGGCTTCCGAGAAGTTCACGGACATCGTCTTTGGCAAGATCGACACGGACGACCAGCAGCAGCTGGCGATGGCCGCACAGATCACGTCGATCCCGACGCTCATGGCCTTCCGTGACGGTATCGCCGTGTTCCGCCAGTCCGGCGCGCTGCCGACATCCGCGCTGGAGGATCTGATCGCGCAGATCAAGGGGCTTGACATGGACGAGGTGCGTAAGAAGATCGCCGAGTCCGAGAAGGCCGAGTGATCGATTCTCAAGCTGCGAGCGTGGGTTCCGGGGGTAATACCCCCGGAACCCACGCTTATGCGCGGTTACCAGCGGGGCCGCTGCGGGCATCTCGGGCGGGGCCGCTGCGGGCATCTCGGGCGGGGCCGCTGCGGGCATCTCGGGCGGGGCCGCTGCGGGCATCTCGGGCGGGGCCGCTGCGGGCATCTCGGCGCGCAATGAACTCTTTGTCGGCGTGGTTTCCGACCATGAAGGAATACTCTCCCACGACGGTAAAGCCGTGGCGTTCGTAGAGTCGCTGGGCACCCAGGTTCTCGCTCCATACGCCGATCCACAGGGGTCGGGGCCCGTGTCGTTCGAGCCAGGCCAGGGCGGTACCCAGCAGCAGTGTTCCTCGGCCCCCGCCCTGGTATTCGTCGAGGACGTAGAGCCGCTGTACCTCGCCGTCGCCGGGTGCTACCTCCGGGTGAGGCAGGTGAGCGGGCCGCGCGCTCACGTAGCCAATGAGGTTGGCGGTGGCCGTACCGCCCTCTTCGGGGGCATCCTTAAAGAGGAGCCACGTCGCCCGCTCGGGGTCCTCAAGCTCGCCGCGCAGGACGGCGGGGGCGTAGGCCTCGTCCAGGAACGCTGCCAGGTCGGCGGGCTCGTACAGGTGTGCGAAGGCCTGCGTGAAGCACTCGCGCGCCAGCGTGGACAGCGCTGCGGCGTCGGCGGGGGTGGCAGGGCGAATCATGGTTTCCTTTCCGTTGGATCGCTCTCCATCGTAGGGGAAGAGCGCGCGGTCGCAGCCGTCCCGGTTCCGCTCCTCGCGGGCGGTTGAGAGTCCAGCCCCTTGCTGGCTCTGTGATGCGCACCCTACAATTGGGCGATAGCGCACATCGGAGGAGACGCACGTGGCACGTAAGACTCGCACCGCTCAGGTGCTCGACATCCTCAAGGTTCTCGCGTGGGCAGTAATCGCACTCGCCCTGGTGAAGTTCGCCTTCTTCCCGGCCGCGCCAAAGGATCAGGGAAACGACGGCATAGACCCGGGCGGCTCGTTTGGGCAGATGACGATCCCCGTGGGGCGCGCGGACATCACGAACACGGTGAGCGTGACGGGGACGATCCAGGCGGATGAGCCGGTGGCCGCGCGCGCGACGCTGGACGGTGCCGTGGTGCGCGTCCATGTCAGCGACGGGGACAAGGTATCCAAGGGCGATCCCATCGTGCAGATTCGCAAAGAGATCCCCGGTGAGGCCAAGCAGACCACCGACGAGGACGGCAACGTCAGTGTGGAGACCGCGGAGCCCACCTACAAATACGAGACCGTCGTCGCTCCCGGGGACGGCACGGTATCGACGGGCGTGCTGGTGGGGCAGCAGTTCGCGATTGGCGACACGGTTGCGACGGTGGCGCCCGCCTCTTTCTCGGCTGTCGCGTCGCTGAGCGCGGACCAGATGTACCGCCTGCAGGACGCTCCATCGACCGCGACCGTGACGATCAAGAACGGTCCAGCCCCCTTCGAATGCACGGGAGTAAAGATCGTCACCCCTCCCAGCAAGCAGCAGGATCCCAAGGGGTCGGCCAGCGGCGAGGGCGGCAATTCGTCCTCGACGGACCTGAAGGCCCGTTGCGCGATCCCGTCGGATCAGACAGTCTTCGCGGGCCTGCAGGTCACGTTGCAGATGACGGCCGGATCGGCGTCGGGAGTCCTGGCGGTGCCGATTTCCGCAGTCGAGGGACGCTACCAGTCCGGCACGGTGTACATCCCGACCGCGGATCCCACCGCCCCGCAAAAGCGTGCGGTGACCCTGGGCATCACCGACGGCAAGATGGTCGAGGTGAAGGAGGGCTTGAAAGAAGGCGAGGAGATCCTGGAATTCACGCCGAACTCGACCGGCGATAACCAGGAAGGCGACACCAGTCCCTACGGCGGCGGCACGGGGGGCGGGGTGGCCCCCCGATGAGCCTCGTGTGCCTGCGGGACGTGACCCGCACGGTGACCCTGCCCGACGGGGAAGACCTGCACATCCTGCGCGGCGTCAACCTGGACGTTGACGCGGGGGAACACGTGTCGATCGTCGGACGATCCGGCACCGGCAAGTCGACGATGCTCAACATCATCGGCCTGCTCGATGCGCCCACATCGGGCGGGTACGAGCTGGACGGGGTGGACACGACGCGCCTGGGCGAGGGTCGTCGTGCGCGCATGCGCGGCGAGGACTTCGGCTTCGTGTTTCAGCAATTCAACATCTTTTCTGCCCGCACGGCAGCCGAGAACGTTGAGGTCCCCCTCCTGTACGCTCCCGGACCGCAGCTGCTGCGCAGGCACTCGATCGCCATGGACATGCTCGAACGAGTGGGCCTGGGGGATCGCGCGGACTCCTACCCGGGCGAGATGAGCGGCGGCGAACAACAGCGCATTGCGATCGCCCGCGCCCTCGTGCGACGGCCGCGCGTGATCCTCGCCGACGAGCCGACAGGGGCCCTGGACCCGGACACGGGCGGGTCCGTCATGGACCTGCTCGAGGAGGTTGCCCGCGAGTCTCAGGCCGCCCTCATCGTCATCACGCACGACACGGGGGTGGCCTCGCGGGCCACGTGCGCGTACGAGCTCTATGACGGCATCCTGCACGAAGTCCCGGTCCCCGGCCTCCTCGCCGACCGTGCGGGCGTGGGGCGTTCGGGCGATGAGGCCCCGGAACCCGAGACGCCCGCCGCCCGGAAGGAGGGGAAATGAACGCTGTCAGCCAGATCCTGGGCGCGCTCATCGAGGCCTGGGGTGAAGTCAAGGTGCAAAAAGCCCGCGTCGTCCTCTCCCTCGTCGGCGTGGTGGCCGCCGTTGCCGCGATGACGATCGTGATCGCGCTAGGTGACCTGCTCCTTCAGTCCTCGCGGGAGCTGGGCGAACTCTACGAGGGGCGTTCCGTGACCCTGCGACTGTCTCCCGAAAACTCAGCATCAAACCCGGGCGCCCCGGAAGAGCCACACCCGGGCGCCCCGGAAGGCGGGCGCCCACACCCGGACGCCCCCGAGTCCGGCGCGTCCGCGTCCGAGTCAGCCGCAAAGCGTCCCGGCGATTCCGATCCGGTCGGAGACGCCATGGCGACCCTGGCCGCCCGGACCGACATCCGCTACTGGTCGCGCTCCTCCAACGGCAGCGGGGAAATCGTTGAGGTCAAGCAGGCCAGGTCTTCCGGGCACTTCCGCGGTTATCCCCTGACGGGCATCGCGGACATGTTCGACGGGGTCGCCTTCCAGGGGGTCGATCCTTCGTACGCGGTGATCTTTCGGACCCGCCTGCTGGTCGGCCGCTGGGTCGGACCGGGCGACGCCGACCAGAGGATGACTCCCGTGGTGATCTCGGAGTCCCTGTGGGAGCAGCTGGGACGCGCGCCCATCAACCAGGTCCCGATCGTCCTGCACAGCGGCGACGGAACCGCGCTGCGCGTCGTCGGCGTCGCCAAGGCGACGAGCCGCTACGACATGCCGACCGTGTTCGCCCACTACGACGCGGCTCGCACCTCCTTCCCACGCATGAGTTCCCCGACCATGATCGCGTGGGTGGGGGCCGACGACGCCGACGAGGCGCGTGAGGTCCTGCCCCACGCCCTGGCCTCCATCCTCGGCGAGGGGTGGAGGGTCAGAGTCACCGGCGGCGAGCACCAGGACATGGGTGAGGAACAGCTGGGCACGATATCCACCGTCATCATGGTGATCGGCGGAATCATCATCTTCCTGGGCGCTCTGGGGTTGCTGAACGTCGCCATCGTGACCGTGCGCCAGCGCGTGCGCGAGATCGGTATTCGCCGTGCCGTCGGCGCCTCGGGCAAGCGCGTGTTCTTCGCCGTGTTCATGGAGTCCGTGGTCGCCACCTTCGCTGCCGGCGTCATTGGCGTGGGCATCGCGATCATTGTCGTGCGTTTCCTGCCGCTGGAAACGCTCGGCATCACCCTCAGCGACACGCCCGCCTTCCCGGTCGGCGCGGCGGTTGCCGGCGTCACCATCTCCTCCAGTATCGGCGCGCTGTGCGGGATCATCCCAGCTTTCGCTGCCGTGCGCATTAAACCGATCGACGCGATCAGGTACTGACTTTTCGCCGACGAGGCAGCGGCTGTATCGGGGCGCCCCGGCTCGTGGCGCGTGTCCGGGCCCGTTTCCCGGGCGGCTGTTAGCGGGGGAGGGTGACGCGTTTGCGTTCTTCGTCGTAGACGATCATGCCTTCTTTGAGCAGTGCGCGATAGACGCGGGAGGGCTGATAGCGGTCGCCCCCGTCGATGCGCGCGGCGTCCAGGACACGGCGCTTTGTGAGTCCGTTTTTTCCTTCGAAGTGGGCGGTGCGCAGGGCCTTCATGATGCGCCCGCGCGCCTGGCGGTCGGTGCCCGCGTAGGGCTGCGATGTGGGGCGTTTCTGGTCTTTTGGGAAGCCGGAGTTTGCCCACGCGCAGTTCGCTCGCATCATGCAGCCCGTGCAGGAGGGGGCGAGCTGGGTGCACACGAGGGCCCCGAATTCCATCATCGCCAGGCTGACGTCGGCAGCGTGGCGGCCATCTTGCGGCAGCAGCTCGCCGGCGCGCGCCGTTTCCTTCTTTGATGGCGTGGAGCGGGGCGGGAACTCTCTTCCGTCCAAAAACCTGACCAGCACTCGGCGGATGTTCGTGTCCAGGACGGGGATCCTGACCCGGTGGCGGAAGGCGAGGAGGGCGCTGGCCGTGTAGGTGCCAACTCCGGGCAGCAGGGTGAGTTCCTTCATGGTGAGGGGAACCTGTCCGTCATGTTTTGCGACGATGGTGGCCGCGCAGGCTTTCAGTCGCAGGGCGCGCGAGGGGTAGCCGAGGTTTGCCCAGGCAACGATGATGTCTGCCGACGAGGCTGCGGCCAGGTCACAGGGGGTCGGCCAGTGCTTCATCCAATCGATCCAGATCGGTTGGACGCGGGAGAGGGGGGTTTGCTGGCTCATGATCTCAAAGACGAGGGTTCCCCAGTCGGTGACGTCGTCCCTGCGCATGGGCAGGTCACGCTTGTGCGCGGCGAGCCAGCGGGGCAGGTCGTGAAGGAGCGCCTGCGAGGCTTCGATCGTCGGTTTTGCGAACATCCAGTCAGTGTATGGAAGGTGCGGCGCGAAGGACGCCCCCAGGAGCGCTTTCTGTGATGTGGGGCATAATACGAGGCAAGTATTGTACAAATGCCGAGGGGTTCGATAGCCTGACCGTGTTTTCTAAACAGCGCCCCCCACAGGGGTCCATCAACCACAGGAGATAAGCATGTCCGCTCCTCAGCAGCCTTCCTACGGCCAGCCCGGTTTCAACCAGCCCGCTCAGGGCAAGTCCCGCATGGTCGCTGGCCTGCTCAACTTCTTCTTCGGCGGCATTGGTGCCGGTGACTTCTACCTGGGACACACGAAGGTTGGCCTGGCCAAGATTGCCGCGCTGGTCGTGAGCTACGCTCTGGTCATCATCGGTACCGCCAACAACATCACGGCCCTGGCTACGATCGGTAGCCTGCTGGTCTTCGCCTTCGGTCTCTTCGTCTTCGTGTGCATGATCCTGACCTTCATGGGCAAGTGGATCTACGCGAAGGATGGTAAGGGCGTTCCGACCGTCTGAATCTTTTCCCGCGTCGCGCGCGGCTGACGTCGCGCGCGTGATCGCTCAGGGTGTGGGGTCCGGCCGCGTGCCGGACCCCACACCCGTATCCGCTGCGCTTCCATGCCTCCCTTTCGGGGCCTCTGACGTGTCCCCTGACTTCCTCCGGGGATAATCAGGGGCGTTTCGGGGTGGGAGCCTCTACCGTGCGGGTGCCTTTGCGCGCTAGGCTGTACGAGTATGGCCGGTCTCGGCCCTCACGACTATCGAAAGGCTCTTCCATGACGACGCCCGACCCGCAGGTCAACCCCCACAACCCTGAGGACCCCGCGAAGGCTTCCGCCGCTGCAGTTCCCTCGGGCAGCTCCTCTGTTCCCGAGATGCCTGCGATCGATACCACGGCCGAGATGCCTGCTCCCGAGATTCCCGCGTCCGAAACGCCAAGCTTCCCCCAGGCCTCGGCCCCCGATTTTGATGAGGCCACGGCCACGCCCGGCACGACCAGCTACGCCGCGGCATACGACGCTGCGGTGCCCGCCCCCGAGGTGCCCTCGAACCAGGCCGCCTACGGAGCTCAGCCTGGCGGCCAGCCCGGCTATGATCAGGCGGCTTACGGCGGTCAACCCGGCGGCCAGCCGGGCTATGATCAGGCCGCCTATGGCGCTCAGCCTGGCGGTCACCCCGGCTATGGTCAGGCGGCTTACGGCGGTCAGCCCGGCTATGATCAGGCGGCCTACGGAGCCCAGCCCGGTTACGGACAACCCGGCTACGGCCAGGTCTATGCGGGCCCGCCCAAGCAGTGGATCGTCGCTGTTCTCCTGGCATTCTTCCTGGGAGCCTTCGGTGTCCATAACTTCTACCTGGGCTATGCGGCGCGCGGCATCATCCAGCTGATCCTGACGCTCACCTTCGTCGGAGCAATCGTCTCTGGCATCTGGGCGTTCATCGAATTCATCCTGATCCTCATGCGTTCCGGTTCCTACGGCTGCGACGCGCAAGGTCAGCCTTTGCAGTGACCAGGGTGTCGTCGCGGCGCTGAGTGTGCGACAATCGAATCATGCTGCTCAGTGACCGCGACATCAACGCCTCCCTGGACGCTGGACGTATTCTGCTGGATCCCCTGGATCGTGACTTGGTCCAGCCGGCCAGCATCGACGTGAGGCTGGATCGTCTGTTCCGCCTCTTCGATAACCACAGGTACCCGGTGATCGACCCCGCGGCAGATCAGCCGGACCTGACGCACCTGGTGGACGTGGGCCCGGATGACCCCTTCGTCCTGCACCCGGGCGAGTTTGTCCTCGGTGCCACTTTCGAACTGGTGACGCTCGGCGACGACATCGCGGCGCGCCTGGAAGGCAAGTCGTCGCTGGGGCGCCTGGGCCTGCTCACGCACTCTACGGCGGGCTTCATTGACCCCGGTTTCTCGGGGCACGTGACCCTTGAGCTGTCGAATACCGCGACGATGCCGATCCTGCTGTACCCGGGCATGAAGATCGGTCAGCTCTGCTTCTTTGACCTATCATCTCCCGCCCAGCACCCCTACGGCGCGCAGGGGTTGGGTTCTCACTACCAGGGGCAGCGAGGCCCCACGCCGTCGCGGACCCACGAACGCTTCACGCGCACTCGCATCGAACGGTGACATAGATGGTATCTCTTCCCCCTCCGCCTCCGTCTAGGCGTGAACGCATGCGCGCTGAGCGCGCCGCGCGCGCGGTGAGCTATCCCCCCGCGCCGGATGCTCCCGCTCCCGCACCTGCGACCGCCACCTTGCAGGAGCCGCCCGTACCGACGCCAGTGATGGGGATCCCCCTGATGGGGGCAGGCGGCGAGGCAAAGGCCGCCATGCCGCCGGTGGCCCCGGCCTCGGCCTCGGCCCGAACGGGCGTGATCCAGGGCGTCACGCTGCCGGGCATGACGCCGCGCTCTTCGGGGGCGACGAATCGGGACCAGCAGGCCCCGGCCTCGCCGCAGAGGCGTTCCCTGAAGGAACGCATGGCCAGCGCGCCCCACGCGTTTGCGGACCCGAACCCGCTAACGTCGTCGGGCGCCAGCCCCCTGACGCAGACGAACGTTTCCCTGAACGCTATGACCGAGACGGACGCGGCTTTCCAGGTCGCGGCGGACGGTGAGATCACCAGCGCGGAGTCGGCGGCCCCCATCGCCGCGGCGATTGAGGTGAACGAACCGGCCGGCGTCATCGACACGCAGGAGGCCCTCGAACACCATCTCTTCCTGGTATCGGACGCGGTCGACCCCGCCGAGCTTGAGGCGCTTGCAATATCCATGTGGGACGAGTCCGGGTGGATCGCGCCGGGGCGCCTGCGCCTGTCCTCCGACGCCGAGCTCGAAGGGCCGTGGGCGGTGGATCAGCCGACGCGCGCGGCATTGGGGACCCCGGCCTCGTTGACGAACGCGTGGATCCTGCGCTGCCCGATCGCCCGCGCCCGACAGCAGGGCAGCGGCGTCATGGGAGAGTGGACGAAGGCGTTCCCCGAAGGAGTTCCCACCGGGCTGGAGTACCGGGTGCTTGAGGCGATGCGTCGCATGGCGCGCCGCCTGGCCGGAGGCATGCGCATCGCGGGCAGCGGCTACGTGTTGGTTCCCGACGCGGACTCCGCGGTGAACCTGACGGTGTACTCGCCGCGCTGGATCGCGCCCGAGGATCTGCTGGCCGCGATGCGTGAACGCGCCGGTTTCGCCGACATGAAGGACGCGCGCGACATCACCCCAAAGGCTCCCAAGGCGCCGCCGCTGACGCCCGCGCAGGTCGCCCAGATCGAGAAGTTGCAGGCCGAGCTGGGTCCGGTCCGCGAGGATATCGCCTCGAAGATCGCCAAGGCCCGCGAGGAGCTTGAAGCCCAGAGCGATAAGCCGCAGGTTGTCGACGGTTACGCGCTCATGAGCCCGATCGGAAACAGGTCGGACATGATGGTCGAGGTCCACACGGTGCCCACGCCGCCGCGCGTGCTGCGCTGGGAGCCGTGGACGGCCGGAGCGATCATTGAGTATCAGGTGAGGTGGCTGCCCGGAGCCGCTCCGACTCCCGGCGTGGGAGCGATGAGCCGCACCGCGCGCCTTGAGCGGCTGCGTTCCACGCAGGACGTGGAGAAGGCAGCCGGAATGATCGCCACCCTGGTGGGCGGAAACGTCATTGACGAGGATGGCTTCTTGGTCGGCCTGGAGGAGATAGCCCCGGAGGACGAGGAAGATCCTCCCTCGAGTGCGGATGGCGCGGGCCTCGGGCAATAGGCGGTGCGTGCGCGCAGCCAACGAATCGAACGGGCAATCCACGACGCCTGAGCGTGCAACCGGGCGCATGTCAGTGCCTGCCATTGACCGGTCTTCCTGCCAAAGGGGCCCGCGCGTGTTTGCGGAGCCACTCGCTGGCCGGGGTAAGTCGATCCGTGTCCCGTGAGCGGGCCCGGTATCCTACTGGCCGCGCTTGACGGCCTCGAGCAGCATGACGGCGACGTCGCGCACCTCGGGCAGCTTTCCGCCCGCCTCGCCCGTCGGTTCCGGGGCATCGTCGGCGCCCCCGGACCGGCGCGGAGGCGCGTCACCGGAAATGAAGCCCGCCGACGCGCCGGAGGCAGAACCCAGCATCTGTGTGCAGAACGGGCACGCGGTGGCCACCACGTCCGCGCCCGCTTGCGCGGCCTCGGCAATACGCGCGTCAGCGATGCGGGTGCCGCGCGTCTCCTCGAACCAGGCGTGTGCGCCGCCAGCGCCGCAGCACATGGCGCGCTCGCGGTTGCGCGGCATCTCCACCAGTTCCACGCCCGGCAGGGAACCCACGAGCTCACGCGGTGGTTCGTAGATGCGGTTGTGGCGGCCCAGGAAGCAGGCGTCGTGGTAGGTGACTTTCAGGGGGACGCCCGGCTCGGTTGCCCGTGTCGAGGAACCGTCCCTGGCGTGGGCGTCCGCCTGGCCGGCGGGGGAGGGAGTGGAAGCGACCGGCGTGAGCAGGCCGTCGCGCACGAGTCGATTGAGGAGCTGCGTGTGGTGGACCACGTCGAAGCTGCCGCCCAGCTCCGGGTACTCCCCGGCGATCGTGTTAAAGCAATGCGCGCAGGAGACGACGATCGTGCGAGGCTTTGCGTCGTTCAGGGTGTCGATCGCCTGGGCGGCAAGCATCTGGAAGAGGGCCTCGTTTCCGGCTCGGCGCGCCGGGTCGCCCGTGCATGATTCTCCGGATCCGAGGACCGCGAAGGATACGCCGGCCGTGTGCAGGAGCTGGGCGATGGCCGCGCTGGTTTTTTTCGCGGTGTCGTCGTAGGCGCCCGCGCAGCCCACCCAGAACAGGTAGTCGACCGTCGACGCGTCCTCGATGTCCTCGCCGACGACGGGCACCTCGAAGTCCAGCTTCTTGGCCCAGTCCATGCGTTTGCGGGCGCTCTGGTTGTAGGGGTTCGCCTTGGATTCCATGCCGCGGAACGCGCGCCCCAGCTCGCGGGGGAATGCGCCCTCCATGAGCACCTGGTGGCGGCGCAGGTCCAGGATGTGGTCGATGTGCTCGATGTCGATGGGGCACTGGTCGACGCATGCGCCGCAGTTTGTACAGTCCCAGAGGACCTCCTCGGAGACGACGCCCGGCACCAGGGGAGCGGTGACGGGAGAGACGCCTTCGCTGCCGCTCGCGCCGGACAGGGAGAGCGCGGACACCAGGTCGAAGGAGTGCGGCGAGGCCGGCACCCCTTTGTCCAGCAACACCTGGTCGTCGTCAAGGTGCTGGTCTCCCTCTTCCTGCTCTAGGATTTGCACGGAGGAAGCGGACTCCATGTGGTCGCGCAGGCTCATGATGAGCAGCTTGGGGGAGAGGGGCTTTTGTGTGTTCCACGCGGGGCACAGTTCCTGGCAGCGCCCGCATTCGGTGCACGCGTAGAAGTCCAGTCGGGCCTTCCAGGAAAAGTCATCAACCGTGCCCACGCCCAGGACGGTGTCCTCGGGCACGTCGTCGAAATCGTCTTCGCTGGTGACGGGGTTTCCGTCGATGATCATGTGGTCGGCCGCGCCCAGGGACTTGGTTCCGTCAGCGTTCCGGCGGGCGTACAGGTTCAGTACCGCCACGAAGCGGTGCCACGCGACGCCCATGCCGGTCTGCACTCCCACGACCGTCAACCAGGTCATCGAGGTGATGACCTTGATGGCGCTGACGACGACGATCGCGTTTGCCAGCGTCGCAGAGGAGGATGCGGCGGCTGACGCGCAGAGGGATCCCAGCCACGCGGTGAGCGGGAAGTGCAGGGCACTCGCCCGATCCGCGAGGCTGGGTATGACGCTAAACAGCGCGAATTCCAGGGCGCGCAGGGCGATTACGCATGCGCACACGATGAGGATGACCCACTCGACGAAGAGCGCCTGCCAGCGGGTGGATCCCAGGAAACGGGATGCCAGGCCGCGCGGCGATGAGTCGCGGGGGTGGGGGTGCGGCAGCGACGAGGGCAGGGGGGAGCGCGGGTCGGCCTGGGTCACCGCTGCGTCCGGGTCGTCGTTCGACAGCGCCGCCTCCGCGGCGGATCCGTGTCCGGCGCGCTGGCGGACCACCATCAACAGGATGATGCCGATCAGGCCGCCCCACGCGAAGGCCTCGGTCAGCCACTCCCAGGGTGCGAAATGTCCGAGCAGCGGCAGCGTGAAGGTTTGGACCCGCAGCTGCGCGTACCCCGTGATCAGCGTCAGGAACAGGATCGGGAAGGACACCATGACCAGCCAGTGGGCCGCCTTGATCCACGGGCGGCCCTTAAACTCGCGGTGCGTCAGCGCGGCGGACACGACGCCCCACAGACGCCTCCCGACGGGGCGCAGCCGCCCCGGGGCTGGCTTTCCCGATGCGACTGTCCGCCACATGTGCGCAAGCCCCCGCGCAAATGACACCGCGGCCAGAGCGCTCACCAGCAGGGCCAGTCCCCACATGATGGCGCTAAGCGTCGGATTGGCCACGTTTCCTCCTCACGGTTGCTGCACTCATTGTGTCACCTCGACCATGCGCTGAACGAATGGACCGGGGGAAACTGTGCGCAATTCACGCGATCCGCCCCGATTGTCCACGTGCGTGCTCCTCAACGTGGACAGGCACCACAGGGCGTCAGAAAGCGACAGGGCGGATCGTGTTCCGCCTGGCGGCCAGACACAACACGGCCTGACCGGGGTATCTTCGGCGATGACCACCCGCACGATGGGGCACGTCTGCAACGGCGCGACCGGCGCACACCTGCGGCATGACGCCCAGCCCGCCTCGGGCCTAACCCACCGGCACGCTGGCGCACAACGGTAACCTGAGGACGTCGTCTAGCTGCGCGAGGCGGGGGCCCAGCGGTTCTGGCCCCGCGCGCCCATCCATCGCGAACGGGCACGGCAAAGCGGCGGGCGATGACCGGTTAGCCGGGTGGCTCAGCCGTTACTTGGAGGAGGATTCACCCGTCCAGAAGGACTCGTCGAGCTGTTTCGGGTCGATGTCGTCGTCCTCTGCCGGGATGTTCGCGAAGTCGGCGTATTTCGAATAGAGGTCGTCGTCGATTGCATCGTCCTCTTCGGGCTCGTCCACGGCGGCGTGCGCCGTGTGCGAGTCCTCATCCGCCAGCTCGCGCTGAAGTGCGTTTAGGTCGGTGTCGGGGCTGAAGTACTTCAGCTTCCGAGCGACTTTCATCTGCTTAGCCTTTTGACGGCCGCGCCCCATGGCGTCGACCCCCTCCGCGTCGTTCGGGTCCGCGTCAAGCGGTTCCCTGGGTGTTCAAAGTGTTTCGTGGGACCATCATAGCTAATGACGGGCCTTGACCTCACCTTGGACTGGATTTTGCGCGGATAGCGGATCGGCCGGGGTGTGTCAGATGCGTGCAAAGTCCGGGAAATGTGGCCGTTGCGCGTCGGTCTGTGACCGGAGTTACGGTGCTGCGCTGTGAGTGTGGGTGCAGTCGGATTGTCGGTTTCACCTTTCCCGGGCACGCCTTGGCGGGTGAGGCGCGTCCGGGCGAGGCTGTTATCGAGTGCCGGACTCGTTCGATGCGAGGGCGGAGAGCACCAGCGCGGCCGCCTCGCGCCCGGTTCGGCGGGCCTGGCGGCGCGAGCGTCGGGCCGGGCGGGTCACCAGCCACGCGATCGCTCCGAGCGCGCCGACGGCGGAGAGCGCGACGATGCCGACGCGCCTGAGGGCCTCGGTGTCGCCTTCGGCCGCTTCCTGCAAGGTGAGCGATGCGGTTTCCTTGAAGGAGGCCAGGCGTGCCGTGACGCTATCCTTTACGTCCTGCGCCAGGGCTGCCGGTTGGACGCGTGTGTAGAGCTGGTCAATCGTGGCGGCCAGTTCGGCTCGCCTGCGCTCCAAGTCGGCGGTGACCTGTGCCTCGGTGCGAGGATCGGGATCCCGTGGGGAGGTGGCGGGGGCGCTGACGGTCACGTTGCGCGGGTCGATGTTGGTGCTCACTTGCCCAGTCCCTTCTCGATGGCTTTCTTGGTGGCGGTGATCGACGCGGCCGGGTCGGGACGGTATTCCTGGGCGCTCTTCAGGGAGCGGATGCCCAGGAGCGCCAGGATCGGGACGATCGGGAGGAGGATCCCGACGATGATGAGTGACGATGCCCATGCGGGCAGCACGAGTGACAGGGCGATCTCGATGGTGTGGAGGGTCCACCCCAGCAGGAAGAGGGCGAAGACGGCGGCCGCACCCAGGAGAAATGCGCCCTTGCCGCTCCTGGAGAGGAACGCGATGAGCTTTGTCTTGTTCAGCTCGATCTCGTCGCGCACGATGCCGGAGAGCTGGCTGGTCACGGATGCGAAGAGGGTGCCGATGCTGGGGCGCGCCCCGCGGTCGCCGCGTGCGGGGTCTGAGGGTGGCGAGTACTTCCCGGGCTGCGGGGTGGGCTGTGTCATGGGGACTCCTGCGCGTGCGGATGAACGAGGTGCTGCCTCGCCTAATACGCCTAGTGTCTCACGAAGAAAGCCCGCTCGCAGAGACCCGGGCCTTACTCCCGGGGCGCGATTGATCCGGGCAGGTCAGAGAGGATCTGACGAGCGCGAACTACCAGTTCGGAGACTTCCGGTTCGTCCAGGGGCTGTTCCTCGGCCTCGACGACGGGGATGCCGCGCAGCGCGGTCTCGGTGCGCGGCTCGCCAGGGGTCTGCGCCGCCTCGGATGCGCTCTGGGGCGCCGCGTCCGCTCCTGTTTCCCGGGGGAGATAGCCCTGATCGTCGGACTCTTTGGTCCGGGTGGGCCCGAGGAGAGCCTGGGGGTCCTCGGGGTTTGCCTCCAGGGAGGTGGTGATGATTGCGACGGAGGGACCGGGGGCGTCCAGGGCGACGAGGCCGTTCGTGAGGAGGATCGCGCGGTCGGTGGCGGCCGCGACCTGGGTGTCCGGCGTGGACAGGACGACCGCGCATCCGGCCGAGGCGAGGGAGCGCAGCAGCGAATCCAGCTTGGCGCGGTCGGGCTTGGGCAGGGAGACGGGGTCTTCGATGAGGAAGACCTCGGCGCCCGAAACGATCGCGCGGGCGATGAGGGCCTTGAAGCGCTCCCACTGTGACAGCTGTGAGGGGTGGACATCGACGCGCTGGGCCAGGCCGGTCACCCTGAGCGCGCCCACGAGGCTGTCCCAGTCGGCTACCGATCCCGTCGCGGACAGGGGCGCCAGGATGTTCTGGCGGATCGTCAGGGATTCGTCGAGGGGGGAGTCGGCTCGGACCAGGGCGACCGACCCGATGCGCCCAGCGAGACGCGCGGCCAACGACCGGGAGGGTGCCGCGACGACGCGGCCGGCCTGGGGTTCCTCAAGGCCGGCCAGGATCAGAAATAACGCGCGCGCCCTGACGCCCGTCGGATCCACGATGGCGCTCAGCGTGCGCGCGCGGAAACCGAGGTCCACGTCCGCCAGCAGCACCGCGCCCGTCTCGTGATCCGTGTACGTCAGGCCCAGGCCGGCGACCTGGACTCGGCCGCCGCGGCCCTTTGCGCTAAAGGATCGGCGGGAACGGTACCAGGGGCGAGGCTCGGCGGCGGGCAGGTGGGACCGGAGCGGGGTGAGGGCGACCTTGTCCTGAGTGTCGGCGGGCCGCGCGGTCGTGGTCGGCGCTGCCTCGGACGACGTAGCAGCGGTCGATTCGGTTGCGTCCGGGGTGGTGGCGGCCGATGCGGGTGACCCCGCCGCCCCCTCCACCGACGAGTCCGCGGCGCCCTCTGCGAGGGCGTGCCGTGTCCGGGGGGCCGCCCCTGCCTGACGGGTCGACTCTGCCAGGGGGGCAGACTCTGCCCGGTGGGCATGCTCCGAGGCGGCTCGCCCGGTGGCGGCCGTCAGGTCGGCCAACTCCCGGCCTTCGGTACCGTGCAGGTTCTCACGCGAGTCATTCGACATGCCCCCATTGTTTCAGCATCGTGCCGATTGTGTCGTAATGGCGCGCGGGAGGGGGTGGGGTCGGGTGGCGAGAAATCGATGTTCAGTGTGGCTTGTGCATCACATGTTCCAGTGGTATGCTCTGAGTGATTGATTCTCAGTAAGGGTCGCCTCGTTAGCGGCTCCGAATGCTCCACTGCTTTGCAGTAGGCCGGGTTCCTCCTCGTGAGGGGCCCGGTTTTTTTGAAATGCACCCAAACGTGTGTGGGTTGTGCCACTATTAGCTTATGAGTGCTTCTTCAGAAAACATCCGGGGTATCCGCTACCGCGTCGGTATTGATGTCGGCCTTCGCTCCATCGGTTTCTGCGCGGTCGAAGTCGACCAGCGCGATCAGCCGGTGAGGCTCCTAAATTCAATGGTTTTCATCCACGACGCTGGCGTTGATCCAAACGAGAACAAGGCTGCGAAGAGCCGCAAGCTTACTGCGGGGGTCGCCCGCCGGACGCGTCGGCTCTACCTCACCAGGCGTCAACGCCTGTCTAACCTGGATCGGGTTTTGGCTAAGGAGTTTGGTTGGCCGATCCTCGATCTATCACGGTTTAAGGATCCTCTCGAGCCGTGGCATGTCCGTGCGCGGTTGCTAGAGGGCTATGTGGCGGACGATGAGGAGAGGCAGAAGGCATTATCGATCGCGTTGCGCCACATCGCCCGACACCGCGGTTGGCGTAATCCTTACGCGAATGTGCGGACCTTGCTTCAGCCCACCGAACCGAGTGATTTCCTCATGGGATTGAACGAGCGCATCAGCACCGCTCTCGGCAGGAACTTTGCCGCCGACACGGCTCCCGGGCAGCTGGTGGATGCGTATCTGGCGCACCCGGATTACGCCGCAAAGGCGGGTACCCCCAAACTTAGGGGACCGAAGGGAATTCTTGCGGGGAAGCTCCACCAATCAGATAACGCAGCAGAGATTCGCCGTATCTGCGACATCCAAAAGATATCGCCCGATGATCGGGATCGACTGATCTGTGCCGTTTTCGAGGCGAAGTCTCCGAAGGGGAGCGCGAAGGAACGGGGCTTGGTTGGATATGACGAGCTGCCCGGGCAAAGCGGGCACGTGCGCGCTGAAAAGGCGCACCCGGCGTTCCAAAAGTTCCGCATCGTTAGCGTGCTGGCGAACCTGCGTATCCGTGAGGGGCGTGTGGAACGCCCTCTGACTCCTGACGAACTCCAAGGGCTTACCGACTACCTGATGGTCGCAGGCCTAAAGCAGGAGATTACGTGGCAGGACCTGGCGGATAACCTGGGCATTGAGCGCGCAGATCTGCGGGGTACGGCAAAGGCTTCGTTCGATAACTCGCCCGTGTTGCGCAGGCCTCCGACCGATGTCACCACTGAGAAGATCATGGCATGCAAGGTCAAGTGGCTCAAGGAATGGTGGAAGGAAGCAGACGAGGAGCAACGCGGGTACGTGGTGGACGCGTTCTCGAACTCCGGAGGGTCTGAGGATACGACCGACGTCAACGATGAGGCTGCGGAGCTGTTTGAGCGGGCCTCCGAGCAAGACCAGCTCGAATTCGAGAAGATCGCGCTGCCGCAGGGGCGGGCGGCATATTCGCTGGATAGCCTGCGGCGGTTGACAGAAAGGATGTTGACTGAGGGCGTTGATCTACACACAGCGCGTTGTCTGGAGTTCCCCGGTGGGAACGACTGGAGGCCTCCTGTCGAAGAGATCGGAGCGCCGACGGGTAATCCTGCGGTCGACCGCGTGCTGAAGCAGGTGAGTCGTTGGCTCCACGCAGCCACGGATCGCTGGGGCGAGCCGACGGTCATCAATATCGAGCATGCGCGTGATGGACTGGGCTCGGAAAGAGTTGCTCGTGAGCTGATGCGGGCTAATGAGCGTCGTCGGAAGGCTAACGCGGCAGCGGTTGCCGAAATGACGGCGCAGCTCGGCATTTCAGGGAAGACCCGTCGTTCCGATAATATCCGCTATTTTGCACTCCAGAGGCAGGATTGTCAGTGTCTGTATTGCGGCACCATGATCACCTATGAGACGGCTGAAATGGATCATATTGTTCCTCGTGCTGATGGGTCGTCAACGAATGACCGCTCTAACCTGGCCGCAGTGTGCCGAACGTGCAACCACAAGAAGGGTGCGATCCCTTTTGCGGTATGGGCCTCGTCTGAGGACACAAATGAGGGGGTTTCCCTGAAGGGGGCTCTCGAGCGTGTCAGGATGTGGAAGCAAGAGAGCGGCATGTCTTCGAAGCAGTTGAAGCAGTTGAAGCGTGAGGTTTCGGCGCGCCTCAAGTCCACTAAGCTCGACGAGGAGTTTGACGGGCGTTCGATGGAGTCGGTTGCCTGGATGGCGGTCGAGCTGCGGACGCGTATCGAGGGACACTATCGCAAACGGAATGAATCAACCGTGCCCAGCGTGGGTGTGTACCGTGGTCAGCTGACGGCCGAGGCGAGGAAGGCCTCGGGGTTTGAGAACCGTGTGAACCTCATCGGCGGGCGTGGTAAAACGCGCTTTGATCGGCGTCATCACGCCATGGACGCCCTGGTGATCGCGCTGATGAACCCATCGGTGTCGCGAACGCTGGCACTGCGGCTGAATATGCGTGATGCGCAGCGCCTGACGGGGCGCGAAGAAACGTGGAAGAACTTCTGTGGGAAGCCCGGAGAAGCAACGCAGCGCTTCGAAGCCTGGCGGGAGTCGATGCTGCGCGCAGTTGAGCTATTCAACATCATGTTGAGCGAAAATGCGATTCCATTTGTGGAGAACATTCGCCTGCGCGTCGGCTCGAGTGTTGTTCATGACGCGACGGTCCATTCTTTCTGCCCTTCCAGGACCCCAGAAGGTGAGCAGATCCCCACAAAGGTGTGCGGTGAACAGTATCCTCTCGGATCTGCACTGCCCGTCGAACTGATCGACAGGGCTGAGACGCCGGCCCTGTGGACAGCGCTTACCCGCTGTCCCGACTTTGATCCCCAAAAGGGGCTACCAGAGGATCCGCACCGCGTGATTTCGGTGAATGGAACCCGTGTTGCTCCGACCGATTTGTTGAACTTTTTTGGTTCTTCCGCAGCCTGTCTGAAGGTTCGGGGCGGTTACGCGGAGCTCGGTAGCGCGATTCACCACGCACGAATCTATCGAATCGATGGAAAGAAGGCTACGTATGCGATGGTCCGGGTTTTCCAGGTTGATTTGTTGCGTTTGAAGAGCCAGGATCTTTTCACAACTCCGCTAAAGCCATCAACCATCTCCATGCGGACCGCAGAACCGAAGATTCGCAAGGCGCTCGCGGAAGGGACGGCGACTCAGATCGGATGGTTGGTTGAGGGAGATGAACTCCGGATCGATACCAGCAAATACACAGGTGGGTTCGTCGGTGATGTATTGGCTCGGTATCCGGAGACGACGAGCTGGAGAGTAGCGGGCTTCAAGACCCCGTCAAGGCTACGGATTAAACCGCTATGTCTCTCGAAAGAAGGGTTCGTTGATGAAAAACAAGCCGCGCGACTTGGAGTTGAGGCAACGACGGAAGCAATAATCAAGACTGTTGACACGCCCGGCTGGCTTCCTGCAGTTAACGTTCTTTTCGGGGCGGGCGGTGTTTACGTTGTGAGGCGAAATTGCTTGGGCGAGGAGCGTCATCGACCAAGTTCCTCACTCCCAGTTACAACTATTTTGGAGTGATCTGGCATGGCCGAGCAGTGGCGCGTCATTGACCTGTGTGGCTTT
Organism: Schaalia meyeri; assembly: GCF_900105015.1. Lineage (GTDB taxonomy): Bacteria > Actinomycetota > Actinomycetes > Actinomycetales > Actinomycetaceae > Pauljensenia > Pauljensenia meyeri. Next base: position 279,672 of record NZ_FNLK01000012.1, on the reverse strand, counting down.
GAGGGAGAACTTCGATCCGTGCGAGGTGGTGTGGAGGTTTGTCCTGATGAAGGGTCGCCGACGGTCGTGCCTGTCGCTGAGGTTGCTGTCGTCCTTATTGGAATGCGGGTGGGGCTGAGTGCTGCCGTGCTACATCGCTTGTCAGAGGCTGACATCGCTGTGCTCTTCTGTGATTGGAGGGGGATCCCGGAGGGCGGCTGCTACTCGTGGTCCGATCACGGGCGGGTAGCAGCCCGCCACCGGGCACAGGCGGAGGTGTCGTTGCCGCGAAAGAAAAACGCGTGGGCACGCCTCATCAGAGCGAAGATTGAGGGACAGGCGAGTGTTCTGGCAAATCTGAAGATTCGAGGTGGCGGTGAACTACTGGCGTTAGCAGATCAGGTTCGTTCGGGTGATCCCGGCAATGTCGAGGCCAAGGCGGCTCGCCTGTATTGGTCGCGCACTCTTGGTCGGGGAGTTGGGCGTCAGCCTGCAGCGGGTCAGCTGATTGGCGCAAACGCGTGCCTGGATTATGGATACTCGGTGCTGCGTGGGCACCTGATGAGAGCTGTACTGGCTGCTGGTCTTGCACCCGCACTCGGTGTTTTCCACAAGGGGCGGGGTAACGCATTTGCGTTGGCGGACGATCTGATCGAACCTTTTAGGCCAGCAATCGATGAGGTCGCCCTGCAGCTTCCGTCCACGGCTTCCCCGTCGGATCGCGAGGTGAAACGGCTTCTGGTAGCGGCAGCGTCGCAGCGCTTTGACGCGGAAGGACATGGGATTCCTGCTGTGGCTGAGTCTCTGGCGCAGTCGTTTGGACGGTACGTGGAGGGGGACGTGGATCGTCTGCGTGTGGTGTCGTGGCAGGGGCCCTCGGCGGTAGGTGTGGGTGAGTGAGATGGCGGATGACGCAATGTGGTGCTTGGTGATGTTCGATCTTCCGGTGGAGACGAAGCGGCAGCGACGCGAGGCAACTAGGTTCCGTCATGATTTGCTGGATTGGGGTTTTTGTATGGTCCAGTTCAGTGTGTACGTGAAGTATTGGCCGACCGGTGGGCAGGACCATGCGACGCTGCGTGCGATCAAGACTCACCTACCGGAGGGGGGCCAGGTGCGAGTATTGGCTTTAACGGACCGGCAGTGGGCCACGGGGCTTCGTTTTGAGAACGCGAAGCCCCGGAAGGAAGCTGGAAGCCCCGAGCAGCTCATGATTTTCTGACTGAGATCCCCTGGTTTTCCGCAGGATCCTGCGGAAAACCAGGGGATCTCAGTATATCAAAGGGGATTGGTGATTGATTCCCAGCGACGACGCCCGATCGGGTGATCGCGGATCAGTATATCAAAGGGGATTGGTGATTGATTCCCAGCGCCTTGATAGGACCCATCATGCATGGAACAGTATATCAAAGGGGATTGGTGATTGATTCCCAGCGACCGGGCGAGCGAGTGTTCGGGGTCTGCAGTATATCAAAGGGGATTGGTGATTGATTCCCAGCGGCAAGTCGCGGCCCATGCTCTTCCACGCAGTATATCAAAGGGGATTGGTGATTGATTCCCAGCCCTGCTCAAGGGCATGCTGCCTGAGCCGCAGTATATCAAAGGGGATTGGTGATTGATTCCCAGCCGGGCTAGTGGCCCTCGCACTGAGTGCTCAGTATATCAAAGGGGATTGGTGATTGATTCCCAGCGATCGCGCTCGCGGGCACGATCAGCCTACAGTATATCAAAGGGGATTGGTGATTGATTCCCAGCATCGGCGTGCTGTGGGCGATCGAGGGCGCAGTATATCAAAGGGGATTGGTGATTGATTCCCAGCGGCCGGTCTTCGTTGTCCCCACATCGTGCAGTATATCAAAGGGGATTGGTGATTGATTCCCAGCGGACCCGGCGGCGATCTTCGGCGCGGTGCAGTATATCAAAGGGGATTGGTGATTGATTCCCAGCTCGTGGTGCGAATCGTGGGCTGTCGAAGCAGTATATCAAAGGGGATTGGTGATTGATTCCCAGCGGGACGCCGCGCTCACGCAGCGCTTCGGCAGTATATCAAAGGGGATTGGTGATTGATTCCCAGCGAAGACGCGGTGTCCATCGTAGTAGGCGCAGTATATCAAAGGGGATTGGTGATTGATTCCCAGCGTTGCGGCGCTCACCATAGCTCCGAAGGCAGTATATCAAAGGGGATTGGTGATTGATTCCCAGCCGACCATGAGTAACCTGAAGCTGGCTCACAGTATATCAAAGGGGATTGGTGATTGATTCCCAGCACGTTCGCCACCGTCGTGGACTCGCAGCCAGTATATCAAAGGGGATTGGTGATTGATTCCCAGCTCGTGAATTCGCGGTCGTTGAGGGTCAGCAGTATATCAAAGGGGATTGGTGATTGATTCCCAGCCCCTCTTTTTTGTCGATACATTCGATTACAGTATATCAAAGGGGATTGGTGATTGATTCCCAGCGACCAGGCCAGCGCCGTCGAAGACGCCTCAGTATATCAAAGGGGATTGGTGATTGATTCCCAGCCTTGTCTTGGTACCAGCGTCCGCACCGCCAGTATATCAAAGGGGATTGGTGATTGATTCCCAGCTCCGGTCTGCGCCGTGTACATGTTCTTCCAGTATATCAAAGGGGATTGGTGATTGATTCCCAGCGCGCTTGGCATGAATCAATCTCAGGTATCAGTATATCAAAGGGGATTGGTGATTGATTCCCAGCCAAATCTCGTCCATCGTGACCATGTAGGCAGTATATCAAAGGGGATTGGTGATTGATTCCCAGCCTCGCCGGCGTCGAGTACACCGGCAACCCAGTATATCAAAGGGGATTGGTGATTGATTCCCAGCATGGTTGCGGCAAGGTAGAAGCGGATGGCAGTATATCAAAGGGGATTGGTGATTGATTCCCAGCCGGAGGATGTCACTCATGGGCGGCCCCCCAGTATATCAAAGGGGATTGGTGATTGATTCCCAGCAGGAATCCAGTGCAAGTCAGTCATGACGCAGTATATCAAAGGGGATTGGTGATTGATTCCCAGCTGAGCGAGGTCGCCGTGCGCGGCCAGGACCAGTATATCAAAGGGGATTGGTGATTGATTCCCAGCGTGCCGGCCGCGCGGATGGTTCCTTTGACAGTATATCAAAGGGGATTGGTGATTGATTCCCAGCATCGAGTTCACATCCATTGCCACGCCGACAGTATATCAAAGGGGATTGGTGATTGATTCCCAGCGTCGGCTCGTGCACCCAGTGCGGCGCGGCAGTATATCAAAGGGGATTGGTGATTGATTCCCAGCCCACAAGACCGCGATCGATGCGGGCATCCAGTATATCAAAGGGGATTGGTGATTGATTCCCAGCCGTGTTTCCCGCGCCCATTCCTGCCCGCCAGTATATCAAAGGGGATTGGTGGCTCTTCATAATTGAGGGTGTAGTTGGGGTCTGAATCCTCCTGTTTCGAGGAGGCAGCGGGTGATGTAGTTGGTGAGGTTTCGGAACCCGAGTGCGGATCCGCGTAGGTGTTCGAGACGTCCGTTGATCGCTTCGGTAGGACCGTTGCTGGTGTGTGGATGATCGAAGTAAGCCAGGATGTCCCGGGATCGGCGTTTGAGCGTTCTTCCCAGTGTGATGATCTCCGTGAGGGAGCGAGGGACACCCGCGTTGCTGAGACGGTCTATTTCGGCTTGCATCAGGGCCTTACCGCGGATTTTATTGGGATCGCGGTAGGCGTCGATAATACTCTGGTAGACGCTCCAGGTGACTTCGAGGGCGACGTGGCAATCGCTGGCGAACAGGTCGAGGATCCGGTGTTGTTGGCGCGGGGTGAGCAGGCAGGATCTGGTGTGTAACATTCTGCGGGCCTTGTACAGGGGATCGGTGGCACGCCCACGCCGGTGGTGGAGTTCTTGCTGGATGCGCCTGCGACACTCATCGAGAGCATCACCGGCAAGGTGTACGACGTGGAAGGGGTCCATGACCGCGGTTGCGTCTGAGAGTTCTTCAGCGGCTGCGCTTTTGAACCCGGTGAATCCATCCATCGCTACGACCTCGATGTTCTCGCGCCACGTGTCGGGCTGGGAAGAGAGCCAGGTTTTGAAGACCTGCTTGGAGCGGCCTGGGACCATATCCAGGAGCCGGGAGGGACCACGACGGTCTCGTATAGGAGTCAAGTCCAAGATGACGGTGACGTATTTGTCGCCGTAAGGGGTGTGGCGCCACACGTGCTCATCAACACCGATGACGCACACTCCCTCGAAACGATCAGGATCATCGATGAGTATGCGCTGGCCTTCACCTAAGATCGCGGTATTGGCAGTGTTCCATGACACGGCCAATACGTCGGCGATGCGCGCCACCGTCAGATGGTGGACCACCAGGCCCACCAGCGCCCAGCGCACCGCTGCGCGCGAGAGCTTCGCGCGCGGATCGGCTGCTGCACTCATGTTTTGACGCCACACGTGAGCACACGTCTGGCAGCGGTAGCGGCGCACGCTCACGTGCAACATGGTGGGGTGCCACCCGTAGGGTACGTGAGCCAAGCGCCTGATCACCGTGTCGCGTACGACGCCCTCGCCCCCACACTGTCGGCACCACCGATCCTCACCCACTACCTTGCAGGCCAAGACGGTCCGATCGCCTCCTACACGCTGACCCATCACTTCCAGTCCTAGGTCATCCAGGCCCGTGAAGGCGCTCAGGTCAGGGCGACCAAAGGTAGCATTGGACATGTCGAGGTCTTTCGGATGGACGGTGTAGGAACCCCCATCATCGGAAGACCTCGACCCCTACCCGGCCACGACACACCGAACCCCGCATACCACCCCCACACCCTCAATTATGAAGAGCCGGATTGGTGATTGATTCCCAGCACCGTCGCATCGCTTATCGCGTATAACCCAGTATATCAAAGGGGATTGGTGATTGATTCCCAGCCATGCCCACATGCCCGCCAAATCATTTTCAGTATATCAAAGGGGATTGGTGATTGAACTCTCGTTTAGCTCCGACAATGGGGCGATCAGGCACAGTATGTCAATGGGCTGGGGTTATTCCAAACATTTGAGCTTAGATGTGCTGACAGGCAGCGATTGGCGAATCATTGGTCCAAACCCGAAGAGATAGTTGTCAAGGCCTCTTATCGTCAAACGTGCTCGCAAGAGGGGCTTCCGTGAGGAATTGACGTAGTTTGGCTTCTCTGATCGTGGTCGTCCGGGAGAATATGTGTTCGCGGTGTCAGTTTCGAGGCTGCAATGCGTGTTCCTGTGTGGCTAAGCCACTTGGTTCGCTCGCGGCAAGGAAACGATAGGAGAAATGATAGTAGATGGGGCTAGGGTGACGATCCGCGCGCACATCACCAGCGTCGGAAGCGAGTATCGCAAAGAGGTGATCTCTGGGATGTGTTATCTCTGTATCTGCGAATGGACCAGGAAGGTTCGTGACATTGGCTTCCGTTTTACGGATGTCGACGACGATCAGCTGTGGGACGTCACCATCTTGACGATCCGTGAGGGCGAATGGAACGACATCTGGGAGGTTTGCGTTAACCTCTTCCCGCTTTCCAAGGCCCTCCGGCACGTCATCGTTACCGTCGACCAGAAGCTCCTCGGTGACTGCGACGGCTTTGGCTTCATCGCCCATGAGATCAACGAGCTTGCCGCCCACCTAGACCGCGTCGCCGACATAATCGAGCGTCTTGACGGGGCCTACATTTACAACACCGACAAGGACTCCGCGCGTGGCGACGGCGAGCAAGACGAGTACGAGGAGGGGCGGGGATGAGCCGGCCTCGGCCTAGGGATCACCGACAAGAAGGACGTTTTCCCCGCGTGAGCGGGGAAAACGTCCGTGTGTCGCCGGCGCAAATTCTTGAACCTGCAGATTTTTAGGTTATGGGACATAAACGGGGTTGTAGGACAAAACGTGTTGGTCGGGGATTAGCCCCGGGTGTTGGGGTGGGGAGTGGTGTGGTGGAGTTCGTTCCAGTAAATTGGATCTCCCCATCCGAGGACGGTGTCGGTGGCCCGGTGGCCCGGTGGCCCGGTGGCTTGGCGGGCGGCGCGGGGGCGCTGCATCAAAGGTCATACCCGCCCATACTGTGACCCACCCGTGCGACGGCGGCTGGCCCGCCCTGAGCGTGACAGAAGACCTCAACAAAACAAGGAGCCCGTGGCAAGACAAGGGCTCTCGGCACAATAAAAACCCCGAAGCGTGAGCTTCGGGGCTAACTGGTGGCTCCGACCGGCGTCGATCCGGTGACCTTTCGATTTTCAGTCGAACGCTCTACCAACTGAGCTACAGAGCCAAGACCCGAACCGAAATGGTCTGGTCGGCGACCCCGACGGGACTTGAACCCGCGACCTCCGCCGTGACAGGGCGGCGCGCTAACCAACTGCGCTACGGGGCCTTACAACAGGTAAGACCTATTGAATTATTCATTCACGTCCGCGACCGGTTGGTACCCCCAACGGGATTCGAACCCGTGTCGCCGCCGTGAAAGGGCGGTGTCCTAGGCCGCTAGACGATGGGGGCCTGTCTGGCCGTCGAACTGGCGTCCGAAGACGGGAGACAGCTTAGGCAGAATGAGCCCCCCGCGTCAAAACGGGACGACGTGACCCCTAACACATTGGTGGTGGATGTCGAAATTGCCCGGTATTACCAGGAATTCACCAGGTTGCAGACCTACCCTTGAAGGCATGACTATGCCACCAGCATTCGGTGCCCTCGCGGAAGCCTCCAACGTCCTTACGCGGGCGGTCGACACCCCCCAGTCCGGAACCGAGACAGCCGTCGCCACCACCATAGACGTTACCCTCCTGATCCTCGGCCCGATCGTCGGCGCCTTCCTGGGCGTCGTCGCCTCTGTTATCCTCTCCGTCCTGGGACGCAAGGCGCTCGCGAAGTCCGCTGCGGCCTCGTCAATCCTGAAACGAGTGCGCCACCCCGCCCGCTTCACTTTCGCCGCGTGGGGCGCGTGGGTGGGAGAAGGGCTCGCGCTGGTGAACCCCGGCCTGTCCGACTGGGAGGGCACGTCGGTCACGACGTTCCTCATGCACGCGCTGCTTATCCTGGGCCTCGCCTTCCTCACCTGGATGGCGTACGCGGCCGCCTGGGTCTTCGAAGATGCTGCGAAAGCCCGCCAGGCCGCCGACAAGGGCCGCTCGCGCCGCTTCGAAACACAAGCGCAGATTCTGCGCCGCTTCATCCAATGCATCATCGTGGTCGTCGGAGCGGTCGTCATCATCGGCACCTTCGAGGCCGCACGCCAGGCTATGACGACGGTCCTGGCCTCCGCCGGCGTGCTCTCCGTCATCGCGGGCCTCGCCGCGCAGCAAACTCTGGGTAACGTGTTCGCAGGCCTGCAGCTTGCGTTCACCGACGCCATTCGCGTGGGTGACGTCGTCGTCGCCGGTGATAAGCACGAAACCGGTGCCGTCGAAGAAATCACGCTTTCCTACGTGGTTGTGCGCATCTGGGACGAACGCCGCCTCATCACCCCCTGCCGCTATTTCACCACCACGCCCTTTGAGAACTGGACGCGCCGCGCCGCCGCCCAGCTGGGCACCGTCGAACTCAAACTCGACTGGTCCGCGCCCATGACCCTCATCCGCGCCAAGGTCGAGAGCCTCTTGGCGGCAACCGACCTATGGGACGGACGCACCTGGGGCGTGCAGATCACCGACTCTGACGAGTACACGGTGACCGTCCGAGTCCTGGTCTCTGCCAAACACTCCGGCGCCCTATCCGACCTGCGCGCCTACCTGCGCGAACAGCTGATCGCGTGGATCGTCGCCGAAGAGCCGTGGGCGCGACCCGCCCAGCGTATCGAACCGCGTCAAACGGTCACGGTTGAACACGACACCAGCCGCGAACACATCGCACGCCTGGCCTCCGAACTGGCCGGTATCTCCGGCACCAACGAGGCCGTGGCCGCGATGAGTGATCCCACCACTCACGCGGGCAGCGCGCGCGGTTCCATTGATTCCGCCACGGGCGGCGCGGCCTCTTTAGCGCCGGCGGCGGCCGAGCAGCGAGACGGTCGGAGCGGCCAGCCCAAAGACGCCGCCCACGCCGCACGCATGGTTGCCGCCCGCCGCAAGGCCAAGCGGGCGCGTCGGCGCGCCATGGCCGATCGCCAGCGCGAACTGGCGGAAGGCGGATCATCCCAGGACGAAACGCAGGTCATTTCCAAGTCCGCCCTGCGCAAGATCATTGAAGCGGCAGGCAAGACCATCCCACAGAGCACCCAGATCCTGCCGGCTGCGTTCGTCGGACGGGGTGAGCGTTTCTTCTCCGGCTCCGCAGAGGCCGACGAACGCGCCGCCGCCCTCGAAGGACCCGGCGAGGAAGCTTACGCCGAACGTGAGGCCGAGGCCCGCCGCGCCCGCGACCGTCGCGAAGCCCGTCGCGGCCACGCCGCCGCCCTGGACCCCGAGGTAACGACGGCCCTGGCCGCCGTCGGCGTCGAACCCGTCGAATGCGACCGCGAGGCCACGGGCGGCGAGTCCCCCGACGCCGCGGAGAACACCGCCGAGGCCACAGCGGATGAACACGCCGCCACGCCCGAGCGTGACGAGGAGCCGCGCGACAGCGAGAACATCAACGACCCCGCGCAGGAAAACGTCGATCCCGTGCGGGAAACAGACGATTCCGCGCCGGAAACGGCGGAACATGCGAACGAAGGTGCTGCCGCGCGCGAGTCCCTCACGGACCAGTCCACAACCGATCAGGCTACAAGCGACCAGGCTGCAAGCGACCAGCCCGCGACCGACGAGTCAGCCGTGACCGAAGGCGCCTTAGTTCATGCCGCGGACGAGGAAACTCCCGCCCCTGGTGGCGCCGAGACGGTTCCTGTGGGCGCGGGTGATACTGATACCCAGGTGGGTGCGGGCGACGCCGGAACTCATGAAACAGCGGGCAGCGCCGATGCGCAGGAAGTAGCAGACGCGGTCCCCGCGCCCCCCGCCGCCGCGCAGTCCGACGAACCCCAGCGTGAGAGTAAGCACGATCCAGTTGCTCCCGAGGGTGAGGAAGATGAGAAGGCGGCCACGGCCCGGTTGCAGGAGACGACGAGGCAGGACGAACAGGAAACCATTCCCATCCCTGCGCGTAAAACCTCCGCGAAGCAGCCCATCCAGGTGCCGCCCCCCGAGCGCACCGGGCGCCCTGTCGTGACCGACACGGTGCAGGCCCTGGCGCCCGCACTCGTGCCACCGCCCGCGCCCACCCCAGCGGAGATGGCGGCGTCGAGGACCAACGTCAGGGACACCGGCGACACTGTAGACGCCGGCGACGCAGCCATCCATCCCGGCTGGTACGCCGTCGCCGAAGAGGCACGCCTGGACACCAAAACGCGTCCCACGCCGAAAGTGACGCCCCAGCGCGTGTCCATCATGGACTTCTTCCCCTCGGCGGTCCCGACTCCCTCTGCGGTCCCGACTCCCTCTGCGGTGCCCACGCCCTCGGCGGTTTCGACTCCCCCCGCAGCCCCCACGCCCTCGGCGACCCCTACGTCCCCGGCAGGTCCCGAGTCCGATAACACTGGCGCCGCGACCAGCCAAATCCCCGTCGCCGGACACGGCGAACGTGAGGATCATCCTCAAACTGGTGCCCAAACGGCGGAACAGGCCGCAGCGCAGGTCCCCGATCCCGCACATCTCGCGGGCGCCGCGCAGGCTCGGAACGCTGAGCCGGAGGCCGATGCGACCGCCGTCATGGAAACCGTCGAAGCTCCTCGAGTGCCCGCGCCTGATGCCGAGTCCACGCAGGTCCTCCCCGCGCTCAAGGAACAGCCCGCGATCGAGGAACAGCCCGCGCTTGATGAAACCCTGGTCATTCCCGTCACCCGCGCACGCGGCGAATCCGCGGGCGCTGCTAAGACAAAGAAAGCGACGGGTAAGGCATCCTCTTCACAGTCTGTACCCGCCAAGGGCACAGCTAAGAAAACACCCACTAAGAAGGCCCCCGCGAAGAAGGGCACGGCAAAGGGGGGTAGCGCGGCAAAGGGGGGTAGCGCGGAAAAGAAAACCGCGAAGAAGAGCGCGGCCAAGAAGAGTTCCACCAAAAAGGGCACCACCAACACCAAAAAGGGCGCCACCAAGAAAACGGGTGCGAAGAAGCCAAGCGCGAAGGCGACGGGAGGAAAGAAAAGCTCGACCGCACGGTCCTTAAGCGACGAGTGAACAGGACCGTCGAGGCCTCTGCGGCCTGGGGAATGATCCCGGCGCAGGCGGCGAACGCCCTCGCTCACGAGCGCGAAACGTGCGCGTGCACGGTCGGCGCGCAACAATGGAGGCATGAACGCTACCGATCCTGCCGCCCGCACCGACGCCGAATGGAAGAAACTCCTCAGCCCCATGCGCTACCACGTGCTGCGCGAAGCTGGTACGGAGCGCCCCTTTACCGGTGAGCTCCTGGATGAGGCACGGGTCGGCACCTACTCGTGCGCAGGGTGTGGATCCCAGCTCTTTGACTCCGACGCAAAGTTCGATTCCTCGTGCGGGTGGCCCTCCTTTTTCCAGGCCCACGCCGGCGCCACCACCGAATACGTCGACACCAGTCACGGCATGATCCGCACCGAGGTGCGCTGTGCTACCTGTGACTCCCACCTGGGCCACGTATTCTCCGACGCTCCCGGACAACCCACCGGCATGCGCTACTGCATGAACTCGGCTGCGCTCACCTTCGCTCCCGCGCAGTGAGTGGACCCGCTCCCTGTTCCGGCCGTGCCACCGCGCGCCTGATCGTCAGCGACCGCATCCCAGCCCAGCTCTACATTGTCGGCTCGGCGCTCATCCAATACGTCGGCGCCGCGCTCGCCGTCGTTGCCTTCGCCTCGGTTGAGCCCGCATCCGTCGCATGGTGGCGCGTCGTCACGGGAGCGCTCGTCCTCCTCGCATGGAAACGCCCCTGGCGCGGCGGCCTGACTCTTTCCGACCTGTCCATCTCCGCGCTCTTTGGCATCATCGTCGTCACCATGAATGCCTCCTTTTACGAGGCCATTGCGCGCATCCCTCTGGGGACCGCCGTCTCCATCGAGTTCATCGGTCCCGTCGCCGTCGCCGTCCTGCGCGGCCACGGAATGCGCCCCCGCATCGCAGCGGTCCTCGCCTTTGCTGGCGTCGCCTGCATCAGTGGTCTCGCCCTCGATCTCGGCTCGACCGGCGTGCGTGTCGGGGTCGCCTGGATCCTGCTGGCAGCCGCAGCGTGGTCTGCCTACATCGTCGTCGGCCAGCGTGCCTCCTCCACCCGCGACGGCGTCACCAACCTCGCCCTCGGATGTGCGTGGGGAGCCCTGGTCTTCGCGCCCGTCCTCGGACCGCGCGCGATGGCGGCCACCGCTTCCTGGAATCTCATCGCGATCGTCGTCGGAGTCGGCCTGCTTTCCACGGTCATCCCGTACTCCTTCGAGGCCATCGCCATGCGGCGACTGGCCGCCCCGACATTCGCCCTGTTTGCCGCGATCCTGCCCGCCACGTCCGCCCTGGTCGGAGCGGTCATGCTGCGGCAAATCCCCGGCGTTTTTGAAATGGTCGGCCTGGCGCTGGTGTCGGCCGCCGTGTGGCTCGCCTCGAGGCCCTAGCCGCTCTCCAGGCTTTTCGCCCCGCTATCGTGGCGTTTTGCTCCGTTCTCCCGGTTGGCCTCCTCGCGCGGCGCGCCGACCCGGCCCGGTTGAGGCGTACCGCCCACGTCCACCGGTATCGCTCGTACGAGAGACGGGGCCACGCCCGCGCCCGGTCACCCCAGGGCGTGGGCAGCGGCCTCGATCTCTTCGCGGGAGGGGCAGGAGGCCGGCCCGACGACCCTCGTGGACAGCGCGCCCGCGCAGTTGGCCAGTAGGAGGCCTCTCTCGAGGGGGATTCCGAGTGCAAGGGAGGCGGCCAGGACGCCGGTGTGCGCGTCGCCCGCGCCGTTGGTGTCGATCGCATCGACGCTCGGGGTGGGAACGTGGGTGACGGCGGGCCGGTTAAAAAGTTTGTCGTCGTGAGTGGGGTGTGCGAAGTACGCGCCGTTGGCGCCAACGCGGATCACGGCGTGGCTGTTGAAGAGCTGTGCGATGAACCCCGCTGCCCCTTCGGGTGTTTGGCAGGCGTCGCATGCCGAACGGTCAGCCACGATCGAGGCGCCGAGTCCGTGGGCCTCCGTCGCGGTCATCGAGAGGATCACGTTGTCACGCGGCAGACCCGAGGGCACGCGAGCAATGGGGGAGGGATCAACCACGACGCGGACGTGTTCGGGCAGCACTCGCAGCGCCTGTCGCGCCGCCTCCTCGTTCGCCGGGTGAGCCATGAGGTATCCGTCGATGTACAGCACGTCTAAGGGGCCCATGGTCTGGACGAAGTCTGCCCAGGCGCGCGGCGGCGTGTGGGTCTCCGCTCCTCTCGTGGAGATGAAGCTGCGCTCGCCGGTGGAGTCGGTGAAGGCCACGCAGTAGCCGTTGTCCATTCCCGCCACGCGCGGCCCGGCGTCCGCGATGCCCTCTCGCTGGAGAGCCTGGCGAATCGACGAGGCGTTGGGGCCTTCGCCGATCGGGCTGAGTGAAACGGCCTCGGCCCCCATGCGGCGCGCTGCCAGCAGGGCGTTGAAGCCCCCGCCCACGTGGGCCCCCTCGTGGGTGGCCCACACGTCGCCGCCCGGGTGCGGAAAGGAATCGCCCCGCAGGGCCAGGTCCACGAGGATCTGCCCCATGAGGACGACGCGCCCCGCCTGCGAGTCCTCGCGGGTAGGGCTAAATGGGGCGGGTGGGCAGACGGGCTCGAAGAGCGCGTGGTGGCTCATGTCGACGGGGTAGGGTGCGCGGAGGGCCAGCAGCTGCTCGGCAACTGCCTGCAGGTCCAGGTGGGAGACCTCCTCTACCTGCTCAAGGCCGTGACCCTGGAACTGCTCGACTCCGCGGACCGCGCCGATCATGGCACCGGCGATGGCTCCGATCGTGTCCGTGTCGCCGCCCACGTTCGCGGCAGCGCGCAGGGCGAGGTGGTCCGCGTGAAGGAAGGCAAGCGCAAAAGCCATCGGAACGGCCTGCGCGGAAGCCACCGACGTGCCGATCTGCTCCACGAGGCGTTGAATGGGATGGCCGCCGTGCGCGTTGTGGTTGCTGGCGATGTTCAACGCCCTGCGCGTCGCCGCCACCACGTCCGGTTCCGGGGTCCATGCGCCGCGCGCAGGCAGGGAGGCCACGAAGCTGACGGCTTCCCACAGGACGCTCCTCACGTCCATCGGGGGAGAGCCGGGCCGACCTATCCCGATCGATACTGCGGCGGCCACCAGCGCAGCCGACTGGAAGCCCTGGCGCGTCGCGTGCGTGACCCGGCAGGATGACCACACGGCGTCCGCGAAGGCCTGGGGGTCTGCCATCGAGGTCGCGATGCCGATCGGTGTAACCCGCATCGCCGCCCCGTTCGTCGTGCCTTCGCCGCCCACGGTCAGCGGCTCCTCGCCCGCGCGCACCCGCTCCAGGGCCGCCTTCGTGGAGGGGCCCAGCAGGTCCGAAGACCCGCGGGCGATCATCGCTTCCTCCCACTCCAGCAGCGCGTGGGCGAACTCGCCCGCATCCAGGATCCCCCGACCTTCCGAGGTGTTTTTGCCTCGCAGCAGGAGGGATGCCACCAACAGCGCCTGCTCCGTGTCGTCCGTGATCGACCCCGCCGGCATGCCCGGCGCGTAGGGTTGGCTCGCGTCCGCGTCCACCAGGCCCCTGATCTCGCCGTACACGCTGGCGATGTGATCTGGAGACATGGCCTGGGTCGGCATGCCCAGGGCATCGCCGAGCGCCAGCCCGGCCAGCGCCCCGTACGCGCGGGAAAAAAGAGGATCCATCGGTGTGCCTCCCAACGCGGGCAGCCACGCCCACAGATAGCATGAACGCCCCGGAAAACCCGAGGCGACCAGTAGGCCCAGGGGGACTCGAACCCCCAACCTACGGATTAAAAGTCCGCTGCTCTACCATTGAGCTATAGGCCCATTGATCCCATTGTAGGAGGAACCGGTCCCCATGGCCCAATCAAACATTCCTCGCCGCCCCGCCATGCTCGACTCAGCGAGGGCTGAGTCCATCGTTGGCGACGAAGATCCAGCAGAAGTCGCAGCCGTCGCACACACCGCCGCGTGGGCGCTCATGGGGGTGGGGGACGATTCCTTCACCGACGAGGACGTCGCCCGGCTGCGCGAGGCCGTGCGCGCCCGCGGCGTCGATGCGATCGCGCACGTGTGGTCCCGCAGCCCCGAGTTCACTCTCCCCGGAGCCCTGTGGCGCCTCTACTTGCTGCATGAGTGGTACCACCGCGACCCTGGCCCTGTCGAATCTCGATACTCGCAGGGAGCGAACGCGCCGACCATCCAGAGCCTCGAAGGCCCCACCCACGTGCGGCCCCTGAGCCTCGTTATGGAGGAGGTCGACTCCCTGCTGCATGGCGGCCTCACCGACGACGACCTCGAACACGTGCTGGCCCAGGCTTCGCGTGCCATGCGTGTCCTGGCAGCCGGGGAGGCTGGGGCTCTGTGGATCGAAGACCCGGCCGACCCCCTGGCTCACCGCGTCACCATGCGTACCTCTGCGCTGGCGATCACGGCCGACGAACTCGGTGTCGCCGCGCGCGAAGCAGCCGCCGGCACACTCGACTAGGGGTGCGGGGCAACGCCACCTGGGGTGACGTGATGCGCCCGCCAGGGCGCGTGTGCCGTCGGGCGACTACCCTGGGCCCTATGTCTGCGATGCCAGCCCCACGCCCTCAGCGACTCGTTCGCTCAGCCGGCGCGCTCGTCTGGCGCTTCGCCGACCCCGACCGCGCCGCCGTTCCCGGTGAGGCCATTGATCCCGCGGTCATCGAGGTCCTCATGGTCCACCGGCCCCGCTACCACGACTGGTCTTGGCCCAAGGGAAAAGCCGAAAACGGGGAAGCCCTCGTCGCGGCCGCCGTCCGCGAGGTAGAGGAAGAAACCGGCCAGATTGTCACGCTCGGCGCGCCCCTGACCACTCAGCGCTACAGGCTCGGCGGTGGACAAACGAAGGAGGTCCACTACTGGGTGGGTACCCCCGTGTCCCCCGGCAGCGCCTTCGAGCGGCTGCGCGCCCCCGTCGCCCGGGCACCCCGCACCGAAATCGACCGAACCGCGTGGGCCACTCCCGAGCGGGCGGCCAACATGCTCACCCGACGGGGCGACCGCCGCCTCCTTGCCGACCTCGTCGCCCGCGCCCGCGAGGGTCGCCTCGCCACCACCACCCTTATCGTCTTACGCCCCGGCGAGGGCGCTGCTCCTGCCGCGAACCAGGCCCTGGCCGCCTCCGAGCCTGGTCCCGTTCCGGGGACGGGGGTAGCCCCCGCCCCCGCGCCCCACCCTTCCCGCCGTGCGCCCACCCCCGCGATGGTGGCGTCGGCGGCGGCCAGGAGGGCGGCGCAGGTGGAGCGGGCGTCGTCGGGGGAGGCCGAGGGAGCTTCGATCCCCGCTGATCCCCCGCTCAGCCGGTTTGGCGTGCGTCAGGCTTTTGACCTCATCGATCTGCTCAGTGCCTTCGGGGCGGAGCGTGCCTACGCGTCGCCCAGCGCTCGGGCGCGCCAGGTCCTCACCCCGTGGGCGTCGATGGGGGGCGGGTCGGTGACCCTGGTGGATTCCCTTGACGCTACCCGTGGGGCCGACGCCGGGCGGCATCACATCGACGCTCGTTTGGCGCGGATTCGCGCTTTTGCGGCCGAACGCCTGCGCGAACACGGTAGCCCGGCCGTCCTGTCCGTCGTGGGCGAGGCGCGCGAGGCGATCATCGAGGAAATACGAGCCCACGGGGCGGGCAGCATCGCGAGCGCCTGCGTCCCCGTCCTGACGTGTGGGCAGATCCTGGTCGCGCACGTCGAGCATGGCGACGAAGGTCCGGTCGTGGCCGCGTTTGAAACGCACGGCGTCACCACGAAAGATCCCTCAGCGCCCTGCCGAAAGGGCGCGAAGCGCCGCTGACGCGGGCTGGGAGCGCCCGCGCGGCGCACCCAACCCGTTGTACCTCACATGCCGGAATCCTTCACCGAATCCATCAGCCTGTCTTCGTTCATCGAGGTGGCGATGCAGATGATTTCGCGGTCGCCCGTCGCCCAAGTCTGCGTGGTGGGGTACAGCCACGTGACTTCAAGGTCGGATTCTTCGTACGACTTGCCGACGTAGGGCTCAAAAGCACCGGTGCAGTTGTCCTTCGCCTTTTCCTTCATCTCGTCCTCGGAGGGTAGTGTGGCATCTGTGAGCTTCGCAATGTGGAAGACCTCCCCGTCGTGCGCCTCGGTGCACTCGGAGGTCTCGAGCCTGGAGACTTGGGAGTCGTCCGGGAGCTGGACGCACTGGCCGACCCTCATGTTGAAGGCGGAGGTGCTGTTACCGAAGGGGTAGAGAGAGCACGCCGGCAGGCTCACCCCCAGGGCGGCGGCCAGGACAGCGAGGGTGAGAGTGCGGGGAAAAGCGTGGGACATGGTGCTCCTTGATGCGATGGGACCGTGGTTTCGTCGAGTGCGGGCGCGCGGCACGGCGAGGACGGGTGAGGTGTGATGGGCAGATACCGCTGCGCTGCAAAAACTATAACAACGAGACTGCCGAACGGGGGAAGCGTCAAGCACAGATGACGCTTCCCCCGTTAACAACGCGCGGCGGCCCGGCCTGGGCCAAACCGCCACGCGGATGGCGGCACAGCGTCACATGCCGGATTTCTTCACCGAACTGGTCAGCTTTGAATGATCCAGCGGACGCGCCAGGCACACGATCGACCGATCCTTTTGCGCCCACGAGTCCTTCGTCGGAATCATCCACGTGGCATCTAGGGATGACGTGAGGTAGTCCGTTCCCACGTACTCGTCAAACGCCGAGATGCACTCGGTTTCGGCTTGCTTGTTCAACGTATCCGCCCCGGGGAAGTCGCCGTCGGGCGCGGAGGTCACGTGGAACACCTCGGCGTCGTGTTCGCGGGCGCAGCCGGTGGTCTCAACGGTGGTCGCGGTCTCTTCGTGGGGCAGGCGTATGCACTGTCCGACCCGCATGTGCCTGACGGAGGAATCCGAGCACCCAGCCAGCGGGGCCGTGACGATGCCGAGTGCGGCGGCCAGAGCAACGAGACGAATGCGTGTCACTAGTGGACCCCCAGCGGCAGAGCCACTGCCAGGTACACGATCGCCGACACCAGGGCCGCGGCTGGCAGGGTCAGGAACCACGCGACAACGATGTTGCCCGCGACGCCCCAACGAACCGCCGAAAAGCGCTTCGTGCAGCCCACGCCCATGATCGCCGTCGATACGACCTGCGTCGTCGAGATGGGGGCGTGGATGACGTAGGAGCACAGGTACAGGATCGAGGAGGACACGGCCTCGGCGGTGAAGGCGCGCGCCGGATCCAGGTCGATGATCTTGCGGCCGATCGTGCGCATGATTCGCCCGCCGCCGGCCATCGTGCCCAACGAAATCGCCAGAGCGCCCGAAACCTTGACCCACAGGGGCACCGTTAAGTCGCCCGTGATGGGGTCGTAGATCTGGTGCGTCTCGCCGTATCCACCGGCCAGCAGCGCCATGATGATGATGCCCATCGTCTTTTGAGCGTCCTGGATGCCGTGGCCCAGGGCCATCGCTGCTGACGAGAAGCGCTGCGCTGCACGGAAGCGGCGCATGGAGCGGTGATACTGCGCCTTGCGCAGCAGCTGAAGGACGCACCGCATGACGATGTAGCCCACGATGAAGCCGATGATCGGCGAGGCGAACATCGGGATGATGACGTGGTCCAGAATGCCCCACCAGTGGACCGCCGTGCCGCTCATGATGCCGGCGCCGACGAGGCCGCCGATGAGGGCGTGCGACGAGGAAGAGGGCAGCCCGAACCACCAGGTGACCAGGTTCCAGATGCAGGCACCCAGCAGCGCGGCCAGGATGATGACCAGGCCCTTGTGCTGCATCTCCGGCTGCGTTGACTCGGCGTAACGACTGATCGAAATGATGCCCTTGCCGACCGTTTTAGCGACGGCGGTGCCCATCATGGCGCCGACGACGTTCATGACTGCCGCCATCAGGAGCGCCGCTCGAGGCGTCCAAGCGCGCGTCGATACCGAGGTCGCGATCGCGTTCGCTGCGTCGTGGAATCCGTTCGTGTAGCTGAAGAACAGCGCGACGGCGATGACGACGCTAACGAGGATCAGGTTCAGATCCACGGTTCAGGATTCCTTCAGTGCAAGGGACTCGATGACGTTGGCCAGCTCCTCGAAGGCGTCGGCGCAGGATTCGAGGCCCTGAACGATGTCCTTGAGCTTGATGATCGTGATCGCATCCAGGCCGGAGTCGAACAGGGCCGTCAGGGTGCGGCGGTAGGCCAGGTCGCCGTCGTTCTCGAGGCGGTTGATCTCGATCCAGTAGTCGCGCATGTCCACTGGGGACTTCAGCGAGGGCATGGACTCGGCGGTGAGGTCGGCGCAGTTCTTGATGACATCGAGCTGCACGTTGAGCAGGGAGACCAGGGAGGAAGGGATGTCGGCGATTCCGTAGACGACCAGCAGGTCGCCGGCCTCGTCAATGAAGTCCAGGCAGTCGTCCAGGTGGGATGCCAGGGATTGCAGATCTTCGCGGTCGAAAGGCGTGATGAACGAGGAGTTGATGCGCTGGATGATCTCGTGGTTCAGTTCGTCGCCGCGGTGCTCAACCTCGTGGAGCTGGTCGCGCAGGGCGATGCGTTCTTCGGGGGAGGCGGCATAAATGTGTGAGAGGAACTCGACGGCCTGCACGAGCTGGCGCGCCTGGGAGGTGAAGTATTCAAAAAAGTCAGGGCCTTGGGTCTTGTTTCGGAATCCCATGGTGTACTCGGTCCTTCCAATGGTGAACAGCACTGTTGTGCTACCTGTAATCGTCGGTCATGGTGCGGTGCTACTTCAAGTTCAGATGCGCATTTGTGACACCATATTTCGTGTTCTATCTCACGATATGGTGTGGGGGCTTCGTTTCTTTCCCGCTCGCGAGGCCCGGGTGTGCCCTGGTCGTCGGGGGTGCTTCGCGGGTGGGCTGAAGGTCCCTGCGGGCCGGGCGGCGCGTGATTCGTTCGGCTAGGATTGAGGTGTGACCGGGACCAAGCGCCCGCAAGCGTGGGCATTCGTTCCGGCATGATGGATTGTGCCAAGCGGGGGCGCACGAGGCGGCCCCGACAACCCAAAATGCCTCAGGAGGCAAAATGTCCGTAACCGAACAGGACGTGCGAGCGGCCGCTCCGGCGAACGCTCCCGAAGACGTCATCAAGTGGGTTGCTGAAATCGCAGCGCTGACCACCCCTGATGCCATCGAATTCGCCGACGGGTCCCAGGAGGAGTGGGATCGCCTGACCTCTCAGATGGTCGCCAGCGGCATGTTCACCAAGCTCAACGAGGAGAAGCGCCCCAACTCCTTCCTCGCGCGTTCCAAGCCGTCCGACGTTGCGCGCGTCGAGTCCCGTACCTTCATCTGCTGCGAGAAGGAAGAGGACGCGGGTCCGACCAACCACTGGGCGGATCCCAAGGAAATGAAGGCGACCCTGCGTGAGAAGTTCACGGGTTCCATGAAGGGCCGTACCATGTACGTGATTCCCTTCTCGATGGGTCCCCTGGGCGGCCCCATCTCTCAGCTGGGCGTCGAGATCACCGACTCCCCCTACGTCGTGTGCAACATGCGCATCATGACCCGCATGGGCGCGGGCGCCATGGACCTCATCAGCGAAGGCCGTGTGTGGGTTCCCGCCGTTCACTCCGTCGGCGTCCCGCTCGAGCCCGGTCAGGAAGATGACTCGTGGCCCTGCAATGACGAGAAGTACATCACCCACTTCCCGGAGACCAACGAGATCTGGTCCTACGGTTCCGGCTACGGCGGCAACGCTCTGCTGGGCAAGAAGTGCTTCGCGCTGCGCATCGCCTCGACGATGGCCCGCCGCGACGGGTGGATGGCCGAGCACATGCTCGTCCTGCGCCTGACCCGCGAGTCCACGGGCCAGCAGTTCCACGTGACTGCCGCGTTCCCGAGCGCCTGTGGCAAGACCAACCTCGCCATGCTTCAGCCCACGATCCCCGGCTACAAGGTCGAGACCGTCGGCGACGACATCGCGTGGATGCGCCCCGGCCCCGATGGGCGACTGCGCGCCATCAACCCCGAGGCCGGCTTCTTCGGCGTCGCCCCCGGCACCTCCTACAAGACCAACCCCATGGCCATGGAGACCGGCAAGGCTAACTCCATCTTCACGAACGTCGCCCTGACCGACGACGGTGACGTGTGGTGGGAAGGCATCGACGGCGAGGTTCCCGCGCACCTCATCGACTGGCACGGCAACGACTGGACCCCCGAGTCCGGTGAGAAGGCTGCTCACCCGAACAGTCGCTTCACCGTTCCCGCTTCGCAGTGTCCGATCATCTGCCCCGACTGGGAAGCCCCCGAGGGCGTTGCGGTTGACGCCATCCTCTTCGGCGGACGTCGCGCCACCAACGTCCCGCTGGTCGCCGAGCAGTACGAGCCCGCCCACGGCGTGTTCATCGGCGCCTCCGTGGCCTCCGAGGTCACCGCGGCCGCGACCGACGTCAAGGCCGGTTCGCTGCGCCACGACCCCTTCGCCATGCTGCCCTTCTGCGGCTACAACATGGCCGACTACTGGGGCCACTGGCTTGATATGCAGAAGGAACTGGGCGATGGGTTCCCGAAGGTCTATCAGGTCAACTGGTTCCGTAAGGACGAGGACGGCAACTTCATGTGGCCCGGCTTTGGCGACAACAGCCGCGTCCTGGATTGGATCGTCCGCCGCGCCGCCGGCGAGGTCGAGGCCATCGACGGCGTGACGGGACGCTACCCGAAGTTCGAGGACTTCAACCTTGATGGCCTGGACATCGACGAGGCCGTGTGGGCGAAGCTCTTTGCGATCGATCCCGACGCGTGGGCCGCCGAGATGGATGACACGGAGGAGTACTTTAAGCAGTTCGGCGATAAGCTCCCCGCCGCCATCACCGAGCAGCTGGCCAAGTTCCGCCAGCGCATCGCCGCCGCGAAGGCCTGAGCGCCTCGCTGCATCTCGCGCACACCGAGTGCGGGAGGCCGGGCCCGATCGGGCCCGGCCTCCCGTGTGTCGCTGGAAGTCGGCTTCCACAGTCCCAGACTGGGCAGGTCCAGCAATAGCTCCCGCAGCCTCCACCCGGCCGGGTGCCACAAGTGGGCCCCGCGGCGGCCACGAGGCACTGAGGGCGTTGAACGGCGTGAGTAGAATGTGTGCAGAGGCGAGGAAAGAGACGAGATGAGCGGACGATACCCTGGCACGAACCCGTAGAATCCGTATGCGTGGTTTACTGCTCCCCCGGTGACTCCGAATAGTCCAGGCAACGTCCCAAATGCTGGGGGCGCGAGCACTGTCGGCCCCACGGCATTTCAGCCATTTTTGGCGCCGAATCAGGTGTGGATGGCGCAGGAGCCGCTCGTGTTCAAACGATCCGCTTCCCGCTCGACATGGTCGAAGGTCATGTGGGTCGGCGGGATCTGTCTCTCTTTGCTGTGTCCGTTCGTCGTGGGGCTGATTTTTCTCACGAACCCGGATAGCGCGTCCGGAGCTATCCGCTCGTCCTCCGACATCGTCGCGCTCGTCGTCATGTGCGTGGTTCCCTTTGGCGTGATCGGCTACTACGTCTACGACGTGAAGATACGCGGCAACGACCGGCTCGTCGTGGACCGAATGGGTTTTCACCTGGTCGAGGGGACGAATCGGTCGGACTATGCATGGCCGAGATCACATTCGGATCTCTTTATTTGCCTCAGTGAGCCGAGTGACTACGGGGATGACTATATCGCCGGTAGCGTCAATATCCACCTGCTCATGCCCGGTTATGGCGATGTGCCGTTGATCGGAGTTGGGTATTTCGACGACTATTCACGTAAGGCGATCGTCACGGCGCAGTTGCAACTCGAAACCCTGTGGGCCTGGGGCGTGGCGCGCGGGGTGACGGTCGAGTCGGGCGTGTACACGTGCCTTGCTGCCCCCGAGGACGAGCGCAGGCGGCGCGTCGACTTCGCGGAGGTCGTGCGCGTCGTTCAGGGTGCTGCGGGCTGACCCGGTGACGCGGGCAGGCCCGGAGCGGGGTGCGTCTGGACACATGTCCACCAAAACGCGCCCCGCGCACTAGACTAACCACAGCAGCACCTTTTCCCGTGCACACTAGGAGACTTTGTGGCCGTTTACCTGACCGATGCGGAACTTGCCCAGGCCAAGGACATTCTGAACCGCATTACCGTGATTTATCAGGCGAAAGTTGTCGGGCAGGAGGATCTGCGTACGGCGCTCACGGCGTGCCTGCTGGCGGACGGACACGTCTTGGTCGAGTCGGTGCCGGGCCTGGCCAAAACCACCGCCGCTCAGACCCTGGCCTCCGCCGTCTCCGGTACGTTCCACCGTATCCAGTGCACGCCGGATCTGATGCCCAACGACATCGTGGGTTCGCAGATCTGGAACCAGGCCTCGGGCGAGATGGTCACCCAGCTGGGACCGGTCCACGCGAACCTGGTCCTGCTCGATGAGATTAACCGATCGAGTGCGAAGACCCAGTCGGCGATGCTGGAGGCGATGCAGGAGGGGCAGACCACGATCGGCGGCGTCAACCACCGCCTGCCCAGGCCGTTCATGGTGATGGCGACGCAGAACCCCATCGAGGAAGAGGGCACCTATGTTTTGCCTGAGGCGCAGATGGACCGATTCTTGCTCAAGGAGGTCATCACCTACCCCGCGCCGGTTGACGAGCTAGAGGTCCTGGAGCGTATCGATTCGGGTGCGATGGAGGTCCCCGTCGCCTCGGAGCCGGTCTCCGTCAACGATGTTCTGTTGCTGCAGGATTTGACGCGCCGCGTGTACGTGCACAGCACCCTCAAGGCGTACATCGTTGACATCATCAACACCACCAGGGGAGCGGGCCCGAATCCGCTGCCTGGGTGGACCAAGCACGTGCGCGTGGGTGCCTCTCCGCGAGGCGGCATTGCGCTCATGCAGATCGCTCAGGCTCTGGCGCTCATGGAGGCGCGCAACTACGTGGTGCCCGACGATATCAAGAGGCTGCGTTACGCGATTCTGCGCCACCGCATCATCCGTACCTTCGACGCGCTGGCGGATAACGTTTCTGTTGAGGGGCTGATCGACGCGGT
The DNA here is from genome assembly GCF_900105015.1 of Schaalia meyeri. Lineage (GTDB taxonomy): Bacteria > Actinomycetota > Actinomycetes > Actinomycetales > Actinomycetaceae > Pauljensenia > Pauljensenia meyeri. Next base: position 256,571 of record NZ_FNLK01000012.1, on the reverse strand, counting down.
GTTCAACGCGGTTCCGGTGCCGTGACGGCTGCCGCTTTTCCCGGCCAGTTTAAGGAGGCCTATCGTGCCTGTGAGGTCGCGTGAGATCCACGCGTTGTCGACGCGCATCCAGCTTCCCGTTATGCGCAAGCTCCTGTCCGTCATGGACGGGCAACATTCGGCGCTGAGGTGGGGGCGGGGCTGGGAGTTCATGGACTTGGCCCCCTATCAGCCGGGCGATGACGTGCGCGAGATCGACTGGGCGGCCACCGCCCGGACGGGGACTCCCACGATCAAGCGTCACGAGGCGACGGCGAACGTTCAGGTGATCCTGGTAGTCGATACGGGGCGCGAGATGGGCGCTCTGGCCCCGTCGGGGGAGTCGAAGGAGGAGGTGGCGCTGGCGGCGTGCGAGGCGATCGCGTGGTTGTCGGTGGCCAGGGGGGACCAGATCGGCCTGGTCGCCGGGGATTCGCGCAGGGTGCGCTTCATGCCGGCCCGGACGGGCAATGGCCACGCGGAGACGATCATGCGTCGCATCGCGGAGGATATTACCCTGGCCTCTCCGCGTTCGGACGTGCTGCGCCTTTTGCGTCGGGCGCTCACGACGACCAGGAGGCGCTCGCTTGTCGTGATCGTCAGCGATCAGACTCAGCCGTTTCCGACGAAGGAGGCGGACGACATCATCAAGTCGCTGACCGTGCGCCATCAGGTCGTGCAGATATCGGTGGCCGATATGAACCCGGCGGATGTTGATCCAGACATGACGGTTATTGACGTCAACGAGGGGCCGCTGCCTGATTTCTTGCGCAGGGATGAGCAGCTGGCCAAGGAGGCCCGGGGTGTCGTGGAGCAGCGTCGCATGGCGGTCTCGCAGATGCTTGACACGCGCGGCGTCATCCAGGTGAGCGTTGCTTCCTCGGATGAGGTTCCTCGCGCTCTCATGCGCGCGTTGGAGCGGTCGGGAAACCGCGCGTAGAGACGCGTTTGGTGTGTGACAATCCCGCAAATTTCTCTACCGAACGGTAATGAAATGAGAGCTGGCTCATAGGATTTTCGGTATTTTACGTCAAAACGTGAAAGGTATTTCATATTTTTCCGGTAAATGTAGCATCTGGCCGAAGTCGCTCCTATGCTTATTGCTGAACCATCCACCCCGTCACACACAGTGCGGAAGTTATGAGAGGAAGACGAGTGAACAGCAAACACTCGCCCCTGGGGCGGCGAATGCTCGCCGCCGCGGGTGCCCTGAGTATCGGAGTTGCGGGAGTTGTTGCCACCAGCGCGGCTGCTTTTGCCAAGGATCCCTCCTACGGCACCATCGATCAAAACGCCAAGGGCTCGATCACCATCCACAAGCACCTGAAGAACGATTCGGGTCAGATGGGCAAGGTAGACGGTTCTGCCGATGCTGGCGGTGACGGCGTTGATGGCGTGACCTTCAAGGCGTACAAGGTCTCCGGCCTGGACCTGTCCAAGCCCGCCGACTGGGACAAGCTGGCAGAGCTTGTCGACAATGTTCCCGCCAGCGCCTGTGCGGATCCTGCTGCCCCGACGCTCGGAGCCGGTGCGCCCGCCGTCGAGACGAACGCAGCAGCCGAGGGTACCACCGCCGGTGGTGGCGTGACCAAGCTGGAGCAGCTCTCGGTCGCCGCGTACCTGGTCTGTGAGACCAAGGCTCCTGCCAACATCGTCGAGAAGGCCAAGCCCTTCGTCGTGACGATCCCGTTCCCGAACACCACCAATGATGGCGACGGCAAGTGGCTCTACGACGTGCACGCCTACCCGAAGAACCAGAAGATCGAGATCGACAAGACCATCTCCGATCAGAGTGCGAACGGCTTCGGCCTGGGTTCTCGCGTGACCTTCCCCGTCTCCACGACCATCCCGAACCTTGGTGACGACGGCCCTGTCCCTGTGGCCGTTCCGTATCTTGACGCCGACCTGCAGTTCAAGTACTTCTACCTGCGTGACCAGCTGGATCCGCGCCTCACCGACGGCAAGGTCGACAAGATCACCCTGGGCGACGAGACCCTGACCGAGGGCACCGACTACGAGCAGTCCAATACGAACGGCCTGGTTGTCGTCTCCTTCAAGCGCGCCGGTCTGCAGAAGCTGCAGGATAATGCCGGCAAGAAGCTTGAGGCGATCTTCAGCGGCAAGGTCAGCGCCGTTGGTGACGGTACCATCAAGAACACGGCCGACCTGATCCAGGACACGACCTACGGCGCCGTTCCCCCCAACGACCCGCCCTCGCTGCCTCCGTTCGAGCCCGAAAACCCGCCGACCTCCCCCGAGGTCTCCACGGATTGGGGCAGCGTTCAGCTGCTGAAGTTCGACGGCAATTCCGGCAATGCCAAGACCGGCATCAAGGGCGCGAAGTTCAACGTCTACAACGCCACCGACCCCTACGCGGCCGACTGCAAGGCTGCGACCAAGACTGGCGACCCGATCAAGGTCAACGACAAGACCGAGTTCGTCTCTGACGAGAACGGCCTGGTGAAGATCGACGGCCTCTACGTCGGCGACTCCGTCGGCTCGGTCGGCCCTGCCTCGAAGGGTGCGCTCAAGCGCTGCTACGTGGTCGAGGAGATCGAGGCCCCCGCGGGCTACGTCCTGCCCAAGAACGCCACGACCGGCATCGAGGTTGCCAAGGGTACCCAGAACGTGGGTTCGTACAACGCCGAGATCAGCAACACCAAGCAGCCCGTGCCTCAGCTGCCCCTCACGGGTGCCAACGGCCAGCTGCTGATGACCATCGGCGGCGTCTCCCTGGGACTCATCGCCGTTGGTTCCACCCTGGTTATCCGCTCGCGTAAGCGCAGCAGGGAAGCCTGACAATTCGGGGCTGTCAGGGTGTCGCCCTGGCACCGAGGCCCCGTGCGGGTCGGCACGGCCGGGAGACCGGTTCTCCAGCCGTGCCGACCCCGCAGTACATCCCAGACAATACTTGCTTGAGAACGATTTTTTAAAAACCTAGTCATTGGAGTTGAAGTGACCCAACACGCCCGTCTACAGTCCCGCAGCAGGCGGCTCGCACGCTTCGCGGTCGCGTTCGCGGTCTGCGCGGCCATCGGCACCGCGCCGATCCTGCCCCACGTGGTGGAGCAGACCCAGGCGGCTGCCGAGAGGGTCCCCAGTGGTTCCCTGCCCGCGACCTTCGCCACGGGAGGCTCGGGGCGCTTCAAAGAATCCATCCAGTGGCTCCAATGGGCGGACTATGACAAGTACTTCGCAAACCAGACGCAGCCCTACGCGCCGATTCTCGATAAGGGCGAGGTGAAAGCGTTCACGAATTCGCGGGACATGGGCGACGCTGGCGTTCTGGTGACGACCTGCACCCTGTCGAATCTTCAACACTTGGGGCACGGCACTGGAAGCACGGATGAACAATCCAATGGCCCCCTAGTCGCGACCATTCCAGGAACTTGGGCAGGCGACGCCCTGGACAACCTCTACAACGTCGGCGGCCCCGGCTCATGGAGCGACGGTTCCGCCGAGTGGCACGAAGGGCTTACGTACCCCAAGGACTACGTCAACAAGAACAAGATGGTCGTCGGCCTGGCCAATGGCTACGCGAACATCGGGAGCAATTCCTACGAGAATCCGAACGCTCCATGGCAGCCGGGGAACCGTCCGACGGGTGTGAACGCCCGAGTGAGCGTTGACCTCAACTGCTCCGCAGAGCTTCGCGGCGATGACGGTACGACCCTCGCTGTCCCCCTTTCCGGCCTCGTCTTCGCGGACGCCGAGGCCTCTAGCAATCGGAAGCCAGGTGACGACTATGACTTCCAGAATGAGTGGGTGCAGGCAAGCACCTCGCAGCAGAATGTCAAGTGGCGCGTCCTCGATACCCTGCGTTCTGCTAATTGCAATGGCGTGACTAGTGAAGCAAAATTCGTTGACTCCTCGACGGTCCGGCTGATGCCTACCGGAAAGGAGTGTGTCTACCAGAATGGTGGAAAGTACAGTCGCCCTAACGGCCTGGGTGGTCCGGATGCCGTTATGTTCATGGAAGGTGCGACCAAGGCGACGATCACCATTCAGGGTGGAGGCTACTCGGCGGTCGCACTGGGCCTGGTCATCGCCACCGACTTTGGCGACGCCCCAGAGTCCTATGGCAAAGCATCCGCGCTCTTCCAGCCCACGTGGAGCGGCGGTCAGGTGACGCACACCGTTGATGCCTTTAGTGTCGGCAAGGCGACGATGCATTCTGCCCAAACGATTCTTGGCACCGAGATCGACGCCGAGGGGTACCAGCAGCACTCGGACGACGCCCTTGGTGATGATCAGAACGGAACCGCAGACGAGGATGGTCTCAGCGTGCAGACCATTGCCGAGGGAATCACTACTCAGGCGGGAGCGACCCATCAACAGACGGTTGCCTGTAAGGGACCGGGGAAGGTTGCCGGATGGATCGACTGGAACCACAACGGCTCCTTCGACTTGGGTGAGAAGTCCGATGAGGTACCCTGCCTGGGGTCCAGCGTGAAGCTCAGCTGGACGGTTCCCGACGACGTTGTCCGTTCGGTGACCGGAGAGGCGGGAAGTGTCGGTGATACCTTCATGCGTCTGCGTATCACCAACGACTCTAATGGTGACAATCAGAAGGCTACCGGTAACACGACGACCGGTGAGGTCGAGGACTACAAGATTTCAGTCCGCATTCCCACCCTTCAGATTGTCAAGAATGTTGACGGGCTTTACGCCTCGACGGAGGTCCCCGCGCTCGCCGCATCGGAATGGACCCTCACAGGTAAGAATTCCTCGGTGAATGCTCCCTTCAAGACCATCACGGGTGCAGGCGACACGAACATCCAGCGAGTGCTCAAGGGCACGTACGCGCTGTCCGAGGAATCGGTGAATGCTCAGGCGGGTGGGTACGCGGCTGGCGAATGGACCTGTGGCCAGACCGCCGGAACCGTCAACGCTCAGGGAACCTCCTACTCGTCAACTCTGTCAGGCTCGCGGGTTACCATCAAGAACGCTGATCGTGTGACGTGCACAATTGTTAACACGACGAAACCGGGCACCCTCACCTGGGATAAGGTTGAATCCGACGGGACCACTCTTCTGGCAGGCACCACTTGGACCCTGACGGGTCCCGACGTTCCGACGGGCACGACCGTGACTGACTGCTCCTCGGGTATCTGCCCGACGGGCGCCTATAAGGATCAGGATCCGGCGCCGGGTAAGTTCAAACTCACGGGTCTCAAGTGGGGGACCTACTCTATCAAGGAGTCCGCCGTCCCCGACGGGTATGCGGTGTTGACCGACACCTTTACCTTCCCACAGCTCAACGGTTCTGCCCTTGAGGCTAGACTCGCGGCAATTGATGGCAAGGTTACTGACAACGGTGCCATCATCAATACGAGGCTCACCGGGTCGGTGACCTGGAAGAAGGTGGATGCCTCCGACGGCACCTCGCCTCTCGCAGGCTCGGAATGGACGATCAGCGGCGGCGCGCTGCCGGGCGCGGTGACCATCGCGGACTGCCAGGCTGACTCGGCCGCCCAGTGTCCGAAGGCCCCGGACGGCACCTACTACGACACGGACCCCGCCGCCGGTTCCTTCACCGTGAAGGGGCTGCCGTGGAGCGAGAAGACCTACACTCTCAAAGAGAAGAAGGCTCCCGCCGGGTACCGCCTGGATCCGACCCCGCATGAATTCACAATCGATGCAAAGGCACTGGACTTTGCTTTCGAGCCGATCACGAATGAGAAGCAGAATGTTCCAAGCCTCCCGCTCACCGGCGGATTCGGTGCTGATGCATACATCATCGGCGGTATCGTCGCCGGCCTGGGTGCCGCTGGCGTAGGCGCGGCCATCAAGCGCCGCAAGAACCGAAAGGCATGACGCGACTGGGGGACCCCGACCCGGGTCCCCCAGCGCGCCCGCACTATGACCCACACGCACGAAACCGGAAGCACCGCGCCCGACGCGCCAGGTGCACAGATAACGCCCGCCAGATCGCGCCCGCCTGCCCAGGAGCAGCGACGGTGGACATTCTCGGCACCCTCGCTGATCCCGTCCCTGCTGGCGCTGGCGGCCATGCTGCTCTGCCTGTACCCGTCGATCTCCGCCTGGATTGTCCAATACAACCAGTCGCAGGTCATCGCCCAGTACAAGGACTCGGTCGGCCGCGCCGACCCGTCGGCCGATGAACAGCTGGCGCTCGCCCACAGGTACAACGACGCGTTGAACTACGGGGCGGTACTGAAGGCGAACACGAACGTGCCCACCGGCGACGGCACCTCCGGTGACGAAAGCCTGGACTATAACTCCATCCTGAGAGCCGACGATACGGGACTCATGGGCAGGCTGAAGGTCCCCACCGCCGACATCGACCTGCCCATCTACCACGGCACCGCCGACGACACCCTCCTCAGGGGGCTCGGGCACCTGGAGGGCACCTCGTTGCCCGTCGGCGGGCAGGGGCAACGCGCGGTCGTCACCGGGCACAGCGGGCTGGCCGAAGCGCGCATGTTTACGGACCTCGACAAGGTTTCGGTGGGCGACACCTTCACCTTCGAGGTGTTCGGCGAGGTCCTCACCTACAGGGTCTTTGATAAAAAGGTCGTCGAACCCGAGGAAACCGAGGCGCTGCGCGCCGACCCGGGGCGGGATCTGGCTACGCTGGTGACGTGCACGCCCCTGGGCATCAACACGCACCGCATCCTGATCACCGGCGAGCGCGTCTATCCCACCCCCCAGAAGGACCTCGACGCGGCAGGCGATGTTCCCGATATCCCCGGGTTCCCCTGGTGGGCCGTCGGCCTGTTGGGGGGAGTCTCACTGATTGGGCTCTACGTGTGGCGCTCCGGGTATCCTGCGCGCCCGAAGAAGCGCGCAAACATCGAACAAATTGCTCAAACGCCTGTCGAATAAACGCGGTCTCCCGGGGTGACACCTGCGGCCAGGCGCCGCACCGGGCATTAGCACTATCGCTCCCGTCGTGGCACAATCAGGTGAACGCGGCGTCGGCTCTGACACGGGAATGGGTGGTCGGTCCGACGCTCCGATGAACACTGGGAAGAGAGTCGGAATGGCACCACGAGCGATGGCAGCACACCGCGCCGTTCACGCCAACACCGCCCCGCTCACCCGCCCGGGCGAAAGGTACGGCGATGTCCGGCAACCTCATTGACAGCCTCCAAGACCCAATCATCTACCCGCACTGGATGTGGGTCGCCGGTGCGGCGCTCCTGCTCCTGGTGGTCGGCTGGGTGGCCTATAGCCTGTGGGCCTGGTGGCACTCGCGTGAGGGCAGCGTCGCTAACCTGCAGACAATCTCCGCGGCCCGTCGCGCACGCTACCACGAGTTCGTCGATCAGATTGCCCAGCGGCGCGCCAGCGGAGAACTCGACGAGCGCGGCACGCACCTGGCGGTCGCGGGCCTCATGCGCGCCCTCGGCACCGAACGCTCGGGTCGTGACCTTGAGGTCGCCACGGTCTCTGAAATCCGCGCATTGGTGCCCACGTGGCCCCAACTGGCAAATGTGCTCGAGGCCTGCGAGACGCCCAGCTTCGTCGGCGACGATGAGGGAGGGGACCCTGCCGGGCGCGACGCGATTCCCACCCCCCCGGATGGCCCACCCCACGGCAGAGGACTTGCCGCGTCACCGATACCGGGCGGCGCCCGCGCCACCGACATCCTGTTCCTCGCCTCGCAGGCGGTGGACGCATGAGGTTTACCTGGCTCATCTTTGTCGTCCTCGGCGTCGTCCTTGCCGCAACCTGCGCCGGCTGGCTGCTCGCGCGCCGCGCTGGTCAACGCTCGGGAGGAAAAGGCTGGGTGGCCAACACCGGCTACCTGCGAGGCCTGCCCAAGTACCAGACGCTCGTGAGGCGCACGCGCGCCTCCCTGGCGATGGCCGTCGTCTGCTTCCTGATCGCGGTCATCGCGACCTCGGTGTCGGCGGGAGCACCCGTGGATCGCTACGTCAAGCACGATAAGTCCTCCAGCCGAGATATCGTGATCTGCCTGGACGCCTCGGGGTCGATGCTTCCCTACGACTCGAAGATCGGCGACGCCTTCAAGCAGATCATCTCCCACTTCGAAGGCGAACGAATCTCTTTGCAGCTGTGGAACGCCTATTCGATGACCATGTTTCCGCTGACCGATGACTACGAGTTGGCTAACGACGTCCTCACGGAGATGGCCGAAACCATCGACGGCGGATTCTCTACCATCGGCGGGCGGATCTCCGTGACAGCGAATCTGGAGAAGTACCTGCGTCCAACGCTTTCGGACGACGACGATCCGAAGGCGTCGCTGGTCGGTGACGGCCTGGCTTCGTGCGTCCTGGGCTTCGACCACACCGACAAGCAGCGGTCCCGCACGATCCTTTTGGCGACCGACAACGAGGTGTACGGTCAGGGCATATACAACCTGTCCGAGGCCATCGAGTTCGCGAAGAGCCAGAAAGTGACCGTGTCGGCCCTCTACCCGGGATCGACGTACGCCATGACCAGCGAGGCCTACGAGCTGAGGGACCAGGTCAGGTCGACCGGCGGCGAGTTCTATGATGCCTCGTCCCCGTCGGCCGTCGACGAAGTCGTCAAGCAGATCGAATCCGAGCAGAAGGAAGACCTCGATTCTGCCGCAAAGATGCTGGAAACCGACCGTCCCGGCGCCGCCCTGGGATGGACCATCGTCGGAGTCCTTTCCCTGCTCGGGCTGCTCGCCTACGGGAGGTTCTGAGATGGTATTTCAACCCGTCGTCAACCTGGCCCTGCTGGTACTAATCGCCCTGATCGCCTCGGGATTCGTCTTCCTTTCCGCCAGGCGCTCCGCGCGCAGACGGATCAAGGACATCGTCCGACGCGCCCTGATCGTCGCGGTCGTCATCATCATGGGGGCGGGTCCTTCCGTCCCCGGCGAAGCCCGCGAGGTGACCTCAGCGCTCGAGGTCTACTTCGTCATCGACCGTACCGGTTCCATGGGCGCCGAGGACTGGGACGGAACAAAACCCCGCATCGACGGAGTGCGCAACGACGTCTCGATCCTCATGAGCATCCTGACCGGTTCGCGCTTTTCCATCATGTCGTGGGACTCGGCGGTGCACACGGACATGCCGCTCACGACCGACGCCTCCGCCGTGGATGCGTACATGGCCAGCTTCGATCGGGAGCTCTCCAGCTCCTCGCAGGGATCCTCGGTGAACCGCCCGGCAAAGGACCTCGCCGCGCTCCTCGCGAAGAATAAGAAGCGTCACCCCCAGAACATCCGCGCCGTCTTTGTCTTCTCCGACGGCGAGACGTCCAACCAGGACCACTGGGCTAAGGCCCCTGCCGGTGAGGAAAACGACTGGGATGCCGTCAAGGAGCACGTGGACGGCGGCCTCATCCTGGGCTACGGGACACAGGAAGGTGGCCGCATGAAGGTGCTGCGCCTGGGTGGCAAGGGTGCCCAGAGCGGCGGTGAGCCAGAGTATATTCGCGACTATTCCCAACCCGGAAGCCCGATCGCGATCTCAAAGATTGACGAGGCAGCCATGAAGACGGTCGCCTCCCGTGTCGGCATCGACTACGTGCACTCGCCCGACAAATCGGCTATCGAGTCCCACGCGCGCTCCGTCCTGGAGGGCGCCACGACCATCTCGGAGTCGCGCAACAAGCAATCCACGTATCGCTACATCATCTGGCCCTTCGCTCTGCTCCTCGGAGGACTCCTCGCGTGGGAGGGCGCAACCCTGGCGCTGCGAGCCCAACAGCTGAGGAACTCCCATGCCATCTGACAACTCCCTGCCCGAAGAGGACCTCCTGCCTTTCGGGGCCCCCGAGGAAGATCCCGTCAACCCGTCGGTCCGCGCGAAACTGAACCCGGCCTCGCCCGGGAAGCAGAAGGTGAAACGATCTGGCCGGGCCCTGCGGCCCCTGCTCTACTCCATCCCGTTTCTGGTGATCGCCCTGGTCGCATCCGCCTACCTGATCGGCGTCACCCTCTGGTCGCGCTCCTCCCTGGGCCACTGGAAAGCCCAGGAGTATGAGGCCGCCCAGGTGGGATACGAAGGGCAGATGAAGTGGACCGCCATCGGCATTGAACGCTGGGTTGCGCACTACAACCTCGGGACAACGCTGACCCGTCAAAACCGCGTGGACGAGGGCGTGGCCGAGCTGCGTACCGCCTTCGAACTGGTCCCCAAGGCCATCGAGGTCAAGCCCGGGCGATTGGAGGCCTTCTCCTACGAGTGCCGCGTACGCGTCAACCTCGGCATCGGCATCGAAATACAGGGAGACATCCTGAACGCTGCGGGATCCCACAGCGAGGCTGCAAACACCTACCAGGAAGCCGAGGAATTGATCTCCCCGTGCCAGAGCACGTCCAATGGCGGCCAGTCCGGCCAGTCGGGGAATCAGGGGCAGTCCGGTGGCCAGGGCCAGTCCGGCGACAAGCAACAGTCCGGCGGGGAATCGGACAATCCCGCCGACAAGAACAAGTCCCGCGTCGAGGACAAGAAGCAAAAGGCCGAGGAACAGTCCGAGGACCGCAGCGATTCCGACAGTCAGCAGCAAGGCCAGCAGCAGGACCAGGGGCAGCAGAACCAGCAGCCCAGCCCCAGCCCGAGTCCGAAGGAAGATCCCTACCAGGGCGAGTCCAAGGAGCAGAAGAAGCGCAGGGAGGACCTGCAAAACCAAAACGAGAACCGCGGAAAGGAACAGCGCGAGAAGCGGGACGAGGGCCGCGTCGGCAACCCGAAAGGCGCCTGGTGAGGCCATCCACGCCTCGCCCTCGCCGTGAGTACGCCATGCCTTTGTCCGTCGGCCGGGTCGTCTCCCTCGATACGCTATGACCTGAACGAGTCGGGATATCCACACTTCTGGGATGCTCTGATGCCGCGGGCGTGGGCGAGATAGCCCGCACCTGCGGCATCGCGCGCACCGCCCGCAGCATCGGTGGCTCCTCGCCCCGGAACCTGCCGGAAGTCCTACCACCGCTTCGCCAATCTTTGGCATACTAAAGGGCGGAAAATAACCGTCACGACAGGAGTCGTTCGTGTCTGAGCAACCCGTCCCCGCCGCCTGCGAGCAGGAGGCTCCCGCCCAGGAGGTCCCGGCCTCCTCCGATACCCCCAGCAAGCCCAGCGTTGGCCGCGTCATCGCCGCGTGGTTGGTGCACGCGCTGACGATCTCTGGCCTCGTGTGGGCAACGCTGTTTCTGTTCGCCATACTGAACAACGACATCCCCATGATGTGGCTGTGGGCCGTCATCGCCCTCATCGTCGATGGAGTCGACGGTACCCTGGCTCGCAAGGTCGGCGTCCGACAGGTCATCCCGTGGTTTGACGGGGCCGTCGTCGATAACCTGGTCGACTACCTGACGTGGACGTTCTTGCCCGCTCTGTTCATGGCCATGTACCTGCCCTTCGGGCCAAAGCCGCTGCCCGCCATCATGATGATCGTCATCCTCGCTTCCTCGGTGTTCTGCTACGCGAACGACGGTGAGAAGTCGAACGACAACTACTTTGTGGGATTCCCCGCGGCCTGGAACTGCGTCGCGATCACCATGTACCTGTTGCAAACCTCCGCCTGGCTGAACATCGCCGCGACGATCATCCTCGCAATTTTGACGCTGGTGCCGATCCACTACACGCATCCCGCGCGCGTGAAACGCTTCCAGATCCCGAACATCATCGGTGCTACCACCTGGATCATCGCGTGTGCGTACCTGGTGGCCGTCTACCCGGCGCAGCCCGTGTGGGTGTTCGTCCTGTTCTGGATCGGCGGCGGCTGGTTCTTGCTCGCCGGATTCATCCGTACGGCTACCGGCGAGGACAAGTAGCGGCGTCTGCCCTCACCTCAGGTGCGACCGTCCCCCGCTCCCTACCGCGGGGGACGGTCGCTTTTTCGGCCCTCGACCTATTGGGGTGGAACCCGCGGTTGCGGGCGCCCCGCCCGCAACCGCAACCGCGTTGCAGCCCCAGCGGTCCAATGACCGCGGGGCGAGCGGTGAAAAGGGACCTACGGCAAGGGTCCTACGGCTGCGCCGCCAGCCCGTTCTTTACGGCCCGGTCGCGCAGGTATCGGAATACCTCCAGGAAGATGCCGCCAAAGAAAATAACGGCGATCGCCAGCCACACGCCCGGGGGAGCGTGCCTGCCGTACATCAGGAAATACACGTAGGGCGCGACGAAAGTGATCGCGGTGGTGAAAGCGCCCACGATGCGGTGCCACAGCTTTTGCCCGGCGACCATCTCGATGAGGCCCCACGTGTAGGGGATGGCGGTGACCATGTCGATGAACCACAGGATGCGCCAGTCGCCCCGGAAATGCGGCACGTAGATGACCGGCACGGCGCGCGCCATGGAATAGATCAAGACGACGACGTAGGCGATGAACTTGGGGTTGCGGCACAGCTTCAGGACGGCCGAGCGCTCGATGATGGGCGCGCCGACCGACCGCGCCGCTTGGGTGGCGTGCGAGGAGGTCGTGAGCGTGTCGAGCCCGGCCATGGCGACGCGGATGAACTCACGCTGTTCGGCTGAGCCGTCGGCCCACTGCTCCAGCAGGTTCAGGGGCGACAGCGCGATGGGCGTGTAACCATTGGATGGGACACCGGCCCGGTGGATGAGGCTCGCGCCCAGGGCGCTGCGCAGCCGCTCCAGCTTGTCCGTGGGGATGACGGTGACCCACAGGCGCACCCGTCGCTGGATGGCGTCGTGCAGTTCGTGGGAGAGGGCGTGCCCGACGGCGGAGTGCGGTGAAAATCCCTCGTCGGCGATGTCGGCGAGGACTCCCGGGTCTTCGATCACGCGGGTCGTGAGGTCGCCGGCGCGGTCGACGCCCGAGACGGAGATGATGGTGGCCGCATCCCACTGGTAGGCTTGCGCGATCTCAAGGTCGAGGATTGAGCGCAGCGTAATGAGGGATGCTGTGTCGGTCACGGTTGTCCTCTCGTCGTGAATGCATCCCATCAATTGTGCCTGACGATGCGGTCGGAACGCACGCGATGGTGCGGGAGCGGGCCGGACGTAGAATCGACGCATGGCGAAACGACGGATCGACCCCGCAAAGGGGATGGAGGCCCTGCTTTTGTGGCGCGACTTACATGAGCGCGGTGAAGACGCGGAGTGCGCGGTGGTTTTCACGGCGGTGCGTTTCACGCTTGAGGAGCTGGGTGCGCTGCATCCGGGCCGTTCGGTGGAGGTGCGCGTGCCTCCCGCGGGCGCGGTCCAGATCCTGCCCGGTACCAGGCATCGGCGCGGGACCCCGCCCGCGGTGGTGGAAACGGATGCGCCCACGTGGCTGTCCCTGGCCTGTGGAATCATCACGTGGGACGAGGCCGTGGCTGCCTCACTGGTCGAGGCGTCGGGGGAACGCGCCGACCTGGGGGCCCTCCTGCCGCTCGCGTGAGGCCGCGGAAGGGGCGAGTTCAGGCCTTAATGGCGGGCGCGCCGAAGCGCGCGGTGAGCCTGGGGGCCAGCCACTTCTGGGAGCCCTTGTACGCGTAGCGCTGGGCGACTGCGGCGATCGCGGCGGAGGTTGCGGCGAAGAGGACCAGGGAGGTCAGCGTGACGTCGTCGGAGTCTTCGACGGGGACGGGGCGCCTGGTGGCGGCCCTCCAGCCGACTTCGACGAGTTTGGAGGCGGCAAAGGCGGCTCCGGCGATGACGACGGTCGTGGCGACCTTCTCGATGGTCTCTGAATCCATGGCTGACTCCTGGCGTGGTTGCGGTTGTCCCCGCGTGCGAACGTGTGGTCCCATCATGCCCCACGCGGCGCTCTCGCGCGAGGCCCACGGCTCCGCTGTCTTATGCTTGGACGGTAGTGTTCCCGTCCGAAGGATTCCTCATGGATCGCGCCCGCTCTGTTTCTGCGCTGTCAGCCCTCGTTGTTGCTGCCACGACGGTGGCGGCCTGTACGCCGGCGGTGTCCTCCAGTGCTCCTCGGGATCCTTTCGTGTCCCCGATCGTGCCCGGGCAGAGCGCGCGGGCATCTTCCGCGGGCGGCGGACACGGGACGATTAATGCTCCGACGCCGCGTTCCGGCTCGGGGACGGTGACCGTTGCGCTGGTGGGTGGCGCGCAGCTGCCGCCCGAGACGGCTCAGGCGTTCACGCGGGCGACGGGTTTCACGGTTGCGGTGGTCTCGGTTGATGGGGCAGGCTCTTTGTCCAAGACCAGCGCGGATGTCGTGCTGGGGCTGGACGGGGCCGACGCCATTTCGGCCAGCGCGGCGGGCGCGATTGCGCCGTCCGCCCCGCAGGACACGGTCACCGTGAGCGGCACGGCGGTCGAGGGGGCTGCGGCCGCGGTTGCGTACGGCCGCGACGACGTGTGCGTCATCGCGGACAAGTCGTGGTTGAGCGCGAATGGCCGTTCCCTGCCGACTTCTTTTGGCGATCTGACCTCCCCGCGCGTGCGCGCCCTGCTGGCGGTCCCCGACCCGGCCTCGTCCTCGGTGGGTCGCGCGTTCGTGCAGGAGGCCGCCGCCCAGACGGGCGAGGGCCTGGGTTCTTTCGCTCAGTCCCTGAATCCGCACGTGGATGCGTCCCTCGGTGCGACCGTGGGCGCGTGGACGGCCGGCGCGCACGTGTCTGAAGGGTACGTCTCCCAGCTCGTGGGTGGGGCAGCCGGTGAGTCCGGCGCGTATCCGCTGGTTGTCGCGCCGCGCTCCCTGGCGGCGGCCGCGGCAACGAACACGGGCGCCGACTCCTATGGCACGCCGATCTCGTCGACGTGCATCGCGCGCATCATGTACGCTGCTTCGACGGCTTCTCCGGCGTCCGACGGCGCGGAATCCCTGATCGCCTGGCTCCAGGGCGAGACCGCGCAGCGCTCCCTGGCCACCACGGGCAGCGCCTACCCGATTGACGGCGGGCTCGCGCCCGACACGAAGGCCGCCTGGCTCATGGGGATCACGGGGGAAGCGGCCGTGGCCGACGAAACGATTGCCTCACCGGACGCGCTCAGCGCGTGGCTGGCGACCTGGAGCTCTGCCCTGTCCTCGCCTGCTCCAACGCAACCCCAGCAGGGGGCGGGAGGCACCTCAGCCGGAGAGAAATAAAGAAATAATCTGGCCCCAAGGCCGTGCCGCCGCCCCACCCAGATCCTACTCGCGCAGCATCGCGGGGTTCACCTTGCACTCCTCGCCAATGCGCATGGGGGCGATCTGGCCTTTATCGCGCAGCTCCAGCAGGCGCGGCACCGTCCGTTCGACGACCTGCCACGGGTCGATCGTGTTCAGGTAGATGCGCGTGCCGCCCTCGAACCCCGCCAGGGTCGAAATGCGCCACTTCAGCAGGATGCGCCAGCGCATGGGGGTCGATACTGTCGGCGGGCGGTGGTACCACTCTTCGTTGGCGGGCACTTCCACGCCCGTCGCGGCGTGTGCGGCGTGCAGGATGTCGGAGATACCGGCCATGGCCTGGTCACTGACTTCCCAAGGATTTGCGGGCGCGCCCAGCGGCCAGATCGCGATACCCGGGAAACGATGGCCAAACCCGGCCAGGGCGACGGCGTGGTCGTTCTGGGCGATCAGTAGCCTGCGTGTGGCGGCGACCGTGAAAATCTGGTCGTAGATGTCGGGCTGGGCGCGCAGGCGCTCGAGTTCGGCTTCCGTTTGGACGGCCAGGTCGTCGATCGCGACGAGCTGCTTGTGCAGGTGGTCGAAGGAAGCCCCGGCGGGCCGCAGCCAGTTCTGGAATGCCGCGACGTAGCGCACCGCCGGGTCTAGGTCATAGAGGTCGCGCATCGAGCGCGCCGTGTACGCGGTGTACTGTGCGTGCTCCTCGGGCGAAAGGGTGCCCGAGCCTGCGAGCTCGTGTGCCTCGGTCGCGCCGTCCACGTAGTGGCGCCTGCCCACGATCAGGTCGTGGCCGCCGGAGAAGAACCCGTTGGCGGACTGCAGGCGCGCGCTCTCGCTGGTCGCGGCGAACTCGCCGTCGCTCATGCCGGATGCCAGCATACGCGCGCGCACGACGCTCATGACGTGCTCGTAGCCCACGTCCGAGGCCAGGTAGCGCGCCATGCGGTGACGATCCTCCTCCGAGGGGACATGCCCGTGGTTGAGGTGCCAGTAGTCGTAGGACACGATCTCGAAGAGGTTGGGGATTCTCCGGAATTCCGCGACCGTGTCGCTCAGCTGGTCGGCACCCAGCGCGTCCAGCTGCTGCCACGTCCCATCGTCTCGACGCACCAGGCGCGACTTCTCCGGCGGCGTCTCGAGATAGCGGGCCGAGCAGAACGCGCAATGGTGGCCTTCCGCTTCGTGATCGACGGGGTTATGGTCGGTGCGGGGGGGAGCCAGCGGCCGATTGCCTCGTCCGGGGACGGTCCACACCTCTGTTCCGGTGAGCAGATTCTGCTGTTTGACTGTTCCGTCGGCCAGGCGCACGATGGCGCGGTCGGCGCGCGAGAGCTTTGAAGCCATTCCTTTATCGTACCCGTCCCTAGAGTCGGTCCATCGTGGTTGGGTGAGACCCGGTGCGCCCGGCCTCGCCCCGGTCGAGCGCGTCGATACGCGCTCTGTGCCCGGGCGACAGGGCGAAAGAAAATACGTCAATGTTTGCGGCCATGCGCTCGCGGCCCAACGTCTTGGGGAAGACGACGTGGCCTCGGTCGAGGGCCCAGCGCAGCGCGACCTGGGCGGGAGTCACCCCCAGCTCGGCGCCGATCTCGCCCAGCGTCGGATCGGTGATCGCTTGCCCGCGCGCCAGGGGGGACCAGGCCTCGAACACCATGCCGAGCCCCTGGGCGTAGCGGCGCAGCTCGTCGTTGGGGAGGAAGGGGTGGGCCTCGACCTGGAGCACGTGAGGGGCAATGCGGGCTGTGGCGCGGACCGCCTCAACGTGGGCGCGTTCGTAGTTGGACAGGCCGATTGCGCGAGCGCCTCCCGCGTCGAACGCCTCCTCGAGCGCGGGCCAGGGCAGGGCGACGTCGCCCCCGTAGAGCGTCGGCAGCGGCCAATGCACGAGCAACAGATCCACGTAGTTGGTGCGCAGTTCCTCCAGGGACCGGCGGATGGATGCGGCCGCCCGTTCGGGTTCGTGGTTCGAGTTGTCCACCTTCGTGGTGATGAAGAGCTGCTCGCGCGCGATGCCGGAGGCCTCCAGCGCGGCCCCGACGGCGGCCTCGTTACCGTACATCTGCGCGGTGTCGATGTGCCGGTATCCAACATCGAGGGCTCGGCTCACCGCGTCGTAGGCGTCCTCGGGGGCGATCTTGTAGGTGCCGAAACCCACCACGGGGATGCGGGTACCCGTCGGCAGGGTGGCGGTCGGCACCGGGGGTCGGGTACGGGTGACGCCGGTGGGGAAAGGAACGTTCATCGGTGAATCCTCCTCGTTGCCCCCAGTGTAGCCTCGGGGTGGGGTCGAGGCGTGCCCTGTTCGCTCGCCCATGGACGAGGCGCCACGGAAACTCCGCAGACACGCGACACGAATCTCAGGATTTGAGACTATCGGGTGATATTATTCGTTTTGTCTCGGTGGTCAAATGAGTTTCCAGGGTCGATTGGGGCAGTTTTTGGTGAGTTGTCTCGGATCTGACGCAGCTTCTGACCGGGTGAGCGAAAAGTGTCGGAATCTTGCCGAAAGAACAGTCATGACCGTCTGCAATACGGTTGAAACTTTAATCCTCTCAGGGGTTAATAATCCTCGATGTGGCTCGGTATGGCCCAAAATTGCAGGAGGCTCCTTCTAACCACTCGGTAGGGATTTTGTTAGGTAGCCCACCGTGAATTCTCCACTCCATCCACGAAATTGGCGTACGATGGATACCGTTCAACTACGATCGCCTACGCGGCACACAACGAACGGAGAGTTATGTCGGTTCGCAATGCACTGCTGGCACTCGTTGCTCAGCAGCCCGCGGGTGTCTACCGCTTGAAGCAGATGTTCGAGGAACAGACGTGCGGGGCATGGCCGCTCAATATCGGCCAGGTTTACCAGACGATGCAGCGCCTTGAGCGCGACGGCCAGGTGGTGTCCCACGCCGAGACCAACGCGGGCCGCGATTCTGAGGTCTTTGAGCTGACCGATGTTGGTCGCGAGGTCCTCAACGCATGGTGGTCCACCCCCGTTCCGCGTGAGCATCCCGAACGTGACGAGCTGGTCATGAAGCTCGCGGTGGCCGCCGCTGACCCTACGGTTGATGTCGAGTCCATGATCCAGACCCAGCGCCGCTCGACCCTGGGGTCTCTGCGCGACGTTACCCGCCTGAAGGCCTCGGCCGACGAGGGCGAGCTCGCGTGGAAGCTGATCCTCGAGCGTCACATTTTCGACCTTGAGGCGGAACTCAACTGGCTTGACCACATCGAGTCCGGGGCAGTCTCTGAGGCCGCGCGACGCGCAGCCTTCGCCGCCGCCAAGGGCCGCATGATGAATTGGGCTGAGGTCGGTGTCGCGGAGCGCGCCGGGGTGTGATGTACCAGCCTGTTCCGTTACCGATCAGGATGACGGGCGTGGGACATGAGTTCGGCGCCGACGGCATCCGAGTGAGAGCGCTCGACGGGATCGACCTTGAGGTCGCACCCGGCGAGCTTCTCGCTGTTATGGGTCCTTCGGGATCCGGTAAGTCGACGCTGCTGTCGATCGCTGGTGGGCTTGAGCGGCCGACGCGCGGAAACGTCTGCATCAACGGGATCGACATGGCCACGCTGGACGGGGCGCGTCGCGCCGAGGTGCGTCGTCGCTCGATCGGCTACGTCTTTCAGGACTACAATCTGATCCCTTCTCTGTCGGCGCTCGAAAACGTCGAGATGCCGCTCCAGCTGGACGGTGTGAGTCCCGCAAAGGTGCGCGAGGCCGCCATGGCTGCCCTCGAGGAGGTCGGCGTCGCCGACCTCGCGAACCGCTTCCCCGAGCGCCTATCGGGAGGCCAGCGTCAGCGAATCGCCATCGCGCGGGGCCTCGTGGGTAACCGCTCGGTCATTCTTGCCGACGAACCGACCGGAGCGCTCGATTCTCACACCGGCGAACAGATCATGTTGGTGTTGCGTGATCACATAGATGCCGGTGTAGCCGGTATCCTCGTGACTCATGAGGCCCGAATGGCCGCATGGGCAGACCGAACCGTCTTCCTGCGCGATGGTCGCATCGTTGATCGATCACGCGGAGACACGCTGAGGGACCTGCTGGCAGACACAGCACCAAGGATCTGATGAGTCGACTGAACACACGGATGAGGCGATGGGGAGTGGTACTCCGCATCGCCTCTCGTGATGCGCGCCAAAGCTTGGGGCGAACGCTCACCGCCGTCTTTCTTATCTCCCTGCCGATCATCATCGCGATCACCTCCATCACCTTCTGGGACGTAACGACCTCCCAGCGTTACCAGGCCTCGTCCTGGCTGGGCCACGATTCCGCCGTCCAGGCGGTGACGCTGCACCGATCAACGACGGCCCTTGAACAGGACTTCACGGCCGACCGGCTATCCAAAACCGCGTCGGACGAGGAAGTGAGCGTCACCATGGCGACGCTCACCGACTGGGTTCCGACGGGCGACCAGCTGATCGCGGTCGACACCCTGTATCAGCTGCGGCTGACGACCGCGGACGGCACGGGCTTCACGGTCGATTCTGGCACTCAGACCTCCTCCCTGGACGCGCCGCGCGTGGAGGCGGGCGGAAAACACGGCGCCCTCGCCGCGCATCACGCCGTCATCTCGGACGATGTTGCGCGCGCCTTGAACGCTTCCGCGGGAGATGCGCTGAACCTGTCGCTCACGGTCGCAAAGGAACGTGCGACTCAGACCCTGTCGGGCAGCGTCGTCATTGACGCGATCATCGGCGGCACGGGACGCGCGATCATTGGTGACGGCACCCTTGCCATCGATCGCCTGGCGGTCGCCGGACGGACCCAGACGGCCTGGTACGTGACGGGGGCCGTCCCGGTGTCGTGGGCGAAGATCCGCGAGCTCAATGCCTCCGGTTTCTCGGTGCTCTCGCGCGAGGTGCTGGCCAGCCCGCCCGACACCTCGGCCCTGTCCGCACAGATCGCCCAGTACGAAATCCCCCAGACCACGCGAGGAGCCAGCCCCTGGCAGTACCTGCTCTTGGTCGCGGGAATCCTGCTCATTCTCACCGAGATGATCCTGCTCATCTCGCCCCTGTACACGGTGGCCCAGCGCTCCGTCATGCGCACGGCTGCAATGATCGTCGCGAACGGCGGGGACCGCTCCGACGGGCGCCGCCTGACGATCGCGCACGGAGCCCTCATCGGCTTCTACTCTGTGATCTTCTCCGTGATTTTCTCGGCAGTGGCGATGGTGTGGATCGGCGTGTGGTCCGGCCTGGGGATCGGCATCGTGCCCTGGTGGCCGCTGGCCCTGTCGGCGGTGCTGCCGATCCTGCTCTCCCTCGTTGCATCCGTGTCACCAGCGCGCACCTCCTCCCACATCGACACGTCGGCCATCATCGGCGGCCGCGTGTGGGAACCGTCCCGCCTGGTTCGCCGCCGCGTGGTCTATCCGATCGCGCTCCTGACAGGCCTGCCGCTGGTGGGGCTCGCCGCGTGGCTTGGCTCCATCCTGGCCCTGGTCCTGGGCGTTGCGCTGCTCGAGGCCGGCCTCATCGGCTCGATCCCCTACATCTTTACTCGCTGGCGCGCACCGAATCGCCGCGCGTCCATGAGCATGCGTCTCGCGCTGCGCGATGCCGTGCGTAACGGGCACCGCACGTTCCCGGCCATGGCCTCGATCCTGACGACGGTGTTCGTCGCGTGCGGGCTCCTGATCACCCTGTCCTCGTCGAACGAGGCCGGATGGAACTCGCGCCCTCACGTGGGCCAACGCGGGCAGGTGTTCATCTCGACCACCGACAAGACCGACTCGGTGAAGCGCTCACGCGAGCTCCTGAGCGCGGCATACGACGCGGTTGACGGGGAGCGGACGGTCACCTCCGAGGCCATGCTGAACGGCATGGCGTGGAACAGCGGTCCGGGCGGTCCGACGCGCATGGTCGAGGCCGTGTCCCCCGTCGACGGTTCGACCTTTACGCTGGCCCGTGACATGGGCACCATGGCGGAGCTGGACGTCGCCTACATGGTCGACGACGGTACTTTCCTGCGCCAGGCGGGCTACCTCAGCGGGGACGACATGGTGCGTGCGATCGCCACGCTGAACGCCGGAGGGGTGCTGGTGCCCGACCCGACACTGATCGATGGCGCGGGGCAGGCGCAGCTGCGCAGCCTCGACATGACCGATATCGCGGAGGCGAAGGCGGCCGGAGCCAGCGACGATGCGCTGCCGGACGCCCACGTTATGACGACGCAAAAATTCGCAGCCTCGCCGCTCACCCGCGTCAACGTCATGGTGTTGTCTCCGACCGCTGCCTCCCTCCTCGGCCTGCAATCACTGCCACTGGGCCAGTTGGTCAGCATCGAGAAGCCCGTTGGGCCGATCGAGGCACCGGCCTTCCAGGCAACCATCGCCCGTCAGGTCCCCGGAGCATCCGCGCAGGTCATCGTGCCCACGATGCGCTCCCTGGTCCTGCCCTACGTCGCGGCGATCATCGCGATCGTGGCGGCGGGCGCAACGGTCGCGTTGGTCGTCACCCTGTCAGCCTCGGACATGCGACCGGACCTGGACACGCTGGACGCGATCGGAGCGGCCCCCGCGATGCGGCGGCATGTCACCACGTGGCAGGGCATCGTTCTCGCGCTCAACGCGATCCCGACTGCCGTCCTGTCGGGTCTGATCGTCGGCGTCCTGGCCGTCATAACGCTGGCCCGTTCGGGCATCTTCCCGACGCTGGGCACCCTGTGGCCGGTCGTCCCCTGGGGTGCGCTCCTGGGCATGCTGATTGGAATGCCCATCCTGTGCGCGCTGGTCGCCATCGTGTTGACGCCCCACCACCAAAAGCGTATCCGCCGCATCAACTAGCCGTGTGCGCGCCGATGAGTGACACCCCTAAAGCCGTTACGATCCCCGCCGGTGCACTCGCGTCGGCGGGCGTGCGCGTCGATACCTGGCTGTGGGCGACCCGCCAGCTGAAATCGCGCTCCCAAGCCACGGCGGCCGCCCGCGCGGGGCGCGTGTGCGTCAACGGCGAAACAGTCAAGGCCGCGTACAAGCTGCGCGTCGGAGACGAGGTGCGCCTGCGTGTCGAGGGTTTCGACCGCATCCTCGGGGTCGTCCTGCTGCTGGTCAAGCGCGTGTCCTACCCGCAGGCGCGCACCGCCTACGAGGATCGCACGCCGGAGCGCCCCCGCGTCCACATTCCCGTCGCCGTACGAGCCAAGGGGAGTGGGCGCCCCACGAAAAAGGAACGCCGGGAGCTGGACCGGCTGCGCGGGTACGACTCCCACGAGCACTACTGAGCAAAAGGGGTGATCCGCACTCGGCATCGCAGTGGCGCGGGCGTATGCGCCGAGGCGGCGGGGCCGCTGCACACGCGGAGAGATGGGGCTCCGCTAAAGGCTGACAGGACTACTCGTTCGGGAAGAACGAGGATACCCCGAGCCCGTAGTATTCGCCCCAGCTCGAATCGTACGGGACCTCGAAGTCGACAGTGGCCATGCCGGTGGAGTCGAGCGTCACGGTGGCGACGTTCTCGATCTCCTTGTCGGGATTGGCGACGAACATCTTTCGATGGTCGAACCACATCTTAAGCGTTACCGTCGTGGACGAGAACGTGGCGAGCTTGGCCCTGAGGGTGTCGTTCGCCTTGACCTCGACGGTGCAGGACGCGGTTGTGCCCGATTCGGAGATGGAGCACGAGTTAGTTTCCGTGTCGAAGCTGCCTTCCGCCGGGTTGGCGTGGATGAGCTTGACGGCGTTGACGCGCTTAGCGCACTGCTTATCGATGGCGACGCGCACGGTGGTGCTGGCATCGTAGTACTGATCGTAGAGTTCCTCCATTGCGTCGGCGTGCTCGGCCGTGACCTGCTCGCACCAGCGGGGCGCGGCCAGCTGGGCGGCCTGCTCGCGGACGGACCGAGCCTCTTCCCTGGTGTTGCGGGTAGCCGACGCGCGCTGCTGCGTCAGAACAGCCATCGTGATGGTGACCGCCAGGAACACGATGAGGAGGATCGAAGTGACGCAGTTGTAGATGGACATGCCTTTGCTCTTTGCGGGCTTCGATGCCTGGGCGTCGAGCGGGGATGCGCCAAGGCCCACAGCGGCGGGCTTCGTCGAGCCTGCGTCTGTCCTGGCGGGATCGGTTGGCGTGGGGACGTGCTGGTCGCTCACTTGGCGCCCTCCTGGGCCTCTTGAAGCTCACGGTTTGCCTGCATGAGTTCCGTTTCTGCGCGGCTGTAGTCTTTGACTGAAGCCGCGTACATGATCGTTGTAACCAGGGAGCTGACAACAAAGACAACGGCCATGACCGAGGCGAGAACTCCGAAGAGGATCTGTCCGGTCGATGCCCTCCTGTGGGGCACCGTCGCGATGGGGACGAAGCGGACGGGCGCTGCTCCCGTGGGGGTGGCTCCCACCGGCGCTGCAGCCGCCGGAGTGGCGCCAGGGGGCGTGGTCTCCTCTGCGCGGTATTGATCGGTCCACTGGGTGCCGTCCCACCAGCGCAGTTGGGTACTTCCGGCCGGGTCGGCGTACCAGCCTTGGACGGGATTGCTCACGGGAGGCTCCTTTCGCTGAGTTCCGTCGATTCTATGCGAGGATACAAGAGAAATAGTGGAAAGTGGCGCGTCTCGCCGGCGTGCTACAGGTCCGTGGGCCACCACTTGTTCATGGTCGCCACGCACTCGGTGTTCGCCGAGGTTGCGGGATCATAGGGGATGCTCACGGTGAATGGGACGGAGGTGCCCGGAGTGACCGTCACGTTGACGGTCCCCTGGTAGGGGGTCGACGAGTTGAAGCTCGCACCCTTGTCCACCGTGTATCCGAGGATAGTGACGTCGAGAGAACCAAGGGAAGCAACCGCGCTGGACGAATTAATCGCGAAGGTCCCGTTGACCGTGGTGGTCGTCTGGTCGGTCGTGCATTCCCCCATCGTGATGGTGAAGTCCGACGCCGACGCCGCGCGCTGGGCATTTGTCAGCGTCTCCTTCTTGCTGCACTCGTCGTGGATGGCGTCCTTGACCGCTTGAGTCGCAGAATCGTAGGTCTTGATGGCGTCGCGGATCGAGGAAGCGGAATCGCGGGTGACGGAGTCGCACCATGCCTTCGCGTCCTCGCGGACGCTCGTCCCGTCCAGGCGAGCCTTCGCGTCCGTGATCTGCTGGTCGACCCCCGCCTTATCGGACTGGGCACGCGTGGCCTGGGCCTCGTACACCGTGGACGAGTGGGAGCGCCACGCGTTGATACCGCCGACCACGGCGGATAAGACGATGAAGATGACGGCAAGGATAGCGCCCGCTACGGTGGCAGCGCGCAGGGGTGCGGGTGCTGCGCTCACTTTTGGGCCTCCTCGATCTGACGGTTGATGTCATCGAGCGTGGACTGGGCTGCGTCCAGTTCGCTCCGCGCTGTCTCGGCGCGTCTCTTTGCGTCCTCGTGAATGCGTCCGCTGGGGCCCAGGTGGGACCAGGCGACGACGAGGACCGCGATGAAGACCGCGACCAGCATCCAGGAGGCGGCGCAGCCGAGTGCCCACTTGAGCACACCGGATCGTTTCGGTGCCTCCTCGGCACTTTCCGTTTCCTCGGCGTTCGCACCTGTGAGCACCGAGGCCGTGATCGTGTCCCACGGGGAGGGCCCCTCGGGTGTGGGATCGGCGACTGCCGAGGCGCTCGCCTCGCGAGCGGGATCGTGCGTGGAAACTCGCTCCCGGTCGAATCCGGGCTGCGCCTCAACGCGGGATGAGGCTGCTGGCTCGCCTGCGTCGGGAATGCGGGGCTCGTTGGCCGGGGTTTGCCCCTCGTAGGATTCGACGTACTCCGTCCAGGCGTGCCCGTCCCACCAGCGCAGCTGTCCGGCTCCGCTGGGATCGGCGTACCAGCCTTCCGCGGGTTCGCTCATCGTGGATCCCTCTCCCGTGTCGTATAAAAACCATGGGTCTGGTCAGGAAGTCTAGTTGTCCGGGGAATCGCGGGCAACAATCGGACTAGACTCCGCTTGGCCACAACCCCGTGGGCCGAACCGTGCAAATTGCCTCGTCGAACGAGGGGGCGGGGACATTCGACGAGTACGTCCCCTGTCCCCCCGGAGGAATGGTGACCGTGACGCGGTCGGCGGGCTTGTCGGCTAAAGTGGGTTCGCCGCGTGTGATGTAGATATCGAAATTCACGTCGAAGCTACCGAGCGCTGAGAGGGTGGGAGCCGACAGCTGCACGCGTCCGGTCACGGACACGGTGTTTCCCGAAATCGAGCAGTCCACATCCCCCGTGACGAGATTCTTCTTGTAATCCTTCTTGTACCCCTCTGCGAATTCCTTCTTCTGTGGGCAGATCTGGGCGATCACATCGCGCCGCGTTTGGGGCATGGACGCCAGGGCGCTCGCGTTCTTGTGGATGGTGTCCAAGCTCGGATCGGCGCTCGTGAAGCCGTCACACCATTCCTGCGCCTGCTTCTTGTTGCTGGCCTCCGTAACCTGAGTGCGTACGGTCGCGATCTGCGTTTCGACGTCCTTAGCCTGATTGCGCAGCGACTGAGCCTCGTTCCTCGCCTGCTCGGCCTGCTGCTTGTGAGAATGGCTACCGAGCTGCAAGGCCACCGAGGCGACCAGCAGGCACACGGCGATCAGGGCACCGACGATCGTTAAAACCTTCGGGGCGGCAGAGGGGGACGCGGACGTTGGCCGAGGCGTCGTCGTGGGAACATAGCTCACTGTTGCGCCTCCTGGAGCTCGCGCTGAGCGTCCTCGAGTTCGGACTTGGATCGGTCGAGTTCCACCTGCGCGTTGTTGCGCTCATTCTCCGCCTCGGACAGGTCGTTCCCGCTGGCCCTGTAAGACACTGCGGTGATCAGGGAGGTCACCGTGAGAGCGATGACGGCCACCCAGGCGGCGACCGCTCCGATTGTCCACTTCGAACCGCGCTTTGTGCCGCCGCCGCCCGGCCTCGCCTCCACCGCAAAATCGTCTCTGGCGTGGGTGAACTGAGGGGAGACGCCGACCGGATTGTAGGGGTCAGACGAGACCGCCGGTGCCTGCTGGTCGGCCGGCATACGGACGCCCTGCTCCGCCAATGACGCACCCGAGTTTGTCGGCGGGACGGGTGCCTCGCCGTGAGGGGCCGACTGGGGGAACGACTGCTGCGTGGGCACGGGCTGGAACTGGTCGGTCCACGCGCCGCCGTTCCACCAGCGCAGGCGAGTACTGCCCGCGGGGTCGAGATACCATCCGGGTGCTGGTTGAGACATGACCATCCTTTCAGTTTCTCGCACCAGTGTAGCCAATCCGTGAGTTTCATAACGCGCTGAGTCGGGCGGTTGTCTCGGCTACCGAGGAAGGGCACAGGTACCCTGAAAGGCATGGCCGATCTCTTCTCGTCGTCGCCCCTGCTCGCGCTCTTTCTCGTCGTTGCACTGGGGGCGGCGATCGGTGCCATCCGAATCGGTCCCCTGCGCTTCGGCGCGGCGGGCGCGCTCTTCGTCGGGCTGGCGATCTCCGCGATGCATCCCGAGGTCGTCAGCTCCCACATGTCCATCGTCCAGCACATGGGCCTGGCGTTTTTCGTCTACTCTGTTGGCATTTCTGCGGGGGCGACGTTCTTCCACGACCTGCGCAAACAAACGAACCTCCTGGCGCTCACCACGATCGTGTGTGTCGTGGGAGCGCTGACTGCGCTCGTCGGCGGGCGACTGCTCGGCCTGTCCTCCGGCTTGACCTCGGGCCTGTTCACGGGAGCCCTGACCGCGGCCCCCGCCCTGGACACGGCGACGCGGCTCACCGGGGATCCGAACGCCGCGGTCGGCTACGCGTTCGGATACCCGATTGGCGTTATCGTCGGCATCCTCGTCGTCACCATCACGGTCACGAGGCGGTGGCTGGGCCCCAAGGACACCCCTTCCCTGGCAGGCGCCTCCTTGGAAGCGGTCAGCGTCCACGTGACGAAGGCGATTAACACGCGCCAGATCGCCGCGTGGCGTGAGCAGCGCGTTCGATTGTCCTATCTGCGTCGAGACGGCCGCACGCGCGTCATCGCGCCCGGCGAGGACCTGCTGCCCGGCGACCACGTCGTGCTGGTGGGCGACCCCGCTTCTATCGAGGAAACAGCGCCCCTGGTGGGTGACATCCTGGACCACAACCTCGAGGACGATCGCTCCGACCTGGCCTTCGAGCGCATCGTCGTATCGAACCCCGACGTCGCGGGGCGCAGCGTGTCGGAGCTGAACGTCACCAAGCGCTTTGGTGCCGTCATCACCCGCGTGCGCAGGGGCGACCTGGACCTGCTGGCGCGCGACGACCTCGACCTGCAGCTGGGCGACCACGTGGCCGTCGTGGTGCCCACGGACGAACTGGATGACATCGCGCAGTGGCTGGGGGACTCCGAACGGCGCGTCGCCGAAGTGGACGGCATGGCATTCGGTATCGGCATGGTCCTCGGCCTGCTCCTGGGCATCGTGTCCTTCCCGCTCCCCGGCGGACAGGCCTTCCAGCTGGGTGCGGCCGCCGGCCCGCTCATCGTCGGCATGCTCCTGGGTGCCCTGCGCCGCACCGGTCCGCTCGTGTGGACCCTGCCCGCCGCGGCAAACCTGACGATCCGCCAGATCGGCCTCATGCTCTTCCTCGCGGCCCTGGGGCTCAACGCCGGACCGCAGTTCGCCACTCTGCTCGGCAGCCCCGAGGGGTGGCGCGCCGCCCTGCTCGCCGCCATCATGGTCTTCGCCTGCTGCCTGTTTCACGCCTTCGGCAGCAAGCTCATCGGGATCTCCGCCGCGCGCGCTGCCGGAGGAATCGCCGGATTCCTCGGCCAGCCCGCCGTCCTGCAAGCCGCCGACGCCCGTGTCGCCGACGAGCGTATCGAGGCCGCCTACGCGACCCTCTTCGCCTTCGCGATCATCGTGAAGATCCTGCTCCTGCCCGTCATCACATCCTTCCTGTGAGCGGCATAGACTTGCCCCATGGCAACACCCGATTTCGTCCTCGAATTACGTCGTCACATCGGCCACGCGCCCCTCTGGATGCCAGGCACCACGGTCGTCATCATGCGCCCCGCCAGCGGAGTTGCTCCGATCGACTGGCAGAGCCCCATTTCTCCCGAGAGCGTCGAAATCCTGTGCGTGTGCCGCTCCGACAACGGAGCGTGGACGCCCGTCACCGGCATCGTTGACCCCGGCGAGGAACCGGCGCTCGCGGCCGCGCGCGAAGCCAAAGAGGAGGCCGACGTCGTGATCGACGTGCGCCGACTCCTCTCCGTCGAGGTCGTCGGCCCCATCACCTACGACAACGGCGACGTGACGACCTACCTGGACGTCGCATTCGCCGCGGAGTGGGTCAGCGGGCAACCCCGCCCGGCCGACGGGGAGAACACCGAGACCTCGTTCTTTCGCGCCGACCAGCTGCCTGCCATGAATGAACGTTTCACGCGCGCGGTCGCGAAGGCCCTCAGCTGCGTCCCGGATGCCGACTTTCTCTCTTGCTGAGCCCGCGACCAGGGTGCACCGGCCTCGCTGTTCGAAGCGAGGCCGGGGCACCCACATGCCGGCGGCCTGACCGGGACACGCGTGTCGGCCGGTGGGGGCTCACGCGCCGCGCCAGTAAGCCTCCAGCGCAGCCGACAGAGCAAACAGGTCATCCACGTGGCTCATCTCGCGCGCCGAGTGCATCGACAGCAGGCCGACACCCACGTCCACTGTCAAGATACCCAGGCGGGTCGCCGTGATCGGGCCGATCGTTGATCCGCACGGCATCGCGTTGTTGCCCACGAAGCTCTGCGAGGCCACGCCCGCAGCCGCGCACGCGCGATTCCACAGGGCGATGCCCTGGGCGTCCGTCGCGTAGCGCTGCTTCGAATTGATCTTGATGATCGGGCCGCGCCCCATCACCGGACGATTATCCGGGTCGTGGTGTCCCGCGTAGTTAGGGTGCACTGAGTGGGCCGCGTCCGCGCTCACGCAAGACGAAGCGGCGAGCATCCGCTCGTAGCCGTCCTCGTCGCGGCCCAGCGCCGCGGCCGTACGGCGCAACACCGTCTCCAGGATCGGACCCGCCGCGCCCGTGCGCGACTCTGAGCCCACCTCCTCGTGATCGAAACACATGAACACCGTGATGTCCCCCGACTGTGGCGCGTCCGCGGCCAGACGTTCCAAGGCCACCAGGCCGGGGTGCACACTGGAGAGGTTGTCCTGGCGCGAGGCGGCCACGAACTGGCCAATGTCGCCGAAGAAACCCGGGCCCTGGCTGGGGGTGAGGATCAGGTCGAAGGAAGCCACGCCAGAAGCGTCGTCCAGACCCGCCGTGCGGGCCACGTGCTCTAAGAGGTCGCCGCTTGGGTTATCCACAGTCCAGACGGGGTGCAGGTGCTGCTGCGGATCGAGCTTTAGCCCGTCCGGGTTCACGTTCCGATCCAGGTGAATCGCCAGCTGAGGGATGCGGGCAATCGGACCCGTGCGCGCCAGCACGACGGACCCGTCGGTGAGGACCAGGCGGCCCGCCAGCGTCAGCTCGCGATCCAGCCACGAATTCCACATCATGCCGCCGTACACCTCAACGTCAATCTGACCCCACCCGTCCGGGGTGGTCGACTGGACCGAGGGCTTGACCGAAAACGCCGGCGAATCCGTGTGCGCGCCCACGATGCGAAAACCCGCGTCGTCGGCCACACTCGCTGGAACCACCCAGGCGGCCACAGCGCCGTCGCGCACCATGACGTGTCCGCCGGGCGAGGCGTCCCACGGCTGGCGCTCGCAGGCGCGCGTGAAGCCAGCGTCCACCAGGCGCTGCGCCACGACCTCGGCGGCGTGGTAGGGAGAAGGGGAGTCGAGGAGGAAGTGCTGATAGTCCACGGCGTTCGCGTGGACGGCGTCCAATTCTAGCTGTGCCATGCCCCTATGGTAGAACGCGCTGTGCGGGGTGGCCTACGCTATGGGCATGAGTGAGATACCCGCATACACGCTCCTCGACGGCACCCGCGTCCCCGCGATCGCCCTGGGCACCTACAACCTGCGCGGATCCGCGGGAGTAACCGCCATGGTCTCCGGCATTGAGGCCGGATACCGCATGCTCGACAGCGCCTTCAACTACGAGAACGAGGGCGCCCTCGGAGCGGCCGTACGCCGCTGCGGCGTGCCCCGCGAAGAGCTGTGCCTCGTGTCCAAGCTGCCGGGCCGTCACCAGCGTTACGACGAGGCCGTCTACACGCTCGAAGAATCACTGATGCGCGCTGGGCTGGACTATTGGGACATGTACCTGATCCACTGGCCCAACCCCCGACGCGGCCTCTATGCCCAGGCCTTCCAGGCGTTGCTCGACGCGCGCGATCGCGGGCTCATCCGCTCCGTCGGAGTGTGCAACTTCCTGCCCGAACACCTTCAGCGGCTGTATCAGCAGACCGGAGAATACCCCAGCGTCAACCAGATCGAGCTGCATCCCTATTTCCCGCAGCCTGATGCCTTGGCCTTCCACGGACAGGTCGGTATCCGCACCGAGTCCTGGAGCCCGCTGGGCCGCAAGTGGCGAATCGTTGAGGACCCCGCTGTGGTGTCTCTGGCCCAACAGGTGGGGGTGTCACCCGCGCGCCTGATCCTGCGCTGGCACCACCAGCTCGGTGCCCTGCCCCTGCCCAAGTCGGGATCGCCGCAGCGTCAGCGCGAGAACCTGGACATCTTCTCCTTCGAGTTAACGCCCGAGCAGATGGAGGCCATCAGCGTGCTCGCCCGCCCAGACGGCCGTCAGGCCGACCAGGATCCCGCGCGTTACGAGGAGTTCTGATTTCCTGCCTCTTTTGTGTCCGTGGGCGGCGGCCCGCCCGGACATTTGCCACGCTGCCTGCTCGCTGCTCTTCCGCGGGTGGCGGCCTTCTTTGTGTCCGTGGGCGGTGGCCCGCCCGCTCGATCGCCACACGCGAGCCTGACGGCTCGGAGTGATCGATCTCGAAGCCCGGCCAGGCCCCGCCACCGCCCACGAACACCAGCAACCAACCAGGCCCCGCAAGCCACACCAAAGCCTCGCGCAACAACCCCACCCAGGCGATCAGCCGCGCGCATGGGTAGGGCCTATCGAGGCCCCCGCATGAAACCCACACCACCCCCACACCGCCAAAAACCCCAAAATCCAAACCAAATCACCACGCAGGGGCGACCACAGTTTCACCCCCACCCACGAACACCCACAAGCCACGCCACAAATCCTCACGCCGGCCAGCGCCCGGAACGAAGACTCGCACACTAACCCGCTGGGATGCGCGGCGAGCAGCCCCGCCAACGTGCAACCTGGCGGGTTAACGGTGTCAGCCAAACGAGGTGAGGGGAAACTCGATTGGCCGCGGGAGCAGGGACCCACGAACGTTTATACCTCGCCGATGTTCGGGTCTCACTGTTGTTCGAGCGTCACCCTGTACACGTTTGTTTCGCGCAGCTGGAAGCCGGCGCGCTGGTAGAGGCGGTTGGCGGCCTCGCGCGAGGGACGGGAGGTCAGGTCGACGGTGCGTGCTCCGATCCTTTGCGCATGCTTGATGGCGGCGACCACGAGCGCCTGACCGGCGCCCTGACCGCGGGCGGCCTCGTCGACGACGACGTCCTCAACCCACGCGCGCACGCCCGTCGGGATCTCGAAGGTGGCCAGGGACAGCATTCCCAGGATGGGGTACGCGCCGTCAGCGTTGGCCAGGTCGGGACGGAATACGAACAGGTGTACGCCGCTTTGTGCGAGGAAGCGCTCAACGTCGGCGGCGCTCATGGGGGCGGCGGACCGGGAAAGCTGGGGAATCAGGCGCCCCATGGCCTCGTGGACCTCGGGAGTGGCGGCGGTGATCAGTTCGACGGACATGCTTCTCCTAACGTCTGCCTCAAGTGTAGCGGGCGCGGGGCACGTCACAGGCGAGCATGGAAAATTTGGTTTCCATAGTGATTCGCGGAACAGAGGCCTGCGAAAAGAGGCGACGCCCACCGCGCGATGGAGCCCCACGCGGCGCCGGGCAAAATCGTTGTGGTGTTGGGGTAGGGGCGCCCGCATCAGACCGTGATCTCGACCTGATTGTCCTCGATGGCCACGACGCAGCTCTCGTAGTAGCCGTCCCCGGTCGTCCGGGGGCCGCTGACAACGTCATATCCCGCGGCCTTCAGCGTGTCGGTCAGTTCATCGACCGCTTCCTTGCTCCCGACGGAGAAGGCGACGTGGGCGTAGCCCGTGCGATTGAGGTCTTTGTGGTCGTCGGCCATCTGCGGTCTGGTCATGAGCTCCAACCGCGCTCCGTCGTCGAAACTGATGAAGTACGAACGAAAACCGGTGCGTGTGTTGTGGTAGCAGTCGTTGGAGCGTCCGCCCAGGTACCGCACGAAAAAGTCACGAGCGGCCTCAAGATTGTTCACATACATTGCGACGTGTTCGATCCTCACGGCCTGCCTCCTGGGTTTGTTTCGCCTGATGGAAGTGTATCTGCTGCCAAGCGGTGTTGGCCTGTCTCTTATGCCAGCTGATATAACTCACCCAGCAAACCGGATGATCTGCTTGTCCGCATCAACAACCGCTTCAACGCCGAATGGAATGATGCACCGAGGCATTGCGTGTCCAACGTTCAGGTTGAAAACAACCGGCAGATCGGGCCTGTCGATGACCTGGGCCAGCGCCTGCCGGTACTCCTCGGCGTAGGCCCCGTCCATGGGCTTTCCGACCAGAACGCCAGAAACCGCCTCGAACACGCCTCGTTCCTTGAGGTGTTCGAGAGCCTGCCGGTACTTTTCTGGCGAGGGTTTCTCTTCGCTGGACTCCAGAAGGAGGATGCGGCCCTTCCAGTCCTCTTCATCCGGGAACAACTGGTACTCCTCGCACATGGCAGGCATGTCGGAGTGGCCTCTGCGTTGAAAAGGTCGTACAAGGAGTCGATGCATCCTCCGAGTACCCTGCCCGAGAACGCGGGCGGCCCCTGCAATAGCTCGAACCCGTGGTCGGGGAGGGCGGTCAGCGGCATTCCGACCTGATCGGGCCCGAAACTCGTCCTCTCCTCGTACCAGGTATCGCTGGGGGTGACTTCCCGAATGGTCCCGGTGGAGATCAGCTCCTCGAAGTGCTTCCGGGTATAGGGGAGCATTTCCGGGCCCAGTTCGCAGATGTCCGGGAGGAACGCCTGCCCGTAGAAAGTGCTCAGCCCCACTTTGTGGAGCATCAGATGGTTGATCGTCGTGTCTGAGAAGCCGAGGAAGACCTTGTCCGCCACGGCGTCCGCAAGCTCATCATGATCAAATAAATACGGTAAGAGGCGGTAGGTGTCGTCTCCGCCTATCGCGCACAGGATCATGTCGATCTCCGGATCGCGGAACGCCTGCAGCAGGTCCTCCGCCCGTTTCTCCGGGTGGGCCTTGACGTAATCCACTCCCATTAGGGCGTGCGGCATGAACTTTACATCCAGCCCGTATTCCTTCAGCCTGCGAACGCCTCTGTCGGACTCAAAGCGAATAAATGATTCGCCCAGGATTCCGCTCGATAGGCTCACAATCCCGATCGTTTTAATCATGATTCCTCCATGAATGCTCGCATTGTCCCCCGACATCGAGATATCGGACTCAAACCCGCGTTATCCCAATTGCTCAATCAAGCCTACCGGAAAAACATCTGAATCGGCCGCGCATCCCCGCGATCATTTCCTTTAGTGTGTTCTGATAGTGCTTTGGATCGTTTTTACGCGTTCCCTGGGCGATCAAATGATCGAAGTGTCCATCAATCACCTGCTTTTAGCGGCCGGTCATCAGCCCGCTCCAGGAGCACCGCGGTCTCCACGTGCGTCGTGTGTGGGAACATGTCGAAGACGCGGCCATGGGTCGCATGCAGGGAGGGCATGACGGCCAGGTCTTTGGCGAGAGATGCGGGGTTGCACGAGGAATAGATGACGCGGGGCGCGCCGCACTCGTTCAAGTAGGCGGCCAACGCCTCGCCGATGCCTCGGCGCGGGGGGTTCACGACGATCACGTCGGGGGTATCCGCCCTCTGAGCGCGCGCCCACGCGGTGGCGTCCTCGGCGATAAAGCGCGCGTCGTCGCGCCGGAGCCCCGCGTGGCGTGCGGCGCTGATCGCCGAGGAGATCGCGCCCGAGGACACCTCGACGCCGGTCACACGGGGGATGCCGCCGCGTGCGCACGCCAGGGCGAATCCGCCGACGCCACAGTACAGGTCCCACAGGCTGCTTGGCAGGCGACCGTCCGTCAGCGGCAGTGAAGCCCACGCGGAGGCCTGTTCGTAGAGGGACGCGGCGATGTGCGCGTTGGTCTGCGCGAACGAGCGCGGCCCCAGCTCCAGCCCCTCGACGGCCAGGGGGAGGGTGCACTCGCGAGTCAGGATGATCTCGTCGGGCCCCTCGACGATGGCCGCGTGCGTGGGGTGAATGTTCGCCGTGACGACGTGCGCGGCTGGCACCAGGTCGCGCAGCAGAGGCAGGGCGTGGCGGATGTCGGCCACGCGGTCGCGCGAGCGCAGGACGAATCGCACCATGAGGCGCTCGTTGGCCCCGGCGGTGACGAGGACGTTCTTTAGCTCCCCGCGCCTGGCGGGCACGTCGTAGGGGGTCAAGCTCAGGGTTCGGATGAAGCGCTTGAGGCCGGGCGTGGCCCGGTTGATGGCGGGGTGCTGGATGGGGCAGCCCGGCAGGTCAACGCCGCGCCGGTCGGCACCCAGGATCCCCAGGGTTGGGCGCCTGCGGGTGCCTCCGACGACGAGCTTGACGCTCGTGCGAAACCCCGCCTGGGGGGACGAGGCCGGGGCCAGCCAGCGGATGCCGCCCGCCCCCGGGACGTCCGAGAGCGCTGCCGCGACGGCCTGGGCCTTGCCCGCGAGCTGCTGTTCGTAGGGCAGGGGCAGCAGGGTGCAGGAACGGCACGTCCCGGAGTCGTAGTGGTCGCAGCGCATTCCCCAAGTGTAAGCGGGGCGGGGCATTCCATCGCGCGCCCGCCCCGCCAGGCGGTGGCCCCGGGGGCGCACCAGGCTTCGTGAGCGCCACGGCGCTGCCGGGCGGTAAGCCCGTGCCCGTGGAGGCGGCGGTATCGCCGACCTCGCTCGTGAGGGTTAGATAGCGAGAGTCGGGGTGTCGAAGGATTCGACCGTCACGGTAACGGAGGTCACGCTTGCATCCTTCCCGAAGCCTTTCAGGGCGTACGCCGGGTTGTCGTAGGCCAGGGTGATGCGCGTAGTCCGGTTCGGGTGGAGGGTAAAGGGGCCGACCCCCTTGGCCAGGTCCGCGGTGGTCAGGCCCCGGGTCTCCTGGTCGCCGACGCTGACCCTGTACGTTGCGTAGTCGTCCGTCAATCCTTTTGTGTCAAAGGAGACGAAGACGCCGGAGGCAGACGTGGCGCGGGGGGTGACGGAGGCGATGATGCTGGTTTCCCCGGTCTTGGGGGTGGGGGCCTTGAACGTTTCCAGGGCGGGGGCAAGGATCGTGGTCGTCCCCCGCCGCACGGTGGTCAGCCCGGTGGGCACGTACGTGGGTGGCCCCTTCGTGGTGACCGTGACGACGGGCAGGATCTGGTCGGGCTCGCCGGGCAGCGTGATGATCAGGTCGTTGCCCGCGGCGGTATAGGCCAGGGCGGCGTCAAAGCCGTCCAGCTTCACCGAGGTGATGCGGTTGAAGCCGGCGCCCCTGAGGGTGATCGTGCCGACCTCGGGCCAGTTCTCGATGCCCAGGTAGATGTGGGAGTCGTCGACCAGGGTCTTGCCCCAGGTTTCGATGGGGAAGTGGGCGGGGCGGGAGTTGTTGAGGATGCCGGGGTGCGCGCGGTTCCAATCCCCGATGCCCCTCAGGACCGAGGCGTCCCACGGGTCGAAGGAGCCGTCGAACTTCGGGCCGATGTTGAACAGGAATTGTCCGCCCAGGGCGACGGTGGAAAACATGTTGCCCACGACCTCGGTTATCTTCCGGTGGGCGCCGCCGGGCGCCTTGCGCAGTGCGGTCGTGTTGTCGACCTCGACGACGTGGTCCCAGTCCCCGCCGGGGCGGTCCGGGTAGCCGGTGTCCTTGAAGGTGGGGGCCGCGTCGTCCCAGTTCGCGTAGCCCCATGCCTTGTGGAAGATGGAGACGGCGGACTCCCAGGGGCCCTGGGTCAGCTCGGATTGCATCTCGTTGTCCCAGCCGACCTCGAAGTCCGCCCGGTCGTTGCCGACGCGGGAGTTGATCATGATGTCCGGCTGCAGTTCGTGTGCCCAGGCGCGCAGCTGGTCGGATTGGGTGGGGCTGGGATCGCCCATGTCGTACCAGAGCTCGGCGACCTCCCCGTACTTGCCGCCCAGGAGCTCCGTGAGCTGAGCGTGGATGTAGCCCATGTACCCCTCTTCGTCGAGGGGGTTGTCGTTCGCCCACGGGAGCTCGGGTTGCTTCTCCCAGTCGATGTTGGAGAAGTAGAGGCCGAATTTGATGCCGACCTGCTCGCAGGCCTGCGACAGCTCCAGGAGGGGGTCACGGTGGGAGGGGGACTGCCTGGTGAAGTTGTAGTCGGTCGTGGCCGTGTCCCACATGGCGAAGCCGTCGTGGTGCTTGGAGGTGACGAGCAGCATCTTCATGCCGGAATCTTTGGCCTGCTGGCACCAGGCGGTGGCGTCGAAGTGGGGGGCCGCGAAGGTGCGCGCGGTGGCCAGGTATTCGTCGCGGGGGATGCCCTGCAAGGGGATGCGTTCGTCCCAGGTCTGCCGGTGGCCCCAGGCTTTGATCTGCTCGGGGTAGCCGACTTCCTGCTTCTCGCCCTTGTACCACCCGGCGTAAGAGGAGTAGACGCCCCAGTGGATGAACATGGCGAACTTCATGTCCTGCCAGGCGGCAACCTTGTCCTTGGCGGAGGCGGCGACGGCTGCGGGGATCGCGTAGCGCGCGTCGTAGGCGGTGGGGGTGATTGTGCCTGACTGCGGGCCGTCGGCTGCTGGTGTATCGGCCAATGCGTGACCTGCCGTTCCTGGTGTCGGTGGGCTGGCGGGGCGGCAGCCAGCCAGTCGTGTCCTGATTCCGCTCGTCGTTGGTGGACGGGGCTGTCGGTCTGTGAGAGCGCTTCCAGTGTGCCAGAGAGATGGTGTTTCGCGCCACTTTCTGCGTGTGCGAAGTGTCGAGGCCGGGCTTTCGCTGCACCCACGACCCCCTATCGATGGCGCTTCGCGGGTGCGGGGTGAGGCAGCGGCGGGCTTTGGCTCAGGCGGAATATTTTTGTGGAAAGAAAGTTGAGCATGTCAGGCTCAAGTTTGAGGGGTTCGGGTTGCGGAATAAAAAGCCCGATCCTAAAGTTGAGTACATCAGACTCAAGGGTCTGTCGGGAACGCCCCGACACCATGAATCACCACGAACCAACGCGAGCCGCCCCCGCACGGCGGAGACGGCCTCGCCGATGAAAGGAAACCACACTATGGCACGTGCAGTCGGTATCGACCTGGGCACCACCAACTCTGCGATCGCCGTCCTCGAAGGCGGCGAGCCCACCATCATCCCGAACGCCGAAGGCGCCCGCACGACCCCATCGGTCGTCGCCTTCTCTAAGACCGGCGAGGTCCTGGTCGGCGAGATCGCCAAGCGCCAGGCCGTCACCAACGTCGATCGCACCATCTCCTCCGTCAAGCGCCACATGGGTACCGACTGGACCACGGAGATCGACGGCAAGAAGTACACGGCGCAGGAAATCTCCGCGCGCATCCTCCAGAAGCTGAAGGCCGACGCCGAGGCGTACCTGGGTGAGCCCGTCACCGAGGCTGTCATCACGGTTCCCGCCTACTTCAACGACGCGCAGCGCCAGGCCACCAAGGACGCCGGGCAGATCGCGGGCCTGAAGGTCGAGCGTATCGTCAACGAACCCACCGCGGCCGCCCTGGCCTACGGCCTGGAAAAGGGCAAGGAAGACGAACTCATCCTGGTCTTCGACCTGGGTGGCGGCACCTTCGATGTCTCGCTCCTCGAGGTCGGTAAGGACGAAGACAGCTTCTCCACCATCCAGGTGCGCGCCACCTCCGGCGACAATGTTCTGGGCGGCGACGATTGGGATCAGCGCATCGTCAACTGGCTGATCGACCAGGTGAAGGCAAAGACCGGCGCGGATCTGTCCAAGGATCCCGTCGCCCTCCAGCGCCTCAAGGAAGCCGCCGAGCAGGCCAAGAAGGAGCTGTCCTCCGCGACCTCCACGAACATTTCCCTGCAGTACCTGTCCATGACCGCCGACGGCCCCATCCACCTGGATGAGTCCCTGTCACGCGCCAAGTTCGAGGAGCTCACCACCGACCTGCTCGAGCGCACCAAGAAGCCCTTCCGTGACGTCATGGCCGAGGCCGGTGTCACCGTCTCCGAGATCGACCACGTCGTGCTCGTCGGCGGCTCCACCCGCATGCCCGCCGTCACCGCGGTCGTGAAGGAACTGACCGGCGGTCGCGAGCCCAACAAGGGCGTCAATCCCGACGAGGTCGTCGCCGTGGGAGCGGCCCTGCAGGCCGGCGTCATCCAGGGTGACCGCAAGGACGTCCTGCTGATCGACGTGACCCCCCTGAGCCTCGGTATCGAGACCAAGGGTGGCGTCATGACCAAGCTCATCGAACGCAACACGGCCATCCCGACCAAGGCCTCGGAGATCTTCTCCACCGCCGAGGATGGCCAGCCTTCCGTGCTCATTCAGGTCTACCAGGGCGAGCGCGAGTTTGCCCGCGACAACAAGCTGCTGGGCACCTTCGAGCTGTCCGGCATCGCCCCCGCCCCGCGTGGAGTGCCCCAGATCGAGGTCACCTTCGACATTGACGCGAACGGCATCGTCCACGTCTCCGCGAAGGACCGCGGCACCGGCAAGGAGCAGTCCGTCACCATCACCGGCGGGTCCTCCCTGCCCAAGGAAGACATCGACCGCATGGTGAAGGAAGCCGAAGAGCACGCCGCCGAGGACAAGAAGCGCCGCGAGGACGCCGACACCCGTAACCAGGCCGAGCAGGCCGTCTATTCGACGGAGAAGCTGCTCAAGGACGAGGCCGATAAGATCTCTGAGGAGACCCGCTCGGCCGTCCAGAAGGACGTCGACGCCGTCAAGGAAGCCCTCAAGGGCGACGACACTGAGGCCGTGAAGACCGCGATGGCTACCCTGTCCGAGTCCGGCATGAAGATCGGCCAGGAGATCTACGCCAAGCAGCAGGCCGAGGAGGCCCAGAAGGACACGCCCGCCCAGGACGATGTTGTGGACGCCGAGATCGTTGACGAGGACAACAAGTGAGCATCGAAGAAACCAACGGTTTCTCGGCGCCCGGCGAGGACGCTCACGCCCCCGGGGCCGACTCCCTTGAGTCGGCCCCGGTTGGCCAGGTGCCCGCCGAGCCCGAGAAGGGTGTGTCCGCCCAGGAAACGGGCCAGCGCGAGAAGGTTCAGGAGCCAACCGACGCTGCGGCCGACGACATGAGCGCCTTCGAGGAACAGGTGGAAGACTCCGACCTGGCCAATGCCCTTGAACGCATCGCCAGCGTCGAAGACCAGCTGGCGCGCGCCAACGCGGAGCTATACAACCAGGGCCAGGAGTACGCGAATTTCGTGCGGCGCTCGAAAGAAGCCATCCCCGGATACAAGACGGATGGTCAGGACGAGGTGATCGAGGCGCTGATCAGCGTCCTCGACGACATCGCGGCGGCCCGCGCCCACGGCGACCTGGAAGACGGTCCCTTTGCGTCGATCGCCTCCAAGCTCGAGGACACCCTCAAGACGCGCTTCGAACTCGAGCGCTACGGCGCCGAGGGCGACGATTTTGACCCGACCCTGCACGACGCGCTCATGGCCACCACCAGCGCGGACGTCGACCATCCCGTCATCGGGCAGGTCCTCACCAGCGGGTATCGCCGGGGGAACGCGTCGTTCGCGCCGCGAAGGTGCTGGTGAACAACCCTGAATAAGGCAACGCTCGCGACTGGAAAGGAGGTGAGGCGCGCATGAGCGAACAGGAGTGGCTCTCCAAGGATTTCTACAAGGTCCTCGGGGTCGACAAGAAGGCGGATAAGAAAACCGTTACGAAGGCCTACCGCAAGCTGGCGCGGCGCTGGCACCCGGATCAGAACCCGGGCGATAAGGCGGCGGAAGCAAAGTTCAAGGACATCGGCGAGGCCTACGCCGTCCTGTCCAACGACGCGGATCGTAAGCGCTATGACGCGATTCGCGCTATGACCGGCGGTGGGGCGCGCTTTTCCGCCGGGTCGGGAGCCGCCGGGGGATTCGAGGATCTGTTCGGCGCCTTCGGCGGCGGGGGTGGCGGCGGACCCCGGGTGCGCTTCCAGACGTCCGGGGGCCCCGGGGCCCCCGGCTTCGAGGACATCCTCTCGGGCCTCTTCGGCGGTGGCGCGGGCGCACGCGCGGGAACGCGCGACGCCTTCGGTGCCTCCTCGCGCGCGACGCCCACGCCCGAAAAGGGCGGGACGCTGCGTGCAAAACTGTCCATCACGTTTCGGCAGGCGCTCACCGGGGCGACCCTGACCATCAAGGTCGGCGGCTCCCCGATTAAGGTCCGCATCCCCGCCGGCATCAGGGACGGCCAGAAGGTTCGCGTCAAAGGGCACGGAAGGCCCGGCACGTACGGTGGCCCGGCGGGCGACCTGGAGGTTACCGTCACGGTCAAGCCGCACCCCGTTTACTCGCGGGAAGGGAACGACCTGGTGCTCACGCTCCCCGTCACGGTGTCCGAGGCAATCCTGGGTGCCGTCGTCGACGTGCCCACAATCGATGGAACCACCGCCGCCGTGAAGGTGCCTGCGGGATCCTCGTCGGGCACGCAGATCCGCGTGCGCGGGGCGGGAGTGAGGGGCTCGCAGGCGGTGGGTGACTTGATCGCCCGTGTCTCCATTCAGCTTCCCGACAAGCCCGGCCGTGAACTGAAGAAGCTGGCCAAGGCGTTTGCGCAGGCCGAGGGGAACAGGGATGTGCGCGCCTCTCTGGTGAGGGACGCCGAGGAGTAGCTCATGACGACAACGGGTTCGGATGATGCAATCACTTTCGTCATCTCTGTCGCGGCGGAGCTGTCCGGTATGCACCCGCAAACCCTGCGTCAGTATGACCGACTCGGCCTGGTGATCCCCGCCCGCACGAAGGGGCGGGGCAGGCGCTACACGAAGCGCGACGTGCAGCGCCTGCGCGACGTGCAGCGAATGAGCCAGGAGGAGGGGATCAACCTGGCGGGTATCCGGCGCATTCTCGAGCTTGAGCGCCGGGTCGAGGTCCTGGAGGCCGAGTGCGAGGGGCTGCGTGCGGCGGTTTTAGCGGCAGAGGCTCGCCGAAACCGGGTGTTCGCGGCGTCCCCCGACGGTCAGGTCATGCCCATGCGGCGCGGCCAGCGCTCGGGGGACCGTTCCGCGCAGGCTGCGGCTTCCTCCAGCGGTTCGCTGACTGTGTGGAACCCGATGCGCGCGCTCGCCGCACTGAGTGCCACCGGGGGTACGGTGGGTGCTGCGGCACCGAGGGCGGGAGATCGGGTGGGCGTGCGCGCGGTCGTCGAAGGGACGATCGTGTCCCGTCGGTAGGGAATCGATGCGTCGATGCGCAACCCGACTGCGGGACCCATCCACCGGATGGGTCCCGCAGCCTCATCCGATCAAGGAGCCGGGGCACACAGGATCCTCGATCGAAGCCTGTAACAGGCGACAGGCTCTCGCCTGCTGGTGCTAGTCTTACCAGGTCACAGCTGGTTTTGATAGTCGGTGGTCGCTGCGGGCAGCGGTTCGCACAAATGTGCAGGGGTGGTGCGGATTGCGTGCGTCAGATGCGCTGGTCTCTCGCGGCAGATTCCCTCGGCTGTCGCCTCCGCTTTCGCGGTTGTTTTTCCTTGCAATTGCACTCATTTCGACGGCTCTGCGCCGTGCCTCCTGGCAGGTGTCGAAACGGATTGTGTTGCACGGATGTGTCGATGGCATCACAGCGACATGGTGCAGGTAACGCCAATGTGGCATGTGTAACTATATGTGTGGGCCTGCTGTGAAACGGCGTGTCGCGCGAGTGGGCCCGCCCCCAAAGCGGGTCCGCGCCCGGTCCTGGTCTCCTTCGGCGCCAACAGGCGACGCGTCCGGGGCTCCGCATGCGTTACCGTGGGAGCATGACGAACTCAACGCATCACCTATCGGTGCGCTCGCGCGTGGCTAACGCGGCCGGCATGGCCGCCCGCTTCGCTTCCCGAGCACTCGGGCGCGGATCGGGTGGCATGATCGGGGGAGAGGTCGCGATGCGTCTGTCCCCGAGGTTCCTCGCCGAACTCGCCGCCGCCTATTCCTGTGTCATCATCACGGGAACCAACGGAAAGTCGACGACCACACGCATGGTGCGAGCCGCCCTGGAAAGCGCCGGATCCGTCGCCTCCAACACCAACGGCGACAACATGACCTCCGGCGTCATCACGGCGCTCATGCGCGGCAAGGACGCTGCGCGCGCGGCCCTCGAAGTCGATGAGATGCACGTGCCCGCCGTGGCGGCGGAGGTGGATCCCGCAGTTTTTGTCTACCTAAACCTCTCTCGCGACCAGCTCGATCGCGTGGGCGAGATCGGCTCGGTCGAACGACGCCTGCGCGAGGGCGCCGCGGCTCACCCAGGTGCCGTCATCGTCGCCAACTGCGACGACCCGCTGGTCGTTTCCGCAGCGGCTGACAACCCGAACGTCGTGTGGGTCGCCGCGGGTGCCGGATGGGGAGGCGACTCGGCCGCATACCCCAGGGGCGGGCGCGTCGTTCGCGGCGATGGCGGCTGGCACCTGATCCCCGCATTCGAGGGAGAGGAACTGCCCTCCCTGAATCGCAGGCCCACCCCCCACTGGTGGCTCACCGATGTTGATCTGGCCCCCGAGGGGCCACGAGCGCTGCTCCACGGCCCAAACGACACCGCCGTCCCCCTGGCGCTCAAGCTGCCCGGGCGCGCGAACCTGGGCAACGCCGCGCAGGCCGTCGCCGCGGCCGTCGCCATGGGGATCGACCCCGTCATCGCCGCCCAGGCCGTCAGTGAGGTCACGGAGGTGGCGGGACGCTACTCGGTCCACGACGTAGACGGGCGACGCTCCCGACTCATGCTGGCGAAGAATCCCGCCGGCTGGCAGGAAGCCATGACGATGATCGACCCCGGCGCCGCACAGGTCGTCATCGGCGTCAACGGACAGGTGCCCGACGGGCAGGATCTCTCGTGGCTGTGGGACGTGGACTTCTCCCTGGTGAACCAGCCAGGTCGGCGCGTTATCGCCTGCGGTGAACGCGGTGCCGACCTGGCCGTGCGCCTCGAATACGCAGGCGTTCACTGCGAGCTCGCGTCGACACCGATGGATGCCCTGGCACTGTGCGAACCCGGTCGCGTGGAGGTGCTCCTGAACTACACGGCCATGCGCGACTTCACGATCGTGCTCGACCGAAAGGAAGGGAAGAAGTGAGCGTTTCAACGCTGCGTATCGGTGTCCTTATGCCCGAGGTGCTGGGCACCTACGGAGACGCGGGCAACGCCCTGATCCTGGCGGAACGTGCCCGCAGGCGCGGTATCGACGCCGAGGTGGTTCACGTCGGCCTGACCGACCCGATCCCCGATAGCCTGGACATCTACACGCTCGGCGGGGGAGAGGACACCGCGCAGGCGCTCGCGGCCGCGAGGTTCAGGGGCACGTCGGGCCTGGCCCGCGCCCTCGACGCCGGGCGCCCGCTGCTGGCGATCTGCGCGTCATTGCAGGTGCTGGGGCACTGGTATGAGGATGCAAGCACTACCCGCGTAGCCGGCATGGGAGTCCTCGATATCACGACGCAGCCGCAGGGCCACCGAGCCATCGGCGAGTTGGTCTCCACTCCGCTCATAGAGGGGCTGACCCAGCCCCTCACCGGCTTCGAAAATCACGGTGGTGCAACGGTCCTCGGTCCCGATGCGGCCCCCTTAGGGCGCGTCGTCGCGGGGGTGGGTAACGGGATGCCCGAGGGCGCAGCTGCCCCCGAGCTGACGTACGATGGGGCGATCCAGGGTTCTATCGTCGCCACCTACATGCACGGTCCCGTGCTGGCTCGTAACCCGGAGCTGGCGGATCTGCTGTTGACGCGCGCGACCGGAGCCGAGCTGGATCCCCTTGAAATACCCGGGGTGGATGAGCTGCGGAGGCAGCGCCTCCAGGGCGTTCATTTCCCGTGATGCGCGGTCGGGTTCTGGGCGCTGCTATGCTTGAGAAAACTCATCTCCGGGAAGGTTAACTCATGTCGAATCCCACTCCCTACGGCGTTCCCGACGGACAGGGCACCCCCTGG
Organism: Schaalia meyeri; assembly: GCF_900105015.1. Lineage (GTDB taxonomy): Bacteria > Actinomycetota > Actinomycetes > Actinomycetales > Actinomycetaceae > Pauljensenia > Pauljensenia meyeri. Next base: position 212,438 of record NZ_FNLK01000012.1, on the reverse strand, counting down.
CCGCAGTATGACCAGGGCGGCGCGAGTGCCCCGACGCCCGGAGCACCCCAGGGCACTCCAGGTGCCGCCTACGGTGGCGGCTATGGGGGATTGGCGACGGCGGCCACCGGTAAGCTGCCCAGTCGCGCCCCCGGAACGATCATGATTGTCTTGGGCGTTGTCATGATGCTCATCGTCGCCCCGGTCGTCTTCTTCGTGGCGATGTACACGGGTTCTCAGAGGCTGGCCGATATCGCCGTCGAAAGCCAGGCTATTCGCAACGGCGATTCCGTTGAGGTGACGGATAGCGGCAGGTACACGGTCGTAGTTGGCAACGGAAACGCAGATTCTTGCACCATGACTGATGCGAATGGCCAGGCGCACTCGATGAAACCCTTCCAGGGTGCGCGGAACGTCTATTCGCTGGACGGGCTGACGCCGGGGACCTACAAGGTCCAGTGCGATGGCATGGACCAGAAATCTAACTTGACGGGCATGAACATAGGTGCCGGCGATCTGATGTCGTTGTTGGGAAGCGCGCTTATCTGGTCGACGGTTGTCGGCGTGGGCGGCATCATTGTGATGATCGTCGGCATCGTTTTGGTTGTGCGAGCTAATCGCAGGCGGCGCGCGATTCGGCAGCAGGCGATGATGTCGGCCATCGGCTGACGCAAGCGGCCTGGCGGGGCGAGGGGCGAGAGCTTGTTCGGCCTCGCCTCTCGCCGTGCGTCACGCCAACGGATTGACGCGAGAGGAACCCCATGTCCACCCTGTCCTTCACGGGAGAACGTCAGCTGCGTTTTCCCTCTCCCGACGTTGCGCGCGGATTCATGCTGGCGCTGATCGCCCTGGCGAACGTGCCCTGGTGGTTGAAGTACTTCCCGGACTACCCGGCGAACGGCACCGCGATGGTGGAGGCTATGAGCGCCGCCGACCAGTGGTGGTTCGTCGCGCGCACCCTTTTCGTCGATCGCCGCGCCTACCCGCTCTTTTCGATTTTGTTCGGATTCGGCATGGCGATCATGGCGGCCCGCACCATTGAGCGAGAGCGACGCGCGGCCAGGGAGGCCCTGCCGACCGAGATCAGCGCCGGATGGGCACCCGTCCAGTGGCAGATTTTCAATGAGGAAGTGGAGCGTCGGGCGCGCCGCGCCGCCTCACGGTTGATCCGCCGCCGCGGCTGGTGGATGCTGGCCTTCGGAGCCCTGCACGGAATCGTGTTCGCGGGCGACATCATCGGTTCCTACGGTCTGGTCGCGGTCGTCTTCGCCGAGGTCATCGTCTCCGCGCGCGCGTGGCTGATGAGCCTTATCGCCGCCGTCTTCACGGCGTTCAGCCTGTGGTCGATGTGGGGGATCGCGATGGTCGTGGGGAGCGCCCCCATGGCGCTGGCCGCCGCCCCTCGGGGAACGCTTCGGTTGACCTATCCGCTGATGTCGCTCGGCGAGTGGGCGGGCATCACTCCCGTGACGACCCTGCTGTCCCTCGTGGTCCCCTGCGTCATGATCGGCGTCGGCGTCGCACGATGGGGGCTCCTACAGGATCCGCGCGGACGCGGCGCGCTCCTCGGGGCCATCGCTGTCGGTGGCCTCGCCGTGGGAGCTGTCGGCGGCCTCCCCTATGCGCTCGGCCAGTTGGGCTGGGGTTTCGTGGGGGCGGGGACCTGGGCGAATCCGCTGTTCCACGCCTCCGGTGTCGTGGGCGCGTGCGGGTGGCTGGCTCTCCTGGCGCTCGTGGGTGGTGGCCCGCGTGAGAACCTCGGCACGGTCTGTACCTTCTTCAGTGCCATCGGACGGCGTTCGATGACCGCGTACCTGTCGCAGACGATTCTCTTTGCCGGCGTGTTTGGCGCGCTCGGAGTGTTCGGCGTGCGCGTTGTCGGTGACGCGGTAGGTGGTTTGATCGCCCTTTGCGTGTGGGCGTTTATCGGGATCGGGTGTGTCCTGGCCGAGGCGGCGGGATCGTCGCGCGGTCCGGCTGAGCGGGCGCTGCGAGGATTGGTCTCTCGCAGCGCGCGGTCGCTGCCCCTGCCGTCCCTGCCGATGCCGGTCGCTCCGTCCGCGATGGTCCCGCCCGCGCCCGCCGCGCAGGGGATTCCGAATGGCGGCGAAACGCAAGGTTGATTTCACTAGTCGAAAAATGGGTAGCCCGCAAGAGATGTAGCATAATGTGAGCAACATTACATTAGTGTAATTGCTGTGTTGGGTCCCCCGGGTGAGCTGCAGTGATGGTTCCATCCCCGCTCCTCACATGTGCTGCGCGTGCTCAAGATGGCCCCAAAGCGTTGGTTTTTCGCTGATTCTGCGCTACTGTAAAGCCATCGATACACATGCTGATGACACGTCGTGGTGAGCAGAGGAGGTGGCCAATGGGTGTGCATACGCAGATTAACGGCGGTGGCGGCCTGTGTGGATCCACCCCGGAGGCAGACGCAGCGATGCGTCAGGGATAATCAACGCGAGTAGGAGAGTCGTCATGGGCTGGCTGTGGCGGGAGGGCGCCGACGGGGGAAACGACGGCGAAAAAACGCCTCGTGGCCACACTCCGTCTCACGATGCCGCCTCCGATGTGGAACAATGGGGGAGGGGCAACGAAGCGACGGTGGAAGGAATTGCCACGGGTAATTCAGAGTTCGAAGCGAACCGCTTTGATATGGTTCGTCCCATCACGCAGGAGCGGCTGGGACTCCTCTTTGATTCCGAAGGGTGGAGCTGGCGCATTGATGGCGACGGCGATCTGTGCGGCCTGTGGGAGGGACATCTGTTTTGCTTCCGCTTCCTGGGGGACTCGCGCGAGGTCCTCTCGATCGTTGCCTTCATGAAGCAGCTCGTCCCCGCCGAGTACGGGGATGACCTGCGCGATTTCCTGCAGGCCTGGCACGGGGAATTCCTCTGGCCCAAATCCTATGCGGCCGACCGGGTTGACGGCAACCGCGTTGTGGCCGAGGTGAACGGTGACTACGAGTACGGTGCCACGGACGCGCAGCTGGTGCAGCAGGTGATGTGTGCGCTGGCCACGACTCTGCAGCTGTTTCGGGCGCTCGCGGAGCGCTACGGCCTCGACGATGATGAGGGGCCGGGAGGGTCGGGCGGGCATCAGCGCGGCTTCGACGGACCCACCTGGCTTCCGGAAGACTGAGCTGTCTCCTCGACCTCATAGAACATTGAGTGGAATAGACTCAACTTTGCTTTCGTTGTGCTAGTCAAGGCGTTGAGAACCATCGACGCAACGGTGCAAACAATTTGGAGGAACAATTCTCATGGCACGTGAGATGACGACGAAAGCGCAGGAGGCAGTCGCCTCCGCGCTCCAGGCCGCTTCGGCGGCCGGGAACCCGCAGGTTGAGCCCATCCACCTGCTCGAAGCGCTCATCGAACAGAGCGAAGGCATCGCGCTGGCTCTTCTGGAAGCGGTGGGAGCCGACTCCCGTGCAATCGGCGCGCACACCCGAAACTCGCTCGTGGCACTGCCCTCAACCCAGGGGGTGTCCGCGGGGGCGGCGCATCCCTCGCGAGCACTGGTTGCCGTCGTTCAGGACGCCAGCGAGCGCGCCGAGAAAGCGGGGGACCAGTACGTGTCCACCGAGCACCTGCTCATCGCCTTGGCGGCCTCGGACAGCGAGGCGGGGCGTGTCCTCACCCGGGGCGGGGCCACAGCCGAGGCCCTGACGCAGGCTCTCGCCCAGCTGCGCCCCGACCCGATCACCTCGGCGGACCCCGAAGGCTCCTTTGAAGCCCTGTCCAAGTACGGCCGCGACCTCACCGAGGTCGCGCGCGAGGGCAAGCTCGACCCCGTCATCGGGCGCGATAATGAGATTCGGCGCGTCATCCAGGTCCTCTCGCGCCGCACGAAGAACAACCCCGTGCTGATCGGCGAGCCGGGCGTCGGCAAGACCGCCGTCGTCGAAGGCTTGGCTCAGCGCATCGTCGCGGGGGATGTCCCCGAGTCCCTGCGCGACAAGCGGCTGGTTTCCCTGGACGTGTCCTCAATGGTCGCCGGCGCGAAGTATCGCGGCGAGTTCGAGGAGCGCCTCAAGGCAGTCCTGGCCGAGATCGCTCGCTCCGATGGCCAGATCATCACCTTCATCGACGAGCTGCACACCGTCGTCGGAGCGGGCGGCGGCTCCGAAGGCGCCATGGACGCGGGCAACATGCTCAAACCCATGCTGGCGCGCGGGGAGCTGCGCATGGTCGGCGCGACCACGCTGGACGAGTACCGCGAGAACATCGAAAAGGACCCCGCGCTTGAGCGCCGTTTCCAGCAGGTGTTCGTCGGCGAACCCTCGGTGGAGGACACGATCGCAATCCTGCGCGGCATCGCCCCGAAGTACGAGGCGCACCATAAGGTGACCATCTCCGACGGGGCGCTGGTCGCCGCGGCAACGCTGTCGAACCGGCACATATCGGGCCGTCAGCTGCCCGATAAGGCCATTGATCTGATCGACGAGGCCGCCTCGCGCCTGCGTATGGAGCTGGATTCCTCGCCGGTCGAGATCGACGAGTTGCACCGCAGCGTGGATCGCCTGCGCATGGAGGAATCCTACCTGGCCGAGTCCGATCCCGACGGGGACGACGCGGCCACCCAGGAGCGTTTGAGCAGGCTGCGCGCCGACCTGGCGGATCGCGAGGAGCGGCTGCGCGCCCTGACCGCGCGCTGGGAGGCCGAGAAGGCCGGGCATAACCGCGTGGGCGACCTGCGCGCCCAGCTGGACTCGATGCGCACGCAGCTGGAGCTGGCGGTGCGAGAGGGGCGCTGGGAGGAAGCCGGTCGCCTGCAAAATGGCGAGATTCCAGCGGTTGAACGCCAAATCGCCGAAGAGGAGGCGCGGGCTAAGGCCCAGGAATCCCCCGGCGATCAGGAACCCATGATCGCCGAAAAGGTCGGTCCCGCCGAGATCGCCGAGGTGATCGAAGGCTGGACGGGTATCCCCACGGGAAAGCTCCTGCAGACCGAGACCGACAAGCTCTTACACATGGAGGCGGAGCTGGGCAAGCGCCTGATTGGTCAGGCGGACGCCGTTCGTGCGGTCTCCGACGCGGTGCGCCGTTCGCGCGCGGGGTTGTCCGACCCGAACCGTCCCACCGGTTCCTTCCTGTTCCTGGGGCCCACGGGCGTCGGAAAGACCGAGCTGGCCAAGTCGCTGGCGGAGTTTCTTTTTGATGATGAGCGGGCCATGGTTCGCATCGACATGTCCGAGTACTCGGAGAAGCACTCGGTCGCTCGACTGGTCGGCGCCCCTCCGGGGTACGTCGGCTACGAACAGGGCGGTCAACTGACCGAAGCTGTGCGCCGTCGGCCGTATTCGGTGGTCCTCTTGGACGAAGTTGAAAAGGCCGATCCTGAGATCTTCGACATTCTCTTGCAGGTTCTTGATGACGGGCGTCTCACCGACGGCCAGGGGCGGACGGTGGACTTCCGTCACACCATCTTGATCCTCACGTCGAACCTGGGGTCTCAGTTCCTGGCGGATCCGGATTTGACACCCGATGGCAAACGGGAGGCCGTCATGTCTGTCGTTCGCGCAAGTTTTCGCCCGGAGTTTCTTAACCGATTGGATGAGACTGTCGTATTTGACACACTTACTCCCGAAAACCTGGCCGAAATCGTGGATCTGCTGGTGTGCTCGATGCAAGACCGTTTGCGCGACCGCCGTATTGGCTTGACAGTGAGTGAATCTGCGCGCAGTTGGCTGGCTCGCGTGGGCTTTGATCCCGCGTTTGGGGCGCGTCCGTTGCGACGCTTGATTCAGCGTGAGATAGGGGATCGATTGGCAAAGTTGCTGCTGAGCGGCGACGTGCAAGATGGTCAGAATGTGACTGCTGACATCGACAATTCCATTGACGGGCTTGTCATGAATGTTGATAATCCCTGAGATAGCGCGCTACACTGACAACCAGTTTGTATTTCGGACCCTCGTAATGCGGCGTCCGCGACAGCAGGAGATGAGTATGACAACCCAGAGGAAGGCCCGTGGCGCTTACTCCGTCGGGCAGGCGACGCGCGAATCCATCCTCTCGGCAGCTATGGTCCTGATTGCAGAGCGAGGCTATAACGGTTTCTCTCTGCGTGACCTCGGTCGTCGAGTCGGTATTTCGCACCCCGCCGTCGTCTATCACTTCCCCTCAAAGGAAGCGATCCTGCGCAGCGCGATTCAGCGTCACGAGGAGATGAACGCCCTCTTCGACGTCACCATTAACGACGAAACGGAAGGTGGCTTTGACGAAGGCGGAATTACCGCAGGCTCTTTTGTTGACTGGGCGGTCGGCGAGATGCGTTTCGCCATGAAGCCCGGCGCGGACGCCGCCATCGCCCTGGACTGTGTTTTGTGGGCCGAGGCCTCCTCCGAGGCGCACCCCGCACACACCCACTACAAGTACCGCACGCAGCAGATGGAGGAAGCCCTCGCCGTCATGATTCAGAACTTCGTCGAGGAGGAGGGAACCGATATCGGCACCACCCCCCGTACTCTCGCGAAGATACTGATCCGCTACTGGTACGGATCGGTCGTCTCGGCGCGCTATAACGACGAGCCGATCGACGCCCGCGAATTCGTCGCTGACTTCCTGGCCGTGTGCGTGCAGCTCCTGCACCTGCCCGCACACTACGTGCTGCAGCTCGGCGCGGCCGTTCCTGAGGAGGTCGCCGAGGTCTACGCGCGAACGCTGCGTAAGATCAGCGAGAAGACCGCCGCCGTCGAAGCGGCAGCCCCGGAGGCTACCGCGTGATCGCACCCCTGCCGTCTTTCGATGTCGCCCTCGTCCTTCGCGTCGGGGGCGACATCGTCTATTCGTACGGCGATAGCGGGCGGGTGTTCCCGCTGGCGTCAGTGACCAAGCCGATCGTTGCGTGGTCGGTGCTGATAGCCGTTGAGCGCGGCCTGATTACGCTGGATGATCCCGTCGGAGTGCCGGGAGCGACGGTGCGTCACCTGCTGTCTCACGCCTCGGGCCTGCCCTTTGAGGGACGTCGGGCGGTGGCGGCTCCGCTGAAGCGGCGAATCTACTCCAACGAGGGCTACGACGTGCTGGGCGAGGCCGTCGCGGCGGCGACGGGTGTCGGTGTCGCGGACTGGGTGCGAAACACCGTCTTCGAGCCCCTGGGCATGGATTCGGCCGACATCCCCGGCAGCCCCGCCCACGCCGGAATCGCCAGCGCCGCCGATCTCAGCCTCTTCGGGGCGGAGCTTGCATGCCCAAGCCTGATCAGCGAGCCACTGGCCGCGCTGGCGGCGACGTCGCAGTTCCCCGCGCTGGCCGGGGTCGTGCCCGGATACGGGCGCCACGCGCCGTGTCCGTGGGGCCTCGGCCTGGAGATTCGGGGCGATAAGTCGCCGCACTGGACTGCGCCCGACGCCTCCCCGCGCACGATCGGGCACTTCGGGCAGTCGGGTTCTTTCGTGTGGGCCGACCGTGACCTGGGGGCGAGCGCTTGCTTTGTGGGCGCCAGGCCGTTCGGCCAGTGGCATCGCGACAACTGGCCTGCCCTCAATGCCGCGCTGGTGAAACTCGCGCGGCAGCGAGCCTGAAGCCGAGGCCTTCGACCCGGTGAGAGGGGCCCGGGGATCATTGAGGATTCTAGGCGACGTCGATGATGACGGGCACGTGGTCGGACGCGCCTTTCCCCTTGCGCTCGTCGCGGTCGATCTGGGCGTTCGTCACCCGCGCCGCCAGCGCTGCCGAACAGTACGCGAAGTCGATACGCATGCCCTGGTTCCTGGGGAAGCGTAGCTTCTGGTAGTCCCAGTAGGTGTAGTTCGTCACGCGGTCCCGGGTGACTTCGATCCAGCCGTCGCGCGCGAAGGCGGCGAATGCCTCGCGTTCGGGTGCGGACACGTGGGTCGAGTCCTCGAAGGCGGCCATGTCCCACACGTCCTCGTCGTTCGGGGCGACGTTCCAGTCTCCGACGAGCGCGATCCGGGCGCCTGGGTCACTCAGCCAGGAGCGTCCCTGCTCGGCGAGCTTGGCGAGCCAGTCCAGCTTGTATGCGTAGTGCGGATGGGTGAGCTCGCGCCCGTTAGGTACGTACAGGCTCCAGACTGTCAGGGACGAGGCCTCTCCCTCCTTCGGTAGGAGCGCGTCGGACGTGTCGATGGTGACGCCGAGCGCGCGTGCCTCGACCGTGGGCGGTGTTCCAAAACCGGGCTGGGTGGGAAAGTGGTCCTGTATGTCGGTGATAGGCAGGCGCGAGGCGACGGCGACCCCGTTCCACTGGCCCTGCCCGTGGATCGCCACGTGGTATCCGGCCTGCTCGAAGGGCGTGGTGGGGAACTGTTCTGGCCTGCACTTGATCTCCTGCATGGCCAGCACGTCCGTGTGTGAGCGCTCGAGGAAGGCTTGGACGCGGTCTATGCGCGTGCGGATGGAGTTGACGTTCCAGGTCGCGATTCTCATGGTGAGAGCCTATCGGGGTGCGGCGAAGGGGTGCGCGGCGAAACTCTGTCGTGAAACATGTGTGAAACACGGAGTTGTGCGAGAGCCAATTCTAAGTGATAATGATTCTCACCTACAACATAGCTAGAAGAGGCACCCGCATGTCATACCTGCGACGCGTTAGCACAGCAGCTGTCGCCCTGTTCCTGGCACTGGCCCCCACGACCGCATGGGCAGGGCCGGATCAGGACAAGGATTGGATCGTCACCCGACAACACGTTGACGCCCCCATTCCCATCTGGCACGACGACACCTCCAGCTTTACCCTCAACACCATCAACATGCCGATGGAGAAAACGGTCCTGTGGCTCCCCAAGGCATGGACCGGAACCAGCGACAGGGACGAGGCGAAGTCGCAGCTCGCCGTACCCGCCGGGCGACCCGACCTGTCCTTCCTCGGTGCCGAAGGAACCGTGCTGAACGCCGCTCCGCAGAACCCCGGTCCCGGCAACACGCCAATCTGGGCGGGCCTGGGCGCCGGTGAAATCGGAAGCACCGACAAGTTCGAAGGCGAAACCTACACGCTGGACCTCGTGAGCGTCGACGGTCCCGGACGCATGGAGATGTTCATCGATAACGGAGACAGCGTTAACCGCTTCCTCTCCAGCCACGACACCGCCTACCGCAGCGTCTACAACCCCCGCCACACCCACCTCTACACCACCTTCACGCAGCCCGGCCGCTACGTCGCCACCTACAAGATGACCGCGCGCAGCGCCGACGGGACCGCGATCTACTCCTCGCCACTCACCCCGCTGGTCTGGCAGGTCGGAGGGGAAAACCCCTCCGAGGGGACCATCAAGGACATCGCCTCCGCCTACGACAACGCGCGCGCCGCCCGGGCCGACAGCGAGGCGGCCACCCCCACCCTGACCCTCGCCCCGCACACGCAGCGCGCCCACCCCGGCGATAACCACCTCACCGACATCACCATCGACACGGGCGTCGCCACCGACAGCGGGCGCGCGTGGGTCACCGTCAACGGCTACTTCCTGACCGAGGTTCCAGTCCAGGGCGGGCGAGCTCAAGTGTCCGAGCTGCTCGGAGCGGACGCCGCCGCCGTCCAGGCGATCTACATTCCGGGGGACTCCTCCTCGGCCCGGTGGATCTCTCAGGCGGCACAGTACTCGCAGAAGAACACGGAGCCCGTCACCGTCGGCGGCGGCGACAGCATCCACGGCCCCTCCAACCCGGATCCCGCCCCCACCTGGAATCCCGACAGGCTGCCCGTCTCCTCGCGCCGCGTCGACGTCTCTTACGACCTGAAGCCCGGCACGAAAGACCAGTACATGGCCACCGTGCGCGCGGCCGACCCGAACCTGCGGGCCACCTACAAGATCGAGTTCCTCGAATCCAAGAACGACTTCAGCCCCTGGTGCTCCATGGAGGGCACCCTCGGAGCGGGGGGAACCGACAGCAAACCCCAGGATCTCGGCGTGTGCCAGGGACAACCCATGTACATGCGCGTCACCCTGCGTCCCCACCCCCTCTCCGACGCGGTCATGACTGTCGCTGAGGCCAGCAACGTCACCGTTGGCGAGCACGTCGGCCTCACGGCCACCCTCAAGATGCGCGCCGGAACGCCCAGCCCGGACGAACCCAACCCCGCTCCCACCCCCACGCCCGATCCCAGCCCCAGCCCCGGTCCCGGAGAAGGGCAAAACCCGGGCCCGTCCTCGCCCCTCCTGAACGATCCCGTTAAGATCGCGAGCGGCCACCTGGACGTGCGCCTCACCCAGGACACCGGCAAGTCGGGCACGACCTACGGGCTGGCCATCAAGGATGACTCCCTGACCGCGGCGCGCACCTCCGTCCTGCGCACCCTGTCCTCCACGACCCTCGGAGTCGGACCCAACGCCCGATTCGTGCGGCCCGCTTCCCTTTCCGACCCCAGCTACGACGTCCTCGGCCCGGTCGGGACAGCGACCTACGTCCTGCCCGAAACACAAAAGAGCGACATCGTCTGGCCCGGCCTGTCCACCGAGGGGATCGACTATGCCGCCCTGGGCGACGGCGCCGATCTCACCCTGCACCTCGCCGAGGCGCCCGAGGGCGCGCGCGCCGCCTTCTTCCAGGGGGGAACCTTCGGCAGCAGCGCAAAGGTCCACTTCGATTCGACCAAGGGCGACGGCATCGTTCGCACGAAGGAAGCCACCCACATGCACGGCAACTGGGTCTTCAGCGCGCCCGGAACCTACCGCATTGAGGTGGGCGCGCGCAGCGGAGACCGTAAGCTCGTTGAACCGCAGAGCTTCACGGTGGTCGTGCGATCGGGCCACGAATCGGATACCCCGTCCCCCGGACCGAGCCCCCAGCCCGAACCCAGCCCATCGCCCGGTCCCGCCCCGACACCCGACCCCAGCCCCGCCCCGACACCCGACCCCGCGCCCAATCCGGCCCCGGGGGCGGACCCAGCGCCCGCGCCGACCCCCACCAATGCCCCGGCTCCGCCTGCGGCTCCGCGCACCGGTCCCGTCGCGCCCCCCGGAAACGCAGGACGCACCAACGCGGGAGGCACCCAGACCTCGAACACGACGAACCGCACGCCCGCCTCCGCCGGTTCCGGCGCGAACTCCTCGCGAACGAATACGTCGACGGGCGCCGCGCCCGCGACCGGCAACTCCTCGGGGGGCACGCCGGTCACCTCCCCCAAGGCGGCACCATCGGCGGGCACAACCCAGGCAAACGGTTCCACGTCCAGCTCACAGAGCGGCGCGATGAGCGGTGAGTCTGCTCAGAGCGGCGCGACCGATTCCCCCATGGACGGCGCGAATGATGCGGCCAACCCTCTGCCCGTCGCCGCGTCAGCCGAGCTGGGGCGCACGCGCGGCTGGAGCCCCTACTGGCTCACGCTCCTCGTCATCCCGGCCGCACTCGCGGGCGGCGGAGCGGGATACCTCATCCGCACCCGATGACACACCTGGCTGGGGCGGGGCGCTACCTAGCGCCCCGCCCCAGCCTCGTGCCACCCGCGATATGCCGGGTTACACTTCCCCCATGGGAACAGCACTCGTCACCGGAGCAACCTCCGGAATAGGTGAAGAATTCTGTTGGCAGCTGGCCGCCGCAGGCCACGACCTGGTTCTCGCAGCGCGCCACGAGGACGCGCTGCGAGCTCTGGCGACCTCGCTGACAAACGTCGCCGGCGTGCGCGCCGAGACGATCGCCGCCGATCTCTCCACGGCTGGGGGCTGCGAGCGCCTGGCCTCCCGCCTCGACGTGGGCGGCCCCGCAGACCGCGACAAGCCGGACCTGGCGCCCGTCGACCTGCTCGTGAACAACGCGGGTTTCGGCCTGGGCACCGAGTTCCTGGACAATACCCTGGACGCCGAACTGGCGGGATTGGACGTCATGGTCCGAGCCATCATGATCCTGTCCCACCACGCAGGCGTCTCGATGCGCTCACGTGGGCGCGGCGCCATTCTCAACGTCGGCTCCGTCGCCTCGCGCACCGGCGCCGGAACATACTCCGCGCACAAGGCTTGGGTCGTGGCCTTCACCGAGGGCCTGGCCGCCGAACTGGCGGGTTCAGGCATTACCGCCACCGTCGTGTGCCCCGGACCCGTCAACACGCCATTCTTCGAGCGGGCCGGCGTCGACATGAGCGCCACGCCCTCCTGGCTCATGGCATCCACCGAGCAGGTCGTCACCGCGGCCCTTCAAGCCGTGCGCGCCGGGCGCATCCAGGTCACCCCCACGGTGCCCTACAAGATCGCCATGGGCGCCATGAAGATCGCTCCGCGCTGGGTGACCGCGCGCGCCATGCGGGCCGTGCCCCACATCTGACCAGCGCCCACCCGATGCGGGGTCGGGTTCGCCGAACCCGACCCAGGCCTCGTGGCGGGAAAAGCTAAGCCAGGCCGATATCGCCTGGATCCAGCGCGTAAAAGTACGGGAAGCCCGCGGCCTCGATGCGTTCCTTCGCGCCGGCAGCACGATCGACGATGACGGCGAGAGCGACGACGTTCGCGCCCGCCTCACACAGCGTAAGCGCGGCCTCCAGCAAAGAGCCGCCGGTCGTAGACGTATCCCCAAGGACCACGACGTTCTTGCCCGCCACATCCGGGCCCTCGATGCGGCCCTGTACGCCGTGACCCGTCGCGGCCTCACCCACGACGAAGGCATCCAGATCCAGGCCCCGCGACGCGGCGGCGTGCAGCATCGCGGTCGCAACCGGATCGGCGCCTTTGGTCAGGCCGCCGACCGCCACGTATTCCTCGCCGACCGCGAAGCCTGATTCCTCCAGGAGATCCAACATGACGTGCCCGATGAGGGGAGCGCCCTCGTGGTGCAGGGTCGAGCGGCGCATATCCACGCAGAAATCGGAGTCGCTGCCAGGGGCCGGGGCGATCTTTCCTGGGGTGACGGAAAGCTCCTTCACCAGCGTGGCCAGGCGCGCCTTGTGGGAATCGTTGGTCATAGGTATTCCTTCCGTGCCGGTGGGTCAGCGCGCCGCATCGACCAGCTCCACGAGCTGACCGATGCCCTCGTGGATGCCAAAGGGGCGGAACGGGTAGTTGCAGATGTCGTCGCGCGCGGTGGAACCGGACAGAACCAGGTGGGTGCGCAGGCCGGCTTCGACGCCGGCTCGCACGTCCGTGTCCATGCGGTCACCGACCATGGCGGCGCTCTCCGAGTGGGCGCCAATCTTGTTCAGGCCGGCCCGGATCATGACGGGGTTTGGCTTGCCCACGAAATAGGGGCGCTGGCCGGTCGCCGCCGTGATCATCGCGGCGATGGCACCGCACGCCGGCAGGGTGCCCTCGTCGGAGGGACCCGACACGTCGGGGTTCGTGGCGATAAACTTCGCGCCGCCCTCAATGAGGCGGATCGCGTGCGTCAGCGCGCGAAAATCGTAGGAACGCACCTCGCCGAGTACCACGTATTCGGGGTCTGTCTCGGTCATGACGTAGCCCGCTGCGTGGATCGCGGTGGTCAGGCCGGCCTCGCCGATGACGTAGGCGGTCGAGCCGGGCGACTGCTGCTGTAGGAAGGCGGCGGTGGCATTCGCGGAGGTCCAGATGTTGTCCTCGGGAATGTCCAGGCCCGAGTTCGCCAGGCGCGCAGACAGGTCACGGTTGGTGAACACCGAATTGTTGGTGAGAACCAGGAAGGGGAAGCTCTTGTCGCGCAGTGCCGCGAGGAACTCGTTCGCGCCGGGCAGCGCGCGATTCTCCTTCACCAGGACGCCGTCCATGTCAGAGAGCCAGGCGGTCACGGGAGGCAGGTCGGTCAGTGCTTTTGGAGCGTGCGTGAGGGCAGTCATGCCCCCATTCTACGGTCCCGCTAGGGTGGGGTCCGTGAGCGAGAACGAAAACGGATGTGACATCGCGCGTGCGACCATTGGGCAAGCTTTAGCGGACGAGGCCGGGGCGGCGTGCGTGCCCCGGGTGGGGGTTGGCCCGTGGCCGGGTGGGCGGGCCGCGTGGCCCAGCGGCGATCGCTACGACCGGGACCTGCTGGAGCGCGGGGATCGGCGCAACGTGGAGGATCGGTACCGGTATTGGTCCATGGACGCGATTCGCGCGGACGTTGCCGCCCGGTCGCTGCCCTTTGAGGTGGCCGTGGAGAATCTCGATCACGACTTCAACATCGGGTCGATCGTTCGTACCGCGAACGCTCTGGGCGCGCGCCGCGTGCACGTGGTGGGGCGCAGGAGGTGGAACCGTCGCGGCGCGATGGTAACGGACCGTTACCTGCCGGTGGATCACCGCGAGGACGCCGGTGAGTTGGCGCGGTACTGCGCGCGGGTCGGGCTGTCGCTCGTGGGGGTGGACAATGTGGAAGATTCCGTCGCGCTGGAGGGGGCGGTCCTGCCCGACGAGGCGTGCCTGGTATTCGGGTCCGAGGCCTTTGGCCTGAGCGAAGACATGCTGGCCGCCTGCGATATCGTCGTCGCGATCACCCAGCGGGGGTCGACGCGCTCGATGAACGTGGGGCACGCCGCTGCGATCGTCATGTGGGCGCACGCGTCACGCCTGGAAGCCACGGGTGAGTCCTGAACGATCGCCTCGTGGCTAAGGCTCCGGCCGAGGCTTGGAGGAGGAGAGAGGACGATACTGATGCCGTTTGCGCGGGACTTCCATCCCCTTCCGGCTCTTGCAAAATGTGAGAGAATACGACACGACACAACTGTCACTCGATTAGGAGGCTCCAAGTGCCTATCGCAACCCCCGAGGTCTACGCAGAGATGCTCAATCGCGCCAGGGACGGCAAGTTCGCCTACCCCGCGATCAATGTGACCTCTTCCCAGACCATCACCGCCGCCCTCCAGGGCTTCGCAGAGGCCGAGTCCGACGGTATCCTCCAGGTGTCCGTCGGCGGCGCCGAGTACGGCTCCGGCTCCACCATCAAGAACCGCGTCACCGGCTCCCTGGCCCTCGCGGCCTACGCGACCGAGGTTGCCAAGAACTACGGCATCACCGTCGCGCTGCACACCGACCACTGCGCGAAGCAGAACATCGACTCCTGGGTCCGCCCCCTCCTCGAGATCGAGGCAGGCCAGGTCGCCGAAGGCAAGCTCCCCACCTTCCAGTCCCACATGTGGGACGGCTCCGCCATCGACCTCGACGAGAACCTCGAGATCGCTAAGGAGCTGCTCGCCCTGTCCGTCAAGGCCCACACCATCCTCGAGATCGAGGTCGGCGCGGTCGGCGGCGAAGAAGACGGCGTCGTCGGCGAGATCAACGAGAAGCTATACACCTCCACCGCGGACGGCATCAAGACCGTCGAGGCCCTGGGCCTGGGTGAGAACGGCCGCTACCTCACGGCCCTGACCTTCGGCAACGTGCACGGCGCCTACAAGCCCGGCCACGTCAAGCTGCGTCCCGAGCTGCTGGGCACCATCCAGGAAGAGGTCGCCGCCCACTACGGCCTGGATCGCCGCCCCTTCGACCTGGTCATGCACGGCGGCTCCGGCTCGACCGCCGAGGAGATCGCGACCGCTGTCGCCAACGGCGTCATCAAGATGAACGTCGACACCGACACCCAGTACGCGTTCACCCGCCCGGTCGTCGACCACATGCTGCGCAACTACGAGGGCGTCCTCAAGATCGACGGCGAGGTCGGCATCAAGAAGCAGTACGACCCGCGCACGTGGGGCAAGGCCGCCGAGGCCGGCATGGCTGCCCGCGTCGTCGAGGCATGCGAGCGCCTGGGGGCCACCGGCACCCAGATGCGCTGAACGTTTCGCTGATTGCCGCCTAGCGGCCTGACGCGCCTGGCCGCCCGCCCCCACCGGGGGGCGGGCGGCCTTGTTGTGTGTCTGTGAAGCGTGCTGTGTGTCTGCAGGGGCGTTGATCCGTTCCCGTGGCTGTCGGCCTGCGTGGGATCAGGTGCCGCGTGCTACTACTGCCGGGGTTGCGCGCCGTTTTTTCGCGACACCGTCAACCCGCAGTGGCTCGACCCCGCTGCTGTTGGTGTTGCTGCCTTTTGCGGCTGGTTCGTGGATAGGAAGTGCGTTGCTGGATAGGTTATGCACTCGTGGATAGGTTATTAACCTATCCAGAAGCTCGTAACCTATCCACGAAGCCGTTTCCTATCCAGATGCGGGACTCACGCGCGCCGCGCGCTCACCCCCATCCACGCAGGCCACACCCCCGTTATCGGGCTGACTGTTCTCAACCCGCTAAGATACGCGCAGCCCTCTACGGCGCACGCTAAGGCGCATACATGCCCGCGAACAGGGCTGCCCACCACGAACACCTCAGCAAGATTTATGCGCGCCAAGTGAGCCAACGCGCCTCGAAACAAACCCGGACTACCAACTCCTGCCCCTCCTCGCCCACCCACCATCCCAACCCCGCACCAGACACCCAACCCACCAAATACACCACCATCGAAAGACGGCGCCCAAGTCTGAGCCGAGAGGCTCCACGGCGACCCCCTGACTGGAGGCCGGACACCGCTGGCGCCCGGCGGGTGGGCTTGTGTCGCTCCTCGGCGAGCACGCCCCGATCTCGCGCCGCGCACGCGAAGAGGCGGGATCCCGAAAGATCCCGCCTCTTCGAGCAGCTTTGTGCGCGCTACCCCTGCGTGGGCCTCGGGTCGGAGGCGTCGCGCACCCCCTCTTCCACAGCGTCGGCGATAGTGGGCGACACCAGCTTCGCGCCCACGAGGGCCGAGAACAGCTGCTGGAGGTTCAAGCCCAGCGAATCGCCCAGGCCCGCGTTGATCTGGCTGATCGATTTCGTAATGTCGCCGACCATGTGCGCGTTGTTGCCCTCGCCGTACATCGTGATCGAATCGACCTTCGACAGAGGCTCGGCAACCGCCCGCGCGACCTCGGGCAGCGCGCGGAAGTACATTTCCAGCACGGCAGCCTGATTCATCTTGGTCATGGCCACGGCCTTCTTTTCAAGACCCTCCGCCTCAGCCGTCAGCTTCGCGCCGATAGCGCTGGCCTCCGCGCGGCCGCGAGCCTCAATGCCCTGAGCCTCGGCGAGCATCGCCTGTTTGTCGGCGTCCGCCTTCTTCGTGCGTTCGAAGGCCTCTGCCTCGGCCTGGCGCTGGCGCGCGTACAGGGCGGCGTCGGCCTTCTTCTCGGCGGCGTAACGGTCGGCGTCGGCCTTCGCATTCACCTCGGCCTGCAGGGCCTGCTTGGTGACGACGACTTCCCGTTCCTTGATGACCGCCTGCTGCTCCTGTTTCACGATGTCCGCCTGGGCGGTCTCGCGCTCGATGTCGCGGCGCTGGATCTGCGACTGAATCTCGTACGCGGCGTCCGCCTTGGCCTTCTCGGTGTCGGCCTCGACCTTCAGGGCGGCCTGGCGTTTCGCCAAATCCGTCTGCTTTTGAGCGATCTCCAGCTGGGACGCGACCTCGGCGTCGTTTGCTTCCTTCTGGGCCACGGCGGTCGCTTGCGCGACTTCCTTTTGCGCGTTCGCCTTCGCGATCGCCGCGGTCTTGCGGATCTGCTCCGTGTTGTCGATACCCAGGTTGTCGATGACTCCGTTTTGGTCGGTCACGTTCTGGATGTTGAAGGCGACGATCTCCAGGCCCATCTCTTCCAGGTCCTGCTTCGCATTCTCCTGGACACGCTCCGAGAACGCGGCGCGGTCCGTGATGATGTCCGTCAGCTTCATCTGGCCGATGATCGCGCGCAGGTGTCCCTCGAGGGTATCGCGCACTTCTTCGGAGATTTCGGCCGTGGTCTTGTACAGGAAGTTGCGGGTTGCTGCGCGGAACAGGGCCAGATCATCCGTCGCGATGCGAACCTTCACGGCCGCGTCGACGCGCACGTTGATGTAGTCGTTCGTGGGGACGAAATCCGTGGTTTGGGCGTCGACGGAGATCATCGAGGCGGTCATGGAGTCCACGCGCTCAAGCAGCGGGACCTTCCAGCCGGTCTTCCCGTGCAGCACCCGCTGGCCGCGAGGTCCCGAGATGACCTTGATTTCGCCCGGAGAGGCGGAGACGAAGCTCGCCCACAGGAAGAGACAAACGAGGATGACAGCGGCGGCGACGCTCGCTGCGATGAACACGACAGACATGGTTATTGCTTTCACTCTGGGATGCGGCGCGCTTGAAAACGGCGTCGCGCAACAGGTTAGGATAGCAGCGTATGACGCATGACTCAAAATTCTTGCGCTTCGTACGCGGGAGTGTGCTTCCAACTGCGCGTTTTCGCTTCTTCCTGTGGGGCTTGAAACGGAGCGAATGCGCGCCGTATGATGAGGAAACTGCGGGACGAGCAGCGGGTGGACGAGGTCCACGACGGGTTCGCGACAGAGAGGCCGGGAAACCATGAAGAAAGCAATGATCGTTGTTGGGTGCACTGTCTGGGTGCTCATTGTGATCGTTGTCGCCGTGGCAATCATGACCACCCTGTCCGATCGGGGAAAGGCCCGTAAGCCCGTTCTTTGTGTGTATCCGCAGGTGGAGCAGCGGCTCACCGTCACCCTCGACCTTGAGGGCACCCTCGACACCGTGTACCCCGCCCCCGACAGCGTCCGCGCCGCCGACGGACGAACCCAGGCCTCGTGGACGCTGGACGCCGCCCCCAACGGCACCCTCACCGGCCTCTCCGGGCGCACGTATCCTTCTTTGTTCTGGGATGGACAGATGGTTGTGCCTGATCCCGAGCAGGGTTTTGTTGTTTCCCGTGATGATGCGGTGCCCTTCTTGGAGGATAAGCTGAGTCAGCTTGGGCTCAATGATCGGGAGGCCGCTGATTTCATTACCTATTGGGCGCCTCGCATGCGGGCGCATGAATACACGTTTGTGTCCTTTGATGCGACCGCCTACACGCAGCGGGTTTCGTATCGATTTGCGGATGAGGCCGACAACGAGATCACTCCCGATTCTTTCATACGTGTGTTTATGACGATTCGTGAGGCCGACGCGACCACTGTTGCCCAGCCGCAGACTTTTGCGGCGCCGCCCGTGCGTACTGGTTTTACTGCAGTAGAGTGGGGTGGCGCCGAGTGGTGAGTTGTATCGGTGTGTTTATGCGGGTGGGCGGGATATCCCACGCGACAGAATGGAACAAAGTGTGGTGTGATGAAGCCATCACGGATAGGAAGGTAGTGACATGGCCCAGAACTGGACCCGCATTGAAGGCATGATCATTGGCCACGACCTGGATCCCAGCGTCGTCGCCACCGAACTCAAAGAACGGGCCATCCTGGCGCAGCTCGAATGGTTCCCCGCCTCGCCGCAGCTGCTCGGCCTGAACATCGCGGTCGCCGAGGAACGCGTCGCCACCGTCCCCGCCGACTCGACCGAGGCGAGGCCCGGCCCCTCGCCCGATAAGCTGGCCGAGGAACTCGCCATCCTCTTCGACGCCGAGGTGCGCATCGGGAACGCCACCGCCGACCACCTGCCGGAGGGGGAATCACCCCTCGGGAAGGTGTGGCCCTCCGACGACGACGCTAAGGTACCAGAGCTAGTAGCACCCACCCGCATCGTCGAGATCGGGCGCACCCCCGCCTCCTCCGTCCCACTCCTGGCCGCCCTGGAGGGCGTCGACCTGGGCGATCTGGAACTGGCCGACGATCACCGGGCGATCCTCGCCGAGCTTCCCGCTGAGAAGGAGGGGTGGAACTTCGGTGATCTGCCGCTCGTGACGCTCTCCGTGTCCGACTCTGAGTTCCAGGTATTCCTGGTGACCGACGACCACCTTGAGCACATCGTGTCGCACAACTGGGGCATGAAGGTCGCTATCGTCCCAGGCGGCCACGACAAGACGTCCGAGCTGCCCGGCGAGGTCATTGACCTGGTCGGTGACCGCCTCGACCTGCTGGCCATTGCGCGCGCCGTCCCCGGTTCTGACCCCGACGCTCTCTGGGCCTGCGTCGCCACCACCGGCGAAGAATCCGTGTGGAAGGTCGTGCGCGCGCTCGGACTGCCCGGATCCGTCGCCGGATTCCTCCTGGGAATCACGGACGCTGAGGACGTCGAAGGGGTCACCGTCCACCTGGCGCGCGGCATTTCCAACGCGATCGGCCGCAGCGTCGACATCATGATGGGACAGCCGCAGTCGGTGGTCAAGCCCCTGTGGAGCTCCTACGAATCCGTCGCTGTCGAACGCCCCTGGATTATCCACGCGGCAGTCGCGGCCGAGGCCATCGTCGGAACGGGCCTGCTCGTCGCCGCCGTTCGTTCCTCATCGCCGCGCTCGGGATGGATGCGTTTCGCGGGCATCGTCGGCGGCCTCATGGTGGTCGACTCCATCGCCGAGCTGTCGCTGGCTAAGCACGTGTCCAAGCGTTTCGCGCGCCGCGCCGGCCAAAACCCCGAGTAACCCTCATCGCGAAGTGGCCGGGGCGCGCTGACAAAGCGTGCCCCGGCCACTGTCTGCTGCCTCAGAGAGCCAACGCCTCGGCGGGGAAGTCCTGCGGTCGGTCCGTGAAGATGCCCGTTACGCCCCACGAGGCGAGCTCGCGTGCCTGCTCCACGTCGTTGACGGTCCACACGTTCACGTCGAAGCCCGCGTCGCGCATGGCACGCACGTCCTCTCGAGTGAGGCCCGCAACGCCCGGGTGGATGGCGCTGGCCCCCAGGGTCGCAGCCCCCTCACGCCATTCGTCAGAGGCGCGCTCAATGAGCCACCCCAGAGGCACCCCGGGGCATGCCGCGTGAAAAGCGGCGAGCAGCTCGTGATCGAAGGAGGAGACGATCAGGCGGGAGGGAACCTTCTGGCCGGCGACCGTGATTGCCAACGACTCGATGAGGCGTTCGCGCAGGCGGGTCCCGCCCCCGCAGGGCTTCACCTCCAGATTCGCGCCCATCTGCTGGGCGTGAGCGAACTCAAGGGCATCCGCGGCCTCGGGGATACGTTCGAAACGATACGTGTCGGAAAACCAGCGGCCGGCGTCCAGGCGGCGAATATCCGAATAGCCCAGCTGATAGTAGGAACCTGACCCCGTCGTGGTCCGGTCCAGCGTGTCGTCGTGGATGACGATCAGGGAACCGTCGCCCGCGATATCCACGTCGAACTCGAACCAGCGGGCACCGACCTCCATGGCCTTCGAGAACGCGGCGATCGTGTTCTCTGGGGCCAGCGAGGACGCGCCCCTGTGGGCGAAGATGCGGGGGAATTGAGACATGGGTGCTCCTAGCGTGCGCGGGGCGGGTTGCGTTACCCCATCACCATAGGTCGGGGTTTGTCTCCGCGCTGAACGTAGAGGTGCGCCCCGGCCCGGGTTCGAGGAGGACCGCCTCGTCGCGTTTCGACGGCAAAACGGTGGCGATGTAGGAGGCCACTACCTCGTCGCGCGGCACGTCGTGGCCCACCTGCTGGGCCATATACCAGCGGTGCTCGAGGAACTCGTGGTAGAGCTGGGCGGGCTCCAACTTGCCCGCCAGCTCCCGGGGAATCGCCCGGACGACGGGCGTGAACTCGTCCGTCATCCACTCGTGGGCCGCTTGTTCCAGGGGCACGTCCTCCCTGCCGGACGTGGCGCGCCACGCGTCGATGTCGGCGAGCAGTCTGCGCGCCTGGTGCTCGCCCACGTCCATGCCGGTCAGGCGCATAAGCTTACGGTTGTGGTGGCCGGCGTCGACCACCTTCGGCTGAATGATCAGATGGCCGCCGGAAGTATCTGAGGACATGCGCAGCTCGGCCACGTCGAAACCCAGGTCGTTGAGTCGGCGAATGCGCTCGTTCACGCGGTATCGGCGCTGCTGGTTCGGGATGGATTCCTCGGCGGTGACCTCCCGCCACAGCAGGTCGTACTGGGTGCGGATGCGGTCGCCCACGTCGATGGGGTCGGCGTCCATGGGGAAGTAGCCGCCCGCCTGCAGATCCATGAGTTCGCCGATGATGTTCGTGCGCGCCAGGTCCACGTCGTAGTCGCGCTGGCCCGGGGTGAGCGTCCCGTGAAGCTCGCCCGTCTCGGCATCAACCAGGTAGGCCGAGAACTCGCCCGCGTCGCGCCGAAACAGTGTGTTCGACAGCGACACGTCGCCCCAGTAGAAGCCCAGGAGGTGGAGGCGTACGAGCAGCAGCGCGAGCGCGTCGATGAGACGCGTCGCCGTGTCCGCGCGCATCGACAGCGAAAAAAGCGCGCGGTAGGGCAGCGAGAACGTCAGATGTTCGGTCACAAGCACCGCATTCAGCTCTTCGCCGTCGGGGCTCTCGCGCCCCGTGATGACGGCCACCGGCAGGACCGAGGGGGCGTCGAGGCGCCTCAGGTCGCGCAGCATGTCGTACTCGTGGTGGGCGACCGTCGGCCCGATCTCCTTAACTGCCAGCACGCGACCCGACAGGTTCACGAAGCGCACGACGTGACGGGAAATGCCGCGCGGCAGGGCGGCGAGCAGGGACGAGGGCCACTCCTCCAGGGGGACTTCCCAGGGGAGGTCCAAGAGAGTGGGGTCGACCGCGGCCGCCGTAATGTCCAAAGCCATGCCATCCATTGTGGCACCCCGAGCGTCGCCTGCCACCGCGGGCGGTGGTGGTGCGGCCAGTCGCGGTCAAGAACACACGTGGATGGAAAGAAACCCCGGCCTCGTCCAGGGGTATGAGAGGACGAGGCCGGGGTCTGTTGAATATCGCGCGTGAGGGCCGAGTCTCACTCGGGCAGGCGCACGCCCGTGGAGGCCGAGAAGTTGTGCTGCTGGCCTTCGCGGATGCGCACGTGGAGGATGCCGCCGCGCGCGGGGGCGGTCCGCGGGGGGACGCGCACGATCAGCTGCTCGCTGGTGCCCTCGGCGCCGGACCCCAGGCCGTGGCCCTTCTCGGCGCCGGCCAGGTGGCCGTAGACGTAGGCGTCGGAGCCCAGCTCCTCAACGAAGTCCACCTCGACGGGGATGGTTCCCTCGGTACCTTCGGGGACGACGTCCAGGCTTTCGGGACGGAAACCGATCTTGATCTTTCCGTCGTCCTCGGTGGTGAGCGCGGCGCGGGTGGCCTCGGACAGGGCGACGTGGGCCGGGCCGAGCTTGGCCCACTCGCCGTCCACCGTGAAGGTGCCCAGGTTCATGGCGGGGGAGCCGATGAAGCCTGCGACGAACTCGTTGGCGGGGCGCTCGTACATTTCCTGCGGCGTGCCGACCTGCTGGAGGAGGCCGCCGGCGAGAACGGCGATGCGGTCGCCCATCGTCAGGGCCTCAGTCTGGTCGTGGGTGACGTACACGGTGGTGACGCCGAGCTCGCGCTGCAGGGAGGCGATCTGCGTGCGCGTCTGCACGCGCAGCTTGGCGTCCAGGTTGGACAGGGGCTCGTCCATGAGGAACACCTGGGGCTTACGGACGATCGCGCGCCCCATGGCGACGCGCTGGCGCTGGCCACCGGACAGTGCCTTGGGCTTGCGGTCCAGGTAGGGTTCCAGGTCGAGGATCTTGGCAGCCTCTTCGACGCGCTTGTTGATCTCTTCCTTGGGCGTGCCGGCGATCTTCAGGGCAAAACCCATGTTCTCGCGCACCGACATGTGCGGGTACAGTGCGTAGTTCTGGAAAACCATTGCGATGTCGCGGTTCTTCGGGGGAACGTCCGTGACGTCCTTGTCGCCGATGAGGATGCGGCCGGAGTTAACGTCCTCCAGGCCGGCGAGCATGCGCAAAGAGGTGGACTTGCCGCAGCCGGAGGGGCCGACCAGGACCAGGAACTCCCCGTCCTTGATCTCGAGGTCGAGTTGGTCGACGGCGGGCTTGTCGGAACCCGGGTAGACGCGGGTTGCCTTGTCGAAGGTGACGGTTGCCATGTGCAATTCCTTCCCACCGGCAGGTACGTGCCGGACGATCCATTGTGGGCGTCCGTGGAGCGTCTTCGCCCACGGAGTCGCGGCCCGGATCGTTCCGAGCGCGCAACCACCGACGAAGTTATCACGCTCGCGTGAATGTGTACAACCCGGTTCGGATGATGGATCGCGGGGCGGCCTCGGCGCCTCTGCTGGCCTGCGTATTTCCCCACGAGGCACGGGTTTGTCGCGCGGATGGACGCAGATGGGGTGGGGGCAGGTAGGCTGAAGCCGTGGAAGAAGGCGAGGAACTGGGCGGCTACCGGCTGATCCGTCGGCTCGGCACGGGCGGCGCGGGCACGGTCTGGTTGGCCGAGGACGGAGGCGGCGCGCGCGTCGCGCTCAAGGCCATGCATCCGGCGCTGGCGGCCTCCGAGGCGTCGCGCGCCCGCTTGGCGCGCGAAACGCGCACCGTGAACTCCGTGCGTTCGCCCTTCGTCGCGCACATTGTTGACGTCGAAACCGAGGCGTCTCAGCCCTTCGTGGTCTCGGAGTACGTCGAGGGGCCCACGCTCGCCGAGATCCTCGTCTCAGGGCCGGTTCCCCTGCGCGGCGTTGCCGCCATGTCCTACCACCTGGCCTCCACGATCGCCGCGGTGCACCACGCTGACATCATCCACCGCGACATCAAGCCCTCCAACATCATCTGTTCTCCCAGAGGGCCCGTCCTCATCGACTTTGGCATCGCGATGGCCACCTCGGACCAGCACCTGACGCGCACCGGCCTGGTCTCTGGAACGGCGGGGTACACGGCGCCCGAACTGCTCCGGGGGCGGGGAGCGACCAAGGAATCCGACTGGTGGGCGTGGTGCGCCACCCTGCTCTCGTGCGCGACCGGACGACCCCCCTTCGGCGCGGGTGACATGTCGGCCACCATGCTGCGCGTCATCGAGGCCGCGCCCGACCTGGCCGGGCTGCACCCCCTGGTCGCCGACGCGCTCGCGGGTGGCCTGGCGTCCAACCCCGACGACCGTCCCTCGCCCTCCCTGGTCGTCGCGGATCTCATGGGCGCCGTCGGATGGGCGCCCGGCGAGCTTGATTACGTGACCGTCAACTGGGCTCAGTTGCTCGACACGGGTGTGCCCACCCAGTTCATCAACTCCGACCCGCAGGAAATCGCCGCTCCGCCCGAATGGGACGATGACGGGCAACGGCCGGTCGCTGACGGCGCGCGTGCGGTTTCCTGCCCGGATCGTGTGCCCCGCGACGCCTCCGAGTTCGCCGCGGAGGGCGACCGTACCGACGTGGTTGATACCGCGGCCATTGCGGACAGCAGCGATGACTGGGACGAGGACACCGAAGAGGTCCCCTGGCATGTCGATCCCACCGCTACGTGGCCGGTCGTGGATGACGCAGAACCCACGGAGGTCATGGCCCCCTACGCGCAGGGAGATGACCCCGGGCAGCAGGCGCCTTATATTCCAGGTCCCGGAGTTTCCCCCGGGTATGGGCAGGTTCCTTACGCTCCGGGCCCCGGAGTTCCCCCCGGGCAGCAGGCGCCTTACGTTCCAGGTCCCGGAGTTCCCCCCGGGTACGGTGGCCAGGCGCCTTTTGCTCCGGGTCCAGGCATGGCCCCCGGGTATGGGCAGGCCTATCCCCAGCAGCCCGCTGTCGCTCCCCTGGCGGGCGGCGGCCCCCAGTGGGCCCCGGCCGGATCCTTTCCCCAGGGAAACGGACAGGGCAGGAATGCCGCGGCCTCGTCGTGGGGGAGGGGGGCCTGGATATCCGGTGCGTCGTTGCTGGCGGCCCTGGCCTCCCTGCCTTTCCTGCTTGGGGCCAGGGGCACTTTGGTCGTCGGCATCGCGTTGACCGCCTTTGGCCTGGTTGGCGCGATGAGCCGGTGGCTTGAGCGGCGTCGGTTCCTGCGCGGTCCCAAGCCCAGCGATGGCGCGGCCGTCCTGGCCATGTCTCCGATCCTGCTCCTGCGGTCGGTCCTGACCACCTCCCTGGCCCTCATCGTCGGCGGCCTCATTCCCTACGGCCTCTGGGCTTTCGCCTCGTACTCCCGCGAGGGGAGGGTGCTGTGGTCGTGGCCCGTCGGCGTCGCCATCGCCGCTTACCCCGAGCGCGACGACTACTGGCTGAGCGATCCCACGGCGGCAATCATCGTCTGGGCGCTCGCGGCGGCCACGATCCTGGCTGCCTGGCTCATGCCCTTCGCTGCCGACCTTCGCGTCGGCATCGCCACCTCGCTGCGTTCGATCGTGCGTCCGCCCTGGGGCCGCGCGCTCCTCGCGGTAGGCTGTGCGGGTTTCCTCGTGGGCGCGTGGCTGATTGCCACGGGTGGCCTGTTGCACTAGGCGAGGTTTCGTCTCGCTCGGTAGTCTTACAATATTCAATTATTTTCGGAAGGTGAGTTCATGGCTCAGAAAACGAAGCCGCCCGTTGACCCCGTGCGCGCCAAGGCCGCACAGATGCGCCTGGCGCAGGAGCGCGCCGACCGTCGCGTCCGCATCACGGTCATTGCCTGCGTCGTCATCATAGTCCTGGCAGTGGCTGGAGCAGTCGGCGCCGTCATCTGGAAGCAGCGGGCCCAAATTGATGCCGCGCGCAACGTTGACGCTTCCGAGGTCCTCGGCCCCTACGCCGACGGGCGACCGATTACCGTCAGCGCGAGCGGCGTCGTCGGCGAATCCGATCCGAATGCGCCTACCCTCACCGAGTACTTCGACTACTCCTGCCACGCCTGCGCCGATCTGGATGTGGCCATGGGGAAGGACCTGACCACCTGGGCCTCCCAGGGGCACTTTAACCTGGAGATCCAGCCGGTGATCACCGTCAACATGGACTACCTGAAGCCCGCGACCGGCGCCTCCCTGGTGGTCGCCCAGAAGGCTCCCGACAAGTGGATTGACTTCCACCACGCGCTGCTGGCCTACTTCCGCACGCAGTTCCAGGCGTCGAATGGCACGGTCATCCAGAACCTTGACGCCTCGTGGAAGCAGGTTAAGCAGATCGCAACCGAGGTCGGAGTTCCCTCCAGCGTCGTCGATACCTTCCCCGTCAACGCCGTCGAATCCTACCTGGAGACCGCGACCAACGCCTGGAAGGACGCGGGTTACAGTGGACGCGAATCGGGTATCGGCACCCCCGAGCTGGTCAAAAACCACTCGACGCTCATTCCGCTGGGCACCCAGCTGTCCGCGCTGCGTCAGAGCATCATGAAGGAGTACGGCATCACCGATTCGGCCTCGCAGAGCGGGGGCGCAACGCCGACACCCGAGGCGACAGAACCCTCGCAGAGCGGCACGGACGAATCTTCAGGCTCGGGGGATACCACCGGCTCCAACTGAGGCGCAACGCCGGTGGGGTGGGCCTGGAAACTGGATCCACCCCACCGGCGTCCGTGCGCCGGGCCGAGGCCCAGGCCCGGCGCGATGCCTCGCTCGCGCGCGCCCGACCCAACCTATGGCACACTAGTGTGCGCCGCCGGCTTAGCTCAGTTGGTAGAGCAGCTGTCTTGTAAACAGCAGGTCATCGGTTCGAGTCCGATAGCCGGCTCCGCGCCCCCTCGGCGGCCTTGCTGCCCGCGGAGGGGAGCTCACGGGTGAGGGTGCCCCGGGGCGGCCTGCGCGGCGATCCGAGACCACTCGATGCCCGCCGCCCCCTGTGCCTCCAGTAGTTCGTTTGCGCGCGAAAAGGGACGCGACCCAAAGAAGCCCCGATACGCGGACAGCGGTGAGGGGTGAACCGAAGAAATAATCG
Source organism: Schaalia meyeri (assembly GCF_900105015.1). Taxonomy (GTDB): domain Bacteria; phylum Actinomycetota; class Actinomycetes; order Actinomycetales; family Actinomycetaceae; genus Pauljensenia; species Pauljensenia meyeri. Next base: position 185,143 of record NZ_FNLK01000012.1, on the reverse strand, counting down.
GAGTGTCCCCCAGGCGAGGCGCCAGCGAATTCGCGTCCTTTCCCCACAGAATCGCCACGAGCGGCGCGCGCGAACCGTCGGCTAGACGGCGGGCCACCAGCGCGTCGATCGCGCACTGCGTGACTTCCTCCCACCCCCTGCCGCGGTGTGACGCGGGGGCGCCCGGGCGAACCGTCAGCACCCTATTGAGCAGGCACACCCCCTGCTCGCTCCACGCCGTCAGGTCTCCCGACGCCGGAGGCGGGCAGCCCGTGTCCTCGCTGAGCTCGCGAAAGATATTAACGAGAGACTTCGGCAACGGTACGCCTGGACGCACCGAAAACGACAAGCCCATCGCGTGTCCCGGCGTCGGATAGGGATCTTGACCGACAATCAGTACCTTCACTCGGTCGAAGGGATAGGTGAAAGCCCGCAGAACATCGGTGCCAGCGGGCAGGTAGCCGCGGCCCTGCTCCACCTCGGCGGCCAGCATCGCACCCAGCTCGTGTACGCGCCCCTCGACGGGGGCCAATGCCCTGACCCACCCCGGATCGATGAGCTCGGACAATGGACGGGGATTGTAATCACTCATACCGCTAGCCTAGTGCCGCACGGGCGAGGGCACATTCTCGCGCCTGCGCGCGCCCCGCGGGCTCTTTTCCGATAGTCTGATAGCCTGAGTGTGTGAGTTCTCAGTACCCCAGGGATGAATTTGATCGTGCCGGCGAGGATATGCCCGTCGGCATGCACCGCCCTAAGCCCTCGAAGTGGAAGAACGTGTGGCCTTTCCTAGCCATCCTCGTGATCGTTCCCGCGCTCGGATGGGCTGCTGCGACCGCCCTGTCACGCCAGCGGACCACGACGGTCAGCCCCGCGCAGAGCGCGTCGTCGACGACCCCCAGTGCCTCGCCTAGCACGAGCGAGGAGCCTGCGTCTGGCGCCCAGTCTGCGAGCGAACCGACCCCTTCTGCGAGTTCCTCCTCCCCGTCGGCCTCCACCGAGCCCGATTACGGTGCGGTCATCCACGTTCTCAACGGGACCGGCGCCCAGGGGTACGCCGGTCAGAAGGCCGCTATTTTGAATGCGGCGGGGTATGCGGGAACCTCCGCGGCGAATGCTGACGGGTGGGCAACCCAGGCCTCGACCGTGTTCTACGAGGATCCACGTATGGAGGGCACGGCGAAGGACGTCGCGTCCAGGCTGGGCATCGATAACGTGCGTCAGGAGAGCGGGCTCGGCAACCCCGATATCGTCGTTATTCTTCGCTGAGTCACGCCCCTCACTCTCGTTTTCCCCTTTCTTCCCCACCGTCTCGCGCCGTTTTCGGCGCAGCGCTACGCGGCATCCTGGATGTCTATGTTCCCTGTTCCGCCTGCAGACGTGAAGAAAACGCGGCGAAAACGCTGTGGTCCGATGGGGGCGTCGCGCTGTTTTTACCGCCCCCGCTCATCATTCTCGTCCATCGCGTTACGCCCTGAGCGCATCGCGCTCAGGTTCGTGGACTCGCCTTGCACTCTGGGATGTCGAGTGCCAAAATCGTATCTAGCACTCCGACACTACGAGTGACAAAACCACAGGTCCGGTGAGGCCGCCACCAAGCGCGGTCGTCCGTCGCGGGCACCGGACCCGATCCGCATCGCGGAAGGACACATTTCCAATGACCAAGATCATCAAGTTCGATGAGGATGCCCGTCGCGGCATGGAGAATGGCCTCAACCTGCTGGCCGACACCGTTAAGGTGACGCTGGGCCCCAAGGGCCGCAACGTCGTGCTCGACAAGAAGTGGGGTGCCCCCACCATCACCAAGGACGGCGTTTCCGTCGCCAAGGAGATCGACCTCGAAGATCCCTTCGAGCGTATCGGCGCCGAGCTCGTCAAGGAAGTTGCGAAGAAGACCGACGACGTTGCGGGTGACGGCACGACCACCGCGACCGTCCTGGCCCAAGCGCTGGTCCACGAGGGCCTGCGCAACGTCGCCGCCGGTTCCAACCCGATCGCCCTCAAGCGCGGCATTGACCTGGCAGTCAACGCCATCGTCGAACAGCTCCACAAAGACGCCAAGCCCGTCGAGACGACGGAACAGATTGCCGCCACCGCCTCCATCTCGGCCAACGACACCGAGATCGGTGACCTCATCGCCCAGGCCTTCGAGCAGGTCGGCGCCGAGGGCGTCGTCACTGTCGAGGAAACCAACTCCTTCGACACCACGCTTGAGACCACCGAGGGTATGCGTTTCGACAAGGGCTACCTGTCGGCCTACTTCGTCACCGATAACGAGCGCCAGGAGGCCGTCCTGGAGGACGCGTACGTCCTGCTCATGGACTCGAAGATCTCGAACGTCAAGGACATCGTTCCCGTCCTGGAGAAGGTCATGCAGACCGGCAAGCCTCTGGTGATCATCGCCGAGGACGTCGAGGGCGAGGCCCTGGCCACGCTGGTCGTCAACAAGATCCGCGGCACCTTCAAGTCCGTGGCCGTCAAGGCGCCAGGTTTCGGCGAGCGTCGCAAGGCGATGCTGCAGGATATGGCGATTCTGACGGGTGGCCAGGTCATCTCCGAGACCGTCGGCCTGTCCCTGGAGAACGCGGATCTGGAGCTGCTGGGTCGCGCCCGCAAGGTCGTCGTCTCCAAGGATGAGACCACGATCGTTGAGGGCGCCGGCGACAAGGAGATGCTGGACGGACGCGTCCGTCAGATCCGCCAGGAGATCGAGAACACCGACTCCGATTACGACCGCGAGAAGCTGCAGGAGCGCCTGGCGAAGCTGGCCGGTGGCGTCGCCGTCATCAAGTCCGGCGCGGCCACCGAGGTCGAGCTCAAGGAGCGCAAGCACCGCATTGAGGATGCTGTGCGCAACGCGCGCGCAGCCTCGGAAGAGGGCTTGGTCGCCGGTGGCGGCGTCGCCCTGATCCAGGCCGCCGAGAAGACCCTGGCCTCCCTGGAGCTGGTGGGAGACGAGGCGACCGGCGTGAACATCGTGCGCCTGGCCGTCGTCTCGCCCCTCAAGCAGATCGCTGAGAACGCGGGCCTCGAGGGCGGCGTCGTCGCCGACCGGGTTGCCGGCATGGATCCCGGCCACGGCCTGAACGCCGCGACCGGCGAGTACGGCGACCTCATGGCCGAGGGCATTTCCGACCCGGTGAAGGTTACGCGTTCCGCCCTGCAGAACGCGGCCTCCATCGCCGGCATGTTCCTCACCACCGAGGCCGTCGTGGCCGACAAGCCGGAGCCCCCGGCCGCCGGTGGCGAAGACGCCGGTGCAGGCATGGGTGGCATGTACTGAGCCGCTCGGCTACGTGCTGATTCGCTTGGGGGCGGGACTCTTTTAAGTCCCGCCCCCAAGCGCGTTCACGCGGCTCCCGCGAACAGTGATGCCGAGTGTGCTTCCGCCTCCGAATAGGTCGCCGCAGCCGTTTGCAGCTGCGCGGAAATGGTGTCGAGGGCTTCGTGTGTCTGTGCTTGAATCCCCTGCCACTGGGTGATCGTCGCCTGGAAATTAACCTGCGCTCCGCCGGTCCAGGAATCCTGGAGGGCGAGCAGCTGGGCCATCAGCGTGTCGACTTCGGTGCGGATTGTGGACGCGGTCGTGCAGGCCTGCGCGGAGGCCACGGAGATTAGTTCGGCGTCGACGGCGTATGCGGTCATGGTGTTCTCCTTTGTGGGACCCCGGATGGGTCCGTCGACGCCGACGCTACGCGCGCGGGGCTGGGGGATCCAGGCGCGTGGCGGCGCCTGTGGATAGGCGCAACACAGAGCGAACCCCTGTGGATGGGCAGCGAGTGGATGAGCCCGAGGCGACGCGCATGCTCCTCGCAGTGAGCCCCTGCGGACGGGGAGCGTGCGAGTCGCCGCCGAACACGCCGCTCCGACCGCGATAGTGAGCAGTGAGCCCTGTGCACGAGGAGCGAATACGAGAAGGGGGATCCCGCGCGCGGGGACGGCGCCAAACGGGCCGCGCACGTGATCGTCAGGCTGACGGCGCCGTCAAGGCCGGGACTAGGGTGCCAAGATACCGGGGCAGACCCGCGCAGCGCATCTAGTTCGAGGCGGGCAGATCCAGGGACTCCACGGCGGACTCCAGCGAGGAGGTCGCCTCCTCTTCCTCGTCCGTTTCCTCGGTGATTTTGCGCGGAAGGACACCCGTTGACGTAACTTCGTTGTCCGGAGACTGGACGGGGGTGCGCTTCTTGATGGAGCGGCGCTTGATGATGAGCGTGCCGGTCGTCGTGACCGAGTCCTCAGCGGGCTCGTCAGCATCGTCCGACTCGTCGGCATCGTCCGCCTCGTCCGCCTGGGCGGCGGCGCTCAGCTGCGCCTTCTCGCGCTCCAGCCGGGCCAGTTCGACCTCGAGATTCGCGCGGGCCGTATCCTCCCAGGCGGAGCCGAGGGGGGATTGGTAGATGGTCTTGTAGCTGAGCAGTTTCTTCACCAGCGCGCGCCGGGCCTTAACGAAGTGCAGGTCGTCGAGCTCGCTCAACTCGGCTCGCAGCGCTGAGCGCAGCTTCTTATACTCCTGCGGGCTGCAGGACAGACATGCCAGGTCCGCGTCCACCAGGACCTGCGCGTCGAAGTCGGTGCGCGGCGCACGGTGCCGGGTGAGGAAGGCGATGAGCTCATCGATACGGGCCACGACCTCGTCGGGCACGCCGAGGCTCGTCAGGCGGCTGTGCGCGTGGTCGATGCAGCGGGTGGCCGCGAAGTTCGCCTGGAATCCGCCGAGCTTGATCTCGAGCGCCTTGTTGAGGAACGCCCCGTGGTACCAGGCGGCGACGCGCAGGATGTCCGGATCGTGTGCTAAGGTCGCGATCTCGTCGATGTGGGTGAGCGTACCCATGAGCCGACGCAGGTTGTGCATCTGGCGTTCGGGCGCGCTCCAGCGCTCCGCGAGGTCAGCGCTCTCGTTCTTGAGGTCTGTTTCGGTCGCGGTCGCGCCGATTTGCTGCATGGCGTCAACGAAAGACGTCAACAGCCACTGAGGTGCTTGAGCACCCATGGGCCACTCTCCTAGCTGAGGCATACCCGAGACATGCTAGTGTGCTTTTCCCCAAAGGTCACGTTTGTAGGCGGACAATCGGGGAATATCCGGAGGGATCACCGGAAGTCATTATGTAATGAATAGCTAAAATATACGAAAAGTCGCGGCTGTGCGCACCTTCATTGCGTTGTTTATGCGCTGGGCAGCTCGATACGTACCGTCAAGCCTCCTCCTTTTGTTTTCGTCAACGAGGCGTTTCCTCGGTGAGCCGTGAGGATTCCGGACACGATCGCCAGGCCCAGGCCCGAACCGCCGGACTTTCGGTTGCGGGAGGTATCGGACCGGTAGAAGCGCTCGAACACGCGGGTCCGGTCGGTTTCGTCGATTCCGGGACCGTGGTCGCGCAGCTCAACGATGGCGGTGTCGCCGCTGTGCCCGAGGGCGATCTCGACCGGGGAACCCTGCGGCGTGTAGCGGACGATGTTGCCGATCAGGTTGGTGAACACCTGGGAGAGTCGGTCGCGGTCTCCCGGCACGATGAGGGACATCGGGGGGGTGCGCCCCGTGATTCCGGTGAGGGTAACCGTGCGCTTGGGGTCCAGGGCCTGCAAGTCGAACATGGCGTTGTCGGCCAGCTTCACCAGGTCGATGTCGGTGATTTCCAGGGGGCGCCCCTCGTCGAGGCGGGCGAGCGTGAGCAGATCCTCCACCAGGTTCGCCATGCGGGAGGATTCTGAGCCGATCCGGCTCATCACATCCTCGGTTCTTTCGGCGGGTACGCCGCCCATCGCGTAGAGCTCGCAGTACCCGGAGATCGCTGCCAGCGGGGTGCGCAGCTCGTGGGAGGCATCTGAGACGAAGCGCTTGATCTTTTGCTCCGAGGCCTGGCGCGCCTCGAAGGACTGTTCCACCTGGGTGAGCATCGTGTTGAGCGACAAGGCCAGGGAACCGACCTCGGTCGTCGGCGGGCGCGGGGTGACGCGCTTGGTGAGGTCCCCGGCCGCGATCTTTCCGGCGGTTGATTCGATGGAGCGCAGCGGGAGCAGGGCTCGGCGCACGAGGAGGCGGCCCGCCCAGCCTCCGATGACGACGATGATTGAGCCCGCGACGGCGAAGTACGAGGCCGTGGTGCGCAGCGTGTGTTGGACGTCCGACAGGGGCAGGGCGATCGTCATGTAGCCCGAGAACTCGCTGGATTCCTGGTCGTAGACGGGCACGACGAGGGCCCGCCACCCCAGGCCGGACTTCGATGAAGCAACGGTCACGGGCAGGGTGCGGAAGGAAGCGACGGGCGCGGAGGACGTATCGACGAGGTCGGGCAGAGTGGGGGTGCCCGAGGCCTTGAGCGTGTCCTCGGAGTAGAGGTAGCGGTCGCTGCCGTCCTTGCCGTGGATGTGCACGTAGTAGAGGGTCGGGATGGCGCCCTGGCCGTTCGCTGAGAAGGTCGCGGAGGACGCGGAGATTTGAATCGTGTGCGCGGTTGCGATGAGCTGGTCGTCGATCTGGGAGGTCAGGTGGTGTTGGAGGAGCCCGATCATGACCGTTCCGGACAGCGAGAGCCCGACCGCCAGCAGCAGGGTGATGAGGGTGACGAGCTGGGCGGCCAGGGGCTTGGCGTCCCACCATGCCTCGATGCGTTGAGCCAGGCTGGGGCGCACGTCAGTCCTCGACGCGCAGGATGTACCCCACGCCGCGCTTGGTGTGGATCAGTTCTCCGGAGGCTCCGTCGACGGCGAGCTTGCGTCGCAGGTAGGAAATGTAGGACTCGACGATGGCTACCTCGCCGTCCCAGTCGTATTCCCACACGTGATCCAGGATCTGCATCTTGGAAACGACGCGTCCTGCGTTGATGACCAGGTAGCGCAGGAGCTTGAACTCGGTGGGGGAGAGGTCGATCTGGACCCCGGCGCGCGTGACTTCGTGCGCGTCCTCGTCGATGACCAGGTCACCGACGCGCAGCAGGGCGTCGTCTTCCTCCATTCCCATCGTGCGTCGCAGGATTGCGCGGATACGGGCGACGACTTCTTCGAGGCCGAAGGGCTTGGTAACGTAGTCGTCGCCGCCGACGGTGAGGCCCTGGATTTTGTCGCGCATGTCATCGCGCGCGGTGAGGAAGAGGACGGGTGTGGTGACTCCGGCGTCGCGCAGGCGGCGCGTGACGGTGAATCCGTCCATGTCGGGAAGCATGACGTCTAAGACGATCAGATCGGGGCGCGAGGCCTGGGCTTCGTGAAAGGCGCCGCCCCCGTCTTCGGCGGTGACGACATCGAAGCCAGCGAAGCGCAGGGATGAGGCGAGCAGGTCGCGGATGTTGGGTTCGTCGTCGACGACAAGCAGTTTTGCTTCTGTTCCAGTGTTGGCCATGGCCTCAGTGTCGCGGATGTTCCTGTACGTTTTCTGTGAGTTGGGTGGGAGTATTGATGTTGCGATTGTAAGCTTGGGCACAGAGCGAATGGGGGCGTTGGCTCTTTTGCGGGGAATCCCGGGGTCGTATGCGAGAATGAAGCATGTCATCGCGTAGCTCACAGGACCTCATGGCGCCCGCGGGCGTCCAATTTTGCAACGTATCCACCAGGCTGGCCGTTCTCAGGCTCGGAAGCGTATTCCTCGCGTGCGGCCTGTTGGCCGGCCTCATCTATGCGGCCGTCAAGGTCGCCAGCATCGATGCCCTGTGGGTGGCCATGGCCGCGCCGACCGTCATCGCGCTGTGGTTCCTGTGGCTCATCCCCGCCCAGGTCAGGGCGCTGCGCTACGCCCTGGCCGACACGGACTTCGTCATCCGCCGAGGCGTCCTGATGCGTTCCATGACCCTGGTTCCCTACGGGCGTATCCAATACGTCGACATCGTCCAGGGTCCCATGCTCCGCCTGATGGGAATCGCCACCATCCGTCTGTCCACGGCCAGTGCGCTAACGGATGCGACGCTTAAAGGCGTTCCTGTCTCCGACGCGGCACGCGTGCGCGACGTCCTCGCCGAGCGCGGGTCCACGGAGGTGATGGGCCTATAAGCGCCGACCTCGCCTCCGACGGCGTCGCCCCCGAGGAGTGGAAACCCCTCCATCCGATCACCTACCTGATGCGCGTGGTGGGATCCCTCATCGGTGTGATGGTCGCCGTCGGCTGGTCACAAAATGGGGCGCCCGCACGCCTGGTCATCGGAAACAATCCCGTGTGGGGGCCGGGTACTCGCTCCTTCCCGGTGGTCATCGGCCTGGCCTCGGCCATCGTCGCGATCATCGCGGCCTACTGTTACCTGGCGTGGAAGATGACCCGATACGCGATCACCCCCACCGCCGTGTGGTATTGCTCCGGCATCCTGTCGCGAAAACAGCGCCACGCGCACCTGTCTCGCATTCAGGCCGTCAATCTGTCCTATTCGCTCATCGGCCGCATCGTTGGTCTGGGCTACCTGGACGTTGAGGTGGCCGGCGGCTCCGATTCCCGGATCAAGCTGGGTCTCCTCTCCTCCCTCCGCCTCGAAGAGGTGCAAGCCCTCGTGCTGGCCCTGGCCTCGGGCGCGATCGACGGGTCGTTGAACCCTCCGAGTCCACCCGGCCCGCCTCCCGTGGGGGCGTTGTTGGCGCTGCCGTTCCGGCGGCGCCCGAGCGCGTCGTCTTCCAGGTGAGCCTCCCGAAACTGTTGGCGTCCTTGCTCGCTACCTTGGGCAATGCGATTGCGCTCCTTTTTGCATCGGGTTGTGCGTGCTGACCGGATACCTCGGTGTCGGTGTCGGTGTCGGTGTCGGGGTGACGTCGATCATGAGCTTCATCGGCATCATGCTCAGCCTCGCGGCCATCGTGTGGGCGCGATTCGACCGAGAGTTCGGCTTCACGGCCGCGATCTCGCCCGACGGTGTGCGCATTCGTCGAGGCTTGACTGCGCGATGCCACGTGACGATCCCCCGGGGCGCATCCATGCGCTTCGCCTTACCCAGCCCCTCATTTGGCGCATCTTCGACTGGTACCGCGTGGATATCACGCAGGCGGGGAATGCGGTCTCTTCGGCCAGCGAAAAGACCGAGGGGTTGCAGGCCGACGTCGCCTCAGACGTGCTGCTTCCCGTCGGCTCGCGCGCCGAGGCCGCCCAGGCCATCGCGATGGTGGTTCCGTCGCTGGGGGTCAACGATCCCGATGCCTTCTTGGAGTCCCTGTGCGCGGGGAGGCGGGGCGACCGCGAGATAGTGCCCATCCCGGGCAGCGCGCGCATCCTGGACCCGCTGCTGTACGCGCGCCGCGGCTTCGCCCTGACCGACACCGTGCTGGCGATTCGCGGCGGCTGGTTGACGCGCAGGTTCTCCCTGATCCCCCTCTCGCGCATCCAATCCGTCTCCCTCCACCAGGGCCCCCTCCAGCGGTTCCGGCGCGTCGCCTCTGTGCGCGCGGAGCTGGTCCCAGGTCCGGTTCCCTCTATCGCCGCGCACGTCGAGGAATCCCGCTCCCTTCACCTGTGCTCACAGCTGTCTGCCGCTTCAAAGGCCAGTCGCGAGGCCGAGCCGCCCGAGCGTTGGCTTACCCGCGTGGGGGAGGTCATCGACGTGACCTCGAAGGGCGAGGCGAGCGGCAAATAGCTGACGGATCGGCGACAATGGGGGCATGGATACCCCCGGGCGCCTCGGCATCGGCATTATCGGAATGGGGCACGTCGGCCCCGTCATCGGCTCCGCGCTGCGCGCCGTCGGGCACCGGGTGGTCGCCGTCTCCGCGTCCTCTCCGTCCTCGCGCGAACGAGCCGACGCGATGCTCCCCGGCGTGCCGATCGTATCCCCTCAGGAGGTCGCCAGGCGCTCCGAGGTCGTCATCCTGGCGGTGCCGGACGATCAGATCAAACCCCTGGCGGCGGGCCTGGCTAAAGCGGAGGCGTGGCAGGCCGGGCACATCGTCATCCACCTGTCCGGAGCCTGCGGCGTGCGGCTGCTCGACGCGGCATCCGGTGCGGGCGCGATCCCTTTGGCGATCCACCCGGCCATGACCTTCACCGGGACCAGCGTCGATGTCGCCAGGCTCGTCGGCACCCCCTTTGCGGTCACGGCCTCGGCCCCATTCCTGCCTATCGCGCAGGCCCTCGTGGTCGAGATGGGCGGTGAGCCCGTCGTGGTCGCCGAGGAAGACCGCCCGCTTTACCACGCGGGCCTGGCCCACGGCGCCAACTTCGTCGCGGGAATCACCGTCCAGACCATGCGCATCCTGGCGAAGGCCGGCATTAAGGAACCCGCCCTGTACGCGCGCCCCCTGCTTGAGGCAGCCCTCGACCGCGCCCTCACCGAGGGGGTGGGCGGCATCTCCGGACCGGCCGCCCGCGGGGACGTCGGCACCGTCGCCGCGCACGCCAGATCCCTGGGAGCCCACGAGGAGCTCGCGGGGGAACGCGACACCTACGCCAACATGACTCGTGCCCTCACGCGGCTCCTGCGCGACGCGCGACTCCTTGATGGCCGCGCCGCGACGAACATCGAGGCCGCGCTGCTGGAGCCCGAAGCCTGAGAATCCGCCCGTTCGCGCGTGAACGGACCGGGGTCGTCGGCCTCGAACGCGCACGTGCGAGGGTGATGCAAACGACTCGATGACGCACTGGCTAACCGAACGCGCAACAATAGGACCATGACCCACCATCCCCTCCTGGTCCACACGCGCGCTCAGCTGGCCGATGCCCTGGCGCGCCTTTCTAGCACGAAAGCACTGGTCATGACCATGGGTGCCCTGCACGCCGGGCACCTGGAGCTGGTGCGCGAGGCGCGTCGGCTGGCCGATCACGTGATCGTCACGATCTTCGTTAACCCCACGCAGTTCGCGCCGGGCGAGGACTACGACGCCTACCCGCGCACCCTGGACGCGGACATGGATGCGCTGGAAAGCGTGGGAGCCGACCTCGTGTGGGCGCCCGCACCCCAGGACGTGTATCCGACGCCAGCGACCGTCTCGATCGATCCCGGGCCCATCGCGCGCGTCCTCGAAGGCAAGACGCGGCCCACGCATTTCTCCGGCGTCGCCCTGGTGTGCTCCAAGGTGGCGAACCTGGTGCGCCCCGACGTGGCGCTCTACGGGCAAAAGGACGCCCAGCAGCTGGCCGTCCTGCGCACGGTGTTTGCCCAGCTCGACATCCCCGTACGCATCCATGCCGTGCCCATCGTGCGCGCGCGCGACGGCGTGGCCCTCTCGAGCCGCAACCAGTACCTGAGCGACGACGAACGTGTTCGCGCCCGCGCCCTGTCCCGGGCCCTTTTGCGTGGCGTCGCCGCAGCCGAGGCGGGGGCGGACGCGGCCCGCATCGTCGAGGCGTGCCGCGCGGTCATCGACGAGGAGGGCGGCATCGAGCTGGACTACATTGCGGTCGTGGATGCGGGCAGCTTCGAGATCCTCGCGGGCACCGACGGCGTGCCGGTTGACGGCGGCGGGGGCGCCCCGACGCTTCTGCCCGACGGCTCGCGCGACGGCCGCATCCTCATCGCCGCCAGGGTGGGAACGACCCGCCTTATCGACAACATGGAGGCCCCGCTGGGCGCGGTGTCCCCTACCACGGGGGCCGGTGTCGCGTCCCGTGTCGCCTCACAGCACACGGGGGAGGACGCATGATGGAGATGACCCGCGAGATGGCCATCGGAAAGATCCACCGCGCCACCGTCACCGGCGCCGACCTGCACTACGTTGGCTCGATCACGGTGGATGAGGATCTGCTGGAGGCGGCGAACATCGTTCCCGGGCAAAAGGTCGACATCGTTGACGTGAACAACGGGGAACGACTGGCGACCTACACGATCGCCGGCGAGCGCGGCAGCGGCACCGTCCAGCTCAACGGCGCGGCCGCCCACAGGGTGAGCGTCGGCGACCTCGTCATCATCATGGCCTACGCTCAGGTGCCTGAGTCCCTCGTGCGCACCGTCAAGCCCCGCGTCGTTTTCGTCGACGAGGCCAACGCGATCGTGGAGGCGGGCGAGCACCCGGGGCGCGTCCCCGAGGAGTCCGAACGAGCCCGCGCCCTGGGGCTGAAAAGCTCAGGTGTGCTCTAGGCGCGTGGTGCGGTGGCGCTCGGCGCTCGAGCATGGAGGGCGGATGCCGACCCTGCGCCTGCTGGCGAGGGCGTCAACCCGGCGGGCTCGTGACCTGGCCAACCGGGCCGCCTCCTCTTCGCGCGGCCAAATCCCGCTACGATAGGGCCATGACAGATTCTTCTTCCGTACCCACGCAAACGCCCGCAGACGACACCCCCGAGCAGGTCAAGGTTCGCGCAGCCAAGCGCGCGCGCCTCATGGAGGCGGGTATTCCCCCCTACCCCGCGCGCCTGCCGATCACGACGACGATTGCGAAGGTGCGCGAGAAATACTCTCACCTTGAGGCCGGCGAAGAGACGGAGGACTACGTGGGCCTGGCGGGCCGCGTCATCCTGGCCCGCAACGGTGGCAAGCTGTGTTTCGCGACCCTCATGGATGGCGCGGGAAACAGGATCCAGGTCATGCTGTCCGCCGCGTCGGTGGGCGCGCAGTCCCTGGCCGCGTACAAGAACGACGTGGACCTGGGCGATCACCTGTACGTCCACGGCCGGGTCATTTCCTCGCGTCGCGGAGAGCTGTCAGTTTTCGCCGCACCCGCCGAGGTGACCGAGGAGGCGCGTGCAGCCTACGATGCGGCGCCAACCGCGCTGGTGGCCCCCGACGCCTCCTGGGCGATCGCGTCGAAGGCGATCCGCCCGCTGCCCAAGACGTGGACGACTAAGGACGGCGAGGACATCACCCTGTCGGAGGATCAGCGCATCCGCCGCCGCGAGCTCGACCTGATCACGCGTCCCGCCGCCCGCGACATGATCCGCATCCGTGCCGCCGTGAACCGTTCGATCCGCGAGAACTTCTTTAACCGCGACTACATCGAGTTGGAAACGCCGATGCTGCAGGTGATCCACGGCGGCGCGTCCGCCCGTCCGTTTACGACGCACATGAACGCGCTCGACACCGAGCTGTACCTGCGCATCGCCACGGAGATCTACCTGAAGCGCGCGGTTGTGGGCGGCGTGGATCGCGTGTTCGAGATCAACCGCAACTTCCGCAACGAAGGCATGGATTCCTCGCACAGCCCCGAGTTCACGGCCCTGGAGGCCTACGAGGCATACTCGGACTACAACGGCATGGCGGATCTGACGCGCGACCTGATCCAGCAGGCCGCCCGCGACGCCTTCGACCTGCCCGCGGGTGGGGAGATCGTGCGCCTGGCCGACGGCACCGAGTACGACCTGTCGGGGCAGTGGGATCGCATCGACCTGTACGGGTCGACGTCGGAGGCGCTCGGCGAGGAAATCACGGTGGACACGCCGCGCGCGGACCTCCTGAGGCACGCTGAGCGCATCGGCCTGGAGGTGGATGACTACGCGGCGGATGGCAAGATCGTCGAGGATATCTTCGAGGAGCTCGTCGGCTCCAAGCTGTGGGCACCCACGTTCGTGTACGACTTCCCGGAGGATACCTCCCCGCTGACCCGCTACCACCGTTCGCGCCCCGGCCTGACGGAAAAGTGGGACCTGTACGTGCGCGGCTTCGAGACGGCCACGGCCTACTCGGAATTGGCGGATCCGGTCGTGCAGCGCGAACGCTTCGAGGCGCAGGCGTTGGCGGCGGCGAACGGCGACCCCGAGGCGATGGTCTTGGACGAGGACTTCCTGGTCGCGATGGAACAGGGCTTCCCGCCGTGCGGCGGCATGGGCATGGGCATCGACCGCCTGCTCATGGTGTTGACCGGCCAGGGTATCCGAGAGACGATCCCCTTCCCGCTGGTTAAGCGCCTGGGTTGATTGAGCGATTGGGGTGCCCCGGTCTGGTTCGTATCCGCGACCAGGCCGGGGCGCTATCGCGCGGATGGGCACAAACGCGCGCGGGTCAGGGGCGTGGCCGGGGCTGCCCGGCGCGAGTGTGGACCAGGTCGAGGAGTTCGTGCGCTGCCCCGTCGTCCAGGACGAGGTCGGTGGCGACTCCCGCGCGCAGCGCTCCGAGGAGGGGGAGCGCTTTAAATGCCCCCGACACAACGCACAGGCGCCGAGGGATCTTCTTGAGCGTGGCGGGGTTGGGCCCCGAGGCGCGTTCGTTGAGGGACATGTTGGTCGAACCGTCCTCGCGAATGAGGACCGTGCACACGTCGCCGACCACACCGTCGTTTTGTACGGAGGCGATCTCATTGGGTTCGAGGAATCCGCCGGAGTAGACGTGGGAGGGCAGGCGCGCGGACATGGAGCCGACGCCGAAGAGCGCGACGTCGGCGCTGTTGATCGTGTTGAGGACCGACTGGATGGAGCGCTCGCGCCACAGCGCTTCCTTGGTGTCGGCGTAGTCGAAGAAGGCGGGGACTGGGAAGTTAACGATGCGCCCGCCGATGGCCTTGGCCGCGCGGGAGATGATGGCCTCGGCGTAGGGCATCCCGGATTCGGTGGCGGTCGCGGCACCGTTGAGTTGGACGACGGTGGAGCCCGGGAAGGAAACGTGTGGCATCGCGCGCGTTATCTCGGCGGTCGTGTTTCCCCAGGCGATTCCCAAGGTGACGCCGGGGAAGAGCATGTCGGTGAGGTGTTCGGCCGCGACGAGGGCGACGTTGTGCAGGCGGTTGACTTCGGTGTGGACGTCGTGGACGGGGACGACCGAGACCTTGACGCCGAAGAGGTCGGCGATCTGGCCGGCGAGCGTGCCCTTGAGTCCGGGTGAAGCGGAAACGGAGATGCGTACCAGCCCGACCTCGCGTGCGTGCGCGAGGAGCCGCGAGACTGAGGAGCGCGATATCTGCAGGTGGCGGGCTATTGTCTCCATCGTCTGGCCCTGGAGGTAGTACATTGAGGCGGCCTCGTGTGCCTGTTCGTCACGTATTGTCACGTTTTCTAGTGTGCCATGCACAGGCGTGCAGATGTGTGTGTTTGAGCATTAGCTTCGTCGTCGAGGAGGGTAGATTGAGCATCGTCAAATGGTCAGGGTCACACTCCGGGTGTGAACGGATGCGCATTCGATTCGGACTAATGTGCAACAAGTGACATACTGGGTGTGACCCACGAACCATATCCGATCCGGTATGGTTCGATGGCACACTGTTGGCGGTGGGAAAACCACTGGTGACCCGGCGCGATGAAGCGTCGGAGAAAGATAGGGAAACATGCTCGCAACACTGCTCCCGGCAGCCGCAAATGCGGCCGCACCAAGCACAGCCCAGATTTTCTGGTCTGAGTTCCTCGGCACCGCAGTCCTCCTGCTCCTCGGCGGTGGCGTCGTCGCCACGAACCTGCTGCCCAAGTCCAAGGGCAAGGGCGGCGGATGGCTCATGATCAACTGGGGGTGGGGCCTGGCGGTATTCGCCGGCGTCTACGTCGCTTACCGTACGGGCGGACACCTGAACCCCGCGGTGACCATCGCCAAGGCCGTCGGCAAGGCCTTCGACACGAAAGTGGAACTGGCATCCGGCATCGCCGTTAACGCCACCAACGTTGGCCTGTACATCGTCGCCCAGTTCCTCGGCGCCTTCGTCGGCGCCGTCCTCGTGTGGCTCACCTTCAAGAAGCACTTCGACGAGGACTGCGATCCCGCGCTGAAGCTCGGCGTCTTCTCCACCGGCCCCGAGATCCGCTCCTACGGCTGGAACTGCTTGACTGAGGCCATCGGCACCGCCGTCCTGATCCTGTGGGTCTTTGTCTCCGGCGGCACCGAAACCGCGATCGGCCCGCTCGGCGTCGCCCTCATCATCGTCGTCATCGGCAATTCGCTCGGTGGCCCCACCGGATACGCCATCAACCCCGCCCGCGACCTGGGCCCGCGTATCGCTCACGCCATCTTGCCCATCAAGGGCAAGGGTGGCTCCGACTGGGGCTACTCCTGGGTGCCCGTTGTCGGCCCGATCATCGGTGCCATCGTCGGTACCGTCATCTATTTCCTCGCCCTAGCCTGAGGGTGAGCACGCGGGCGAGGAAAAGTCCTCGCCCGCGAAACCCCAGCGTCGGGTACGGGAGCCCGACGGGGGACGCAGCATCCTTCGATGTCGCGCCAGGGGGACTGGCGCGACCCACACAATGACGTGAAAATGTCTCCGAAAGGACACTCATGACCACCGAAAAGTTCGTTATGGCCATCGACCAGGGAACGACTTCGACCCGGGCGATCATCTTCAACCACGCCGGCGAAATCGTTTCCGTCGGCCAGAAGGAATTCACTCAGATTTTCCCCAACCCGGGTTGGGTCGAGCACAATCCCCTCGAAATCTGGGACACCACGCGCACCGTCGTCGCCGAAGCCCTGCAAAAGGCCGAGATCAACCGTCACTCGCTGGCCGCCGTCGGCATCACCAACCAGCGTGAGACCACCGTCGTGTGGGATAAGAACACCGGCGAACCCGTCTACAATGCGATCGTCTGGCAGGACATGCGCACCTCGGACATCGTCAAGGAACTTGAGGGCGACGAGGGTCCGGATCGTTTCCGCCAGATCTGCGGCCTGGGCCTGTCCCCGTACTTCTCCGGCTCAAAGATCAAGTGGATCTTGGACAACGTTGAGGGAGCACGCGAGCGCGCTGAGGCCGGCGACCTGTATTTCGGCAACACCGACTCGTGGGTGCTGTGGAACCTGACGGGCGGCGTCAACGGCGGCGTGCACTGCACGGACGTCACCAACGCGTCGCGCACCATGCTCATGGACATCCGCACGCTGACCTGGCGCGAAGACGTGTGCGAAATCTTCGGCATCCCCATGTCGATGCTCCCCGAGATCCGATCCTCCTCCGAAATCTACGGCTACGGGCGAAAGAACGGTCTGCTCATCGACACCCCCATCGCCGGCATCCTGGGCGACCAGCAGGCCGCGACCTTTGGTCAGGCCTGTTTTGAGAAGGGCATGGCGAAGAACACTTACGGCACCGGCTGCTTCATGCTCATGAACACTGGCACCGAGCCCGTGTTCTCCGACAACGGCCTGCTGACGACGGTCGCCTACAAGCTCGGCGACCAGCCGACCGTCTACGCCCTCGAGGGGTCGATCGCCGTGGCGGGATCGCTCGTGCAGTGGCTGCGCGACAACCTGGGCATGATTGTCAAATCCTCCGACATCGGCGAGCTGGCGCGCACGGTCGAGGATAACGGCGGCGTCTACTTCGTCCCGGCGTTCTCGGGCCTGTTCGCCCCCTACTGGCGTTCCGATGCGCGCGGCGCGATCGTGGGCCTGACCCGCTACGTCAACAAGGGTCACATCGCCCGCGCCGTCGAGGAATCGACTGCGTTCCAAAGCGCCGAGGTCCTCGACGCGATGAACGCCGATTCCGGCGTGCCTCTGAAGGAGCTCAAGGTCGACGGCGGCATGACGCACGACGACCTGGTGATGCAGTTCCAGGCCGATCTGTGCGGCGTTGACGTCGTGCGCCCGAAGGTCATCGAGACCACGGCCCTGGGCGCCGCCTACGCCGCCGGCATGGCCGTCGGCTACTGGAGCGGCACGGACGATGTGGTCGCCAACTGGCAGGAGGGCAAGCGCTGGACACCGTCCATGGAGCCCGCCGAACGCGACCGCACCTATCGCTTGTGGAAGAAGGCCGTCACGCGCACCTTCGACTGGGTGGATGAGGACGTGAGGTAATCACAGCCATAGAAAGTGGCCGGGCCGGGCTGCGTTGAGCGGTCCCGGCCCGGCCACGCGCGTGCTGGCAGAACCCAATTTCCAGGACCCAAGGCAGCGTCGATGTCGCGCGTGATCGGCTATGATGTTCGCCATGGAAACCTCTAATGATCAAACGACATATCTCGTTGTAGACGGCGAAAATATTGACGCAACGCTGGGGCTGTCGGTCCTGGATCGGCGCCCGAACCCCGAGGAACGTCCCCGCTGGGATCGCGTGCTGGAGTGCGCGCACGACCGTTGGGGGCAGCGCGCGAAGGGGCTATTCTTCCTCAATGGCTCCTCCGGCTTCCTGCCCATGGGCTTCGTCCAGGCGCTCACGGCGATGGACTACTCGGTGATCCCCCTGTCGGGCCCCGCTGACATGAAGGTCGTCGACGTGGGCCTGCAGCGCACGATGGATGCGATCGCCCAGCTCGGTTCGGGCGACGTGATCCTGGCCAGCCACGACGCGGATTTCCTGCCCCAGATCGACGCGCTCCTTGAACAGGGCCGACGCGTCGCCGTCATGTGTTTCAAGGAGTTTTTATCCTCCCAGCTGCACGAACGGGCAGAATCCGGCCTCGAGATCATCGACCTGGAGTACGACGTGCACGCGTTCCAGGTGCGCCTGCCCAGGCTCCGCATCATCGACATCGACGACTTCGATCCCGGGGCGTTCCTCTAAACGCGACACCTCGCGTTCGCGAGGCGTCAACCGGAGGCCAGATACGAACCGGCCGGGTGGCCCCACTGGAACCACCCGGCCGCGTCACGTCCCCTCCGGGGTGACGAAGGCGTCACTCCTCGGACTTGCCCTTCAGGGCCGCCAGGCGAGCCTCGATCTCGATCTGTGAGGAGTCGGTTTCGAGCTCCGCGAACTGCGCGTCCAGGGAGGAGGCGGCCAGCTCGATCTTGCCCTGCGCCAGGGCCTCCTGGCGGCGCACACGGTCCTCGAAACGGCCGAGCTCGCTCGTGGGGTCCAAGATGTTGATGGAGCCGAGCGCGTCGGTCACCTGCGCCTGCGCCTGCGCGGTTTTTTCGCGGGCGATCAGCTGGTCGCGACGCGACTTGAGCTCGGTGAGCTTGTCCTTCATCTGGGACAGGCCGCGCTTGAGGCGTTCGGCCACTTCGCGCTGCGCCTGGAGGGAGGGCTCCTCGGTCTTGATCTCGTTCTCGAACTGAATCTGCTTGCCGAGGGCGACCTTTGCCAGGTCATCCCACTTGGTGGCTCCGGCCTCGTCGCCGGCGGCGCGCAGAGCGTCGGCTTTCGCGGAGGCGGCGGCGGCCTTTTGACCCCAGTCGGCGGCAGCCTTCACGTCTTCCTCGTAGTCTTTTTCGGCCATGCGCAGGTTGCCCAGGGTCTGGGCGATCGCGTTCTCGGCCTCGATGATCGAGTTGGTGTAGTCGCGGACCAGCTGGTCGATCATCTTCTGCGGGTCCTCGGCCTTGTCGAGAATCGCGTTGATGTTCGCCTTTGCGAGCTGGGCGATGCGGCCCATGATCGTCTGTTTTTCAGCCATGCTGTTCTCCTTTGGTGGTGGTGCGCGTCGTGCGCGGGTTATGCGCGGGGCCATCGCCCCGCAGGTCGGTGGGTGGGTCAGAAGCTTCCTGAGGTGGAGGACCAGTCGGAACCACCCCAGTCGGAGCCGGAGGTGGAGGACCAGCCGGAATCGCCCCAGTCGGAGCCGGAACCCGAGGCGAATGACCAGCCCGAGCCCGAGCTGCTACTTCCGCTGTGGAAGGGGTCGAAGTCATCGTCCCAGTGCCGGTGGCGGCTCGATCCAACGTTAGAAAAGAGGGTGGACCACAGCAGGAAGTCCCCCAGCGAGGAACCGGTGAAAGAACCGTTGCCAGAGCGAGTGGAGCCCCAGGTCTCGGCGGCGGCGGGCTGGATGGGGGTCGACACGACACGGTCGGCCAGGGCGCGCGCGTTAGAGGCGTGGGTGGTCGCGGCAGCCGGGTCCTCTTCGATTACCTCGCGAGCGGTGTTTAGTTCTTGCTCGGCGTCGTTGAGCATGGAACGCACCTGAAGGTCGATGGCCCCGCGGCGACCCTGCACGTAGCGCTGCGCCTGTGCGACCAGGGAATCAGCCAGGGAAACCTGGGCCTGGGCGGTCGCGTAGGCCCTATCGTGGGCTTCCTGTTCGCTGCGCGAAGGGGCCAGGGCGGCGTCCAGGGTCGCCTCGGCGGCGCGCAGGTGCTCGAGGGCGGCCAGCGGATCTCCGTTGTTGGCCAGGGCCGCCTGGGCCGCGGTGATGGCCGCGCGGGCATCCGCGACCAGGGGATCGAAGGTGGCGGGGTCGGTGTCGAGGCGATCGACGTCTGAAATGTCGGAGGAGATGGAGCCGATCGCGGCACCCAGGCGGTCGCGGATGGCGTCCAGGTCGGACTTCGCGGAGAAGATCGCGGCGGTCTGATGCTTGGCCATCGTCAGCGCGCGCAAAGCCGTGTCAAGTGCGCTGGCCGCGCGGGTGCGATCCGTGTCCTCCGCCTCCTGTGCGGCGTCCAGGGCCGAGCGCGCGGAGGTGAGCAGCGCCGCCGCCTGCTCCGGGTTGTCCTGGAGGGAAGCCAGCATTTGCGCGGGATAGATGCTAGCGATGCTTACCAGCTCGGCTTTCGCGTGTTCCAGGTCCGTCAGCCCCTCTGCCAGGCGCTCGCGGGCCTCGCGGATGCGGTCGGGGAGCGTCGCTTCCTCGGCACGTCTGGACGCGAAGGACGCCTGGATGGCGCTCAGGGGGTTCAGGTTGGTGCCCAGGTCGCGCATGATGCTGGTGGCCAGCTCTGCTTGGGCGGCGGGTGGCAGGGTCTCGTTCATCTGCGCCTGAGCGGCAAAGCCGCGCGAGACCGCCGCCTTCGCCGCTTCGAGAACGCGTGCGAATTCGTCCGTTTCTGCCATGCCGAACTGGGCGCGCGCGAAGTTCAGTTCGTCGGATGCGGTGCGTACCTGCTCGTCGGCTGCGAGCAGCTGGCGGTTGGCTTCCCGGATTAAACCTTGTGCGGTCGCCGCATCGATCTGGGTCGCGCGCTGGGCGGCCTCTTTGTTGCGGCGCGAGGAGCGTGCCACCACGACGGCGATCACGAGGGCGCCGCCGACGAAGAGCGTGAGGAGGATCAGGAGGGGGATCAGCGACCTCGAAGAAGGGGAATTCGTTGAGCCGCCGGAGGAGCTCGAACGTGTCGGGGTTCCCGAGCCCGACACCATCGAATCGACGAAAGCTTTCGCCCCGTTCGCCGCATCCGCCCCCGTTAATGGATTGGATGTGAGCTGGGCCTCGGCCGCCCGCACCGCGGTGCGCAGGGTGGACGAAGACTGCCCGCCCCGCGCGCACGCCGCGTCGCGACGCTGGGAATACGCGATGACGTAGACGATGGATCCGGAGCTGAGGGAAGACTGGCTCGCGCTTTGTCGGCACCATTGCTCCGCATCAACCCCGGAGAAGTCTGCGACGAACACGAAGTGGACACTCTTACCGTGAGAGGCGGCGGTGCTGGCGGCCGCCTCGACGGTGGAGCGGTCGGAGGCGCCAAGCCACCCGTCCGGATCGGTCACGGTCCCGCTGATGGTCAGAGGCGACGCGGCGAACGTCGGCAGGCCGAGCGCGAGCAATATCGCTGTGATGGCAGCGACCAGGCTGAAGCGGCGGATTTGTGACACGGGGGTCCTCCTGCGTCGTGGCGAACAGATAAACATACACCACATTGCGCGCATGCACCGGATGCGGTGCGCCGGGCGCGACGTGATTGTTGCCGTGGAGTCAGTCTACGTGAATGACGGACCCTCTTGCGGCGGGTGGTGCTGTTCGCTACAGGTACCGGTCCGGCTCCCACGTGCCGCGAGCGAGCGCCCTATGATAGGAGCGAGCCCTTTGGGCACACAGACTAATCGAAAGGAGGAGGGACCATGCCCACAGGTAAAGTGAGGTTCTTCGACGCTGATCGCGGTTTCGGCTTCATCGCGGGAGACGACGGGGCCGATGTCTTCCTCCATTCGTCCGCGCTGCCGACCGACCACCCCACCCCCCGAGTGGGTGCGCGCGTGGAGTACTCGGTGGCCGACGGACGCAAGGGACCGCAGGCTTTGAGCGTGCGCGTCCTCAAGGAGACAGCTTCCGTTGCCCGAGCCAAGCGCCGCAAGCCGCAGGCGATGGTGCCGGTCGTCGAGGACCTGATTAAACTCCTCGACGCCTCCAGCGCCTCGCTGCGTCGCGGGTCGTACCCGGACAACGCAACCAAGATCGCGAAGGTGCTGCGCGCCGTCGCAGAGGAATTTGATGCCTAAGACTCAGACCCGGACCCGGGCAGTGAAGAAGGACGCCATCTTAGAGGCGGCCATCGACGTGGCCCGCGCGGGCGCCGAGGCCGTGGCGTACCCGCGCCGTGTCGGCGAGCACGTCGGTTTCAAGATGGTGTCGGATCGGCTGGCCACGCACTATTTCGCGTCGACGGACGCCGGTTACGTGTGCTGGTGCTGGGCGGTGACCATCGCGCGCGTGCCTCGCGGCCGCGTGGCCACCGTGTGCGAGGTCGACATGACCCCGCGTGAGGGGGCCCTTTTGGCACCCGAGTGGGTGCCGTGGGAGGAGCGACTGCGCCCCTCGGACATTTCGCGCGAGGATACCCTGCCCTACGTGGCCGACGATGTGCGCCTGGAACAGAGCTACGAGGACACGGGAATCGACCCGGATCTGCCGATCGTGCGCGAACTGGGTGTCGGGCGTCCGCGCGTCCTCTCCCACGAGGGACGCAGCCAGGCTGCTCAGCGCTGGTACCGGTCGGAGCGGGGACCAAAGTCGGGCCGCCGTCCGCGCGACACCTGTTCGACCTGCGGGTTTCTCATGAAGATGAGCGGCGATATGCGAACCATGTTTGGCGTCTGTGCGAACGAGTGGGCGACCGACGACGGTGCCGTGGTCTCACTGGATCACACCTGCGGCTCGCACTCGGAGACCGACGTCCCCAAGAACGCGACGGCGTGGCCCGTGCGCCCCTCGCGCGTGAACGAAGGGGTGCTCGATGCCGAACCGATGCCGCAAAAAATAGTCGATAACGCGCGGGGTGACGGGCGGGAAAAGCGGGCGGACTGAGGTATCGTTTGCGATGAAACGGGGGAAAGCATCCGGGAGGGGATTCCGGATGCTTTCTCAACAAGTGAGAACTTGGAGAGTGTGTTTGCGCACAGGCCGACAAACGAGGCAGGATTGAGCAGTGAGCACACAAGAAAAGACCGCCCCATCCCACGGCGGCTTCATTCGGTCACTTGATTCCTTCTTCCAGATTTCCGGGCGCGGCTCAACTATCGGACGCGAGATCCGCGGCGGAATCGTCACCTTCTTTGCGATGGCGTACATCCTGGTCGTCAATCCGGCGATCCTGGGAAACGCTGTCCCCGAGGATGGTTCCATCACGCCCCAGGGCATCGCCGCCGGCACCGCGCTCGTTGCCGGCACCATGACGATTCTCATGGGCATCGTCGCTAACTATCCCCTGGCGCTCGCCGCGGGCCTCGGACTGAACGCGGTTGTCGCCTTCACGCTGGTGCTCAGTTCCGGCCTGAGCTACGGCGAGGCCATGGGGGTCATCGCGTGGGAAGGCATCCTCATCTTCCTGCTGGTTCTCACGGGCTTCCGTGAGGCGGTTTTCCGCGCCGTCCCCTCCGCCCTCAAGACCGCGATCACGGTGGGACTGGGCCTCTTCGTCGCCCTGATCGGCCTGGTGAACGCCGGCATCGTCCGCACGGGCGCGACCCCCGTGCAGTTCGGTATCTCGGGTTCTCTCGACGGCTGGCCGGCGCTGGTTTTCGTGTTCGGGCTCTTTTTGATGTTCGTCCTCTACGTGCGTCACGTGAAGGGTGCGGTGCTGATCTCGATCGTCTCCGCGACCGTCCTGGCGGCCATCGTCCAGGCGACTACCCACCTTGATCGCATCTCACAGACCAATCCGACGGGTTGGGGACAGACCATCCCCGAGCTCAGGGGATCCCCGATCGCGATCCCGGTGTTCGACACGCTGGGCAAGGTTGATCTCTTCGGTGGCTTTAGCAAGCTCGGCGTCGTCTCCGTGATCCTGTTGGTCTTCTCTTTGATGCTCGCCGACTTTTTCGACACGATGGGCACGATGGTGGCCGTCGGCGCCGAGGGTCAGCTGCTGGATGAGGAGGGCAACCCGCCGAAGACCCGCCAGATCCTGATCATCGACTCGCTTGCCGCCGTGGCGGGCGGCGTCGGCGGCGTCTCTTCCAACACCTCCTACGTGGAGTCCGCCTCGGGCGTTGCCGAGGGTGCTCGCACCGGCCTGGCGTCCGTGGTGACGGGATTCCTCTTCCTGCTGTCGACCTTCCTGGCCCCCCTGGTTGAGCTGGTCCCGACCGAGGCCGCGTCCACGGCCCTGGTTTTCGTCGGTTTCCTCATGATGACCCAGGTGACAGACATCGACTGGAAGGCGCCTGAGATCGCGATCCCGTCTTTCATGACGATCGCCCTCATGCCCTTCGGATACTCGGTATCCGTCGGCATCGGCGTCGGCTTCGTGGTCTACGCGCTCATCCAGTTGGTGATGGGCCAGGCGCGCAAGGTGCACCCGCTCATGTGGGTGGTGTCCGGGCTCTTCGTCGTCTACTTCCTGCTGGGGCCCATTCAGCGTCTCCTGGGCGTCGGCTGATTCGCCGCGCCCCACCTGCCCGCCGCCTTCCACCGGGAGAGTCGTATCCTGGTGGGATACACCCGACGCGGCCCGGGCGCGTCAGCGCACCCGGGGCGCGTCGGCGGCGAGTCGGCCCAGAGGGGAGGAACGGCGTGTCGGCTACCTTCGCATCACTGCGCTACGTGAACTACCGCTACTGGTTCGTCGCAACCCTCGTCGCCTCGACCGGCACGTGGCTCCAGCGTGTCGCCCAGGACTGGTACGTGCTGACCGTTCTCACCGACCACGACTCTTCCCAAGTCGGTGTCGTCACTGCCCTCCAATTTCTGCCGATCATCCTGTTTTCCGCCTCCGCCGGCGTGCTGGCAGACCGAATCCCCGGCAGGCGGCTCCTGCAGTTCACGCAGGCTGGCATCGGCCTGGTGTCCCTGGTCATCGGCGTCGTCGTCCTGACCGGAATCGGCGAGCTGTGGCACCAGTACCTGCTGGCTTTCGCCTCCGGCACGATTTCCGCGGTCGATACGCCCGCGCGTCAGGCCTTTGTGGGGGAGCTGGTTCCCCGCGAGAAAATGGCGAACGCGGTTGCGCTCAACGCAACCGCCTTCCATACCGCTCGCCTGATCGGTCCGGCCTCCGCCGGGCTGTTCATCGATTGGTGGGGCGTGGGGCCGGTCTTCCTCATCGACGCGGGCATGTTCGCGGCCCCCGTCATCGCCCTGGCCCTCATGCGCACAGACCGGCTCTATCCCCGTTCCCTCGTGCCGCGTGCCCGCGGCCAGCTGCGCGAGTCGTTGGCGTACGTGCAGGGACGCGCCGACATTCGCATCATCCTGGCCCTCATCTTCGTCGTGAGCGCGTTGGGCATGAACTTTCAGATGACCAGCGCCCTCATGGCCACGACGGTGTTCGGCAGGGCCGCCGGCTCCTTCGGCATCCTCTCGTCGTTCATGGCGGTCGGCTCGATCCTGGGGGCCACCGGCGCCGCGCGGCGTGCCCCCAGGTTGCGCACGATCATCTTTGGGGCCGCCTTTTACGGCGCGTGCGAGATACTCCTGGGGTTGTCCCCCTCCTACTGGTGGTTCGCGTTGGCCTCGATCCCCACGGGCTTCGCGATGCTCACCATGAACACCAGTGCGAACGCCCTGGTACAGACGCGGACCGACCCGGACAAACGCGGTCGCGTCATGGCCCTGTATTCGCTGGTCTTTCTGGGTGCCACGCCCATCGGTTCGCCTCTCATCGGCTGGGTGGGACGCGCCATGGGGGCCCGCTGGTCGATCTTGGTGGGCGGCATCGCATCCCTTAGCATCGCGCTCCTGTGCGGGGCATGGGCGGCGATCCACTGGAAGGCGCGCGTCGTGCGCCGTCCCTCCTTTCCGTGGGTGGGCGTGGAGGCCGATTCCTCGGTGGATGCCCCGCGTCGCTTCGTGGATCCGATCTGAGGGCGGGAGCCCCCAAACGCTTCAGATGACGCGCTCCAGGCAATAGTCGATGCACTCCAGGAGCGCTTCGACGTCGGCGTAGTCCACGCTGGGCCACGTGCCGATGCGCAGCTGGTTTGCTCCGACGCCCCGGTACGCGCCGATATCGACGATTCCGCTGCCGCGAAGGTGGTGTGCGAGCGCGCTCGCGGACACGTCCGCATCGATCTCGATCGTGGCCGTCACCGGTGAGCGCCACCGTGGGTCGGTCACGAAGGGGTGGGCGGCCATGTGGTCATCGGCCCACTGGTAGATGAGGGATGAGGCCCGGGCGCAGCGTGCGCTCACGGCTGGCGCCCCGCCCTGGGAGTTGAGCCAGCTGACCTGCTGTTCGGCCATGACGATGGTCGCCAGCGCCGGGGTGTTGAGGGTCTGGTCCTTACGGGAGTTTTCGATCGCGGTGGTGAGCGAGAGGAACTGCGGGATCCACCGGCCGCCGGGGCAGGACTCGAGGCCCCGCGCGCGATCGATGGCCTCGGGGGAGAGGACGGCGACCCACAGGCCTCCGTCGGCTCCGAAGGTTTTTTGTAGGGAGAAGTAGTAGGCGTCGACCCGGCGGATGTCGATGGCGGCCGCCCCCGCGATCGATGTTGCGTCCACGAGGGTCAGCGCGCCGGGGGCGTCGACGCGATAGACGGGGGAGATAACGCCCGTGGAGGTCTCGTTGTGCGGATATGCGTAGGCGTCCACGCGCTCTTCCGGCGATCGTGGGGTCACGGTCGTGAGCGAGCCGAAAGCAGCCTCGTCGATGAGGGGCGCGTGAAGGTGCGGGGCGCGTGCAACCTCGGATGCGAACTTCGCGCCGAAGGCTCCCCACGAGCCGAGCGCCGCGCGGGAGTGGATGAGGCACGCGCAGGCGATGTCCCAGAAGGCGGAGGCGCCGCCGTTGCCCACGACGATCTCGTAGTCCTGCGGGACGCTGAGGAGGGAACGCAGGCCAAGGGTGAGGGACGCGATCACTCGGCGCACCGGTTCCGCGCGGTGAGAGGTGCCCATGAGGAGGGGGGAGAGTGCCTCAACCTGGGCCTGCCGCACTTTGGAGGGACCGCAGCCGAAGCGTCCGTCGGCGGGCAGGAGGGAGCGGGGGATGTCGGGAAAAACCACCATGGTGTCACCCTATCTTTTTGTCTCCCGCTATTTCCATCACGCACATTGATCGAATTATCGTGCGCAAGCGGACGTAACGGAGGGCACTTTTCCGCCAAATTGCGTCGATATTCCTCGCGCGAGGAAAGGTCACCCTATCCTGGGGTTGCGACATGGCCGATGAAGGAGGACGTCGTGGCAGCCCTGATTGATACCACCGAGATGTACCTCAAGACCATCCTCGAGCTCGAGGAGGATGGGGTGACGCCCCTGCGTGCGCGCATCGTCGACCGCCTCGGGCACTCGGGGCCGACGGTGTCGCAGACGGTTGCGCGCATGGAGCGTGACGGCCTGCTGCACGTGATGGGGGATCGGCGCCTAGAGATGACGGATATGGGGCGCTCGCGAGCGACCGAGGTGCTGCGTAAGCACCGTTTGGCCGAGCGCCTGCTGCTGGATATCGTGGGCCTCGGGTGGACACAGTTGCACGAGGAGGCGTGCCGGTGGGAGCACGTGATGAGCGATGCCGTTGAAGCGCGCCTGATCGAGCTGCTCGGCAACCCCAGCGTGGATCCCTACGGCAATCCGCTGCCCGGGATGGGGGACGGTGAGCGTCTGTATTCCGCCGAGCTGGCAGTGCGTTCCCCCGACGTGGGGGAGTTCACGCTGGTGCGTATCGGCGAACCGATTCAGGCCGACGTCGAATTGCTGACCGCCTTCGATGAACTCGGCCTGCGCCCGGGGGCTCGCGTGGGTTTGTCCGCGCATGGCAACGTCGTGCGGGTTACTGCGTTGGGCGAGTCGGGAGAGGTGCGCGGGTACCTCACGATCACGATGTCGTTGGCGGCTCATCTTTTTGTCCGCGAGGAATAAAATTGCCGTGTGACCAGGCCGGGGCCCTGTTGGATCCCGGCCTTCGTCGTGCCCGGTCACGGCTTCGTCTCGGATAGTGGACGCATGTCGCGGTTGTTTTGGGCAGTGGTTTGCGCATAATGACGGGGATAATGTCACAGAATGGTAACGATGAATGTGAGAGATGTTATCGGAACGTGACGTTGACCGGTCGTGCGGGGTATAGTGGACAACGGTCATCAGACCACCCGCCCATTCGGTGCCCGAAGTGAGACGACGAATGAAGCGGAAGTGTCGTCTCACGCGGGGAACCCATAAGTGGCTCCTCGGAGCCTCGGGGTGAAGCTCGCACGCGAGCCGGGCCTCCCGCCCGAACCCGACAGCTAACCTCGTAGGGAAACTGGGAGAACATGAGTGAAGACTACTAAGCCTGCTCCACGTCACCGCATGGCACGTCGCCCGCTGACCGATTCCATGGTCGAGGGCATGAACCCCGCAGGAGCCGTCCGCCCGATCGCGTTCGCGTCGGCCGCAGGTGTCGCGCTGACCGCTATCGCTGCTGGCGCCGCGCACGCCGCTCCGGCGACCCCCCAGTCCGAGCCCCAGAGCTCGGGCCAAGGCAGCACGACCGTCGCCGTTGATAACGTGACGACCGTTGATGTTCCGGACATTGCGTGGACCGCTGGAGACGATGCCGCTTCGTCGGCCACCGCCGAGGCTCCCAAGCCTCCGGCCCCCGACACGACGTCCGCCTCCGATTCGTCCGCCTCGCGCTCGGGCTCGCGCGCTGACGGCGCATCCGACAGCTCTGCCCGTCGGGCCGCTCTGAACGCGGCTGGCAGCAACATCGCTGCCGTCGCTCTGGGACTGACCGGCATCCCCTACGTCTACGGTGGTGAGTCCCTCGCGGGCCTCGACTGCTCCGGTCTGGTGAAGTACGCGTACGCGGCTGCCGGCATTAACCTGCCGCACTCCTCGTCCGCCCAGGCCGCCGGCGGCACCGTCGTCTCTGACCCGCAGCCTGGTGACATCGTGTCCTACCCCGGTCACGTCGGCATCTACATCGGTGGCGGCCAGATGGTCGAGGCCACGGTTCCCGGCCAGGTGTCTAGGATTTCTCAGGTGCGTCCCGGCGCCACCTACGTGCGCTACTGAGCCAGAGTTTGCCATCTAATTGTCGCCGCGGCCCGATGGGGTCGCGGCGACAATTGTGTATCCCCCGGGTTGGGCTTTCATCGACCGTCAAAATGCGGCACAATAATGAGTGACTGCCACCACGAGGAGGACACCATGAGTTCCACCGAAGTCATTCTGGTCGGTGTCGATGGCTCGACGGAGAGCCTAGCCGCCGTGACCTGGGCCGCTGATCGCGGCGTGCGCACAGGGACGCGTATTCACTGCCTGTGCACGTACGCGCTGGCCTCCTATTCCGCGGCCGCCCTGGATGGTGGATACGCCGTTCTCGACGACGAGGCCCTCAAGGCAGGCGCCGAACAGGTCGTAGAGGAAGCGAAGACACTGGCGCGCGAGCGTGGTGCCGCGCACGTGTCCGGGTCAACGGAGCCGGGCGATCCCGCCGGCGTCCTCATCGATTTTTCGGCCGAGGTCGACATGATCGTCGTCGGATCCCGCGGGGGCGGTGGGTTCGCCGATCGTCTTTTGGGTACCGTCTCCTCTGCCCTGCCCGCCCACTCCAAGTGCCCGGTCGTGGTGGTTCCCCGCCACACCTCGGGAAAGAAGTTCACCCCGGTCGAACGCATTGTCGTCGGCGTGGACGGAACCGATCAGCCCTCGTGTGCCCTCAGGCGTTCCATCGACGAGGCGCGCCTGTGGGGGGCCAGGGTCACCGCAGTGTCGGCCGTGCCCATCGCCGTCGGCCCTTCCGTCATGACGTGGACGCCGACGGGAGTGGATCACTCGTCCCTGCTGGCCCAGGTGCGCCAGGGCATGGATGCCGCCATTGAGGCCGCCTTGGATGGGGACGACATGCACGTCTCCCGGCACGCCCTGGACGGGTCGGCGGCCTCGCTGCTCATCGAGTTCTCGACGGCCGTCGACCTGGTGGTCGTCGGCACGCGTGGGCGCGGCGGACTGGCCGGGGTGCTCCTGGGTTCGACATCCCAGACCGTCCTCGGGCACTCGACGTGCCCCGTGATGGTCGTCCCCTCCGCGCACCTGGGAGAGGCGCAGGCCACGGTGGATACCCCCTGGGAACGCCGCTGAGTCCAGCCAGTGATCGGGCGCGGGCTAAATGCGCGGCTCCGGCCTGGCCCTTCGGGCGTTCCCACCCCGCGGGAGGCGGTGTGTCCGACGGGTGGTGAGGGGGCGGCGGGGCGCACACTTTGCTACAGTGGGCGCGGACAGCTTGTCACGCCCTCGTAGCTCAGGGGATAGAGCACCGCTCTCCTAAAGCGGGTGTCGGACGTTCGAATCGTCTCGGGGGCACACATTCGGGGATTTTAAACGCGTCGCCGGTCAGCGTCGCCGCCCGCGGCCACCGTGAGCATTTCGGTCGTCTCCCCTCTTCGGGCGCGCCGCACCGCGGATGGGGTTACCCTCCCGTAGGGTGGAAGCGTGGTTTCTAGTATCTTTTCGCGCCGTCCAGCCCCTCAGCCCGAGGCCACCCCGGCCTCGTCCACGTCGACGCACCCGACCACCCTCGTCGGTCAGGCGCGTGCCGCGTGGGGCACCCGTCTCGGCCAGGACATCGCCCGCGACAGCGCTTCCCTGCCGACGCTGTCGCTGTCCGGCGCGCACCCCGGAGGCCTCGCTCAACTGTACACGGAGCACCCCGTACGCCTGAGCCTGCTGATCCGCGAGCCCATCGCCCTGGGGCGCGCCCTCGATCGAGCGCGCGCCATCATCGCCCGCGCCTCCCAGCGTGCGGCCACCCACGGAACGGGTCCCATCCACCTGGGAATCGGAACCGCTTCCTGGCGCAGCGGCAATACCACCGTCACCGTGCCTGCCCTGCTGCGTCCCGTCCGCCTCGTGCGCAGGGACGACGACGTACTCGTCGCCCTTGGCCGCGGGGCGCTGCTGGCCCCCGAACTGACCGAATCCCTGCGGGAGCACGGGGTGGACATCGGCGGCGAGGACGTCCTCACCCAGGCCATCGGGGAACACGGCTTCTCCTCGTCGCAGGCGATGGACGTCCTGCGCCAGGTGGGCGCCGCGATCCCGCGTTTCCAGATCCGCGACGAATTGATGATCGGGCTGCTTTGCCACCCGGCTGCTCCGTTGGCTGCCAGCCTCGGCGATGATGCGACCGCCTTGGAGGACTCGGCGGTCATCCGCGCGCTCGCGGGCGACCAGGACGCGCGTCACGATCTGATGGCCGACGCTCCCGAACCCGATCCTGGCGACCGCGACCCGTGGGCGGAAAAGGGCGTGGGCGACCTGCTCCCCTCCCAGCAGGACGCGGTGGAGGCCGCCTCCGATGGGCGCAGCGTCTTCGTGGACATCCCGGTGCACAGCGACGACGCCTCCGTCGTGGCGGCGATCCTGACGGAAGCAGCGGCCACCGGGCGCTCCGTCCTGCACGTGTCGACGTCCCCTTCCCGTTCAATCGCCGCATATTCGCGGCTGGACGAGATGGGGCTGGCCGATATCGTCGCGAATATCGACGGGTATTCGGACGCGCGACGCGTCCTGGCCGCTCGCGCGAAGGACGCAATGGAGGACATGTCGCCCGTCGCCTCGCAAGAGAGCGTGGATGCGATGCGTGCGCGCCTGCGCCAGGTGCGCAGCTCCTTGGCCTCGTACGCGCAGGCGCTGCACGAACCCTATGGTCGCTTCGGCGTGTGCGCCGCGGACGCTCTGCGCGCACTGACGGATCTGACCAGCGGCGAGGGCATTCCAGCTACGCGCGTGCATCTTCGCGAGCAGACCCTCTACGACATCGCCCTCGACCAGGGCGAGAGCGCCCGCGCCCTGCTGCGTGAAGCCCTGGAGTCCGGCCTGCTGGACAGGGCCGGTGCCTCCGCGTGGGCGGATGCCGCCCTGTCCTCAGACGAACAGGCGAGCGACGTGCTGCATCGGGTTGATCGCCTGTCAAAGACGCTGCCCGAGCTGTGCGTCCACATCGCGTCGGTCGCCGGCGAGGCCGGCATCAAGCCGGCCGGTACCCTGGCGCAGTGGGAGCGTCAGCTGTCGATGTTTGACGGCATCGCGGACCTCCTCGACGTGTTCCTGCCTCGCGTATTCGAGCGCAGCGCGGCTGACATGGTGATCGCGACGGCACCCAAGCAGTGGCGCAAAGAGCACGGCATTTCGCTGGCGCGCTCCGAGCGGACGCGTCTGGTCAAGCAGGCCCAGGACCTGGTGCGTCCGGGGGTGCACGTGCCTGATCTGCACCGTGCACTCGTCCGCGTCCAGGAGCGTCGCGACGCGTGGTGCGCGGTCTGCGGCGAAGATTCGTGGCCGATCCTGCCCGCTCATCTCGGCGAGATTTTAGCGTTGACCGATGCGGTGCGCGACGATCTCGACGTGATCGCCCCCGTGTTTGTCTTTGAGGAACCGGATCTGGTGGGCACGCACCTGCAACGGTTGACGACCCTCGTTGAGCGGTGGTCGGGGGACATTACGGGCGCGCGCGAGGTTCCCGCTCGCCTGGCGATGCGCGCGCGGCTCGCTGAGCACGGTTTGGACGAGCTGGCCCAGGACCTGGCCGACCGGCGCGTGCCGGGCGGCGCGGTCAACAACGAACTCGACCTCGCGTGGTGGGCGTCGCTGCTGCGCGTCATGCTGGCCGCCCAGCCCGCGCTGGGAGGGGTGGATCCCGCCTCGCTCGAGGAGCTGGCGCGCGAGGGGCGCGAGCTCGACGAGGCCCAGGTGGCCTCCCTGATTCCGCAGGCGATCACGGGAGTGCGCAGGATCCGTACGAACGCGCTCGCCGCACGCCCCGACCAGTACGAGGAACTGCGGAACCTCCTGGCAAAGGGCACGCCCCCCAGCGATCTGGAACTGCTGGTGTCCTTCCCGCTGGTGCGCCACCTGCTGCCCGTGCTCATGACGGTGCCCGCGATGGTGCCGATGCTGACGCCGACGGGTCGCACCGTGGACATGGTTGTGTTGGACGGGGCCGATAAACTGCCGCTGGCGGAGCTGGCTCCCATCATCGCGCGCGGTCATCAGCTGGTCGTTATCGATGACCTGGCCGCCGCATCGGAGGGGGGTGCGGCGCGCGAGCTGGCCGGCGTTTTGCCCGTCCTGCGCGTCGACCCCGGTCCGCGTCGCCTGAACGATCAGGTGGCGCTGCTGCTCGCCCGCTACGGGTACGAGCACGCGGGGATTCCCGTGCCGTGGACAGCCGCGAACGCCCCCGTGAGCGCCCGCTGGATCGAGGCGACCGGCATGCCCGCCCCCGGTGCTCGCGCCGTCGAATCGACGTCCGCCGAGGTGCGCGCCGTTGTCGATGCGGTCATCGAACACGCGGTGGAGTCGCCGGAGCGTTCCCTGGCCGTCGTGGCGCTGTCCGAGCGGCACGCGCAACGCATTCGCGATGCCCTGGACACCGTTCGATCGCGAGAACCTGGCCTGGCCTCGTTCTTTGATCGCGCAACCCCGGAGCCCTTCACCGTCGTGAGCACCGACGGTGTCGCCGGGCTGACGCGCGAGTCCCTAATTCTCTCGGTCGGCTTCGCGAAGACCCCTCACGGGCGCGTGATCCACGACTTTGGCGTTTTGTCCGCGGAGGACGGGGCGGACGTCCTCGCCGGGGTGCTGCGCGTCGTGCGCGGCGACCTGACGCTCGTGTCCGCGCTCCACAGCGCGGACATCGACCGTGAGCGCCTGAGCCACGAGGGATCTCGCATGCTGGTGGACCTGATCGAGATCGCCGAGGGGCACGCCGGCGAGGGCATGGACGCCTGGCCGGTCCTGGCCGGTGAGCCGGACCGGTTGCTGGTGGATCTGGCCGACCACCTGTATTCGCGCGGCCTGGAAGTCGTCGCCAATGTCGGGATCCCCGGCGGTATGCGCGTGCCGCTCGCTATCGGACACCCGGATTCGCCGGGGCGATTGCTGGTTGCAGTGCTCACGGACGACGAGGAATACCTGTCAGAACCCAGCCAGCGCGTGCGTGACCGGGCCCGTCCCCGTTGGCTCGAGGCGCAGGGATGGTCCGTGTACACGGCCCTGTCGATGGCTCTGTTCATCGACCCGGACAAGGAAGCGTCCCTGATCGTGGATGCCGTGCTCGATGCGCTTGAGGGGCTTCGTTCACCCGACGAGGCTCCCGCGGTGGAGATCCCGGAGCGGGTGGTCGAGGACGAGTCGGCGGATGAGCACGTCGAGGACGAGGCGCAATCGTCCTCGCCGCAGGACGACACGGACGCCGTCGATACTCCGGCCGCGCCGCGCCTGCCCATGCTGGACCAGGGGCTGGATGGGGAACTGGACGAGGAATCCCAGCGCCGCCGCAAGGTGGACGAGGATACGACCGGCATGCTGCTGGCCATCAAGCGTAAGGAGAGCGCGTCTGAGAAGGCTCGCGGGCCTCGTCCGGCGATCGCCAAGGGGCTGCCGCTCGCGGCCTATTCGGATGATCAGCTGGATGAGATGGCGGCGTGGGTCCGATCGGACGGTGTCGAGCGCACGGATGTGGAGATGGCGGAGGAGCTCCGCGAGGCGTTGGGTATTACGCGCCGAGGCTTCCAGTCGGACGCCGTTTTGGGCAATGTTGTGCGCCGCACCAAGG
The DNA here is from genome assembly GCF_900105015.1 of Schaalia meyeri. Classification (GTDB taxonomy): domain Bacteria; phylum Actinomycetota; class Actinomycetes; order Actinomycetales; family Actinomycetaceae; genus Pauljensenia; species Pauljensenia meyeri. Next base: position 150,839 of record NZ_FNLK01000012.1, on the reverse strand, counting down.
CGGGCGACGCGGACGGGGATGAGGCTGACTCCGCTTCGGAGGCCTTCGATGAGTGAGGCCGCGCCGCGCAGGCGGCGCCGTGTCGCGCGCTTCGTGTCGGACGTGGACCGCCGCCTCATGGACGAGGGGCTGCCCCCGTCGTGGGAGGATCGCGTGCGCCCGGAGGACACACGTCCCGGGTCCATGGCGGACGCTCCCGACCGGGGCGACGGAGCCAACGACGCGCGGCTGCTGGAAAACGTGCCGCCGCACTCTCTACCGCGCGCGTAGCGCCAAGGCAGAAAAGGGGTGGGGTCGATGCTCACGCGAGCATCGACCCCACTTGGCCCGTCGAGGAGGAAACAGGCTCAGGGACGCGCGCTGCCCTGAGCGAGGGCGTCGCGAATCTCGGTCAGCAGCTTAACCTCGTCGCTGACCTTCTCGGCGGCGGCCGCCTCGTCCTCTTCGTTCTTCTTCTTCATGCGCTCGTTCAGGGCGTTCATCGGCATGATGATGCACAGGTAGAGCGCCATGGCCATGAGCAGGAAGTTGATGACCGCGGTGATCAAGACGCCGAACTTGACGTCGGTGCCGTTCAGGGTGAGGATGAAGGCGTCCGAGAAATCGGGCTTGCCGATGAGGGCCGCGATGAGGGGGTTGATGATGCCGTCGACCAGGGCGTCGACGATGTTCTTGAAGGCGGCACCGATGATGACACCGACGGCGAGCTCGACGACGTTGCCGCGAGAGATGAATTCCTTGAATCCCTTAATCATGGGTTCTCCTGTGTTGAGGGGGTCGGCGTGAGCCGACAAGTTTGAGCGTCGACCTGTAGCCGACGTGGCGGGCGGGAGCCGCCTGGGAGCGTGCGCCGGGTGGGCGCCCTTTACAGTGGAAAACACTAGGAGGACTTTCGCTACGAATACAGAGGGCGGAGGGTAATGTTCGTCGCAGTTTTTTTATAACTCGGTCAGATATTCGCGGCTTTTGGCGGAAAAGTCCGTTGTGAGATTTTGGCGACAAACGGTGACAAGCGCGGCTCTGTCATCCTCGGCAAGGCGGGGCGTAAAGCGCGAGCTATCGTGGCGACGCGTGAATCGTGCGCGTCGGGGTGATGATTGCGTCGATTGGCACGTCGTGTGGTTCGACGGGAATCGTCCCGGGCTGCGCTACCTCGTCGTCGAAGACGATCGCGACGATCGGCGCCGAGGGGGAGCGGTGGACAAGGGCGCGGTCATACCAGCCGCCTCCCTGTCCCAGGCGCTCGCCCAGGGGGGATGCGGCCAGGGCGGGAATAATGATGAGGTCTGCGTCCCGTATCGCCTCCGGCGGCAGCGCCGGTCCGTCCGGTTGAGCGGGGCGGTGCCCGCGTGTCACCAGCTTATGGCCCTCCTCCCACAGTCCCCATCCGGGTTTCCCCAGGGGGGCCCCGGCCCGGTCCACGAGAACGGGCAGCAGGGCGCGGGGGAACAGGTCGAGCACGAGGGACATGTCCGGCTCGAAGGGGGTGGACGCGAAGAGTGCTGGCAGGGCGACCCCTCCCATTGACCGGGCCAAGGTGGCGACCTGGCGCGCCAGTCCTTCCGCTTCAGCCAGGTCGTACGTGGGAATGGGGCGGGAGGAGAGAATGGTGGAAACGCTTGGGTTGGCGCCTCTGCGGCGTTCCCTCCTGTGGCCGCGCGCCTGCGCTCGCAGGGATGATTTTGTGGCCATCGTCTCCCTTTCGTGCCGTTTATTCGCTACGCTGTGCAGTATGTCAGATAAATATCAGTCAGTAGTGCATGCCGTCGTTCCCTCGGCCGGTCGCGGAACCCGCTTCCTGCCCATCACGAAGTCGGTGCCCAAGGAAATGTTGCCCGTCGTCGACCGCCCCTCGATCGAATACATCGTTCGCGAGGCCACGGATGCCGGTATCGAGGACATCCTCTTCGTGACCCGAGCGGGAAAGCAGTCGATTGAGGACTACTTCGATGCCGAACCTGGCCTCGAGGCCGATCTGGAGAAGGCCGGCAAGGACAAAGCCCTCGAATACGTCAACGAATACAAGAAGTACGCGCGGGTCCACTCGGTGCGCCAGGGACACCCCCTGGGTCTGGGACACGCGATCCTACAGGCTAAGTCGCACGTCGGCGACGCCCCCTGCGCCGTCCTGCTGCCCGACGACCTCATGGAGCCGGGGTCGCAGCTGCTGCGCAAGATGATCCAGGTGCGAGGCGCCCTGGGCGGCACCGTCGTCGCCCTCCTCAAGGTGACCCCCGAGCAGGCCACCGCCTACGCGTCCACCGCGGTCGAGGCGCTGCCGATCCCCGAGGGCGTCGACCTCGAAGAGGGACAGCTCATGCGCATCACCGACGTCACCGAGAAGCCCCCGCTTGAAGAGGTTAAGTCCGAGTACGCGGTCGTCGGACGCTACCTGCTGGACCCCGCCGTGTTCACGGCCCTCGAAAACATCGAACCGGGCGCCGGGGGTGAGTATCAGCTCACAGACGGGTACGCGCGCATGATCGACCTCCCCGAAGAAGAGGGTGGAGGGTTGTACGGTGTAGTCATTGACGAGCGACGCTTCGACACCGGGGACAAACTGGGATACCTCGAAGCAAACGTCACGCTCGCCCTTGAGGATCCGGCGCTTGGAGCGGAACTCAAGGAGTTCCTGCGCTCCAAGCTTGAGGACTAACACCATGCGTAGCGTTGCCGACTTCTACCAGGACTGCATGGCCACCGCCCATGCCCTCCCGCCGCTCGATGTCAGGCTCGCGGACGCGGTGAGCTGTGTGCTGGCGGAGGACGTTAAGGCCCCCTTCAATCTCCCCGTCGCCGACCTGGCGGCGTGCGACGGATATGCCGTTCGCGTTCGGGACTGCGAGGGGGCCGCCCTGGAGAATCCGGTGACGCTTCCCGTCACAGAGGAGATCCGTGCCGGTGCCGTCGACCCGGCCGCGCTGGTGCCGGGCACGGCGATCCGCATCGCGTCGGGCGCGCCACTGCCCACCGGCGCCGAGGCCGTGGTCTCCCTCGAGTTCACGGACCACGGCGTCGCCCAGGTCGCGTTGCGCACCAGCCCCGCCAGCGGCGAGAACATCCGTCGGTGCGCGGAGGACGTTGCTCAGGGGAAGACCGTGCTGCGCACCGGAACCCGTATCGGGGCGCGCCAGATGGCACTCCTGGCCGGGGTGGGGCGCGACCGTGTCCTGGTTCACCCGCGCCCGCGCGTCGTCATCATCTCCATCGGTGATGAGATCGTTGAACCCGGGGGCGAGGCGCGCCCCGGCACCGTCTTCGACGCGAACGGGCACGCCCTGGCCACGGCCGTCGCCGACGCCGGAGCGCAAACCTTCCGCGTCGCCGCCGTCCCCGACGAGCGCGCGCGCCTGCGCGAAACCATCGAGGACCAGCTGGTGCGTGCCGACCTGGTTCTGACGACGGGCGGCATCTCCTATGGTAGCGGCGACACCGTCCGCGAGGTCCTGGGAGCCCTGGGCACCGTCCGTTTCGATAACGTCGCCGCCTGGCCCGGCCATGTCATGGGGGTTGGCACCGTCGGCGGAGACGAGGACCGCCCCGGCACCCCCATCGTCTGCCTGCCTGGCGACCCCGTGTCCGCCCAGGTGTGCTTCGAGGTCTTCGTGCGTCCCGCCCTGCGACACATGCAGGGGTGGGCCGCCGTCAACCGCCCCGTCGTGCGCGCCGGAGTCGATCGCTCATGGTACTCCCCGCGCGGACGCCGCGAATTCGTCCGCGTGCGCCTGACCGGCGACCCGCGCTCCGGTTATCGCGCCGCCGTCATGGGAACGCCCGCGTCGCTGCTGCTGTCCGCGCTCGCGGATTCCAACGCCCTGGCCGTCGTGCCTGAAGACGTCACCACGGTTCGGGCCGGAGACCACCTCCAATGCCTGGTTCTCGAATGAGGGGTTTCTTCTCCCGCCGCGCTCGCGTGTGGGGGCGTGACGTCGAGGTGCTCACGCTGCGTGTGGCGGACCCCGTTGGTCGCGGCTTCCTGCGCTGCGGACCGGATTCCAACCCCCACCCGCGTGAACTCGTGGTCCGCCCCGTGCGCGGGCAGGAACACCGCGCGCTCGACGCGGTGCGCCGCGCCGACGGTCACTGGCTGCGCCCCTGGGAGGCGACCTTGCCCCCCGACACGCTGGAGCACATACCCACGTTCTCTCAGTACGTGCGCCGCGCCGACTGTAACCAGCGCGACGGGACCGGGCTCGTCTTCGGGGTCCAGGTCGATGGCAGCTACGTTGGCCAATTCTCGCTTTCCAACGTCCACTGGGGCGCCATGTCCTCCGGGATGCTCGGCTACTGGATCCTCAGCGATTGGTCCGGGCGGGGCCTGGGTACCCTGGTCACGGCCCTCATCCTCGACCTCGTCGTCGGCGAGCTCGGCCTACATCGCGTCGAGGTGTGTGTGCGCCCGGAAAACGAGCGTTCGCTCGGTCTGTGTCGGGGCCTGGGCCTCGTGGAGGAGGGGCTGCGTCCCCGCTACATGCATATCTGCGGCCAGTGGGCCGACCACATTGCCTTTTTTATCGACGCCGAAACCCTGCCCGAGGGGGGACTCGTCCAGCGGCGCTGGGGAAGCCCAGCCATCGAGTAGGGGTGTCGTCGGCGCGGGGTGACAGGCCACCGAGGCGGGGGAGCAGCCCGGCGCATCCGATCACCCGACGCATCCGATCGCCGAGACAGGGGAGAAGACGCCCTTCCCCCAGTGGTGTGAATGAGGCATATGTTTCAGGTGTGACAACTGTTAACGATTCTTGTTTTACCGATAGGTAAGAGAATTCGACACGCGCCCGTCGCACAAAGCGCCATCAAGAAAACGCCCGTACGTTGGGAGGGTGGAGATTGGTGGAATCGTCATCGCAGCGATATTCGTCGCGCTCCTGGCGACGGTACCGTCGCTGGTCGCGCGTCGCTCAGCCATCGCCCAGTCCCGCGAAATCGACCGTTTTTCCCCGAGGCTGCGCATCATTCGCGCGAATGAGCCAGAATTAGACACATGCGACCACGCCAGCGGAACGCTCCTGGCCAGGCGCGCAATGATGAGCGGAGAGAGCATGCACCAGACCACCGCGGGACGTACCCGGCCCGTCATTGACCGCCGCAACAACCAGGCGATCCGAGACATCGCGAAACTCCGCGCGCGCCGCGCCGCCCGACTGGCGGCCGAGAGCGCCGCGGGCCGCCGCCGCATGGTCATCTCCGGCATCTGTGCGCTCGCAACGCTCGCCCTTGGCATCGTCATCGCCGCGTCATCCCTGTTGTCTGCCGCGTGGATCAGCATCCCCGCGGCCGCGCTCGCCGCCTCGCTGGGAGCGTCCCGCGTCGCGGCCGTTCGCTCCCAGCGCGCCTCCGAACACGAAATGGTGCTCCTGACGAAGCTGCGCGGCGACGTGCGCAGAGGCGGGCGCTCCGCGGCCGCCCCGGGCGCTCAGACCCGCCCCCAGGGCGCCCACGAATCCCACGAGGACGAGGCGCGCGAGGCTACCCCCCGCGCCTCCAGCGAACGCGCGACGACCGGTGAACCCCAGACGGGAACCTCACGCTCCCTCGTCTTCAACGTTGAGGTCCCCGAGGTCGTCGAGGTTACCGACACCCCCGCCCGCGCCTGGACGGTCGCACCCATCCCGGCCCCCACCTACGCGTCGCGAGAACGCATCCGCGGACGCATCGTCCACGCCGACACGGACCTGCGCGGCATCCCTCGCATCGACGCCGTGGTTCCCGCCCGCCCCATCGCCCTCACCGCGCAGGCCGGTGCCCGCTCCACCGCCGAGGTCGTCGCCGACCAAGCAGTCGCCCTGGATCTCGACGCCGTCCTGGACGCGAGGCGCGCCCAATAGCTGCCCCCTTTGCTGCCGTGCCGCGGGCTTTCCGGTCCGCGGCACGGCTGTCTTTCGCGGCTGCCACGGTAGCCGTCGCGACAAAGCGGGCTCTCGTGGCTGTCTTTCGCGGCCTTCTTTGCGGAGCGCCAGCCCACGCAGTCGGCTTGCGTGATGAGAAATGACAATGCTAAGCTATAGCCGTCCTTGGGGCTATGGCGCAGCTGGTAGCGCGTCTCGTTCGCAATGAGAAGGTCGGGGGTTCGAATCCCCCTAGCTCCACCGTAGGTCGGTATCCGCGTCGCGGGTGCCGATTTTTGTTGCCCGCGTGCGCCATGCCGCTGTGTCACCTGATCCTCGGTTTCCGTATTGCTGCGCCGCTTGAACTTCTGTCTTCGTGTGGCCTGCCCGCGCGGCCTCTGGCTGCAGCCTCGCTGCGTGCTTGCCTGGCTGTTTGCCGTGCTCCTGGCTTCCAGCCGCTGCGGGGTCTGCCCACCTATGTCACGACGTGCGTGGCTTCCAGGTGCGTTGGCGCGCACTCCTGCTTCCGACTGTTGCCTTGGCCCGGCTGCCTTGTGTGCCCGTGGGCGGCGGCCCGCCCGCTCGCCGTCCACGCTGCGAGCCTGCGGCTCGGCGCGTCGGCTAGAAGCCCGGCCGGGCCCTGCCGCCGCCCACGGGCACCGTAGCCAGGTTCCGCAGTCGGCAGGTCCCGCGGCTGCCTCCACCCTGGTCGCGTGTGGGCGTCCAACCCCTGTCATGCCCCGCAGGCCGCGCAGATACCTCCCCGGATGATGTTTGGCCTCGGGGCTCGGCCGGACCTTGCTGCCGACCACCGTGCCACGACCGCGTCCTTGAACGCCTAGGGGCACAGGGGCCCGTAGCCTTTACCGCGGCTTCCACCCGGGCGCTGCCCGGCGGTAGTTGCGAAATATCCGAGCTCCGGCTTGTTCCTACGTGGTCGTGCACTACTTAGGTCGGCATTGTGCCAGCTACTTGGTGGTGCAATGCTGCCTTAACCAGTGCAGTGGTCGGGGCATCGCCGGAGTACCCTTGTGAAACCGCTGACGCCTCAGCGTGAGGTCTGTGCGGTCTAGTTGAAACTACGACCGCCCCGGCAGGCCGACAACACCCCGTTTTCGATCGATTCGTCGAAGCAGGGGCGGTGTTGGTTTCATGCGGCGGACTGTGGGGTGCCGCTGGGCGGTACGGGTTGCGCCGGAGGTCATGCTGGGGCGATGTGGGTTTCACTCGGCAAGGCCCGAGCTAACGGCGCGCGGCTCGTGTCTCCGGCCGCGATGCCGTGGAAGCTCAATAGAGGGGCACCCACATTGCCGTGCGGACGAATCGCGTTGGGTGGAGGAACGTTCCTGCCGGGCGATGGGGCGATGGGGGCGATGGAGCGGCCCTCGTGCAGGGTGTTCAGTCTCTTCTCGAGCCTCTGGGGGGCATCGGCTCCGAACTCGGGGCCGCGGGATAGATAAGGAGGTGAATGGCTAGGCGTCAACGAGGCGTGCAGGGCTGTCACCGCCTCGTTGAGGTCGGCGGATGTGGAGGCGAGGCCCGTGCCGCGTAGGTAGCGTCGCCGCCACTTGTTGGCATACGAACCTCGCGGCTGCCCGCCTCGCCCTACGCCCCGAAGTGGGTGCGGTAGGTGCCCCACAGGTCGCGCATCTTCTTTCCGTCGGACTCTCGGACGAACACGTCGAGGGCGGCGGCGCTGCCGTTGCCGGTGAGGGCTCTGACGGCGGCAGAGGGAGAGGAAACCTCCTGGCCGTCGGGAAGCACGATGGTGCCCTCCGTCGAGATCGTGATGACGTACACGTTGCCGAGGTTGCGTCGCCGCCACGTGAAGGTGTCGCCGGGGGAGATGATGCCGGTCGACACGACGTCCGCGAGCCGCACCTGGCGTCCGCGGGCCGCGGAGCGATTATCCACGGCGGCGTCGAGTTCAGCCCGGGTGAGGCGCGACAGGTCGATCCCTTCAGTGTCGCGTCGAATGTCCCAATATTTGAGGATCAGTCGCGTCATGTGCGCCTGGCGCTGCTCAAGGTCGGCGGCATGAATCTCGCCGCCGCGCGAGGGGAGCGAAGCAACCGCGAGGCCGTCGAGCAATGCGATACCGCGACATGCCCGCGATGCGGTGTCCCAGTCAGGAGCCTGGTTGATGGTCCGCGATCTGTTGACAGAGAGGACGAGTCCTCCCAGGCGCTTGCCCCACGTGTCCAGGTCGATGGCTCCGTCGACGCCGCGAATGTGCGTGTTGGGGAGGCCGGATAGGACGCCCAGGCTGCGTGGCAGCCGACGAGGGTACGTCCCGTGCTCAGCGACCAACGCGTGGTAGAGCAGCACCTTTCGGATAGAAGACCGTGGCAGCGGCCTGGCGATCGTCGCTGCTGCTCGGCGGCGGATGTCGTCGGGGACCGCAGCCGCGACGTCGATGGGCTTGTTGTTCTCCGATGCACTCAGGAACTTGGCGATGATAGTGGACCGCTGCCCCGGGGTGAGGCGCGCGGCGACGGCCGTGCCGTAGACACGTTCGAGGGCGCTCAGCCTTCGGGCCTTCTCCTCGTCGCCGAAATTCGCCGTCAGGATGCTCATCGCCGCTGGCTTCCAGTCGGAGGAGTCATAGAGACGCAGCAGCTCAAGGGCCGTGGCAGCGCAGTGACCGTCAAGCGGTTCCAGGGTAGCCAGCGTGTAGGCGCGGGCGGCGGGGGCCAGAACCTCGTCAATGAACTCCTCGCCGCTCTTCGAGGCGAAAAAGGGGGTGAGAACCCCCTCGCCGAAGGCGTCGATGAGGGCGCGTTTTGCGGGTGAGCGGAGTGTGAGGGTCAGGAGGTGGCCAAAGAACGCGTCGGGGTTCTCGGTGCCAAGCGACGTGATGCACCCCTCCCACAGGCGCGCGTAGCGCGCGCGGGAACTCGCATCGACGTGCGACAGGACGCGAGCCTTGAAAATGTCGGCAGCCGAGAGGGGGACGCCGCGCGTGTTGAGGACCGAGAAAATACGGTGGGCAGACTGGTAGGAGTCGGTGAGGACTTCGATGAGAGAGACGTTAAGGATGAGGTATTGAACGAAGTTCTGGACGTCGCCGGGGGACAGAGTATCCGGGTCAATCAGCGCCTCGAACATTGCCCGTGCGTTGTTGTGGATCCGGCGAATGGAGGAAGGCATCGGGAAGTTGCCGTCGACGTCAGCGGTGGAGTCGACGACCATGTCGAACAGGGAGTCGATGTTATCGCCGACGATGAACGTGTCGAAGGCATCGCGGTCGCATTCGCGCACGGACAGTCGGGCCCGTTCATCCAGTCCCTTGATGCGCGATTGGGGAATGCGTAGGAGCTCGCCGAGCTCGTCTCGTAGGCGGCTGTCCGTCGTGAGGTGGCGCAGTAAAGCGACAAGGATGCACAGGGTGGTGAGGCGCTGCTGGCCGTCGATGATGTCAACGTCGTCGCTGTCTGGGCGCTGCACGAGCACGATGGATCCCAGGAAGTAGTCGCCGTCGTCCGTGCGCCACGCGTCGAGCAGATCGCTGACCAGCGTGATCGCCTGCTGTTCCTCCCACACGTAGGGGCGCTGGAAGTCGGGGATCTGGTACTGCCGATCGCCCGTCAGCAGCTGGCCGATGGACTTCTGTGTCGTCGAAAGGGTCATGGAGCGCCTACATCCTGAATAATGGCAGAAAGTACTTCATGAGAAAGTATAACGGTCTTCTCACTGCACGTGTCTAAAGGGGTGACGCCCGGGCAGGTCGGCGGCTCTGATCGGTCGGGCGCGTGGACAGTTGCGGATAACATGGGACAGCATGCAGCAGCGGTTGTCAGCGATCGGTCAGCCGAAAGAAGGCGAGGTGCAACGATGGACACCATCAGGAAGACCGACGGGCGGCCCGGGCGGATCGCCTACGAGGTCGCCGGTCTCGCGTGGCTGGCCGAGGCCTCGGCCCCGGGCGCTGCCGTTGTGCCCGTCATCGACCACGGGCCCACCTGGCTCGAGGAGCCGCGGCTGCTTTCCGCCGCACCCACCTCAAGCGCTGCCGAGGAGTTTGGGCGGGCCCTCGCCCACACCCACGCTGCAGGCGCCAGCCACCTCGGGGCCGCCCCGCCCGGGTACGCTGGCGACGGGTGGATGGGGGAGGCGCCCCTGTCTCTCCCGCAGCGACAGGAGCCCGGCGCTCGCGCCGCCGACCCGGCGAGGCCCGGGGGAGACCCGGTGCGTCGCGGTGCCCTCGATGATGGTTCGCAGGAGACCAATTCGAGCGGAGCGCAGGAGCCCGCGAACACGTCGCGGGGCAGCGCCGCCGCGAATCTCGGCGACTTTGCCCCGGCCTCGGCACGGTCGTGGGGGAGCTTCTATGCACATGAGCGAATCGCGCCCTACCTGGGCGCCCCTGCTTTCACTGCCGCCGACCGCGCCCTGATCGGGCGGCTGTGTGAACGGCTGGAATCCGGGGCGCTCGACCACGACCAGCCCCGCCTGGTCTCCGACGCGATCGCCCGGCCCGGCCCGGTCGGCGCGGCCCGCACCCACGGCGACCTGTGGTCCGGCAACGTCATGTGGACTCCCGATGGGGCGGTCCTGATCGACCCCGCCGCCCAGGGTGGCCACGCCGAGGAGGACCTGGCGGCGCTCGCCGTTTTCGGATGCCCACACCTGGAGCGCATCACCGCCGCCTACCACGAGGCGTCACCCTTGGCGGACGGGTGGCGCGAGCGCATGGCCCTGCACCAGATGCACATCATCATGCTGCACTGCGCCATCTTCGGCCGCTCCTACGTGCCCGAGGCCGCCTCGATCGCCCGCCGATACGCGTGAGCACGCCGGAGGCGTGGCTCCCGGCCCGTCGTCGGCCGCGCGCCGTGTATTCGCCCCGCGACGCGGGCCCGCAATCCGATGCGGGGGTCTTACCTGCTTCGATGGACCCGCCGCCCCGCGATGTGAGCACGCGACTTGCGCCCGCGGGTGGAGCTACCCGGGCGCGATCCGGTAGGATGGCCCCGCCCCAATAGCTCAGTCGGTCAGAGCAGCGGACTCATAATCCGTCGGTCGTCGGTTCAAGCCCGACTTGGGGCACCAACGGTTTCTCGACCGCAGTTCTTGGGATACCTGCGAAAAAGTGGATCCAGTATCCAGCGGAAGATCAGTAGCATCACGTCGAGAGTCCGGCGTAAGACGGCAACGAAAGCAGCGAAGAATCACGCCTCCTGCGGGTAGTATCCCTGCAAGGTGGAGCGGGAACGGGATAAGCCCGAGCTCAATTGGATGTGGATTTCGATGAGCTTTCTGAGCGGGCTTCGAAGGTGCTGCCAGGGACGGAGAATTTCACGTCCTCTGACACTGGTAAGCTCGCGGACGGCGTGTGCGCTACCTTGAGCGAGGTACGCTGAAAGTGAACTGAGCGAGCACCGACGGGGCGGAGGTATCGTTTCGCCTCCTCCCGGCCTGTGACTGTGCCACATGCGATCAGCATCCAAGCTGTGGGTTCGAGCATGACCTGGGTGAGACGTACGCGCAGTGCTGCGTAGTGGGCGGCACTGATCATAATGGATACTTTGGTGGGGCGACCGTCGGGAAGGCATAGTCGAATGAAGTACGTGTTGGCAGCGTTTCCCTTGCTGACACTGTGCAACTGCCCGTAGGCGATGACCTCGTGGCCGTTGTAGGGAGCGTTGATGAGTCGATCAGTTGGGTAGATGAACCGGCTAGCGGCCCCTTTGTTGTCTCCCAGGCTCACGGTGTCAGTGTCGGTAATGATACCGCGCGCGTGGTCCAGGGCTGCTTTGCGGATTCCGCATTGAACTGTGAGTGTGCGTGTCCCGCTAGTAGGTGCGGGTGCGCGGTGGTGGCCGATGCGAGCACTCGTCGCACGAGTGGCTTTCTGTGCTGCTAGAGTAGCGGCGGCTTGCGGGTGGCGCAGGGTGATGCGTATGAGCTGGCGAGGGCCTCGCGGCCCCTGCTTTCCTTTCGCTCCCACCAAGTCAGTGGCTTTATCCGGCGACTCGACCCTGGTTGAGGCCTCCGTGCAACCAACGACGTGATCGCTGACGCGGGCCACGCGGAAATAGGGATGCATATGGTCTGATGTCAACGCAGCTGGCGAGACGGAGGCTGTGCACGCCGCTCCTTCCGCGCTGATCCCGGGGCATACCAGGGTGTCGGGACGGTCTGTGGATCTCATCGCCTTGAATTCGTACGCGCTGATGAATGTGCCGTCAACTAGGTTCCGAGCAAGGAGCATATTTGAGTTCCCCATATCTTCTGGCCTGGTGCAAGTCTTGGGACAGTTGGTGCTGTCCAAGACAATCATCACAGGCCCCATGTACACCTGTGTCCTGCATTTGTTGGGACAGGCAGGGGGTGAGGAATAGTGAAGCGATAGTGTTGTCAAGTACTGTGGTGAAGTCGAGTAGACCTTCCAGCTGGGACTCGTGCGGATGGCCGATTGAACTGGCTATGAGAACAGTGTGTGAACTGCGAATATGGCGCTTGTTTCGATGAAGAAGTACAGCGAGCCTGCGATCAAGCGACTGTGGGAGACGGGGGTGCTCGAGAGAGTCGGTCGTCGGTTCAAGCCCGACTTGGGGCACCAACGCCCGGGCGGTGCGATGGGCACGCCCGCTTGTCAGGTGCGAGCACCCTCTTGACGCCAGGAGAGAGAGGGTGAGAAGCCGCCGCGGCCTCGCCCCGTGACACCCTGCACATAACACAAGTCACCTTGACTCGCGACGCGACTCACGGTAGCCTGGGTATTTGCGCCTTATCATGCCCGAGGTGACCCGTATCCAGCCGCCGTAACAGGCGCTTGGCGGACCAGGACGCGTCAGATAATGGGGGATAAGGCAGCGTGCGCACCGTAAAAGCAGGGAAGGACCCCCTTTGGCTGCCAACAGCACCGCCAAACAGCCCAGGAACCGCATTTCGTTCGCCAAGCTTCGTGAACCCCTCCAGGCCCCCAATCTGCTGGGACTACAGGTTGAAAGCTTCGACTGGTTGCTGGGGAATGACGCGTGGAAGGCCCGCGTCGAAGCCGCACAGGCATCCGGCCGAGGTGACGTCCCCGACGTCTCTGGCCTCGAAGAAATCTTCCACGAGATTTCCCCCATTGAGGACGTCGCAGGCACCATGAGCCTGTCGTTCCACGACCACCGCCTGGAATCCCCCAAGTACTCCATGGAGGAAGCCAAGGCAAAAGATTACACGTACTCCGCCCCCATGTACGTGACCGCCGAGTTCATGAACTACGAGACCGGCGAAATCAAGTCCCAGACCGTGTTCATGGGCGACTTCCCGCTCATGACCCCCCGCGGCACCTTTATTATCAACGGCACCGAACGAGTCGTCGTCTCCCAGCTCGTTCGTTCCCCCGGCGTCTACTTCGAGAAGCTCTCGGACCGCTCCACCGACAAGGAAACCTTCGGCGCGAAGGTCATCCCCTCCCGCGGTGCGTGGCTCGAGTTCGAGATCGATAAGCGCGACGCCGTCGGCGTGCGCATCGACCGTAAGCGCAAGCAGTCGGTCACGCACTTCCTCAAGGCCGTCGGCATGACCGAATCCGAGATTCGCGACACCTTCGCCGCCTACCCGGTCCTGCTCGAGACCCTCGAAAAGGACACGGTCGCCACGCAGGAAGAGGCCCTGCTCGACATCTACCGCAAGCTGCGCCCCGGCGAGCCCGCGAACGTTGACGCCGCCCAGACGCTGCTCAACAACTTCTACTTCGACTCCCGTCGCTACGACCTGGCGAAGGTCGGCCGCTACAAGATCAACAAGAAGCTGGCCATCGAAGCCGACCCCAAGGCCTCAACCCTCTCCCTGGAGGATATCGTCGCCACCGTCAAGTACCTGCTCGCCCTGCACCAGGGTGACAAGGCCTTCGGCGGCACCCGGGGCGGCGAGGCCGTCGAGGTCCGCGTCGAGGTCGACGACATCGACAACTTCGCCAACCGCCGCATCCGCGCCGTCGGCGAGCTCATCCAGGGGCAGGTCCGCACCGGCCTCGCCCGCATGGAGCGCACCGTGCGCGAGCGCATGACCACCCAGGAAACGGATTCGATCACGCCCCAGACGCTGATCAACATCCGCCCCGTCGTGGCCGCCATCAAGGAGTTCTTTGGAACCTCCCAGCTCTCCCAGTTCATGGATCAGAACAACCCGTTGGCGGGCCTGACCCACAAGCGCCGCCTGTCGGCCCTGGGTCCCGGCGGCCTGTCGCGCGACCGCGCCGGCATGGAAGTGCGAGACGTTCACCCCTCGCACTACGGCCGCATGTGCCCGATCGAATCCCCCGAAGGTCCGAACATCGGCCTCATCGGTTCGCTCGCGACCTTCGCGCGCATCAACCCCTTCGGCTTCATCGAGACGCCCTACCGCGTCGTTGAGGGCGGAAAAGTCACCGACCAGATCCGCTACCTCACCGCGGACGATGAGAAGGGCCACTTCATCGCCCAGGCCTCGTCGCCCCTGAACGCAGACGGCTCCTTCGCCGAGCGCGACGTCCTGTGCCGCGTCGCCGGCGAAGACCCGACGCTGATCGGGCGCGAACGCGTCGACTACATGGACGTCTCCGCGCGTCAGATGGTGTCCGTCGCCGCGGCCTTCATCCCGTTCCTCGAGCACGACGACGCGAACCGAGCCCTGATGGGCGCGAACATGCAGCGTCAGGCCGTGCCGCTGCTCACCACGGAAGCCCCGCTGGTCGGCACCGGCATGGAGATGCGCGCCGCGCACGACTCTGGTGAAATGATCCTCGCCGCGCACTCGGGCGTCGTCTCTGAGGTGAGCGCCGACTTCGTCGTCGTCTCCACGGACGCCGGCGGACGCGACTCCTACCGCCTCGAAAAGTTCGAGCGCTCCAACCCGGGTAACTGCACCAACCAGCGCGTGCTCGTTGACGAGGGCGACCGCGTCGAGGTCGGTGACGTCCTGGCCGACGGGCCCGCCACGTCCAACGGCGAGGTCGCGCTGGGCAAGAACCTGCTGGTCGCCTACATGTCGTGGGAAGGCCTGAACTACGAGGACGCCATTATCTTGTCCCGCCGCGTCGTCGAACAGGACATCCTGACCTCCATCCACATCGAGGAGTACGAGGTCGACGCCCGCGAGACGAAGCTCGGTGAGGAAGAGATCACCCGCGACATCCCCAACGTCTCCGAGGAATCCCTGGCGGACCTGGACGAGCGCGGCATCATCCGCATCGGCGCCGAGGTCACCGCGGGCGACATCCTGGTCGGCAAGGTCACCCCGAAGGGTGAGACCGAGCTCACCAGTGAGGAACGCCTGCTGCGCGCCATCTTCGGCGAGAAGGCCCGCGAGGTGCGCGACACCTCCCTGCGGGTCCCCCACGGCGAAGAGGGCATCGTCATCGGGGTGCGCGAATTCAACGACGACGAGGACGACCTCAACCCCGGCGTCCGCCAGACCGTGCGCGTCTACGTCGCCCAGCGGCGCAAGATCACGATCGGCGACAAGATGGCCGGCCGCCACGGAAACAAGGGCGTCGTCTCAAAGATCCTCCCCGTCGAGGACATGCCCTTCCTGGCCGACGGCACCCCCGTCGACATCATCCTCAACCCGCTGGGCGTCCCCGGCCGAATGAACGTCGGCCAGGTGCTCGAGTACCACCTCGGGTGGCTCGCCCACCAGGGCTGGGATGCCTCGGCGGCAATCGAGGCCGGCGAAGAATGGGCGGCGCACCTGCCCGCCGACGGTATCTCCACCGAACCCGGCACGCCCGTCGCCACCCCCGTGTTCGACGGCCTCGAGGCCGACGAACTCGCCGGGCTGCTGCGCAACGTCAACCCGAACCGCGACGGCGACATCCTCACCAACCACGAGGGCAAGGCGCGCCTCTTCGACGGTCGCTCCGGCGAACCCTTCCCGTACCCGATCTCGGTGGGCTACACCTACATGCTGAAGCTCCACCACCTGGTTGACGACAAGATCCACGCCCGTTCCACGGGCCCGTACTCGATGATCACGCAGCAGCCGCTGGGCGGTAAGGCCCAGTTCGGCGGCCAGCGCTTCGGCGAAATGGAGGTGTGGGCCCTGGAAGCGTACGGCGCTGCCTACGCCCTCCAGGAGCTGCTGACCATCAAGTCCGACGACACCACCGGCCGCGTCAAGGTGTACGAGGCCATCGTCAAGGGCGAGGACATCCCCGAGCCCGGCATCCCCGAGTCCTTCCGAGTCCTCATCCAGGAAATGCGCTCGCTGTGCCTGAACGTCGAAGCACTCGACGCGGCCGGCAACGTCATTGACCTGCGCGAACAGGACGAAGACTTCAATGCGCGTGAGGACCTGGGCATCACCCTCGATGCCCGTCCGAACGCTGCGGCGACCATCGATGCGATCTGATAGGGAGAGATAACTTTGCTGGACGCCAAAACGTTCGACAGCCTGAAGATCACCCTGGCCACCGGCGACGACATAGCCGAGTGGAGCCACGGTGAAGTCAAGAAGCCGGAGACCATCAACTACCGTACGCTCAAGCCCGAGCGCGACGGCCTGTTCGGTGAGCAGATCTTCGGCCCCACGCGCGACTGGGAGTGCGCATGCGGCAAGTACAAGCGCGTGCGCTACAAGGGCATCATCTGCGAGAAGTGCGGGGTTGAGGTCACTCGCTCCCGCGTCCGCCGTGAGCGCATGGGCCATATCGACCTGGCCGCGCCCGTCACGCACATCTGGTACTTCAAGGGAGTCCCCTCCCGGCTGGGCTACGTGCTTAACCTCGCGCCCAAGGACCTGGAGAAGGTCATCTACTTCGCCGCCTACATGATCACCGAGGTCGACGAAAAGGGCCGCCACGAGGATCTGGCCGAACTGCGCGCCGAACTTGAAGTGCAGAAGAAGCAGATGGAGAACAACCGCGACGCCACCATCAACGACTTCGCGGAGCAGCTCGAGTCCGACGTGGCCGCCTTGGAGAAGGACGGTGCCTCACAGGCCGAACGCGAGCGCGCCCGCAAGCAGGGCGAACGCGAGATGGCCAAGATTCGCCGCCGCTTCGACGGCGACATCGACGGGCTCGAGGCCGTGTGGGAGCGCTTCAAGGACCTCAAGGTCGGCGACCTCGAGGGCGACGAGAGACTTTACCGTGCGATGGTGGCCCGCTACGGCACCTACTTCAAGGGTGACATGGGGGCGGCCGCCATCCAGAAGCGCCTGGAGACCTTCGACCTGGAGGGTGAGGTCGCCGCGCTGCGCCAGACCATCGCCTCGGATTCCGGCCCACGCAAGGCCCGCGCCATCAAGCGCCTGAAGGTCATTAACGCCTTCGTCGCAACCGGGAACTCGCCGGCCTCGATGGTCCTGACAAAGATCCCCGTGATCCCGCCGGACCTGCGCCCCATGGTTCAGCTCGACGGCGGCCGCTTCGCGACCTCCGACCTCAACGACCTGTACCGCCGCGTCATCAACCGCAACACCCGACTCAAGCGCCTGCTGGAGCTGGGGGCCCCCGAGATCATCGTCAACAACGAGAAGCGCATGCTTCAGGAGTCCGTTGACGCCCTCTTCGACAACGGTCGCCGCGGACGCCCCGTCGCCGGCCCGGGCAACCGCCCGCTGAAGTCGATCTCGGACATGCTCAAGGGCAAGCAGGGGCGTTTCCGTCAGAACCTGCTGGGCAAGCGCGTCGACTACTCCGGCCGCAGCGTCATCGTCGTCGGCCCGCAGCTGCAGCTGCACCAGTGCGGTCTGCCCAAGCAGATGGCCCTGGAGCTCTTCAAGCCCTTCGTCATGAAGCGCCTGGTTGAAAAGAACTACGCGCAGAACGTCAAGGCCGCCAAGCGCAAGGTCGAGCGCCAGCGCCCCGAGGTGTGGGACGTCCTGGACGACGTTATCCGCGAACACCCGGTGCTGCTCAACCGCGCGCCCACGCTGCACCGCCTCGGTATCCAGGCGTTCGAACCCCAGCTGATCGAGGGTAAGGCCATCCAGCTGCACCCCCTGGCCTGCGGCGCGTTCAACGCCGACTTCGACGGCGACCAGATGGCCGTTCACCTGCCGCTGGGAGCGGAGGCGCAGGCCGAGGCCCGCATCCTCATGCTGTCGACGAACAACATCCTCAAGCCCTCCGACGGCCGTCCCGTGGCCATGCCGTCTCAGGACATGATCATCGGTCTGTTCCACCTGACCTCAACGCCCGACCCGTCGGTGCCCGTGGAAACGGACGAGGACGGCAATCCCGTGGTTCCGTACTTCTCCAGCCAGGCCGAGGCCCAGATGGCGTTCGACGCCGGTAACCTGGACCTGAACGCGACCGCGCGCATCCGTTTCGCCGACGGCACCGTGCCGCCCGAGGGGTGGGAAGCCCCCGAGGGCTGGGAGGCGGGCGACGACCTGATCCTCGAAACCAGCCTGGGCCGCGCGATCTTCAACGAGCAGCTGCCCACCGACTACCCGTTCGTGAACGAGGTCGTGGGTAAGAAGCAGCTGGGCAACATCGTGAACACGCTGACGCAGCGCTACCCGAACGTGCTGGTCGCCGACTGCCTGGACGCCCTCAAGTCCGCTGGGTTCCACTGGTCGACCTGGTCCGGCATCACGATTGCGTTCTCCGACATTCAGGCCTCGCCGCGTAAGCGTGAGATCCTGGCCCGCTACGAGGCCAAGGCGGCCGAGATCGTCGAACAGTTCGAGACTGGCATCATCCTGGAGGAGACCCGCTACGAGGAGCTCGTGAAGCTGTGGCTGCAGTGCACCGAAGAGGTCGCCGACGATATGCGTTCGAACTTCTCCGAGCGCAACACCGTGTATCGCATGGTGAACTCGGGGGCTCGTGGTAACTGGTCGCAGGTCCAGCAGATCGCCGGCATGCGTGGCCTGGTGTCCGATCCGAAGCAGAAGCTGATCGAACAGCCGATCAAGGCGAACTACCGTGAGGGCCTGACCGTCCTCGAGTACTTCATTGCCACCCACGGCGCCCGTAAGGGCCTGGTCGACACGGCTCTTCGTACCGCCGAGTCGGGCTACCTGACGCGTCGCCTGGTTGACGTCTCGCAGGACGTCATCGTTCGAGAGGCCGACTGCGGCACCCGCGCCGGCCTGAAGATCGACATCGCCCACAGGAACGACATGGGTGAGTGGGAGGCGTCCGAGACGATCGAGACGACCGCCTACGCCCGTAATCTCGCCCGCGACGCGGTGAACGAGGCAGGAGAGGTCGTCTTGCCCGCGGGTACCGACCTGGGTGACGACCAGCTCGCGCAGCTCGTTGAGGCGGGCGTTGAGCAGATCGTGTGCCGTTCCGTCCTCACCTGCGAGTCCGCCGTCGGCACGTGCGCGGCCTGCTACGGTCGCTCGCTGGCCACCGGCAAGCAGGTCGATATCGGCGAGGCCGTCGGCATTATCGCCGCCCAGTCGATCGGCGAGCCCGGCACGCAGCTGACGATGCGTACCTTCCACACCGGCGGCGCCGCCTCCGCCGCGGACATCACGCAGGGTCTGCCTCGCGTGCAGGAGCTCTTCGAGGCGCGCAGCCCGAAGGTCGAAGCGAAGATGAACGAGGCCGCCGGCCGCGTCCACATCAACGACGAGGATCCGAGCGCCCGCAAGGTGGTCATCACCCGCGACGATGGCAAGGAGGACCTGGTTATCGAGGTGTCGCGCCGCCAGAAGATGCTGGTGTCCGAGGGCCAGCACATCAAGGCCGGTACGCCGCTGACCGAGGGCCAGCTGGACCCGAAGGAAATCCTGCGCATCATGGGCCGCAACGTGTCCCAGAAGATGCTCGTTGACGAGGTGCAGAAGGTGTACCGCGATCAGGGCGTGGGTATCCACGCCAAGCACATCGAGGTCATCGTGCGCCAGATGCTGCGCCGCGTCACCATCCTGGAGCCCGGCGACACCTCGTTCATGCCCGGCGAGCTCGTCGACCGCATGGCGTACCTGACGCAGAACCGTCGCGTCGCGGCCGAGGGCGGCCAGCCCGCCTCGGGCCGCCAGATGCTGATGGGCATCACGAAGGCGTCCCTGGCCACGGATTCGTGGCTGAGCGCCGCGTCCTTCCAGGAGACCACCAAGGTTTTGACGGAGGCCGCGATGAACGGCAAGTCGGACTCCCTGGTTGGCCTGAAGGAGAACGTGATCCTCGGTAAGCTCATCCCGGCCGGCACGGGCCTGTCGCGCTACAACGACGTGATCGTTGAGCCGACGGCTGAGGCCATGGCGAACTCGAACTACTCGGAGGCTGACTTTAGTGATGGCTCCGTGTCCGAGGACTTCCTGGACGCGCTGGGCGCCATCGACTTCGGCATGAGCTTCCGCGAATAGCTGGTGCGCGACCGCATAGGGGCCCCGGCCTCGTCCGTACTATCGCGACGAGGCCGGGGCCTCTTGGTCGTGTGCGCGCCGTGAACGGTACTGTTTCGCGCGGGCGAATCTTCTGCGGTCCGGTTTCGTGTTCGCCGGGGCGATCCTGTGAGGATGAGGGGGGAACCACACGAGGTCCCCTTTGACTCTGCGGGGGAGGGGCCGCTATCCTAGGCGATGGTTCCCGCCTCTGTGGGACCTCTGTGCCCGGGTAACCGGGAGCGGGCTCCGTCCGTCGGAGCTCCGGGCGTCATTCTCTGACCTTCGTGGTTATCATGGCGCGCCGGCCCCCAGCGGACGAGTGTGCCCGCGCGGGGGTTGCGCAGTCGCGGAAGACTGACAATCAGGGCCGCCCCTGTGAAGGAGGGGAGGCCGCCGACGGAAAGAATCTGGAGACCCAGTGCCTACCATTCAGCAGCTCGTCCGCAAGGGGCGTGTCTCGAAGCGCGCGAAGGTGAAGACGCGTGCGCTCAAGGGCTCGCCCCAGCGTCGCGGCGTGTGCACCCGCGTGTACACGACAACGCCGAAGAAGCCGAACTCGGCTCTGCGAAAGGTCGCCCGCGTGCGCCTTTCGTCCGGCGTCGAAGTCACCGCGTACATCCCCGGTGAGGGCCACAACCTGCAGGAGCACTCCATCGTGCTCGTGCGAGGTGGCCGAGTGAGGGACCTGCCCGGCGTGCGTTACCGCATCGTCCGCGGCTCGCTGGACACGCAGGGTGTTCGCGGCCGCCAGCAGGCTCGTTCCCGTTACGGCGCGAAGAAGGAGAAGAAGTAATGCCTCGTAAAGGCCCCGCTCCCCGTCGCCCCCTGGTCGATGACCCGGTTTACGGATCCAAGGTCGTGACCCAGCTGGTCAACCGCGTTCTCCTCGACGGAAAAAAGACCGTCGCCGAGCGCATCGTCTACGGTGCTCTCGAAACCGTTCGCGAGCGCACCGAGCAGGAGCCCGTCTCCGTGCTCAAGCGCGCCCTCGAGAACATTCGTCCGGCCCTCGAGGTCCGTTCTCGCCGCGTTGGTGGCGCGACCTACCAGGTTCCGGTCGAGGTGCGCCCCGCGCGCGCCACGACGCTGGCCCTGCGTTGGCTGGTCGATTTCTCGCGTCAGCGCCGCGAAAAGACGATGACCGAGCGTCTCGCCAACGAGATCCTCGATGCTTCCAACGGCCTCGGGGCCGCTGTCAAGCGCCGCGAGGACATGCACAAGATGGCCGAGTCCAACCGCGCCTTCGCGCACTACCGCTGGTGATTGTAACGAGGCCTGGGCAGCCGGGTCTCGTCTCACGCAGCAACTTCACCCACCACTTCGAACGAAGGAACCACACTCGTGGCACTAGAGGTGCTGACGGATCTCAACAAGGTCCGCAACATTGGCATCATGGCTCACATCGATGCCGGCAAGACGACCGTGACGGAACGCATCCTGTTCTACACGGGTATCAACTACAAGCTCGGCGAGACGCACGACGGCGCCTCGACGACCGACTGGATGGAGCAGGAAAAGGAACGCGGCATCACGATTACGTCCGCCGCCGTTACCTCTTTCTGGAACGGTAACCAGATCAACGTTATTGACACCCCCGGTCACGTTGACTTCACGGTTGAGGTCGAGCGCTCGCTGCGCGTCCTCGACGGTGCGGTCGCCGTGTTCGACGGCAAGGAGGGCGTTGAGCCCCAGTCCGAGACCGTGTGGCGTCAGGCAGACAAGTACGACGTCCCCCGTATCTGCTTCATCAACAAGATGGACAAGATGGGCGCCGACTTCTACTTCTCGGTTTCCACCATCAAGGATCGCCTCCACGCGACCCCCATCGTCATGCAGCTTCCCATGGGGGCTGAGAATGACTTCGTCGGCAACATCGACCTGCTGACCATGGAGGCCCTGACCTACCCGGCGAAGGACGACAAGGGCAACGACACCTTCGGCTCCCTCGTCGTGCGCGGTCCGATCCCCGAGGAATACCAGGAGAAGGCCGAGGAGTACCGCGAGGCACTCATCGAGGCCGCCGCGGAGGGCTCGGACGAGCTGACCGAGGCGTACCTGGAGAACGGCGAGCTGACGCTCGAGCAGATCAAGGAAGGCATCCGCCTGCTGACCATCTCCTCGCGCGCGTTCCCCGTCTACTGTGGCACCGCCCTGCGCAACATGGGCGTGCAGCCCGTCCTTGACGCCGTCGTGGACTTCCTGCCCTCGCCGCTGGACATCGGCAGCGTGCGCGGCTTCCTCCCCGGCTCCGAGACCGAGGAAGAAACCGAGTCCCGCAAGCCCGATGAGAACGAGCCGTTCTCCGCTCTGGCCTTCAAGATCGCCGCTCACCCGTTCTACGGCAAGCTCACCTTCATCCGCGTCTACTCCGGCAAGGTCGAGTCTGGCTCCCAGGTCCTGAACTCGACCAAGGGCAAGAAGGAGCGCATCGGCAAGATCTTCCAGATGCACTCCAACAAGGAAAACCCCGTCGAGATGGCCCACGCCGGCCACATCTACGCGGTTATCGGCCTGAAGGACACGACCACGGGCGACACGCTCTCGGCGATCAACAAGCCGATCGTCCTGGAGTCGATGACGTTCCCGGCCCCGGTTATCCAGGTCGCCGTCGAGCCCAAGTCGAAGGCCGACCAGGAGAAGATGGGTGTCGCCATCCAGAAGCTCGCGGAAGAAGACCCGACGTTCACCGTCGAGCTCGACGCGGAGACCGGCCAGACCATCATCGGTGGTATGGGCGAGCTGCACCTCGACATCATCGTCGACCGCATGCGCCGCGAGTTCAAGGTGGAGGCCAACGTGGGTAACCCGATGGTCGCCTACCGCGAGACCATCCGCAAGAAGGTCGAGAAGTACGAGTACACGCACAAGAAGCAGACCGGTGGTTCCGGCCAGTTCGCGCGTGTCATTATCGCCCTGGAGCCCCTCCCGGCCGACTCCGAGGAAGAGTACACGTTCGAGGACAAGGTCACCGGTGGCCGCGTTCCGCGCGAGTACATTCCCTCGGTCGACGCGGGCATCAAGGATGCCATGGGTTCCGGCGTTCTCGCCGGATACCCGATGGTTGACATCAAGGCCACGCTGCTTGACGGCGCCTACCACGAGGTTGACTCCTCCGAAATGGCGTTCAAGGTCGCTGGCTCGATGGCGCTGAAGGAGGCCGCGAAGAAGGCCAGCCCCGTCCTCCTCGAGCCGATCATGGCCGTTGAGGTCCGTACTCCCGAGGAGTACATGGGCGATGTCATCGGTGACCTCAACTCTCGTCGTGGTTCGATCTCTTCGATGGACGAGCAGCACGGCGTACGCGTCGTCAAGGCCCAGGTTCCGCTGTCCGAGATGTTCGGATACGTCGGTGACCTGCGTTCTAAGACGCAGGGTCGCGCTGTCTACTCCATGGAGTTCGACAGCTACGCCGAGGTTCCGCGCGCGGTCGCGGATGAGATCGTCGGCAAGTCTCGGGGCAACTGAGTCCCACCGGGGGTGAGTGGGGGCCGGGCAATCGGCCCCTGCGAGCCGCCTCACACACCAGTAATCCCAGTAGGTCTCATGCCCCATGGGTGTTAAAGTGACACCTAGCCGTAGGCTGAGAATTTCTACCCGAGTCCAGGAGGACGAAAAGTGGCGAAGGCCAAGTTTGAGCGCACCAAGCCGCACGTCAACATCGGCACGATTGGTCACGTTGACCACGGCAAGACGACGCTGACGGCAGCTATCACCAAGGTGCTGCATGACAAGTACCCCGAACTGAACGAGTTCACCCCCTTCGATCAGGTCGACAACGCTCCCGAGGAGCGCGATCGTGGCATCACGATCAACGTCTCTCACGTTGAGTACCAGACCGAGGCGCGTCACTACGCGCACGTTGACGCTCCCGGCCACGCCGACTACGTCAAGAACATGATCACCGGTGCGGCCCAGATGGACGGTGCGATCCTCGTGGTCGCCGCGACCGACGGCCCCATGGCCCAGACCCGCGAGCACGTCCTGCTCGCCCGTCAGGTCGGCGTTCCCACCATCCTCATCGCCCTCAACAAGTCCGACATGGTTGACGACGAGGAAATGATGGAACTGGTCGAGGAGGAGTGCCGCGACCTGCTGGAGTCCCAGGACTTCGATCGCGATGCCCCGATCGTCCAGGTTTCCGCTCTGAAGGCCCTCGAGGGCGACGCGGAGTGGGTTGCCAAGATCGAGGAGCTCATGGAGGCTGTGGATTCCTACATCCCCACCCCCGAGCGCGATATGGACAAGCCCTTCCTCATGCCGATCGAGGACGTCTTCACGATCACAGGTCGTGGCACGGTCGTCACGGGGCGTGTTGAGCGTGGCAAGCTGCCGATCAACTCCGAGGTCGAGATCCTCGGTATCCGTGATCCCCAGAAGACCACGGTCACCGGCATCGAGATGTTCCACAAGTCGATGGACGAGGCATGGGCCGGCGAGAACTGTGGCCTGCTGCTGCGCGGTACCAAGCGCGATGAGGTTGAGCGCGGCCAGGTTGTGGCCATTCCCGGCTCCATCACGCCTCACACCGAGTTCGAGGGCCAGGTTTACATCCTCAAGAAGGAAGAGGGCGGCCGTCACAACCCGTTCTTCTCGAACTACCGTCCGCAGTTCTACTTCCGTACCACGGACGTGACCGGCGTCATCACCCTCCCCGAGGGCACCGACATGGTCATGCCTGGCGACACCACCGAGATCTCCGTTCAGCTGATCCAGCCCATCGCCATGGAGCCCGGCCTGGGCTTCGCCATCCGTGAGGGTGGCCGCACCGTTGGTTCCGGTCGTGTCACCAAGGTCATCAAGTGAATCCATCCCTGAGTTTTTCTCGGGATTGATTCGCTGCTGATCCAGCGGCATGTGGGGTCCCGCCTCCTTTCGGAGGCGGGACCCCTGTCTGTGGGTAGGGCCCAAAACTGTCCCGCAGATGATTGCGTCCAAGCCGTCCACTGGGAACAGAGGATGGGGGCTCGGTGCCTTGAGCCGGGTGAATGTGACGAACCACCGGTTGCGACACGCCCGAGTGCGGGGTACGGTGGTTTCTTGGTGACGGTCCGGGCTGCCTCTTTGGCGCTCAGGCCATTGTCGCCGCCACTCTGTCGGTGGTTTCACATGCGAGGACCCGCCTTCTGGTTTGTGCTCGCGGGTGGAACTCTGACAGAATGGCACGGTTGCCCCAGCGTCTCTGGGGTGGTCCGTGCGTGCCATCGCGCATGGACCGGGCAATATGCCCAAGATCTTTGGACAAGACGCCGGTCCAGCGCGAGCGGTCACGAGCACGACGGTCGCGACACGCCCGAGTGCGGGGACCGGCGGCGAATCTGTACGAGAAGAGGTAAGACGGCATGGCGGGACAGAAGATCCGCATCCGGCTCAAGTCGTATGACCACGAGGTTATCGACAGCTCCGCGCGCAAGATCGTGGACACCGTACAGCGTGCGGGCGCCACGGTCGTGGGCCCGGTGCCGCTGCCGACCGAGAAAAACGTTTTCGTCGTTATCCGGTCGCCCCACAAGTACAAGGACAGCCGCGAGCACTTTGAAATGCGTACGCACAAGCGGCTCATCGACATCATCGACCCGACCCCCAAGGCCGTCGACTCGCTCATGCGCCTCGACCTGCCCGCGGACGTCAACATCGAGATCAAGCTCTGAGGACATCTGCAATGACTAACAAGAAGCAGCACGCTGCCGCGCCAATCAAGGCGCTGCTCGGCCGCAAGATCGGCATGACCCAGGTGTGGGATGCCGACGGCCACCTCGTGCCCCTGACTGTCGTGCAGGTCGGCACCAACGTCGTCACCCAGGTACGCACCGAGGAGGTCGACGGCTACTCGGCTATCCAGCTTGGCTTCGGCGAGATCGACGCCCGCAAGGTTACCAAGCCCCTGCAGGGCCATTTCGAGAAGGCCGGGGTTGCCCCCCGTCGTCACCTCGCAGAGGTTCGCACCTCCGAGCACGACTCTTACGAGCTCGGCCAGGAGCTCGACGCCACCGCATTCGAGGCCGGTCAGTCCGTCGACGTCTCCGGCACCACCAAGGGTAAGGGCTTCGCCGGCGTCATGAAGCGCCACGGCTTCGCCGGCGTCTCCGCCTCTCACGGCGCGCACCGCAACCACCGCAAGCCCGGCTCCATCGGCGCCTGCGCGACGCCCGGCCGCATCTTCAAGGGCCTGCGCATGGCGGGCCGCATGGGTGGCGACCGTCGTACTGTCCAGAACCTGACGATCCAGGCCGTCGACGCCGAGAAGGGGCTGCTGCTCATCAGCGGCGCCATCCCGGGTCCCAAGAACGGCGTGGTGCTGGTTCGCTCCTCCGTGAAGGGTGCGTGATCATGGCTGACGATCGTAACGTTGACGTCATCGACATCAAGGGCAAGAAGGCGGGCTCCGCCTGCCTCCCGGGTCCAATCTTTGATGTTCCCACCAACATTCCGCTGATGCACCAGGTCGTTGTCGCCCAGCTCGCGGCCGCCCGCCAGGGCACGCACGCGACGAAGACCCGCGGCCAGGTTTCCGGCGGTGGCAAGAAGCCGTTCCGCCAGAAGGGCACCGGTAACGCCCGCCAGGGCTCCATCCGCGCGCCTCAATTCACCGGCGGCGGCATTGTCCACGGCCCTCAGCCGCGCGACTACGACCAGCGCACCCCCAAGAAGATGAAGCAGGGCGCTCTGCGTTCCGCTCTGTCCGATCGTGCGCGCGCCGATCGTATCCACGTTGTCACCGCACTGTTCGAAGGCGACAAGCCCTCGACCAAGGCCGCTCTCGCCGCCCTGCGCGCGATCGTCGAGGACCGCCAGGCCCTCGTCGTCCTCGAGCGCGGCAACGAACTGACCGCGCTGTCCCTGCGCAACGTTCCCGAGGTTCACGTCCTGTGGGCCGACCAGCTGAACACGTACGACGTCCTGGACGCCGATGACATCGTCTTCACGCAGGCCGCCCTGGAGGCCTTCCTCGGCACCAAGGAGGAGACCAAGTGAGCACGATCGAAGCGGGCAAGAACCCCCGCGACATCATCTTCAAGCCGGTCACCACCGAGAAGTCGCTCGCCCTTATGGACCTGGGCAAGTACACCTTCGAGGTTGACCCCCGCGCGAACAAGACCGAGATCAAGATCGCCTTGGAGCGCATCTTCGGCGTCAAGATCGGTTCTATCGCGACCCAGAACCGTAAGGGCAAGACCTACCGCACCCGAGGCGGGATCGGTAAGCGCAAGGACGTCAAGCGTGCCATCGTCACCGTTCGTGAGGGCACCATCGACATCTTCGGCGATCAAGCCTGAGGACCGAAGGGACATTTGAACAATGGGAATTCGCAAGTATAAGCCCACGACCCCGGGCCGTCGCTTCTCGTCCGTCTCTGACTTCGTTGAGATCACCCGCGACACGCCCGAGAAGTCGCTGCTGCGCCCGCTGCACAAGACCGGTGGCCGTAACAACAACGGTCGCGTGACCTCCCGCCACCGCGGCGGCGGCCACAAGCGTCAGTACCGCGTGATCGACTTCCGTCGGTCAGACAAGGACGGCGTTCCGGCGAAGGTCGCGCATATCGAGTACGACCCCAACCGCACGGCTCGCATCGCCCTCCTGCACTACGCGGACGGCGCCAAGCGCTACATCCTCGCTCCGACCGGCCTGAAGCAGGGTGATCAGATCGAGGCCGGCCCCTCGGCCGACATCAAGCCCGGCAACAGCCTGCAGCTGCGCAACATCCCCCTGGGCACCGTCGTGCACGCCGTCGAGCTCTACCCGGGCGGCGGCGCGAAGATCGCGCGCAGCGCCGGCACCTCCGTTCAGCTCGTCGCTAAGGAAGGCCGCTTCGCCCAGCTGCGTATGCCCTCTGGCGAGATCCGCAACGTCGAGGCAAGCTGCCGCGCCACGATCGGCGAGGTCGGCAACGCCGAGCAGTCGAACATCAACTGGGGCAAGGCCGGCCGCATGCGCTGGAAGGGCAAGCGTCCGCACGTGCGTGGCGTCGTCATGAACCCGGTTGATCACCCGCACGGCGGCGGTGAAGGCCGCACGTCCGGTGGTCGCCACCCCGTGTCGCCTTGGGGCAAGCCCGAGGGCCGTACGCGTCGCCCGAAGAAGGCGTCCGATCGCTTGATCGTCCGCCGTCGCAAGACCGGCAAGAACCGCTGAGTAGGAGTCGATTGAAATGCCGCGTAGTTTGAAGAAGGGCCCGTTCGTCGACGACCACCTGCTCAAGAAGGTTGACGCCGCGAACGAATCCGGCTCGAAAAACGTCATTAAGACCTGGTCGCGCCGCTCGGTCATCACCCCGGACTTCCTGGGCCTGACCATCGCCGTCCACGACGGCCGTAAGCATGTGCCCGTTTTCATCACCGAGTCGATGGTGGGCCACAAGCTCGGAGAGTTCGCTCCCACGCGTACCTTCCGCAGCCACGACAAGGACGATCGTAAGGGACGTCGGCGCTGAGCCGGCCCCACGGAAGAAGAGGCAGATACATGGAAGCCAAGGCGCAGGCGCGTTTCATCCGCGTCACGCCCCGGAAGTCCCGCCGCATCGTGAACGAGGTTCGCGGCAAGGGCGTTCTGGAGGCCGCCGACATTCTGCGGTTCGCCCCGCAGGCCGTCGCCACCGATGTCCGCAAGGTGCTCCTGAGCGCCGTCGCCAACTCGAAGGTTAAGGCTGAAAACGCCGGAGAGACCTTCAACGAGGCCGACCTGCTCATCCTGGAGGCTTACGTGGACGAAGGGCCGACCATGAAGCGTATTCGTCCCCGTGCTCAGGGGCGCGCTGGTCGTATCCTCAAGCGCACCTCCCACATCACCATCGTGGTGGGGACCAAGGAAGACAAGAAGAAGGGAGACCGCTGACATGGGCCAGAAGGTCAACCCCCGCGGGTTCCGTCTGGGAATCACCACGGACCACCGTTCTCGTTGGTTCTCCGACTCCACCACCAAGGGACAGCGCTACGCTGATTACGTGGCGGAAGACGTCGCGATTCGTAAGTTCCTGACCGATAACCTCGAGCGCGCCGGCATCGCTGAGGTCGCGATCGAACGCACGCGTGACCGCGTTCGCGTCGACCTGCACACCGCTCGCCCGGGCATCGTCATCGGTCGGCGTGGTGCTGAGGCCGACCGCCTGCGCGTGCAGCTCGAAAAGCTGACGGGCAAGCAGGTTCAGCTCAACATCCTTGAGGTCAAGAACCCCGATCTCGAAGCGCAGCTCGTCGCTCAGGGCATCGCGGAGCAGCTCGCTGCACGCGTGTCCTTCCGTCGCGCGATGCGTAAGGGCATCCAGTCCGCGCAGCGCGCCGGCGCCAAGGGCATTCGTGTCCAGGTGTCCGGCCGTCTGGGCGGCGCGGAAATGTCCCGCTCCGAGTTCTACCGTGAGGGTCGCGTGCCGTTGCACACCCTCCGCGCGAACATCGATTACGGATTCCACGAGGCCCGCACGACCTTTGGTCGCATCGGCGTCAAGGTGTGGATCTACAAGGGCGACATGACCGAGCGCGAGTTCGCTCGCCAGCAGGCCGAGCACGCCCAGCGCGGCGGACGTCGCGATGGTCGCCGCGGCCCCCGCCGCGGCGGACGCCCCAGCCAGGAGACCGCTTCGCAGCAGGCTCCCCGTGAGGCTAACGCCTCCGAGGCCGCTGCGCCCACGACCGGATCGGAGGCCTGAGCCCGATGCTCATTCCCCGTCGGACTAAGTACCGCAAGCAGCACCGTCCTCACCGCACTGGCTTTGCCTCCGGTGGCACCGAACTGGCGTTCGGCGACTACGGCATCCAGGCCCTGGAGAGTGCCTACATCACCAACCGTCAGATTGAGGCGGCCCGTATCGCCGTGACCCGTCACATCAAGCGTGGCGGTAAGGTCTGGATCAACATCTTCCCGGATCGTCCGCTGACGAAGAAGCCCGCCGAAACCCGAATGGGTTCCGGTAAGGGTGCTCCGGAGTGGTGGGTTGCCCCCGTCAAGCCCGGTCGCGTCATGTTCGAGCTGGCAGGCGTCCCCGAGGAGCTCGCTCGCGAGGCCCTCAGCCGTGCCCAGCACAAGCTTCCTATCAAGACCCGCTTCGTGGTCCGAGAGGGTGGTGACATCTGATGGCAGAGAAGGGTCTGACCACCGAGCAGCTCGACGCCATGGACAACTCTCAGCTGTCCAAGGAGCTGGAGAAGGCTAAGGCCGAGCTGTTCAACCTGCGTTTTGCGCAGGCCGTCGGCAACCTCGAGGATCACGGTCGTATGAAGACCGTGCGCCGCGACATTGCCCGGATCTACACCATCGCGCGTGAGCGGGAGCTTGGCTACCGCACCGCCCCGAACACTGAGGAGTGAGCCTGATGGCAGAAACTACCGCTCGCAGTGAGCGTAAGGTCCGTCGCGGCTATGTCGTCAGCGACAAGATGGACAAGACCGTTGTCGTGAGAATCGAGGACCGCGTTAAGCACGC
This sequence comes from Schaalia meyeri, assembly GCF_900105015.1. GTDB lineage: Bacteria > Actinomycetota > Actinomycetes > Actinomycetales > Actinomycetaceae > Pauljensenia > Pauljensenia meyeri. Next base: position 120,327 of record NZ_FNLK01000012.1, on the reverse strand, counting down.
CCTCTACGGCAAGGTCATGCGCAAGAACAAGAAGGTCAAGGTTCACGACGAGCACAACGAGTGCGGTGTCGGCGATCTCGTCCTCATCATGGAGACCCGCCCGCTGTCAGCCACCAAGCGCTGGCGCGTTGTGGAGATCCTCGAAAAGGCGAAGTGACCTTCGCTCACAGACCGAAATCCGTTCGGCAAGGCTCGACCGGTACAATCCGGAAGAGAACCGGCACGACGACAGGAGTCAATAGAAAATGATCCAGCAGGAGTCGCGACTGAAGGTCGCCGACAACACAGGGGCCAAGGAGATCCTGACCATCCGTGTTCTCGGCGGCTCGGGTCGGCGCTACGCGGGTATCGGCGACACGATCGTCGCCACCGTGAAGGACGCCATTCCCGGCGGCAATGTCAAGAAGGGCGAAGTCGTCAAGGCAGTGATCGTTCGCACGCGTAAGGAAACCCGCCGCCCCGACGGTTCCTACATTCGTTTCGACGAGAATGCGGCCGTCATCATCAATAACAGCGGCGAGCCGCGTGGCACGCGTATCTTCGGCCCCGTCGGCCGCGAGCTGCGCGACAAGAAGTTCATGCGTATCGTCTCCCTCGCTCCGGAGGTGATCTGATCCATGGCAGCCAAGATTCGTAAGAATGACCTCGTCGAGGTCGTTCGCGGGCGCACGTGTGACGAGAAGGCGCTGGCTAAGCGCAACGCACGCCGCGCAGAGGAGGGCCTTGAGCCCTTGAAGCCCGGCGACAAGGGCAAGCGGGGCCGCGTCATCCGGGTGTTCCCGGAAGAGGGCAAGGTCCTGGTCGAGGGCATTAACCTGAAGACGCGCCACGTGCGCCAGGGCCAGCAGGGCAGCGCGGGCGGCATCGAGACCATCGAAGCCCCCATCTCCCTGTCCAAGGTCGCTCTGGTCGACCCCGACACCAAGAAGCGCGTTCGCGTCGGTTTCCGCGAGGACACCGTCGAGCGCGGCGGCCGCACCCGCACCGTCAGGGTCCGCGTGACCCGCGGCGGCGCGAAGCGCGGCGTTGAGCAGGGCAAGGAGATCTGAGCATGGCCCCGCGTTTGAAGGAAAAGTACGTCTCCGAGATCCGCGACTCCCTCCGTGCCGAGTTCAAGCACGGCAACGTCATGCAGGTCGCCGGACTGACGAAGATTGTCGTCAACATGGGTGTCGGCGAGGCCGCTCGCGACTCCAAGGCACTCGAGGGCGCGATCCGCGATCTGACCGCGATCACCGGCCAGAAGCCCGTGACCACCCGCGCCAAGAAGTCCATCGCGCAGTTCAAGCTGCGTGAGGGCCAGGCGATCGGGGCTCACGTCACGCTTCGCGGCGACCGCATGTGGGAGTTCCTGGACCGCCTCCTCTCGACGGCGCTTCCCCGTATCCGTGACTTCCGCGGACTGTCCCCCACGCAGTTCGACGGCCACGGCAACTACACCTTCGGTCTCACGGAGCAGTCGATGTTCCACGAGATCGACCAGGACTCGATCGACCGAGTGCGCGGCATGGACATCACGGTTGTCACCTCGGCCACCACCGACGAAGAGGGTCGCGCCCTTTTGCGTCACCTCGGCTTCCCGTTCAAGGAGGACTGACCCATGGCCAAGACATCCCTGAAGGTCAAGGCTGCCCGCAAGCCGAAGTTCGGCGTGCGTGCCTACACCCGGTGCAACCGTTGCGGACGCCCGCACTCGGTGTACCGCAAGTTCGGACTGTGCCGCGTGTGCCTGCGCGAGCTTGCCCACCGCGGCGAGCTCCCCGGTATCACCAAGAGCAGTTGGTAAAACGAACGTCGCAGGTCCCGGGTAACCGGAGAAACCGCGACGAGGAAGGGGAATAAACCCCCATGACAATGACAGACCCGATTGCAGATATGCTGACGCGTCTGCGCAACGCGAATCGTGCGCACCACGATACGGTTTCCATGCCGTACTCCAAGCTCAAGAACGCGATTGCGAACATCCTGGTCGAGGAGGGCTACATCGCCTCGACCGCCGTCGAGGACGCCCGCGTGGGCAAGACCCTGACGATCAACCTGAAGTACGGCTCGCACCGCGAGGCGGCGATCCAGGGGCTCAAGCGCGTGTCCAAGCCTGGTCTGCGCGTGTACGCCAAGTCCACCAACCTGCCCAAGGTCCGAGGCGGCCTCGGCGTGGCGATCCTGTCCACGTCCTCCGGCCTGCTCACCGACCGCCAGGCAGCCGACAAGGGTGTGGGTGGGGAAGTCCTCGCCTACATCTGGTGATGAGGAGGCTGAACAATGTCGCGAATTGGTAAGAACCCCATCGCAATCCCCGCGGGCGTTGACGTCGCAATCGACGGCCAGAACGTCACGGTGAAGGGCCCCAAGGGAACCCTCAGCCACGTCGTGGCCGAACCGATCACCGCGGCGATCAAGGACGGACAGGTTGTTGTCGAGCGTCCGAACGACGAGCGCACCTCGCGCTCGCTCCACGGACTGTCCCGCACCCTGATCGCCAACATGGTCGTCGGTGTCACCGAGGGCTACAAGAAGGACCTCGAGATCACGGGCACCGGTTACCGCGTGGTCGCCAAGGGCAAGGACCTGGAGTTCTCCCTGGGCTTCTCCCACACGATCACCGTCACCCCGCCAGAGGGCATCGAGTTCACGATTGCGCCGAAGTCCCAGACGCTGTTCACGGTGTCCGGAATCGACAAGCAGCTCGTCGGTGAGACCGCTGCTCGCATCCGCAAGCTGAAGAAGCCGGAGCCCTACAAGGGCAAGGGCATCCACTACGTGGGCGAGACCATCCGTCGCAAGGTCGGAAAGGCTGGTAAGTGATGGCTTACTCGATCAAGGGCAAAGGCAAGGTCGTCGCTCGCAAGCGCCGTCACATCCGCCTCCGCAAGAAGATCAACGGCACGCCCGAGCGTCCCCGCCTGGTCGTCACCCGTTCGAACCGCCACATGGTGGCTCAGGTCATCGACGATACGGTCGGCCACACCCTGGTGTCGGCCTCCGACATCGAAGCGGAGCTGGCTGGTGCCGCGGGCACGAAGACCGACAAGGCCCGCAAGGTCGGCGCTCTGATCGCCGAGCGCGCGAAGGCCGCCGGAATCTGCGCCGTCGTCTTCGACCGCGGCGGTAACAAGTACGCTGGTCGCGTTGCGGCCGTTGCCGAGGCCGCCCGTGAGGGCGGACTTGAGCTGTGAACGAGCCGAAAGAAAGAGAGATCATCTGATGGCTGCACAGCAGCGAGACAGGAACGGTTCGGGCGAGAACAACGATCGCCGTGAGCGCCGCTCCGGCCGCGGCAACGATCGCGATAACCGCCGGAACAACGAGAACAAGAACGAATACATCGAGCGCGTCGTCACCATCAACCGCGTCTCCAAGGTCGTGAAGGGTGGACGTCGTTTCTCCTTCACCGCCCTGGTCGTCGTGGGTGACGGCGAAGGCACGGTGGGTGTCGGCTACGGAAAGGCCAAGGAAGTTCCCCAGGCCATTTCCAAGGGCGTCGAGGAGGCGAAGAAGAACTTCTTCCGCGTCCCGATGATCCGCCGCACGATTACGCACGTGGTGCAGGGGCGCGATACTGCCGGTGTCGTCCTCCTGCGTCCGGCCGCCCCCGGTACCGGCGTTATCGCCGGTGGCCCGGTGCGCGCCGTCCTGGAGGCCGCGGGCGTCCACGACGTGCTCACCAAGTCGCTGGGTTCGTCCAACGCGATCAACATCGTCCACGCGACGGTTGACGCGCTGAAGCAGCTCGAGCAGCCCGAGGCTGTCGCCGCCCGACGCGGCCTGCCCCTCGAGCGCGTCGCTCCCGCCTCCATGCTGCGCGCTCGCGCAGAGGGTGAGGCCGACAAGCGCGCGGCTGCCGAGGCCGCTGAGGCCGACAAGGCCGCCGCAGGGGAGGCGAAGTGATGGCGAAGAACATCAAGATCACCCAGGTGAAGTCTTCTGCTCACGCGAAGCAGAACATGAAGGATACGCTGCGCACCCTCGGGCTGCGCAAGATCGGCCAGAGCGTCGTACGTGAACAGACGGATGCCGTTCTCGGCGCCGTTCGCACCGTGCGTCACCTGGTGACCGCTGAGGAGGTCGACTGACAATGGCGGACTCCACGCAAAAGACGCAGATCGTCAAGCTGCACCACCTGCGTCCTGCCCCCGGAGCCAAGACCGCGAAGACCCGCGTGGGTCGCGGCGAAGGCTCGAAGGGCAAGACCGCCGGCCGTGGCACCAAGGGCACCAAGGCCCGCTACCAGGTTCCCGTCGGCTTCGAGGGCGGGCAGATGCCGATCCATATGCGTCTGCCGAAGCTTCGCGGCTTCAAGAATCCCTTCCGCGTTGAATACCAGGTCGTTAACGTTGGCAAGCTCGGGGAGCTTTTCCCCGAGGGCGGCAAGGTGACGGTCGAGGATCTGATCGCCAAGCACGCCGTTCGCGATTCCGCGCCCGTCAAGGTGCTCGGAAGCGGCGAACTGAGCGTCAAGCTCGAGGTTGAGGTCGATTCCTGGTCGTCCTCCGCCGAGGCGAAGATTACTGCCGCCGGCGGGTCTATCTCGGCTCGCTGAGGCCAGGCGGGGGTGGTTCCAAGAGGGGCCACCCCCGTTACCTGTCTGTCGTATCGCGGGCGGGGCGCTGGAAAAAGAACACGCCCGCAAGCGGTGCGCCCCAGCCGTGGGACGCGCCCGCTACGCGTCGTCACATGCGTGCGAGCGCAGTTTTATAATGAATGGATATCGCCACCGCTGCCCGTGTCGGGTAAGCTGGACCAGTCTAGGGGCATTGCCCCGTGCCCATCACCCGTAGGAGGAAGCCTTGCTCGGTGCATTTGCCCAGGCGTTCCGTACCCCCGACTTGCGTCGGAAGCTACTCTTTACCCTGTTCATCATGGCCGTGTTCCGGCTGGGGTCGTTCATTCCCACGCCCGGCGTTGACTCCCAGGCCGTGCAGCGCTGTATCGCGCAGGAGACTCAGGCCTCGTTGCTGGATCTGGTGAACCTGTTCTCGGGTGGTGCGCTGCTGCAGCTGTCGATCTTTGCCCTGGGCATCATGCCCTACATCACGGCGTCGATCATCATCCAGCTGCTGCGGGTCGTCATCCCCCGCTTCGATGACCTGTACAAGGAGGGGCAAACGGGGCAGGCCAAGCTGACGCAGTACACGCGTTACCTGACGATCTTCCTCGGTATCTTGCAGGCGACGACCACGATTTCGCTGGCGCGCAGCGGCCAGCTCTTCCAGTCCTGCTCCCACAACGTCATCAAGGACCGCTCGGTCCTGACCTTCATCATGATGATCATCGTGATGATGGCGGGAACCGGCGTCATCATGTGGCTGGGCGAACTGATCACGGAGCGCGGTATCGGCAACGGCATGTCGCTGCTGATCTTCACGTCCATCGCCGCGCGTCTGCCCGAGCAGCTGCTGTCCATCGGGCAGTCCGGCAAGTGGGGTTCGGTCGCGGCGATCGTCGCCCTGCTCCTCGCCGTCGCGCTGGCCGTCGTCTACGTTGAACAGGCCCAGCGCCGGATCCCTGTCCAGTACGCCAAGCGCATGATCGGACGCCGCCAGTACGGCGGAACGACGACGTACATCCCCCTGAAGATCAACATGTCGGGCGTTATCCCCGTGATCTTCGCGTCCTCGATCCTGGCGCTGCCGCCGATGGTGGCGCAGTTCGGTAAGACCGATGATCACTGGGTGCAGTGGATTTCCGCGCACTTCACGCAGGGCAACTCGTTCTACCTGTCGATCTACGCGCTGCTGACCCTCTTCTTCACCTTCTTCTACACGGCGATCACGTTCAACCCTGACGAGGTTGCGGACAACATGAAGAAGTACGGGGGCTTCATTCCCGGATACCGTGCGGGCCGCCCCACGGCCGAGTACCTGCGTTACGTGATCAATCGTATTACCTCCGCTGGCGCGCTCTACCTGGTGATTATTGCTCTCCTGCCGTCCCTGGCGATCATCCCGCTGAAGCTGTCGAGCTCGCAGATGCCCTTCGGTGGCACGACGCTGCTCATCATCATCGGCGTTGGTCTGCAGACGGTGAAGGAAATCAACACGCAGCTGCAGCAGCACCACTACGAAGGATTCTTGAAATGACGGTCGTCATCCTCCTGGGGCCTCCCGGAGCTGGCAAGGGGACGCAGGCCTCGCGGATCGCCGCGCGACTGGGCATTCCCGCCATCTCGACGGGCGATATCTTCCGTGCGAACATGGCGGAGGGCACGGAGATCGGTAAGCAGGCGCAGGCGTACATGGAACGCGGCGAATTCGTTCCGGATTCGGTGACGAACGCGATGGTGAAAGCCCGCCTGGCTGCTCCCGACACGAAAGGGGGCTTCCTCCTTGACGGGTACCCGCGCTCGGTCGATCAGGCACACGTGCTGCGCGACATGCTCCTCGACCTGGGCAAGTCGATCGACGTGGTCCTCGAAATCCAGGTGGACGAGGACGAGGTCGTGGAGCGCATGCTCAAGCGCGCGCAGGAGCAGCACCGCACGGACGATACCGAGCCGGTCATGCGTCACCGCCTCGAGGTCTACCGCCAGCAGACGGAGCCCGTGGCCACGTACTACGTGGACCAGGACCTCCTGGAGGTCGTGGACGGCGCCGGCTCAATCGATCAGGTGACGGCCAGAATCTTTGCGATCCTCGATTCAGCGGTGAAAAACTAGACGATGCCTCGTATCGAACTAAAGACCGCCGAGGAGCTGCGGTGGATGCGTGAGGCCGGCCTGGTGGTTGCCTCCATCCACGAGTCCCTGCGCAGCGCGGTGCGTCCCGGCGTGTGCACCCGCGAGCTGGACCAGGTCAGCGCCCAGGCGATCGCCGAGGGCGGCGCGAAATCTAACTTCCAGGGCTACTTTGGTTATCCGGCGACGGTGTGCATCTCGGTCAACGACGTCATCGTCCACGGCATTCCCGGCGAGGCCGAGCTGGCCCCCGGGGATATCGTGTCGTTCGACTGCGGCGCCTACGTGGAGCACCGCGGGCGGCAGTGGCACGGAGACGCGGCCTTCTCAGTGATCGTGGGGGAGCCCTTCATCTCGGATACGGACTTTTCCGCCGGCGAGCGCGCGACGGCCCCCATACCGGGGGTGGATGAGGACCTCCTGCGTGAACGGCGTCAGCTTGACGCACTCACGCGAGAATCCCTGTGGGCTGCCCTGGCCAGCCTGGCGACGGGCAAACGGATCAGCGCGGTCGGTTCGGCGGTCGAGCGAGTCGTCGCGCAGAACGCCCTGACCAATGGCTGGGAGGCCGGGATCATCGAGGAGTTCGTCGGGCACGGTATTGGGACGAGCATGCACATGCCCCCGGACGTGCTCAATTACAGCGTGCGGGGCATTCAGGCGCGCCTCAAGCCGGGCATGGTCCTGGCGGTCGAGCCCATGCTGGTTCGCGGCGATATTGCTTCCGTGACGGACGACGACGAGTGGACGGTGCGCACGGTTGACGGCGGGGATGCCGCCCACTGGGAGCATTCGATCGCGATCACCGCTGACGGGGTGAGCGTCCTGACGGCCCGCGACGGGGGAGTGGCTGGATTGGCGCCCTACGGCGTGACCCCCGTATCGCTGGACTGATAGCTTCGTCGCTGGGCCCGAAACCTCAGGGGTTTCGGGCCCAGCGCGTTGTATCCAAACCGGGGCGCGTCCGCCAAGGCCTGCGCGTTTGCGAGGGAACCGTCGGGGCATAGCGGCAGTCGGTCGCGGCCCGGTCGGTGAGCGCGGTGTCGCGCAACGTGCCCGAAGAAAATGTGACCGATTAAACGTGAGGGAGTTGACAGGGTGTCCGACTATCCCGTTGGGCACTCAATGCCGTAGAGTGGTTCCTTGGGCGTATCCACATCGCGCATCCGCGAGTGCCCTATGCCCGGCGGCATCCGCCGCTAACTATCCGAGACATGTAGAGGATAAACGGAGGATATGGCGAAGAAAGACGGCGTCATTGAGATGGAAGGCACGGTTGTCGAGGCCCTGCCTAACGCGATGTTCCGCGTGGAACTGAAGAATGGCCACGTGGTTCTCGGCCACATTGCGGGCAAGATGCGTCAGCACTACATCCGCATCCTGCCCGAGGATCGAGTTGTCGTCGAGCTGAGTCCCTACGACCTTACCCGAGGTCGTATCGTCTACCGCTACAAGTGACCCGACACAAACTGCCCGACGGGCAGTGGAGGTAACAACCATGAAGGTCAAGCCGAGTGTCAAGAAGATCTGTGACAAGTGCAAGGTGATTCGTCGCCACGGCAACGTCATGGTCATCTGTGACAACCCCAGGCACAAGCAGCGTCAGGGCTGAAACCCGCTGGCGCACGGGGCGTCCAGCCCCACAGCATCGCTCTCAGCGCCCCGCATGGGGTGACCCTCGGTTCGGAGGCCGAGGCCGGGCTGCTCGCCCGGATTGAGTGATGACGACCTCCGATGAACAACTGGAGCAACATCACCATGGCACGTATTGCCGGCGTCGACCTCCCCCGCGAGAAGCGGCTTGAGATCGCGCTCACGTACATCTACGGAGTCGGCCGCACCCGCGCGGCCGAGACCCTCGCAGCCACCGGCGTCAGCCCGGATACTCGCGTCAAGGACGCGACTGAAGAGGAGCTCGTCAAGCTTCGTGACTACATTGAGGCAAACTTCAAGGTTGAGGGTGACCTTCGCCGTGAGGTTCAGGCCGATATCCGTCGCAAGATCGAAATCGGTTCGTACCAGGGCCTTCGCCACCGTCGTGGCCTGCCGGTCCACGGTCAGCGCACCAAGACCAACGCGCGCACCCGTAAGGGCCCCAAGCGCACCGTTGCAGGCAAGAAGAAGGCCAAGTAAGGCCTAGGAGAGTGCCCCCAGGGGAGCTTTCCGCGATAAGAAGGAACTGAACCAGAATATGGCAGCAGCAAAGACCTCGCGCTCGGGCGGTGCCCGCAAGCCGCGTCGCAAGATTTCGAAGAACGTCACCAACGGCCACGCCTACATCAAGTCGACGTTCAACAACACCATCGTTTCCCTGACGGACCCCACGGGCGCGGTTGTCGCCTGGGCGTCCTCCGGCCAAGTCGGATTCAAGGGGTCGCGTAAGTCCACTCCCTTCGCCGCGCAGCTGGCGGCCGAGGCGGCGGCTCGTCGTGCCCAGGAGCACGGCATGAAGAAGGTTGATGTTTTCGTCAAGGGTCCCGGCTCCGGCCGCGAGACCGCGATCCGCTCCCTGCAGGCCGCCGGCCTGGAGATCGGTTCGATCCAGGACGTCACCCCGCAGGCCTTCAACGGCACCCGCCCGCCGAAGCGCCGCCGCGGCTGACTTGTGGACGGGAGGGCGCTGCCCTCCCCACGTCTGAACCTTCCGGTTCACACTCCCTTAGCCTGCTTCAACAGGTTCCCATATCCGGTGTCATATAGCGGTCACCGGCCAGAAAGGAATAGACGTGCTCATTGCAGAGCGACCCATCCTGACCGAAGAAAAGGTCAGCGACCTGCGCTCCCGTTTCACTCTGGAGCCCCTCGAGCCCGGGTTCGGCTACACGCTGGGTAACTCCCTGCGTCGCACCCTCCTGTCCTCGATCCCGGGTGCAGCGGTGACATCCATCCGCATCGATGGCGTCCCCCACGAGTTCCGCACGATCGAGGGTGTGAAGGAGGATGTCGCTGAGATCATCCTGAACATCAAGCAGATCGTCCTGTCCAGCGAGAACGACGAGCCGGTCGTCATGTACCTGCGCAAGGCCGGCCCCGGTGAGGTTCTCGCCGGCGACATCACGCCTCCCGCCGGCGTGGAGATCCACAACCCCGATCTGCACCTCGCCACTCTCAACGAGAAGGGCAAGCTGGAGGTCGAGCTGACCGTCGAGCGTGGCCGAGGCTACGTGTCGGCCGCTCAGAACAAGGATCCGCAGGCCGAGATCTCGCGCATCCCGATCGATTCGATCTACTCGCCCGTCGTCAAGGTGACCTACAAGGTCGAGGCGACGCGTGTCGAGCAGCGCACCGACTTCGACCGCCTCGTCATTGACGTGGAGACCAAACCGGCGATCACCCCGCGCGACGCCCTGGCCTCGGCCGGCAAGACGCTCGTGGAACTCTTCGGTCTGATGCGCGAACTGAACGAGGAGGCGGAGGGCATCGAGGTGGGTCCGTCCACCACCGATGCGACCCTGGCAGCCGACCTGGCGCTTCCGATCGAAAACCTCAACCTGCAGTCGCGTTCGTACAACGCGCTGCGTCGCCGCGGCATCCTGACCGTCGGCGAGCTGGTTGCTCACTCGGAGGCCGATCTGCTCGACATCCGCAACTTCGGCACCAAGTCGATCGAAGAGATCAAGGAGTCCCTGGCGGCTCTCGGTATGACGCTGAAGGATTCGGTTATGCCGAACTTCGGCGATTCGGAATCCGCCGCGATCTTTTCGGACGACCAGTCCATCTGACCCCGTGCGTCCGATGGACGCATTGAATCCGTAGGAGAAACTCATGCCCACCCCCAAGAAGGGTGCCCGTCTGGGCGGAAGCCCGGCACACCAGAAGCTGATTCTGTCGAACCTGGCGGCTCAGCTGATCGAACACCGCGGCCTCACGACCACGGAGGCGAAGGCCAAGCTGCTGCGCCCCTACGTCGAGAAGCTCATCACCAAGGCCAAGCGCGGCGACCAGCACGCCCGTCGCACGGTCATGAAGAAGATCCCCAACAAGGGCATCGTCGCGATCCTCTTCGAAGAGCTGATCCCCGAGATGGATTCCGAGCGCGCCGGCGGCTACACTCGCCTGATCCGCGTCGGTAACCGCAAGGGCGACAACGCGCCCCTGATGCGCATTGAGCTCGTCATGGAGAAGGTCGAGAAGAAGGCCGTCGTGAAGGCTGCGGAGAAGACGGCCGCCAAGGCTGCCGCATCCAAGGCTGGCGCCAAGGCCGACAAGGACAAGGAAACCAAGGCCCAGGAAGCCACCGCCGAGGAGCAGGCGGAGAGCACCGAGAAGGCCGAGTGAGTTACGCGCCCGGATGGAAGCGCTGAGGGCGACTTTATCCGGGGATAGTAGCCGAGGGCGGGGAGGGGTCACCCCTCCCCGCCTTGTCGCGTGCGCGAGGTGCGCCCGGGCACGTGTTGGCTCCGCCCTTGCTCAACGGGTGGAAAATAATAGGCAGCCCTTGACAAAGCTATCCAACAGTGAGTAGATCGATGTGGCGGATGATGATGTCTGCCTGGATAATGATGTCACCGAGGAGGAATGCCATGATGCGACCGGCAGCGGCGCCGCCCCTTGGCTGGGACGCGCCACGTGGAGCCTCGAACCGATGGGGGCGCGAATGAACAACCGACTTTTTGCAGGCGCCGAGGCGAGCTGGTGGCGCAACGCAAGCATCTACCAGGTCTACCTGCGCTCCTACAAAGACTCAAACGGCGACGGCAACGGCGACCTGAACGGCCTGCGCGCCGAGCTTGAGCACATCGTCGCCCTGGGGTGCGATGCTCTCTGGCTCAACCCTATCTACCGCTCTCCCCAGTGCGATCACGGATACGATGTCGCGGACTATCGCGCTATTGATCCGATGTATGGAACGCTGGCCGACTTCGACCATTTCCTGAGGGAAGCGCACGAGCTCGGGTTGAGGGTCGTGATGGACATCGTTCCGAATCACTGCTCTCACCAGCATCCCTGGTTTCGTGAAGCACTCGCGGCGTCGCCCGATTCGACGGCGCGAGCCCGTTTCCTCTTTGAACGGGGGCGCGGCGAAAACGGAGAGCTTCCCCCGAACTCCTGGGAGAGCCTCTTCGGTGGCTCCGCGTGGACGGAGGTGGTCGGAGACGGCGTGAAATCGTGGTACCTGCACGCCTTCGACTCCTCGCAGCCCGATTTCAACTGGCGTAACGAAGAGGTCCGGGCGGAATTCGACTCGATTCTGCGCTGGTGGTTCGACCGCGGGGTCGACGGGTTCCGCGTCGATGTCGCGCACGGTCTGATGAAATCCGATCCGATACCGCGAGGCGAAAAGGAGCAGGTCGGAACGGTGGATGCGCAGTGGGATCACCCGGGCGTCCACGCAATCTACCGCCGGTGGCGTCGAATCGCAAACAGCTATTCCGATCCGAGGTATTTGATCGGAGAGGTGTGGGCGTCAAACGACCGGGCGTATGCACGCTACGTCGCGAACGACGAATTGCATCAGACATTCGCTTTCGACCTCCTCGTTCAACCGTGGATCGCGAAACGCCTTCGCGCGGCCATCGACAAGGGCCTCGCTCAGGGATCGAAAACGAACGGCCCCGCCTGGACCCTGGCCAACCACGATGTCCATCGTGCGGTCACCAGATACGGGCAGGAGCAGGTCGATGACGAGCCCCTCCCCGAGGCGATGATCGAATCCGCTCGACGAAAGGGAAGCGTCGACCGTGGGCTCGGGACGAAGCGGGCCGGAGCCGCCCTCGCCCTCATGGCCGCCCTGCCGGGGACGATTTACCTCTACCAGGGCGAGGAGCTCGGACTCAGCGAGCATCTCGATCTGAAGCCGACAGAGCGCCAGGATCCCATTTGGCACCGCTCGGGCGGGAAGGAAATCGGCCGCGACGGCTGCCGGATCCCAATGCCGTGGACAAAATGCTCGCCGACTTTCGGTTTCAGTGAGAAAGCGACCGCGCCCCCGTGGCTCCCGCAACCCGAGTGTTACGGCGCAATGACCAGGGACGAGGAGCGCGAGGATCCCGACTCGATGCTATCGCTGTACCGGCGGATTCTGAGCATTCGTCGAAAGCGCCGAGACGAGATCGATCGCCTTGAATGGATCCCCCTCGAAGAAGCCGATGCGCTCGCATTCGACAACGGGGCCTTTATCTGCGTGACCAACACCGGGAAACGGCCGATTCCCGCGACGGCGCTCGGCAGCGTCGGGCCCATTGTCGCGCGGAGCGGCCGCTCCGATGGCCACCTCATTGAGGCGGACTCGACCGTGTGGTTCGAGCGGCCCGCGCCCCGCTGACCGATTCGTCGGGGCGGAGCCGATCGCGCGTGGTCCGAGGGGCCGCGTGAAGCCCCATACGCGCCCAATGGGCCTCCACCGCCACGGCGCACGTGACGGTGGAGGCAGGCCAATGCTGGCGGATAGACTGGGGGCATGTTTGAAGAAATGACCCTGGCGATCGACTGCGGCGGAGGCGGCATCAAGGGATCGGTCGTGGATGAGCGCGGCACAATGGTGGCCCCCGCGACGAGGACGCCCACTCCGTATCCGCTCCCCCCGGAGCTGTTGGTCTCCACCGTCGTGGATCTCGCGGGGGCGCTGCCCCGCGCGACGCGCGTGACCATGGGCATGCCCGGAATGATCCGCCACGGCGTCGTCATTGCCACTCCCCACTACATCACCAGGGACGGCCCGCGTTCGCGCGTCCTGCCCGACCTGGTAGCGTGCTGGGACCACTTTGACATGGGTCATGCGATCGAGGAGGCGCTGGGGCTGCCGACGAAGGTCCTCAATGACGCCGAGGTCGCGGGTGCGGGCGCGATCACGGGCCGCGGCCTGGAAATGATCATCACGCTGGGCACGGGCCTGGGCAACGCCGTCTTCGACGGCGGACAGCTGGCCCCCCACATCGAGGTGTCGCAGGGGCCGGTGCGCTGGGGCCTCACCTACGACGACTACATCGGGGAGCACGAGCGGTTGCGCCTGGGCGACGTGCACTGGTCGCGCCGCGTGCGTCGTGTCGTCGACGGACTGCGCCCCATGTACATGTGGGACCGCCTGTACCTGGGCGGCGGGAACTCTAAGCGAATCACTGCCTCGAACCTGAGGGCCATGGGTGATGACGTGATCGTGGTGCCCAACGACGCGGGCATCATCGGCGGCGTGCGGGCGTGGGACCTGTGAGCATCAAGCGCCTGCGGCTGGATCTCAGCTACGACGGCACCGACTTTCACGGCTGGGCCGCGCAGCCGGGCCTGCGCACCGTCCAAGGCGAGGTTGAGGCCGCGCTGGCCCTGGCCGCGCGCGAAGAGGTCGCTACGACCGTCGCCGGGCGCACGGACGCCGGCGTCCACGCCCGCCACCAGGTGTGCCACGTAGACGTGTCCGACCAGGCCTGGGCCAAGCTCGCGCCCAGGGGAGGGGCCACGCAGGAAGCCGCGGCCTTATCGATTGCGCGCAGGCTGAACAAGATCCTCGCAGGCCGTTACGGCGAACGCGCGCGGTCCCGCGGCCTGAGCGCCGCTGGCGGCACCTGCGACGTGCGAATCTACGGGGTCGCCGTGGTGGACGGCAGCTTCGACGCGCGCTTCTCGGCCCTGGGGCGCCGCTACGCCTACAGGGTTTCGGACCGGCCCGACCCCCTCGCGCGCTGGGACCGCCTCTGGGTGGACGAGCCCCTTGACGAGGCCGCCATGAACGAGGCCGCAGCCCCCCTGCTCGGGCGGCACAACTTCCTGGGGTATTGCCGTCCGCGCGAAGGGGCCACCACCATTCGCACCCTGCGCACGCTGCGCGCGACGAGAGAGGGGGGCGCCGTCGTATTCCGGGTCGAGGCCGACGCCTTTTGCCACTCGATGGTGCGCTCCCTGGTCGGAGCCCTGCTCCTGGTGGGAGCCGGGGCGCGCGGCACCGACTACCCGGAGCGCATCCTTCGTTCGCGCTCCCGCTCCGAGGCGGCGCCCATCGCCCCCGCCCACGGCCTGACCCTGGAAGGGGTGGACTATCCCGCCCCCGAGCAGTGGGCGAAGCGGGCCCGGCAGGCGCGGGCCAGGCGCGACACGTGCTGTGCAGGCGAGGGTTGAGGAATGTGACACAGTGGCCGCCGCGCTTTGACCGTCGGGCTGGGCGCCGATAATATGGCTAGTGCTGTGCGTCAGCAGAGCACCTGGTGCCTCCCACTCGCCAGGAAGCCTCGCCGACGCCTCGCGCGAACCGTTTCATCGCGGACGCCCCCGGACAATCGGCGCGGCGTCCCATGACCAGCAAGAATTGAAGGTTACGCCCGTGCGCACCTATTCACCCAAGCCCGGGGACGCCGACAAGAAGTGGTACGTCATCGACGCCACCGACGTCGTCCTCGGTCGCCTGGCAGCCCAGACCGCTGCCCTCCTCCGTGGGAAGCACAAGCCGACGTTCGCCCCTCACATTGACATGGGCGACAACGTCATCATCATCAACGCGGCCAAGGTTGCCCTGACCGGTAAGAAGCTCGACCAGAAGATGGCGTACCGCCACTCCGGGCGTCCCGGCGGCCTGACCGCGACCGCTTACCGCGACCTCCTCGCCGCCGCCCCCGAGCGCGCCGTCGAGAAGGCCGTCAAGGGCATGCTTCCTCATAACTCCCTCGGCCGCGCGCAGTTCAAGAAGCTGCACGTTTACGCTGGCCCGGAGCACCCCCACGCCGGCCAGTTGCCGGTTCCCTACGAACTGACCCAGGTGTCGCAGTGACCTGTCGCGTCGCTGACACCTTTAACAACTGAGGAGAACCGTGGCTGAGACCATCGTTTCCGCTGAGCTGGACGAGGAAGTCGTCCCCAGCTCCTACACGTCCGAGACCGAGTCGGCTCCCGCTGGCGCCGGTCAATCCATCACCGCGCCCGGCGCGGGCCTGGGTCGCCGCAAGGAGGCCGTCGCCCGCGTTCGCCTGGTCCCCGGCTCCGGCAAGTGGACCATCAACGGCCGCACCCTCGAAGACTACTTCCCCAACAAGCTGCACCAGCAGCTGGTGAAGTCCCCCTTCGTCCTGCTCGACATTGACGGCCGCTTCGACGTCATCGCCCGCATCAACGGCGGCGGCATCTCCGGCCAGGCCGGCGCCCTGCGCCTCGGCGTGTCGCGCGCCCTCAACGAGATCGATCGTGACGCGAACCGTCCGGCCCTCAAGAAGGCCGGCTTCCTGACCCGCGACGCCCGCGCCACCGAGCGCAAGAAGGCAGGCCTGAAGAAGGCCCGCAAGGCTTCGCAGTTCTCGAAGCGCTGATCCCTTCGGCTTCGCCCGTGGCCGCGCCCCGCACATGCGGGGCGCGGCCCGCTTTTACCCACCACCGCTTTACCCGGGATGTGAGAGTCCCCGCTGCGTGCCACACCCCTCGCGCGGGGCAAAGGGCGCGGTAGGCTTAGTGCAGTTGAATGACCCACTGAATGGAGAGACTATGCCCAGGATGTTCGGCACGGACGGCGTGCGAGGACTGGCGAACGTTGACATCACCGCGGAGCTCGCGCTGCAGCTCGGCGAGGCCGCGGCCCGCCAGTTCGGCGGGGAGAGGCGCGCGGACGGGTCGAAGCCCCGCGCGATCATCGGGCGCGACACGCGTATTTCCGGCGAGTTTCTGGACCACGCGCTCGCCGCGGGGTTAGCCAGCGCGGGAATGGACGTCACGCGCATCGGCGTGGTGACGACTCCGACGGTCGCGCACCTGACGGCCACGGAGGACACCGTGGATCTGGGCGTCATGATCTCCGCCTCCCACAACCCCATGCCGGACAACGGCATCAAGTTCTTTGCCCACGGCGGCTACAAGCTGGCCGATGCTGTTGAGGATCAGATCGAGGCGCTGATCGGCACCCAGTGGGATCGTCCCACGGGCGCGGAGGTCGGCGAGGTGGACGCGAACCACGAGTGGGCCAAAGAGTCCTACATCGCGCACCTGGCGGAGGCGATCGGGATGGATCTGCGCGGCATGAAGGTCGCGATCGACTGCGCGAACGGCGGAGCCTCCGAGTTCGGCCCCGCCGTGTTCCGTGAGCTTGGCGCCGACGTGACCGTCATTAACGCCTCACCGGACGGGCGCAACATCAACCTGAACGCGGGCTCAACGCACCCATGTGCCCTGCAGGCGGCCGTCGTCGCCTCCGGCTGCGACTTCGGTGTCGCCTACGACGGTGACGCGGACCGTTGCCTGGCCGTGGACCACGAGGGCACCCTCATCGATGGCGACAAGATCATGGGCGCCTTGGCGGTAACCGCGCGCGAGCGCGGAACGCTGGCGAAAGACACACTGGTCGTGACCGTCATGAGCAACCTGGGGCTGCTCCTCGCCATGCGCGAGGCGGGCATCCAAACCGTGCAAACGGGCGTGGGGGATCGCTACGTGCTGGAGGAGATGCTGGCGTCCGGATACTCCCTGGGCGGCGAGCAGTCCGGTCATATCATCGCACGCGACCACGCGACGACGGGCGACGGCATCCTGTCCTCGCTGCTGATCTCGCGGATGGTCAAGGAATCCGGCCGCTGCCTGGCTGACCTGACCTCCTTTATTTCTCGCCTGCCGCAGACCCTCATCAACGTGGGTGGCGTGGACCGTGCGGGCGCCTCGACGAACCGGGCGCTCGCCGACGCCGTGGCTAAGGCGGAGTCCCGGCTGGGGGACACCGGCCGTGTCCTGCTGCGCCCGTCGGGCACGGAGCCGCTCGTGCGCGTCATGGTCGAGGCCGCGACGCAGGACGAGGCGGACGCCGTCGCCGCTTCCCTGGCGGATGTCGTGAAGCAGAACCTGGCGCTCTAAGGGGAGCACGACACCGAGGGACGGGCTCAATCGGACCCGTCCCTGCGCATGCCGCTGGATCGTATGGGACTGCCGCGCCCTCCATCGCCGGTGCCCCGCGATCGTTGCAGAAACCGGATGGGGCCCGCACCTGTTCGCCCGAAGACGGAATCGACGAAAAACCCAAAGAAGGATAATCACGATGACAATTCCATTCATGATCGGGGCCTACGCGTCTCTTCCGGCCCCCGAGCTGGAAGGCGACTACTACGCGCTCCTGGCCGAACAGCCGTGGGTGAGCGGTGTCGAGATCCCCTACCCCGGGCAGCTCGCCACCCAGGCAGACGTCCTGGCCTCCCGCCTGGCATCACACTGGGATTTCAACGCCATCACCGCGATCCCGGGCACCATGGTAAACGTCGGGAAAAACGCAGACTTCGGTCTGGCCTCGCCCGACGAGGCGGGGCGCGGGGCCTGCCTGGCGTTCACCCGGAAACTCAACCGAGACCTCGGCGAACTGTGCGAGCGAGTGGGACGGCCCCTGGTCGCGCGCGTGGAGGTGCACTCGGCACCCACGCGCCTCGCCCAGTCCGACGCCTTCAGGCGTTCGCTGGAGGAGGTGCTTGGCTGGGACTGGTTCGGCTCCGCGCTGGTCATCGAGCACTGCGACCGATTCATCCCCGAGCAGAACCCAGAAAAGGGATTCCTGTCGCTCGAATCCGAAATCGACATCGCGGCGGAATTCGGTATCGGAATCCACATCAACTGGGGGCGCTCAGCCGTGGAGGGCCGCGACGCGGACACCGCCTATCGGCACGTGCTTCAGGCGGGTGAAAGCGGTGTCCTGGACGGCATCATTTTTTCGGGCGCGGGCTCACAGGAAACCCGGTACGGGTACCCCTGGATCGACGGCCACCTGCCCGCTCGGGTGGATGAGCCGACGTCGCTCATGAGCGATACGGAGATCGAGCGCTGCGCCCACGCCGGGATCCGGGCGAGGGCTCGTTACCTGGGGGCGAAGGTGTGCGTCCCGAAGGAAGCGACGCTCGAAGAGCGCCTGGCGATGCTGGCGAATATCTACAGGGCCTGCGGCCTCGACGAGTGACCGCGGCGCTACGCGGGTAGCGGGCATGGTCGGGGTGGGATGCGGCCACCCGGCGCTGCTCACTTGGCGCGCCGCTGAAACCGAGACTGCCCCTGCTGGGGTGCAGGGTGGGTTGGTGAAACCCCGACCTCCCCTGCCTGCTGATTGCGACCGATTTTGGTGGTTTCCGGTTGAGCGGGGGCGGTCTGGGTTTCACGCGCGAGTGGGCGGCCGGATCCCTAGGCGCGGCGTGCGACCGAGGAGCGCCACACGGGGCGCGTCGGGATCGTGGCGACGGGTGTGGTGGCGTCAGGCGAGCCAGCAGGTACGGACGTCGGTTCGTCGGCCACCGAGACGGCGCCGGGGTGAGTGTCGGCAATGGGGGGACGATCCTCGATGACGTTGATGATGGAGGCGACGGCGGCCTCCGTCATGTCTTTCAGAGGCCAGTCGACGGTCGTCAGGCCGATCTCTGTGGCGGCGTGCTGATCCTGGTTGCCAAATCCCAGGATCGACAGGTCGGAGGGGACGCTCAGATTCAGGTCGGCGGCGGCCTGGAAGACGCCTGGCGCCTGAGAGTCGTCGGCCAGTGCGATGAGAGAAATGGCGGGGTCGTCGGCGAGCAGGCGCAGGGCCGCCTGGTAGGCCGTGGAGGCCTCCCAGTCGGGCAGGGAGTACAGGGAAAAGCTCGCGCCAAAGGCGTGCGCGATCGGGTTTTGGCGCGCGTGATTCGTGTTGGGACCCGCCAGGAAGACAGCGCGACCGGAGCCGCGCGCGGTCACCGGGTCGATGAGCGCGCAGGAAGTGAGGACGTCCTGCACCCCGGTGCCTTCATCGATGCGGATCAGAGCGGATTCGGAGCCGGTGGCTTCGGCCTCGATCATGGACATGGCGACGACGGGAATGCCCAGGTTGGCCAGCAGTCGCGACGTGAAGGCCTCCGCCGATGTCGTCTCACGGATGATCCCCGCCAGCTGGGTGTCCCCCAGGACCCCGCGAATGACCTCTGCATCGGAGGCGCCGTCGCCTGACTGGAAGAGGGGCAGGAGCAGATAGCCGCGTCGCTGAATGCCGATCATGGCGGTCGTGAGCACGGTGTGGACGACGGGCACAAAGGGGTCGTCCGGCAGCTCGGCCATGAGGAGGGCGATGAAGTGCGACTTCCCGCGCCGCAGCGAGCGGGCGGCGGCGTTGGGGATGTAGCTGAGTTCGCGAGCGACCTTCTGGACGCGCTCGATCGTGGCGGGTGCGATCTTGACGTCCCGGCCGCGCCCGTTGAGGACCAGCGAGACGGTGGAGGGCGCGACGCCTGCTGCGCGTGCGACGTCGGCCCGGGTTGCGCGCTCCATAGACTGCTCCGGATTCTTGGGTATGTTCGTTGAAACACAACGACTATAACGTGTTAGTCTTGTGGGCGACGATCGGAGTTTCGACGACGACATCCGAAAGGCACCCAGACGTGAACATGATGATACCTTCCTACGCTCCCGGCGCGGGAGCGCTCCTGCCCCCGCGCGCCCACCTGGCGGATGACCCCGGTGTGCTCAGCCTCGACGGCACCTGGAACTTCGCCTACCATCGCACCGACCCAGATCCCTTTGTCAACGTGGAACAACCCTGGGACGAACCCGACCTGACCCCGGAGGCGGACCATATTGACGTGCCCAGCCACTGGGTGTTGCGCGGCGAAGGCCGATTTGGCCGCCCCGCCTATACGAACGTCGACTTCCCCTTTCCGGTCGACCCACCCTTTCCACCCGATGCCAATCCCGTCGGCGACTACCGCCGCGACTTCGAGCTCCCTGAGGCATGGCGGGGCGGGATCGTCGCCCTGCGCTTCGACGGCGTCGAGAGCCAGGCCAGCGTGTGGGTCAACGGCACCTGGGTCGGTATGGCCCGCGGATCGCGGCTGGCTCACGAGTTCGACGTGACTAAGGTCGTGCGCCCCGGCACTAACACCCTCACCGTGCGAGTCCACCAGTTCAGCCCCGGCTCCTACCTGGAGGATCAGGACCAGTGGTGGCTCCCGGGCATCTTTCGTTCCGTCAGCTTGCGCCACCTTGCCCCCGGCACTCTTGAGGACCTGTGGGTCGACACGGACTATGCGGCTGGGACCGGATATGTGACCATCGAGGCCCGGGTGCGCGGGGCGCTGGACGAATTCGTGTCGGCCTACCTCACGATCGAGGGGTTGGGCGTCCGTGCCTGCACCCTTCGACGCGGAGCCGATGGGCGCTACCGCAGCGACCGCCTTGAGGCGGGAGCCGTGCGCCCGTGGAGCGCCGACGACCCCGCCCTCTACGACGCGCGCGTGGTCGTGGAGGGCAAAGAAGGCCTCGCCGGTGGGGAGCGGAGCCTGAGGATCGGATTTCGTCGCGTCGCGATCGCGGGCGGCATCCTGCGTGCCAACGGCGAACCCCTCACCCTCAACGGGGTGAATCGCCACGAGGTGCGCGCAGACGAGGGGCGCGTCTTTGACGAGGAATGGGCCAGGGCGGACCTGGCGTTGATGAAATCGATGGGAGTCAACGCGATCCGCACCTCCCACTATCCGCCGCATCCACGCCTGCTCGACCTGGCGGACGAGATCGGCCTGTGGGTCATGCTGGAGGGGGATATCGAGACGCACGGCTTCGAGGGGACGGGGGAGTGGATCGACAACCCCTCAGACGACCCGCGATGGGCCGACGCGTACCTGGACCGCACCGCCCGCGCTTTCGAGCGCGACAAGAACCACCCCTCGATCTTTTGCTGGAGCCTGGGCAACGAGTCGGGTACCGGCGCGAACCTGGTTGCCTGCGCGCGCTGGCTCCGCGAGCGCACCCGCGGGGAGGCGATCATCCACTACGAGAGCGATCACGCCATGGAGTACGCCGATATCTATTCGCGCATGTACCCCACCCTCGAAGAGGTCGCCGCCGTCCTGGACGACTCCGACCCGCACGCGCCCGTCGCCGTGCCCACGCACGTCGCGGCGCGCGTTGATAACGCCGCGCGCGAGCGCATCCGCCGCGCCCCCTATCTCCTGTGCGAATACCTGCACGCAATGGGTACCGGACCCGGTGGTGTTGCCGGGTACGCGGCGCAGATGTCCCACCCGCGGCACGCGGGAGGCTTCGTGTGGGAGTGGCGCGATCACGCTTTGTGGAGGACGCTGGGGGATGGTCGGCGCGCCCTGTCCTACGGCGGCGATTTCGGCGAGGAAGTCCACGACGGAAACTTCGTGTGCGACGGGCTCATCGATGCGCGCTCGCGCCCCTACGCGGGCACGTGGGCGTGGGTCGCCGCCTTCGCCCCGGACGCCCCCGCCCTGGCGCAAACCCTGGCCGACCAGGGCGCAAAAGACGAGGAGGAGCGCCTGCGAGCCCTCGCGCAGGCCCCCATTCTTCCCGCTGAGTGCGAGGACGGGGTCTGCCCCTACGCGCTGGACTCGCGCGGGCGCGTGGTTCGGATCGGCGACCTGCCGGTGTCGGTCGAGCTGAGCGTGTTCCGCGCGCCCACCGACAACGACTGCGGACGAGGCCCCGTGGACTACTGGGGTATCGGCGAAGAAGACCTGGGGGAATTGGGCGTGGGCCGCGGCGAACACGGCACGTCGCACGCGATGCGCTGGGAACGGGCCCGTTTGCACCTGCTGCGCCGACGGCTCGTTTCGATCGCGGGGGACGAGCGCTCCCAGTGCGTCGTCGAACGCTGGGCCCCTCCCGCCGCGCAATTCGGCCTCACCCTGACCTGGGAATTCAAGCCCGTGCGCGTGGGGGAGCGGGGGGTGCTCGGCCTGTCCGCGTCCGCCCGCGTCCGTCCCTTCGGCGCCTGGCCCGAGCGCGTTCCGCGCCTGGGCGTGCGCATCCGGCTGCAGGGGTCCTCGTGGGAGGCCTCCTGGCTGGGCGACACCCTGATCGGCTACCCCGACATGCGCGTGCCCGGCGCACGCGGATTCGGGCACGCAAACGTGGGCGACCTGTGGGATGTGTGCGTGCGTCCCCAGGAGGGGGGACATCGCCCCGATCTGGAGGCCCTGCGCCTGCGGGGCGAGGCGGGGGATGTGCTGGTCCTACCCGGCTCTCCGCTGGGATGGAGCGCGTGCCCGTGGAATGAGCGCGAGCTGGCCGGTGCCTCGCACTGGGAGGAACTGCCGGACAGCGATCGGCTCTTCCTGTGGCTGGATGCCTTCCAGGACGGGATCGGGACGCGCTCGTGCGGTCCGGATGCCCGGCCCGAGTGGGGGGCACGGATGCGTGAAACGGACATGACATTTGTGATTGCTCAGATCAGGGGTGATTTTACGCCCGAGTGTTAATGTTGCGGCTTGGTAACAATGTGCAAAGCTGCTAACAAATGATGCGCTTGGCGCGCGAGGTCGCTATGATTTAGGTATCAACTAACACGAGATAGTTAGTGACTCGATCCCATCGATCGAACAGTTAATACGGACCAACGGAGGTTTCGCATGTTGAAGAAGAAGATGGCCGCAGGCGCAATCGCCCTCGCCATGTTCGGCACCCTTGGCTTGGCCGCCTGCAACGACGGCTCCGCCGGTGGAGGTGGATCCGCGTCTGGCTCCATCCCCACGCCCGATGTTTCCTGCGACGTTCCCAAGGGCAACGTCGATGACTCAAAGATCGACACCTCGAAGGTTGAAGGCGAGATCACGTTCCAGACCCAGGGTTTGCAGAACGATTTCGGTGACTTCTTCAGGGCGAAGATCAAGGAATTCGAGGACGCCAACCCCGGCGTGAAGATCAACTGGACCGACCAGGGCGGCGGCGCCGAGTTCGACCAGACCATCACGGCCCAGGCTTCGAACTGCAAGATGGCCGACGTCGTTAACGTCCCCTCCTCGACCATCCTGGCCCTGTCCAAGTCGAACCTGCTCATGGACTACGACGTCAAGGCCCCCGGCATCGGCGACAAGTTCGTGAAGTCCATCTGGGACTCCACCGCCCTGGGTGCAGGCAATCACCACACGGCTCTGCCCTGGTACTTTGGCCCCTACATCACCACCTACAACAAGGAAGTTTTCAAGCGCGCCGGGCTTGACGAGAACAAGCCTCCGAAGACCATGGACGAGCTCTTCGATGCCGCCGCCAAGGTCGGCGCCGACGGGCAGGGCGACTACGGCATCTACGGTTCGCCCGAGTGGTACATGATCGCCCAGCTGCACGGCATGGGTGTCAAGCTGCTCAACGACGACAAGACCGCCTTTAACTTCGCCGACAATGAGAATGCCGTCAAGTACGTGACAAAGCTGGCCGAGCTCTATGCAAACGGCTCCATCCCGAAGGACTCCCTGACCGGCGAGCCCGATCCGGGCAAGGCGTACACTGATGGAAACCTGGCCTTCGGCACGCCGAACGCATCGTTCCTGAAGTCCGTGAAGAGCAACAACGCGACCGTGTACGAGAACACCGGCGTCGGCCCCTTCCCGACCAACTCCGGCATCAAACCCGTCTTCGAGGGCCAGTACATCGGCGTGTCCGTCACGACCAAGAACGCCCCCCTGGCCATGAAGTTCGCCGAGTGGATGACGAACGCCGAGAACGAGCTCGCCTGGGCGCGTGACGGTGGCGCGATCATCTTCCCGGCCGTCGCCAAGTCGCTCGATGAGCTGGTCGCCAACCCGCCGAAGATCGCGGACGATCCCGTGTTCAAGGCCGCCTACGAGGAGGCCGCTAAGGCCGCCAAGGATGCCGAGGCCTACACCGACGTGTTCTACGCGACCGGTGCCGTGAAGGATGCCCTCGTCGAGAATGTCAACAAGGCCATCCGTGGTGAGGTCGAACCGAAGGCCGCACTCAAAACTGCACAGGATCAGATGAACGAGAAACTCAAAGCTCTCGGAGACTGATTGAACGCTCGGGGGCCGAGGCGTGGCCTCGGCCCCCGACGTGTTCCCAACCAGCGCGATCACCCGCCTCGCGGCCGCGCACACCCCTATGGAGGACTTAGGTATGTCGACAACCAAGAGAATAGAAACGCGCTCGCTCAATGGCGCCGCCCGATTCCGTCCCGCCTGGGTTCCCTGGCTGTGGGTTACCCTGCCGGTGCTCGCCATCATTTCGTTCTACATATACCCCTTTGTCACGACCGTCGTCGTCTCCTTTACGAAGACGAAACCGGTGGGTCGCATCGGCCGTTTCATCGGCATCGAAAACTACCTGACCATCCTGAGGGACGGCGAGTTCTGGGGTGCCCTGACAAACTCGCTGATATACGCCGTGTGCGTCGTTCCGCTGATGGTGCTCCTGCCTCTCCTCCTCGCGCTCCTGGTAAAGTCGCACGTCCCCGGCATCGGATTCTTCCGCGCCCTCTACTACCTGCCGGCCATCTCCTCGCTGGTCGTTATCTCCCTGGCGTGGCGCTACCTCCTGGACCAGCGCGGCCCCATCAACAACCTCTTGGACTCGTGGGGGCTGGACCCGGTGCCCTTCCTGTCAGACCAGTGGTTCATCCTCTTTTGCGCCATGATCATCACCCTGTGGCAGGGCCTGCCCTACTACATGATCCTCTACTTATCCGCCCTGGCCAACGTCGATAAGTCCCTCTACGAGGCCGCGGAACTGGATGGCGCCGGCCCGGTTCGCCGCTTCCTGACGGTGACCGTGCCCGGCGTGAAGGTGATGATGTTCCTGGTCGCCACCCTCACCACGATCGGTTGTCTCAAGATATTCACCGAGGTGTACCTGTTGGGCGGATCGGCCTCGCCGACAAAGACGCTGACGATGTACATCCGCGACCGAATCGTTGACCCGACCTTCGGGTCCCTGGGACAGGGGGACGCCGCGTCGGTGTGCCTGTTCCTGATCACTTTCGGATTCATCATCGCTTCCCAGAGCCTGCAGAGGAAGGCTGAAGATTCATGAGCACCGCACTAACCCAGTCAGAATCCACGCTTGGCGAACGCTTCGCCCGGTGGCGCAAGGAGCGCCGCCTCGAGAGGCAGAGCCGCAACGTTGCCTCGCGCCAGATGCGCGGCCGCGCGCTCTTTGCCCGCTACGTCCTGCTGATCGTCGTCGCGATCATCCTGGTCGGGCCGCTGGTCCTGCCCCTGATGGCCGCCTTCAAGGCTCCCGGAGAGTCCGTTTTCGGTCAGGGCGCAACGATCTTTCCCCAGCACTGGTCGCTGGAATCTTTCGTCGTGCTCTTCGAACGCACGAACATCCTGGGATCGATCAGGAATTCGGCGATCATCGCCGCGCTGACGGTCACCTCCAACATCCTCCTGTCCTGCATCGGCGGCTACATGCTGTCAAGGCGCGGGTGGCGCGGGCGCAACATCATGTACTTCGTGGTCCTGTCCGCCATGATCTTCCCCTTCGAATCGATCATGCTCTCGCTGTTTAAGATGATGGTGCAGCTGGACCTGTACAACACGCTTCCCGGCGTCTGGATGGTCGCGATGATCGGGCCCTTCCAGATTCTCATGATGCGAGCCGCTTTCATGGGCATCCCCGACGAGATCGAGGACGCCGCCCTGATTGACGGGGCGGGGGAGCTGCGCCGTTTCTGGTCGATCTTCCTGCCGCAGGTGCGCGGAACACTCACCGTCGTCGGATTGACGTCGTTCATCGCCGCGTGGTCGGACTTCATCTTCCCGCTGCTGATGCTGCCCGACCCCAACAAACAGACGCTGATGCTGACGCTGACGGCGATTCAGAATTCGCCCCAGGGCGTTACGTACCAGCTGGTCCTGGCCGGGGCGGTCGTCGCGATGGTTCCCGTCGTCGTGGTCTTCGCCTTTAGCCAAAAGTTCTTCTTCCGCGGTATCGAAGACGGCGGACTGAAATTCTGAGTTCATCCTCGCGGTCTTCACCCGCGAGGATGTTTCGCTGCCAGAAAGGAGGCGTGTCGCCTAAATCCACCACGTGTTAGGTATCTTGTGCATCCCGGCCAACACCCCATAGACCCCATACTGACGAAGGAGTTACCCCCATGGGGAACAGACCCATCATCGCAGCCCTCGGCGTCCCGATTCTTGCGGCCACCGTGCTCGGGCTGGCTCCCACAGCGGCCGTAGCCGCCCCCGAAACCCCCTATCACCCGAACGTCCTGTGGGCGACTTCCGAAGAGAAGGTCGGCGAAAGCGCCCCCAACGGCACCATCGCCGCCCTCACCGACGACGACACCGCCCGCCCCGACTCGGCCAAGACCTTCTGGACCACCAAGTGGAAGGGAGGCATGGACACCTACCCCCACGCCGTGGCGGTCCAGAACCCGACCCCCGGCACTCAGTCCTGCGGCCTGGGCGTCACCCCGCGCCCGACCTATGACACGACCCTCGGGAACGACCAGTTCCCGGGCGAATACCGCGTCTTCGCCTTTGATGAAGACCCCGGAAACCCCGCCTCTGGCGGCTCCCTTGGCGGCTGGAAGGAATCCGTCGCGAAGGGAACCTGGACGGGCGGCACCGAGGTCAAGCACGGAAGCGACCTGACATACGGCAACAAGGAACAGTACATCACCTTCCCGGCGACGACGAAACCCGTCTTCGCGCTGGCGGGCCTGCGTTCCCTGGCACCCGGCAAGTCCGACATGGCGCTCAGCGATATTAAGCTCCTGCCCTGCGACGCCAACGGCAACGCCATCACCACCTACGGTCCCAGTGAAGGCGGCGGCTCCGAGGGCGGCCCCCGTCCCCCCGTGCCTCACCCCGACTCTCCCGCCCAGGGATCCGGCTCCGACTCCCTGGTCACCGATTTCGTGATCGACCAGCTGCCCTATGGCGAGCCCGGTAAGCCGGTCGACTTCGCGCCCGGCACCCACACCTACCAGGCCACCGGGTACTTCCACGCTAAGACCGTCTCCGCGCGCATCCGCGCGGTCTCGGGCGCCACCGTCACCATCAACGGGGCAACCCCCGACTCCGACGGCCGCGTCTCAAACCTCGATCTCACGACCGGGCTCAACGTCATCACTGCGACCGTGCGCAAGGACGGGCAGGAAGCCACCTACGTCGTCAACATCACCAAGGTTGACACCGACTTCCGTGGCAACGTGCTGGTGCCCGCCACGGCCGCGGCCAACGGCGCGTCCGACGCCGACAACAAGGCCCTGACCGACCTGGATCCCAAGACCAAGTGGACCTCCGATCCGCTGGTCCGCGCGAACGAATGGTCGGACAAGGTTACCGGCATCGAACTGCACCTGGATGAAGCCCGCTACGTGCACCGCGTCAACGGTTGGGGCACGCCCACGCTGCCCCCCGGCACCAAGCCGTGGCACGGCGGTAACTCCGTGGCCATCGCCGTCCAGGAAAAGGACGGCGGCGAGTGGAAGACCATCGTCACCCACGGCTCCCTCACGCGCGACGCGCGCGGCCTGTGGTACTGGGACTTCAACGCCTATCAACTGGCCAAGAACATCCGCATCTGGATGAACGAGGAGACCGAGCCGCAGACGCCTGACAACATCGCCACCGCCGTGACCTTCAACGACGTTGAGGTGTGGGGCCTGCCCAAGGGGAGCACACCCAAGGCCCCCGAGGTGGACAACTCCAAGGACGCGCGCTACTCCGGCTTCGATCCCGGTGAGGGCAAGTGGGGCGTCAATCGCGCCCAGGCCCTCGCCCTGCAGTACGGCGTCATGATGCCTGCGTGGGTGCCCTCCGAGGGCTATGGCCGCGGCGGCTTCGACGCCAAGGAGCGCGACCTCACCGGCGGCGCATTCCCCATGTTCTACGACCAGCCCATGTTCAACACGCCCATGATGGAATCCCTGGGTAAGGGCGCTCCCTGGGCCCTCGCGAAGGCCCCCTTCGGGAAGAACAGCATGTGCAACGCGGGCAATCCGCGCGACTTCATGAACGAGTACATGAAGCCGTATGCGAGCACGCTGGTCGACATCCAGTACGGCGACGAGGGAGGCTTCAACCGAAGCGAGTCCGAGTGCTTCAAGAACTGGTTCTCCTGGTCCAAGCAGAACATTCCCGGGGCGGTCGTCCACGCCAACTCCTGGGATGATCCCTCCTGGTACAACGACGCGAACCTGAGCTACTACGTGGAGAACGCTAAGCCCGACCTGCTCAGCTGGGACAAATACTACTGGGGTGCCAATGGGGGGCCGGCTCCGCGCAACGTCGTCACGAGCCTGCTGAACACCAACACCTGGAAGAAGCAGCGCGAGTACGCCCTCAAGGGCCTGACCGGCGACGGCTCCAGCCCGATCCTGTACGGCCAGTACCTGGACTACAACTGGGACGCCAACGTCTCGGCTTCCGAGAAATCGATCGTGCCCTCCCTGGGCCTGGCGACCGGCCAGAAGTGGTTCGGCCTGTTCCGCATGGAGTACAACGGCTACGACCGCTCCTCGATCATCGACCACGACGGCGCGCCCACGCGTTCCTTCTACGAGTTCTCCAACATCTTCGGGAACGTTTCCTACGTCGGTAACTACACGAAGGCCATGGACTCGACCTTCGTCGCCCTTAAGCCCGGCCAGTACAACGGTCGCGGAGAGGACCCCTCCCTCAGCGGCTACAGGTACGGCAACTTCGGCTCGGGCGACGAGGCCAAGGCTGCGAACCAGGGCGTCGGCCTGGTTGACGTGTCGGTCAAGAACGTCGGCTCCGTCAACGACGGCAAGCCGGGCGACGTGGTGATCGGCTACTTCGATCAGCTGGAGGGCCTGGAGGCCGCCAAGTCCGAGGAGATCTTCGGTCAGTCGACCACCGTCCCCAGGGGCTTCATGGTGGTCAACGCGCTGACTGGTACGACCAAGTTCCCCTCGATGCTGCTGGATCCGCGTACCGATGACGGCTCGCTGTCCGAGACCGCTCAGGACATCACGCTGACCGTGAAGAAGCCGAGCGCCAACGCGCACCTGATGCTGGTCAACCCCGCGGACAAGACGACGAAAGAGGTGCAGCTGGGTGAGGGTGACACCTCCCAGGTCACCCTCAAGGGCGTCGGCGGCGGCGACTCGCGCTTCCTGTACTGGGTGACGAACGACAAGCCTGCGCCGGATCCGACCCCGGACCCGACGCCGACCCCGGATCCGACCCCCACTCCTACGCCGGACCCCCAGCCCCAGCCTCGCACCGGCGAGTGGAAGTCCAACTACTTCGGATGGTGGTACAGGTACCCCGACGGCACCTACCCGGTCAACAAGACCCTGGTTATCGACGGACAGACCTACCGCTTCGACGCGAGTGGCTACCTGAAGTTTGGCTGGGTTTACGAGAAAGGAAACTGGTACTTCCACGGCCCCTCGGGCGCTCAGCAGCACGGCTGGCTGATGAACCGCGGACAGTGGTACTACCTCGATCCTGCGACGGGAGTGATGGCGACCGGTTGGGCCAAGATCGGCGACTCCTGGTACTACCTATCCAGTAACGGAGCCATGCGCACCGGCTGGCTGAGCGACGGGGGAACCTGGTACTACCTGAACCCCTCCGGCTCCATGGCCACCGGCTGGCTGAACCTGAACGATACCTGGTATCACCTGGGCGCCAACGGAGCGATGACCACCGGATGGTACAAGGAAGGAGACACCTGGTACTACCTGCGTGGGAACGGATCCATGGCGACCGGTTGGGAACTCATCAACTGGACCTGGTACCAATTCGCGCCTTCGGGCGCCTGGATCGGGTAACCGACTCCTGACGTGAGATGGGGCCGTGGCTGGGTTTTCCGGCTGCGGCCCCGTCGTATCGGGGCGGCACGCGGCACCGGCGTGCGCAGCGAGAGGCGGGGTGCCACGTGGCGAAATCGCGCCCTAGTCCTTGCGGATCGCCAGGGATTCGACGCGGTGGTCGGCCCCCTTGGTAAAGACCAGGGTCGCGCGCTCGCGGGTGGGCCGAATGTTATCGCGCAGGTTCGGCAGGTTGATCGCGTTCCACACCATGCGCGCGGTCGATGCGGCCTCCGCGTCGGTCAGGGATGCGTAAGTCCTGAAGTAGGAGTCCTCGCGGGAAAATGCGGTGGCGCGCAGCTTCAGGAAACGGTCGACGTACCACTGCTCGATGTGCTTCTCGTCGGCGTCGACGTAGATGGAAAAATCAAAGTAGTCGGAGACGGCGACGGAGACGGATCCGGGGGCTAAGCGCGGCGGCTGCAGGACGTTCAGGCCCTCGACGATGAGGATGTCGGGCCGATCCACGTCGACGTAGGCGCCCGGCACGACGTCGTAGGTGACGTGCGAGTAGACAGGGGCCTTGGCGTGGGGGACTCCCGCCTTGACGGAAGCCAGGAACCAGATGAGGGCCAGACGGTCGTAGGACTCGGGGAATCCCTTGCGTGCGATGAGGGAGCGTTCCTGCAGGACGCGGTTGGGGAAAAGGAACCCGTCGGTGGTCACCAGGTCGACGCGCGGCGTGGAATCCCAGCGGGACAAAAGCAGCTGGAGCAGGCGCGCGACGGTGGATTTGCCGACCGCGACCGATCCGGCGATGCCGATGACGAAGGGCGTGGAACAGGCCTTTGGCTCGCCCAGGAAGGAGTGACGCTCGGCGGCGGTGCGTCTGCGCCCGTCGATGTAAAGCTGCAGGAGCGCGCTGAGGGGACGGTAGATGGCGTCGACCTCGCTCATGTCGATGGGGTCGCCCAGGGATGCGATCCGGTTGATGTCCTCCTGCGTGAGCGGCAGGGCAGTGCGGTCGGCCAGGCGGTCCCACTCCGCTCGGTCGAAGCGGGTGTAGGGGCTGGGACTGGTGCGCGTGGTGCCGCTGTGGGACTGAGCCGACGAGGCCGTGGCTGGGATTATCGAGGGGCGCTCGGTGATGGTCACGTCCCTATTGTGCCCCAATTCAAGAGGTGTTCGCTGTGGGCGCTTGAAGCGTGAGGCGACACACGTAGGACGCCCGGGTGGGGGCGGGTGTGCTGGAATGGGGGCATGTGCGGAATCGTTGGACATATTGCATGCAAGGCCTCCCAGCGCAGCCGAGAGGTCGTGCTGGGCGGGCTGGCGCGCCTGGAGTATCGCGGCTACGACTCGGCGGGTATTGCCCTGGCGATGGGCGATCGCCTCTACGTGCGTCGAGCGGTCGGCAAGCTCGTTAACCTGACGGAGGAACTGGACGCCGAGGTGCCCGCCGTCGCGCACGCGGGGATCGGGCACACCCGCTGGGCCACCCACGGGCGTCCCACGGTGGCCAACGCGCACCCCCACACCAGCCCCGATGGGCGCATCGCGCTGGTCCATAACGGCATCATCGAAAACGCGGACGCCCTGCGTGCCCAGCTGATCGCCGACGGCGAGAGCTTCTCCTCCGAAACGGATACCGAGGTAGTCGCCCACATGATCGCCCGCGCTTACGCCCAGGCCGACCCGTCCGCCTACCGTGGCGCCATCGCCGGTCTGAGCGGCACCGACGAGGACGTGGCCCGCCGAATGGTCGTCGCCATGCGGGCGGTCACCGACCAGCTCCACGGCACCTTCACCCTCCTGGCACTGAGCGACCAGTCTCCGAACGTCATCGTCGCGGCGCGCCGCTCCTCGCCCCTGGTCGTCGGACTGGGGGACGGAGAAAACTTCCTGGGCTCCGACGCGATAGCCTTCGTGGAGTACACCAGGTGCGCCGTCGAGGTCGACCAGGACCAGATCGTCGTCGTTTCCGCGACCGACGTCACCGTTATCGACCCCGACGGAACCCCCGTGGAACCCAAGGAATACGAGGTCGATTTCGCCTCCGACCACGTCACCAAGAACGGGTGGCCCACCTTCATGGACAAAGAGATCCACGAGCAGCCCCAGGCGGTGGGCGCCACGCTGGCCGATCGCATCGACTCTCACGGCCACCTCGCCCTGGACGAGGTGCGCATCCCCGAGCACGTGCTCCGCTCCGTCGACAAGGTCATCATGATCGGGTGCGGCACGGCATCCTACGCGGGGCAGGTCGCCCGCTACGCCATCGAGCACTGGTGCCGTATCCCCGTCGAGGTCGAGCTGTCCAGCGAGTTCCGCTACCGCGACCCCGTCATCGGAGAGAAGACCCTGGTCGTCGCCATCTCACAGAGCGGCGAAACCATGGACACCATTCAGGCGATCCGCCACGCCCGCGAACAGGGGGCGAAGGTGGTCGCCATCGTGAACACTCCCGGCTCGACGATCTCGCGCGAGTCCGACGCCGTGATCCTCACGCACGCCGGACCCGAAATCGCCGTCGCCTCGACCAAGGCCTTCACCGCCCAGGTGGCCGCCTGCTACATCCTGGGCCTGTACCTGGCGCAGGTGCGCGGCAACAAGTACGCCGAGGAGATCGCCGACTACATGGACAAGCTCGCGCGCATCCCCGGCGCCATCTCACGGGTCCTCCAAGACGGGGAAAGCGTCAGGCGGCTCGCGCGCACCATGGGGGACGTGACCTCCGTCATCTACCTGGGCCGCCACGTCGGATTCCCCGTCGCCCTCGAAGGCGCGCTCAAGCTCAAGGAAATCTGCTACATCCACGCCGAGGGATTCGCTGCCGGAGAGCTCAAGCACGGACCCATCGCCCTGGTCGACGAGGGCCAGCCGGTCATCGTCATCGTCCCGACCCCCAGGCGCCCCGAGCTGCACGGGAAGGTCCTGGCCAACATCGCCGAGGTCCGCGCGCGCGGCGCGCGCACGATCATCGTTGCCGAGGAGGGGGATGCCTCCGTCAACGAGTTCGCCGAGGTCGTCTTCCGCGTCCCGGTCGCGCCCACCCTGTACGCGCCGCTCCTGACCGTCGTGCCGCTGCAGATCTTCGCGTGCGAGCTCGCCTCCGTCAAGGGCCTGGACGTCGACCAGCCCCGGAACCTGGCGAAGTCCGTGACGGTCGAGTAACAGCAGACCGCAGGGCGCATCGCCCCACCCCACCGCGCACGATGGGCACCCGGGCGGGCGCGTCCGTGTCACAATTGGCGCATGTTTACGCTCGGCGGTCGCGCCCTGTCCTTCGCGCAGGCGCGGGCCATGGAAAAGAAGTACGTCGATGATGCGCAAGCGGACGGCGACCCCGACCGCTACATGCGTCAGGTCGCCCAGGGCGTCGCCCACGCGGTGCGGTCGCTGGCGTTCGCACGGCGCCGGATGGGCGTTGGCATCCACTTAGGAACCGACGAGGCGAATGACGGCGGTAACGCCGACAGACTCTCGCACGTGCCGGGGGGAGTGGCCGCCTTCGTCGGCGGAGGCGAAGGCGGCGGGGACGCCCTGTACGCGTGCGCGCTCCTGGCACGCCGGGGAATCGGCGCGACAGCCTTCCTGTTAAAACGCAGGTGCCATGAGCGCGCGCTCGCGGCCGCACGGGAGGCGGGCGTGCGCATCGTGGACCTGCGGGGGCGCTCGCTGCGCGCCATCGAAGGCGAGAGCGAGTGGGTCGGCATTCGCCGGGCGGCCGCGTGGATCGACGGCATCGTAGGGATCGGCGCGAGGGGTCCGCTTGCAGGCCAGGTCGCGGACTCGGTGGAACACCTGAACGAGCTGTCCCGCGAGAGAATGCGCCCGATCGTCGCAATCGACGTCCCCTCCGGGCTGACCGATGATGAGGGGCAGGTGCAAGGGCCCATCGTGCGGGCCACGCACACGCTGGCGGTGGGCGCGTACAAGCGCGCCCAGATCCTGCCTCCCGCCGCCGCGTTCTGCGGCGAGACGAGCCTCATTTCGATGGACTGGGAGAGCGGCGATCCCAGCGAGCGAGGCGGGGCGGTGGGCGCGGGCGACCTGTACCGCTACGACGGGGAAGCGTTGGCAGGGAGCGCCGTCCCCATCCCCGGTTTCGCCGACGACAAGTACGCGCGCGGCGTGGTCGGCCTCGTCGCAGGATCGGACACCTACCCCGGCGCCGGCCTGCTCGCGACCCGCGGCGCGTTGGCCGCGGGCGTCGGCATGGTCCGGCTCAACTCCACGAGGCGCGTCCAGGACCTGGTGCTGGCCGACCAGCCGGGCGTCGTCACGGTGGGGGGACGCATCCAGGCGGCCCTCATCGGACCCGGCCTGGACGAGGAGCGCCGCGAGGACGCGCTCGAACTGGCGCGCTTTTGCGGACAGGCGAGCATGCCGCTCGTCATCGACGCGGGTGCGCTCGATCTCCTCCTAGAGCTGGCGAACGCCATCACGCCTGAAGAAACGGTGCTCACCCCACATTACGGGGAGGCCGCGCGCCTGCTCGGCCTGCTCGGCGCCCCCATGACCCGGACGGAAGTGGCCGCACATCCGCTGCGCTACGCCCGTGCCCTCCACGAGGCCACGGGCTGTCACGTCGTCCTCAAGGGACCCGTCACGATCGTGTACTCCTTCAGGGACGTCGATAGGGCGAGGGAAGAAGCGCCTGGGCGGGCTCCCGGTGACGGCCGGGGTGATGGCGAGAGGCCGGCCGCCGGTGACTTTTGTCGCGTGTGCGAGTCGGCGGTGACGGGGCCGACCACCTCGTGGGCGGGCGTCGCCGGAAGCGGAGACGTGCTGGCCGGACTCATTGCCGGCGTCCTGGCCCGCCCGGTCGCGGATGCACAATCACGGCGGGGAATGGGTGGGAATCCCCAGCGGGTCACGCCCGCGCGCCTGTGCGCGCCCGTGTGGCTCCACGCCCGCGCGGCAGCGGTCTCGGCCGAACGCTACGCGGGACGTGCCCCCATCCAGGCGCGCGACATCGCCGACGCGATCCCGGCCGTCCTGTCGGGCCGCGCGCTCACCCGCCCGTCGGCGGACCGGTAAGCGGCGCGGGAGCGGCGTGCGATACTAGGGGAGTGACTTCCACGGACGAACGAGGCGAGGGGCGGGGCTACCCGTCGTGCGCGACCGTTGACTTGGCCGCCATCCGGCACAACCTGGGCGTGCTGAGGGCCGCCGCCCCCGGTGCGCTCCAGCTCGCCACCGTCAAAGCGAACGCCTACGGGCACGGCCTCATTCCCGTCGCCCGCGCCGCGCTGGCCGCGGGCGCTAACTGGCTGGGCGTCGCCCAGCTGGCGGAGGCCTTCGCCCTGCGGGACGGCCTGGACCGGGCCGGGATCGACCGCGCCGATGCGCCGATCCTCGCGTGGATTACCCCCTCCTCCTGCGACTTTTCCGCGGCCATGAAGGCGGACATCGACCTCTCCGTGTCGTGGAGGTCGGGCCTGGCCGACATCTGTGCGGCCGCCCGCACGGTTGGGAGGCCAGCCCGCGTGCACGTCAAGATCGACACGGGCATGTCCCGTGCGGGTGCAACCCTCGCGGACTTACCCGCCCTGGCCTCGGAATTGAGGGAGGCCGCCGACCGAGGCCTCGTGGACATCGTGGGAGCCTGGAGCCACCTGTCCCGCGCCGACGACCCCAGCGAAGCGGGAAACGCCTCGACCGCGAACCACGTGCGCGTCTTCGAGGAGGGCCTGGCGATCCTGCGCGACGCCGGGGTCCGCCCGCGCATTCGCCACCTGGCCGCCACCTCCGGCGTCCTGTGGCACCCCGAAACCCACTACGACATGGTCCGCGTCGGCATCGGCATGTACGGGCTCAGCCCCGACCCGGCGGTTGCCACCGCGGCCAACCTGGGGCTGATCCCCGCCCTCGCCCTGCGCGCGCCCCTCACCCTGGTCAAGGTGATCGAGGAAGGCACCCCCGCCTCGTACGGGGGAACTTGGGTGGCGCCCACGCGCCGCTGGATCGGCCTGATCCCCCTGGGCTACGGCGACGGAATCCTGCGCGCGGCCTCCAACCGGGCGCGCATCCTCGTCCGCACGGCTTCCGGCACCCTCAGCGCCCCCATCGTCGGGCGCGTGTGCATGGACCAGTTCGTGGTCGACCTCGGGAGCGCCCCGGGGAACGCTGGGTGGCCCGCGTCGCGCAGCGGGGTGGCGCCCGCATCGGTTGGTGACATCGCGACACTGTTTGGAAACGGGGACGACGGAGAACCGCTCGCCGACGAATGGGCGAGCGCAGCCGACACCATCAACTACGAGATCGTGACCCGCCTGGGTGCGCACATTCCCCGCGAGTATCGGGACCGGTCACGTCAACGCAACGGGCGGGAGGAACGCGCATGACCGATCGACCAGCCGCCTCGTTCGAGGTTCGCACGACCGGCGCCGACCGGACGCGCGCGCTCGGCGAAGACCTCGGGCGCGTCCTGCGCGCCGGCGACCTCGTCATGCTCTCGGGCGGCCTCGGCGCGGGAAAGACGACCCTCACGCAGGGCATCGGCGCGGGCATGGGAGTGCGCGGCCGCGTCGCCTCACCGACATTCATCGTCGCCCGAGTCCACCCCTCGCTCGGCGCGGGCCCCGACCTGATCCACGCCGACGCCTACCGCATCACGGATCTGGACGACCTGGAGACCCTGGATCTCGACTCCTGCCTGGACCAGTGCGTCGTGGTCGTCGAATGGGGCGAAGGCAAAACGGAAGCCATGAGCCCCCAGCGCCTCACCATCGACGTGCGGCGCAGCCAGGGCGGCGACGTTACCCGGGAGGGGCAGGTCATCGACCTGGAACACATGGATGATGGGACGCGCAGCATCGTCCTGCACGCACACGGGAGGCGCTGGGACGGCGTGCTGGACGGGATCGTCGCGGCCCATGGGGGCAGGCGCATCGACCGTCCCGAGGCCAGCCCCGCCGACCCGCAGCCCGCCCGCCTGGCTGACAGCGACGATGTGGGTCCCGGCGAGTAGGATCGCACCGTGCGAGAGATAGCCCTGGATACCCAAGCATCCACCACCGTCGCCGTCCTGGACGACGGTCGCGTCACCGCCCGCGCCCGCAACGACTCGGGGCGCCACCACGCTGAATCGATCATCCCGCTCGTGCGCGAGGCGCTCACGGAAGCCGGGCTGCCCACCGTGCTGAAGGACGCCGGCATCGACCGGATCCTGGTCGGCACCGGCCCCGCTCCCTTCACGGGCCTGCGCGCCGGGCTGGTCTCGGCCCGCGCCCTGGCCTTAGTCGCCGCCGTGCCCGCGTACGGCGTGTCCGCCCTCGACGTCATCGCCCGCCAGGGCCTGGATCTGCTGCCGCCCGACGTGCGCATCTACGCGATCGCCGACGCGCGTCGCCGCGAACTCTACTGGGGTTCGTACGTGGCCGCCGGCCCCGACGACGTAACCCTCGAAGGGCGTCTCGAGGTGGGGAACGTGAGCGCCCTCCTGGCCGCCATGCGCGCCGCCCCCGGCCTCGTCGTCGCGGGGGCGCAGCTCCCCGCGCACAGTGCCGACGCGCTGGCGCGCGCGGACCTCGGTCCCCAGGTGAGCCTCGACCCGGCCGTCATGAGCCGCATCGTGGCGACCAGGCTGGCGTCGGGGGACGAGGAGGGCCTGGTTGCGGAGCCCCTCTACCTGCGTCGCCCCGACATCCAGGGACAGCCCACGAAGCGCCTATGAGCACCAACCTGCGCATCGCGGAACCGTCCGACCTGGAGGCGATCATCAGCCTCGAGGCCGTGACCTTCCCGGAGGACCCGTGGAGCCCCCTTATGATTTCCCAGGAACTTTCCTCGCCGGTCTCGCGCTACTGGGTTGCCGTGGGCGAGGATGGAACGCCTCTCGGCTACGCGGGCGTCAGGGTCGGCGCAGACCAAGCAGATGTCATGACGATCGGGGTTCATCCGGATTCTCGAGGCCGTGGCGTGGGCGCCGCGCTTTTGGATACGCTCATGGGGCGTGCCGCCGACGCGGGCGCCGTCGAAATGTTCCTGGACGTGCGCCCATCTAACCGCGCGGCCATCGCGCTGTATGAGTCGCGAGGATTCGTCGAGATCGGGCGCAGACCCCGATACTTCCGCAACCCCGTCGAAGAGGCCATCGAAATGAGGGCGCCCCTGACCTGAAGGAGCGGCGACGAACACCAAATAGGAATCGTCGGTGTATCAAAAATCGGCTTTCTCAGGCCCTTTAACGAGGGCGATGATCCCGGTAGTATTCCCCGCAATCGCGGGCAAACACGCCCGCGAGAACCGCGGAAAATAGCGGAAAGTTACGGCGCGTTGCCACCGCCGCTCCACGGGGCTGCGCCATGGTCCTACGAATGGCGGGAGATGCACCGATATGCTCGGACCATGGCCACTCAAAATGTCGCAACGAAGAAGCGCCGCGCGTGGACCACCAGCGTTTTTATCAAGCAGCTGATGGCGGTGTCGGGCTTCGTATTCGTTTTCTTCTTGCTGTTCCATTCGTACGGCAACCTCAAGATGTTCCTGGGCGAGCAGGTCTATAACGACTACGCGCACTGGTTGCACAGCGAGGCTTTTGTTCCAATCTTCCCGCACGGCGGCTTCATCTGGGTTTTCAGGGCCGCGATGGCGCTCATGCTGGTCCTTCACCTCTACGCCGCCGCTTACACGTGGAAGCGCTCGCGCCGCGCCCGCCGCACCCGCTACGTCGTCAAGAAGTCCGTCACGGATTCCTACGCGGCCCGCACGATGCGCACCTCCGGCATCATTTTGATCCTGGGCATCGTCTTCCACATCGCGCACTTTACGACCGCGAACCTGCCCGCGCGCGTCGCTAACTTCGGCCCCGACGTGACCGAGCCCTACGCTCGCATGATCGCCGCCTTCCAGTCCCCGGTCCTCGTGATCCTCTACGCCGTGTTCGTCGGTTGCGCCTGCATCCACGTCTCCCACGGCTTCTGGTCCATGTTCCAGTCGCTCGGCTGGGTGCGCCCCGCGACCCGCCAGCCCCTGGTTATCCTCTCGGGCCTGGTCGGCCTGGTCATCTTCGTGATGTTCCTGGCTCCGCCCGCCGCCATCGCCATCGGCTTGATCCACTGAGGAAGGGCACTCAATCATGACCGACTCACTCATCCACGGCCTGTACCGCGAAGGCGAAAAGATCGCCGACGCCAAGGCCCCCCACGACGTCCCGATCGACCGACGCTGGGAGCAGCGTAAGTTCACCGCCGCGCTGGTCAACCCCGCGAACCGCCGCAAGCTGCGCGTCATCATCGTCGGCTCCGGCCTGGCCGGCGGCGCCGCCGCCGCGTCCCTGGGCGAAATGGGCTACAACGTCGACTGCTTCTTCTACCAGGATTCCGCCCGTCGCGCGCACTCCATCGCCGCGCAGGGCGGCATCAACGCCGCGAAAAACTATCGCAACGACAACGACTCCGTCTACCGTCTCTTTTACGACACGGTGAAGGGCGGCGACTACCGTGCCCGCGAGGACAACGTCTACCGTCTGGCCGAGGTCAGCGCGAACATCATCGACCAGTGCGTCGCGCAGGGCGTCCCCTTCGCCCGCGAGTACGGCGGCCTGCTGGACAACCGCTCCTTCGGTGGCGTGCAGGTGTCGCGTACCTTCTACGCCCGCGGCCAGACCGGCCAGCAGCTGCTGATCGGCGCCTACCAGGCGCTTGAGCGCCAGGTCGCGGCCGGAACCGTCACAGAGTACGCCCGCCACGAGATGATCGAGCTCATCGTCGATGAGGGCAAGGCGCGCGGCATCATCTCGCGCGACATGTCCACCGGCCAGCTGCGCACCCACATCGCTGACGCGGTCGTCCTGGCCACCGGCGGCTACGGAAACGTGTTCTTCTTGTCCACGAACGCGATGGGCTGCAACGGCACCGCCATCTGGCGCGCCTACCGCAAGGGCGCGTACTTCGGTAACCCCTGCTTCACCCAGATTCACCCGACGTGCATCCCCCAGCACGGCGATCAGCAGTCCAAGCTGACCCTGATGAGCGAGTCGCTGCGTAACGATGGCCGCATCTGGGTGCCCAAGAAGGCCGAGGACTGCGAGAAGGATCCGCGCGACATCCCCGAGGAGGATCGCGACTACTACCTGGAGCGCATCTACCCCTCGTTCGGTAACCTCGTGCCCCGCGACATCGCCAGCCGTCAGGCCAAGAACATGTGCGACGAGGGACGCGGGGTTGGCCCGAAGATCGACGGGGTCGCCCGCGGCGTCTACCTCGACTTCTCCGAGGCCATCTCCCGCATGGGGCGCGCGGCCGTGTCCGCCAAGTACGGCAACCTCTTCGACATGTACGAGCGCATCACGGGCGACAACCCCTACGAAGTGCCCATGCGCATCTACCCGGCCGTCCACTACACGATGGGTGGCCTGTGGGTGGACTACGACCTGGAATCAAACCTGCCGGGCCTGTACGTGACCGGCGAGGCGAACTTCTCCGACCACGGCGCCAACCGCCTGGGCGCCTCGGCGCTCATGCAGGGGCTGTCGGACGGATACTTCGTCCTGCCCAACACGATCAACGACTACCTCGCGCACTGCTTCCACCTGCCCGAGCTGGACGAAGAATCGCCCTCCGTGAAGGAAGCCTTCGATTCGGCTCAGGGCCGCATCGACACCCTCATGTCGGTGGGTGGCACCCGCTCCGTGGATTCCTTCCACAAGGAGCTGGGCAAGATCATGTGGGAGTACTGCGGCATGGAGCGCACCGAGGACGGCCTGAAGAAGGCCATCGGCATGATTCGTCAGCTGCGCGCCGACTACTGGAAGAACGTTCGCGTTCCCGGCAAGTCGATCGGCGAACTCAACCAGTCCCTCGAGAAGGCCGGCCGCGTGGCCGACTTCAT
Source organism: Schaalia meyeri (assembly GCF_900105015.1). GTDB lineage: Bacteria > Actinomycetota > Actinomycetes > Actinomycetales > Actinomycetaceae > Pauljensenia > Pauljensenia meyeri. The sequence continues at coordinate 79,432 of NZ_FNLK01000012.1, read as the reverse complement.
GGAGCTGGGCGAGCTCATGTGCATCGACGCCCTGCACCGCGAAGAATCGTGCGGCGGCCACTTCCGCGCGGAGTCCCAGACTCCCGAGGGCGAGGCGCTGCGTCACGACGATAAGTTCCTGTACGTGGCGGCCTGGGAGTTTGCCGGCGACGGCCAGCCCCCGATCCTCCACAAGGAAGACCTGATTTACAACGACATCGAGCTGAAGCAGCGGAGCTACAAGTGAACCTGACACTGAGGATCTGGCGCCAAAACGGTCCTGACGACAAAGGCGCAATTCATGAATACCAGGTGAAGGGAATCTCGGAAGAGTCCTCGTTCCTGGAGATGCTCGACGTCTTGAACGAAGAGCTCTTCGCGCGCGGCGAGGAACCCATCGCCTTCGACTCCGACTGTCGCGAGGGCATCTGCGGCCAGTGCGGCATCGTCATCAACGGTATCGCTCACGGCCCGGAGGTCACCACGACCTGCCAGCTGCACATGCGTTCCTTTAGCGATGGCGACGTCATCACGATCGAACCGTGGCGCGCGGAAGGCTTCCCGATCATCAAGGACCTGGTGGTCAACCGCGGCGCCCTGGATCGCATCATCCAGGCGGGCGGCTACATCTCCGTGAACACGGGTGCGGCCCCCGACGCGCACGCGACCCCGGTTCCCAAGCAGGACGCGGAACGCGCGTTCGAAGCCGCCGCCTGCATCGGTTGCGGCGCGTGCGTGGCGGCCTGCCCGAACGCGTCGGCCATGCTGTTCACCTCGGCGAAGGTCACGCACCTCGGCCTGCTGCCCCAGGGCAAACCCGAGAACTACAGGCGCGTGGTCGCCATGCTCAACCAGATGGACGAGGAGGGCTTCGGCTCCTGCTCGAACATCGGCGAGTGTGCCGCGGTCTGCCCGAAGGAGATCCCGCTTGATGTGATCGCACACCTGAACCGCCAGCTCGGAAAGGCCGCCTTCAAGGGCGTGTGACCGGCTGAAGCGGCACGACGGGCCCGGCGTGCCAGTGACGTGCTCCCCGGAAGTTGGACTGAGGTTGTCAGTTCCTTCTTCCGGGGAGTTTCATGTATCGGGGTAGTTCGTTGTCTGAGGGGCAGCGTGGGGGGTGGAATCGGTGGTGTCGGAACCAACGCGCTATCGGCGCGCCCCACGCAAGATGCGACGATAGGCCCGCGGCAGCGGTGATCGCACTCGCGGGCGCGCCTCGCATCGTTGCGGCATAGACTAGTGCGCGTGAGCGAACCCCTGGTCCTTGGTATTGAGTCAACGTGCGACGAGACGGGCGTCGGCCTGGTGCGCGGCACACGCCTGCTCGTCGACCGCACGGCGACGTCGATGGACGAGTATGCGCGCTACGGCGGCATCATCCCCGAGATCGCGTCGCGCGCGCACTTAGAGTCGTTCCTGCCGACCCTGGACGCCGCCCTGGACGAGGCCGGAGTCACCCTGGCGGACGTCGACGCGATCGCGGTCGCGGCCGGCCCGGGCCTCGTCGGATCGTTGACCGTCGGGATTTGCGCGGCGAAGGCCCTCGCCTCCTCCCTGGGCAAGCCTCTGTACGGCGTGAACCACGTGATCGGCCACCTCGCCGTGGACAAGCTGGCCGACGGTCCCCTCCCGGAACACTTCATCGGCCTGGTCGTCTCCGGCGGCCACTCGAACATCCTGGAGATCCGGGACATCGCGACGGACGTCGTCGAGCTGGGAGGGACGCTGGACGACGCGGCGGGCGAAGCCTTCGACAAGGTGGGGCGCCTGCTGGGCTTGCCGTATCCGGGCGGCCCCCACGTGGATCGGCTCTCCCAGCAGGGTGACCGCGACGCGATCCGCTTCCCCCGCGGGCTCGCCGCGGGCAAGGACAAGGAACGGTACCGATACGACTTTTCCTTCTCGGGATTAAAGACCGCGGTCGCCCGCTACATCGAGGGAACGCGGGCGCGCGGCGAGGAGGTCGACAGCGCTGACGTGTGCGCCGCCTTCTGCGAGGCCGTCAACGACTCGCTCACGTCAAAGGCGGTGCGCGCCGCCCTGGACACGGGCTGCAACACGATCGTCGTGGGCGGCGGCTTCTCTGCCAACTCGAGGCTGCGTTCCCTGCTCGCCGAGCGCGCCCGCGCCGCCGGGGTGCAGCTTCGCATGCCCCCGCTGCGCTTTTGCACGGACAACGGCGCACAGATCGCGGCCATCGGATCGGAGCTGGTCGCGGCCGACCTGCCCCCGTCGAATTGGGATTTCTCGCCGGATTCGGGCATGGAGCTCACGACGACGTACGTCGCACCGCGCGCGTGAGGGGCTGGTGCCAGCTAACCGCGGCCGAGAGTCCTGGTGAGGGTCAAGGCGACGGACCCCCACGAGGTGTAAAAGCCCCCGAAGATGTTTGAAATGATGCCCAGCAATACCGTGCTCGTCGTGACAGCCAGGCCCAGAGACGTCAGCCGGGCCAGATAGGCCACGCATGCCCCAACGGGGCGGGGAAGCGCCGCGATGGGGCGCGGCGTTGCGGGCCGACAGTAGCGCGATTGGGACGCGGCCACCTCGGAGTCCTCGTCCTTCGGAGCCAATCGCCACGTTCCGGCGCAGCGCCAGGCGATGACCACGAACCCCAGGGCTATCAGGAACATGACGGCGAACGCCCCGAGGCTGTTGGGAGCCAAGGGGCGGAATCGGGGTTTGACGGTCGTCGCGGTAACGATGGAGGCGTACTCGGAGGACGCGCGCGCGGCCTGGGAGGTTGGCGTCGCACCCAGGGCCGTGGAAACGTTGTCGGAGGACCCCCACCACGCGAGCATGGTGGGGAACTTTTCATTCCAGAGCGGCCCCGCGTGCCCGCCGGTCGGAGGTATGTCGGTGGTAACGCTGTCGGGTTCCTTGACGGAATTAGCCATCGCCAGTGCTGCGGCGGCGCCACCCGCCCCGTCGTCCGCGGCGGCCATGGCATAGATCCGCATTCCGTCGGGCGAACGCGTGGCGAGCATCGTGGACAGGGTGTTTTCCTCCAGGTACTGGGTGCCCTGGTTCTTCATCTGCCCTTCGATCTGGGTGTTGTAGCCCGATATCATCGCCGCGGCTCCGTACGTGTCGGAGGCGCGCAGGGCCGTCCAGACAGCGCAGTAGGCGCCGGCGGAGAACCCGCCGATCATCCACGCGTTGCGGTCGGCAGAGGTGCCCGGGAAGTTGTGGCGAATCATGGCGGGAACCTCCCGCGCGGACCAGGTAAAGACGGCGGGGCGCCCGTTGAAGTCGCCGCAATCGTGCTCGTTTTCATCAACGTTGAGCGAGGGGGCAACGACGATCGTCGGCGGAATCAGGCCGGAGTCGATGGCGTTGTCCAGCGCTTCTTGGACGTTGAGGCCCTGCAGAATGCCGTCGGCACCGCCGGGGTAGCCGTGGAGCAGCTCGATGACCCCGTAGCTCTTGCCGTCGTTGGGCGAATAGTCGCGGGGAGTGATCACGTGGATGGGCTGGGTGATTCCGCTCGTGGGTCCGGTCCACGTGGCGGTGAGCAGACCGTTCTCATCCCGCTCGAAGGTGGCGTTGAGCTCGGGCGACTCCTCGATGGGCTGCTTCTCGGGTTTTGCCTCCCCGCCCGTGGCCTTTTGGGTGCCAAAGATACTGGAGGCGATAATCCTGCCGAGGTCCCCGCTGGTCTTGACTATCCCGAGGGAACGGTTAAAGACCAGCGCTCCGGAGGCGGTGAAGAGGAGCGTGGGTACCAGGATGATGACAGTACGACCGAGCCAACGCTTGACCCGGCGGGGGCAGCGCGCGGGGACGAAGCGGGGCAGGAGCAGCGCGCCCGCGAGCAGGGACACAACCGTGAGCGCAAACACCACCCCGAGGGTCTTGTTGGAGAGGAGAGAAATAGAACCGAGGAAGCTCATTGCTTTTCCTTCTTGTCGTTTGCCGATGAGGCCGCGGTCGCTTCGTCGTTGCGCGTGGTCTTGGGGTGGGAGGGGGCGGCGGCTTCCTGGCGCTGCGAAGCGCGAGCCGAGCGGAGGTCGTCCACCCCTCGGGCGGCGAGCTTGGCGAGGCCTCCGGTGACGGAGGCGACGAGCGTGAGCGTCTGTGCGGGGCGAACGGAGGGGACGTAGGCGTGCGCGATGGCCATGCCGACGGTGGCCAGCGACGTGGGGCCGGGAACGGCCAGGTAGAGGGGCTGCGTGCGCGGCTTGAACTTGCGTTTGAAAGCGTGCAGGGAGGCGAACCCGTAGAGGGGTTCCATGATGGCGGCCAGGGCGTCGGTGAGCGGTCCGAAGGCCGAGGTGTCGTCCTGCGAGCGGGCCAGGGGCGCGCCGGAGAGCGAGAGGAGCTCGAGCCCCTCCTCCTGTGCGGCGAGGGCGGCCTTGCCGATCAGGAACTCGATGGCGGGGCGCCAGCCGTCCGCGCGCCTGCGCATCACATCCAGGGTCAACCCGATGACCTGCCCGTCGCGGTAGATCGGCAGCCAGGAGGTGACGGCGTGGATCGTGTGCTCAGAGTCGATCGCGACGAGGATGCGTGTCTCGGGGATAGCGAGTTCGCGCACGCCGCCGAGCGTGAAGCCCATTTCGGGCAGGGACTTGTCGGCGCTCCACGTGTCGGAGATGACGGTGATTTGGTCTTTCCACCCCGCGGGGCAGTCATTCCAGGTGGTCCACACGGCCTCGACGCCCTCGCGGGTTGCGTGGTTCATGGCGGTGCGCACGTCCTGGTAGACCTTGCCCCTAAAGGCCAGCCCCGGCAGGTCAAGCAGGGACTCTTCGGCGACCTGCATGATGGTCCACCCGGCCTCTCGGGCCGCGTCCGCGAGCTCCTCGTGAATGGAATAGAGGGCCGGGGTCAGGCCCGACGCGGCGGCAAAACGGGAGAACTCGGCGATCGCCTCCGAGGCCTTGCCCGGTTCGTAGGCCAGGTCGGTGACGGTCAGGGCGACGCCGCCAGCTCCCCGGTAGGCGCCGCCGGCGTTTGCGTTCGGCGAGACCCACACCAGGTTCCCGTCCCAGTTGCTCATCCAGCCGAGGGTGCCGCCCCCGTGCGTGCGCACGAGGGAAGCGAGGTCCTCGAGCGGGGAGGACAGGGGAATCCTCGGCCGGGTGAGGAGCGCGTTCAACATGATGCCGAGGGTGCCCGCCCAGGCGACGAGCGGGATCCACAGGACGGGCGCTTCCGCGAAGAGAGTCATGGGAACCAGGGTCGGCTCAAAGATCGATGCGGTCGCGGTCGGCAGGAGGGCCAGGAGGTAGTCGTGGAAGATCTGCAGCGGGCTGGCGTTGTCCGTGACGGTGAGGTCATCTCCGGAGGCGAGAACATCGAAGGGGACGAAAGAGTCGCTGGTTAGGAAGCCGAGCACGAGGACCGCGAGCGCGCAGCCGATCATGAGGGTCACCCAGCGCCGCAGCAGGGCAGAGGTCGTGGAGCGCTGCGCGTGAATCGTGAAGGAACGGCGCATCCACCACGTGATGACGCACAGCGTCAGGTTCAAGATGACCGGGACGAGCAGGAAGGAAGCGGTCGTGAAAAGTTCCGGGGGGAGATTCCCGTTCGAATCGGCTCTCTCCAGGAGCGCGACGGCGGTGGAGGCGATCGTCGACAGGCCGAGGATGGTCTGGAGCGCGAGGGTGCCAAAATACGCGGCGCGCCTGCCTTTACGCAGGCCGTAGGCGAAGATGACCTGCAGCATGATGGGCATGAGGCACAGGAGGGTCGTGAGGACGCCCGTGCGGCCCTCGAGCCACCAGGCGGGTCCCAGCGACCAGCGCATCTGGGCGAGCGGCCCCTCCTGGGAGGAGGCGACGACGGTCAGCGCGGCGGCGCACGCCCAACACAGGGCTGCGATGGAAGCAAGTTGACGCCTGATCGTGGTGTCGTCGCTGGAGTCGGAGCGCGGTCCGCGCACGCCGACCAGGCGCGCGGCGAGAATTCCCGCCAGGAGCGCCCAGACTCGCGCGTAGGAGATCGCCGACCCCAGGATGGCGGAGGAGAGGACCAGCACGCCGATGAGGAGGAAGCGGGCACGCCACCGCCAGCGCGAGCCGAGCGATTCACCGGCGGCCCCCGCGAGGGCGACGAGGATGAGGCTGGTACCCCACAGGGTGCCCCCGTCGATGGCTTTCCCCCACATGGAGAAGGTGGCTGTGAGCAGGGGGAGGGTCAGCCAGGTCGCGGTGACCCCGATGACCTGTCCGGCCAGGGCGGCGCACACCCACGCCCGCGTCCCCAGGTGGCGTTCCGCCGCGCCACCGGCGATGATCATGGTGACGATGCCGAGTACCGCGGAGGCGATGAAGTTGCCGGGGATCGCGCCGATGGAGGAAAAGATCGACCACCAGTGGGACAGGGAGGGGGTCGCTTCGAGGGTGGTGAACTGGTCGCGCCACACCCAGTAGGTGGCGGAGCAGATTGTGAGCGCGATCGTGACGATCGTTGTGGCCGGGCATCGCGATAGCCATCGGACGGTGAGTCGCGCCAGCGAGGACAGGAGAAGCCACAGCGTCCTGAGGGTGGTGTCAACAGGGGTGACGAATTTGCGCAGTACGGATTCTTTGGGCGCGGGTGTTTGTGAGCCGTGCGGTTCCTCAGCCACGGTCTGGTGTCCTCTCGGGTTTGTTCTTTTCCGGCGTTAAGGATACGACATTGCTCTGTAAGCGGCCTGAAAAGGCTCTGAGAAAGTGTCGATTGTCGCGTATGCCTGCGTCGCCTTGGGGCGCGGGCGCGGGTGGGGTGGGCTAGGAGTTAAGAGTAGCGAACTCGGCCAGGGCGAGGGGGCGTCCGGCACTCATCTCTGCGCGCATGAGATCCACGACAGCGTCGAGGCCTTGGCCGGGTCGCGCGGCAGCCGCGACGGCGCGTTGGCGTTCGTAGGAGGCGCCGATCGTCAGGATCGTCTCCAGGCCGGCGAACTCGCGCGCACAACCGAGGTCGGCGGCGATGGGAGCGAGCTCCTCCCCAAGGCGCGCGACTGCCTCGCGGGCGCTTTCAGTGGTGCCGTCGCGGGAGACGATCAGGGTGGCGTCCATGCCGTAGCGCGCCGAGCGCCACTTGTTTTCTGCGACGAACCAGTCCGGCAGGACGGGCAGGGGCTCGCCGGCGTCGAGCAGGCGCGAGAAGTACTCGACGAGGACGTGGGTGACGGCGGCGAAGACGCCGACCTCGAAGGCGTTCGTGGCGGCGTCGTAGACGCGGTTCTCGATCGTGCCGAAGGCCGGCGAGGGGCGGATGTCCCAGCGAACCTCGTCGAATCCCTCGATGACGCCGGTGTGGATCATGTCGTCAGTGTAGGACTCCAGATCCGCCCACGTGTCGAATTGGTGGGGGATGCCCGCGGTGGGCAGCTGCTGAAACACCATCGCGCGGTTGGAGGCGTAGCCTGTGTCTTCGCCCGCCCAGAACGGGGAGGAAGCGGAGATGGCCTGCAGGTGGCCGAGGCGGGCGGTCAGGGCGGCCTGGAGGGGCAGGATCTTTGTGCGGTCTTCGACGCCGACGTGGACGTGCACGCCGTACAGCAGCATCTGGTGTCCCCAGTAGGCGGTGCGTTCGACCAGCTGCGCGTAGCGGGCCGCGTCGGTGACGCGCTGGCGGCCGGGGCGCGCGAAGGGGTGGGTGCCGGCGGTAGCCAGGTCGATGCGCAGGTCGGAGGCCAGGGGCGTTAGGTAGTCGATGCACTCCGTGAGGTCGGCGAGGCATTCGGCGACGGTGGCGCGTGGCTTGGAGACCACCTCGATCGTGTTGAGCAGCATCTCGCGGTGGATGCCGGGGTAGAGCTGCCCGTCGGTCGTGGCGCGGTCGATGATGGCGTCCGCGCTTTGGCGCAGGTCGTGGGAGTCGCGGTCTACGAGCTGGAGCTCCCACTCGACGCCGATAGTTGAGCGCTTCGAGGAACCGAAGGGCAAGGACATGTCGTTCCTTTCGATGGTTGCCTCCATTGTGTCAGGGGAGCGGGCGCGGCGGCAGAGAGATTCCTGACAGGTGTGAGGCCAACCGTTTGCAGATGATCGCGCGGTGCCGCCCACCCACGCGCGTCGCGATGACGGTCAGGTGCCGCCCGCCCCCGCTCAGCTTGAGGGATTTGCGCAGGGCGTCAGGATCGATGTCGGCGCCGCGTTTCTTGATCTCGCAGCTGCCCGCCCCGCGTGCGCGCAGCTGCGAGGAGATCGCCTTGGCCCGCAGGTTTGTGTCGGCCAGGACCTCGAATCGGTCGTAGAAGGGGCTGCTTGGCAGATCGTCCCCGGTCAGGTAGGCAATTGATTCGGAGACGATGCCGGCGCCGACGCGCCGGGCGAGCTGACCGAGCATCCCCGAACGGATGACCGCCGGGTCCGGCTCCGCGATCATGGCCCCCAGGGGCGCTACCTCGACGAGCGTTGCCGGCGCGTTCGCCTCCTCCCCGTCGGGCGAACAGAGGCGGTGGGCGGCCCCGGCCCGGTCCAGGAGGAGGCACGAGCGCCCCGGCCCCTCGGGGGCGAGGGCGGGAGACCACAGGGAGGCCTCGACGAGGTTTCCTTCCACGCTGACCCACTGCGCGTGCCAGGTGGGTGGGATGCGGTCGTAGGCGATGCCGGGCGCGACCTTGATGCCGACCGCGCTGATCGTCTGCGCCCACCTGAGGGCAGCGGACAGGGGAGGGGACCAACGCTCTGGGTCGGCGATGCGCGCTGACCCCCGGGATGCGCCCGTGCGCCTGGCGGGATCGGCGAAGATGGCGTCGACCCCCTCGGCCGCCAACTCGGCGATGTCCAGGTCCATCACGTCCCCGAGGCGCACCTGCGCCCCCTCGAAATCGCGCAGGTTGGCGGCCGCGGCCTGCGCGGCGTCGGGATCAACGTCGACTGCGAGCACATCCATCCCCAGGCCCGCGATGGCCAGGGCGTCCGCTCCGATACCGCACCCCAGGTCGGCGACCCTGCTGGCGCCCGCGTCGCAAAACCGTTGGGCGTGCCGCGCGGCGACGACCAGGCGCGTCGCCTGCTCCAACCCGTCGCGCGTGAACACCATGTGCGCGGCGACGGGGCCAAACTTCTTACGCGCCGCCTGGCGCAGGGCCAGCTGGGTGAGCACGGCGGCGGCCAGGTCCGCCTCCACGCCGGATGCGCGCAGGGCGCCGCCCAGGTCGGTCAGCGAAATGGGGTGGGTGGCCTGGCGGGCCTGGAGTGTTTCAAGCAGCTCCCAGCCGGGGGAGGACAGGACGGGTGTCAGAGTGCTCACCCGCTCATTGTTCCATCTCTGGTGGGCCCAGGCGTCCTCTGGTTTTCGCGCGGAGGTACTGGGCGGCCCCGGCCCCTTCTCGCCCTGGGTGAACGCTCCTGGCACTCGGGTTGCCCGAGTGCCAGGAGCGCGCCTACACTCTGGTAGAGGAAACGCGGGAACACCCGCGACCGGTCCTGCACCTGACCCCCGCGACGGCAGGGAAAGGACGAGCACCTTCGTGACAAAGAGAAAGGGAGCGACAAATGTCGATTTCTATCAAGCCCCTCGAGGACCGCATCGTCATCCGTCAGGTTGAGGCCGAGCAGACCACCGCCTCCGGCCTGGTCATCCCGGATACCGCCAAGGAGAAGCCGCAGGAGGGCGAGGTTATCGCCGTGGGCCCTGGCCGCGTTGACGATAACGGCAACCGCGTGCCCGTCGACGTCCAGGTCGGCGACACCGTCATCTACTCGCGCTACGGCGGCACCGAGGTCAAGTACGACGGCCAGGAGTTCCAGATCCTGTCCGCGCGCGACGTCCTGGCGGTCGTGGAGCGCTGATCGCCCCAATCGCACAGACGAAGGGGGGGCGGCCCGGAAGGAATCCTTCCGGGCCGCCCCCCCTTCGTATCTGTAGTCGGCAGATTCTAGGGGTGGTTGCAACACATGTTATGCCCTGAGTAGCAGCTCAAGTCGCTGCTTGGGCGTGTCCCAGTTTAGCGTTTTGCGGGGGCGGTCGTTGAGCTGGTCGGCGATGGCGTCCAGGTCCGTTTCGGTCAGGAGTAACAGATCAGTTCCTTTGGGCATGTATTGGCGCAGGAGCCCGTTCGTGTTCTCGTTGGTGCCGCGTTGCCAGGGTGAGTGCGGGTCACAGAAGTACACGTCAAGGCCCAGCTGTCAACCGATCTTGCGATGTTGGGCCAGCTCGCTTCCCTGGTCCCAGGTCAGTGACAGGCGCAAGGAATGGGGCACGTCTGCGAGCTTGTCGATGATGGCATCTTGAACTTCAGTAGCTGTATGTCCATTAGGCAAGTAGAGCAGCAGCGTGTACCGGGTCGAGCGTTCCACGAGTGTGCCGACCGCGGATCGCCCTTTGGCTCCGATGATCAAGTCACCTTCCCAGTGTCCAGGCAGCGCCCGGTCTTCCACACTGGCGGGCCGTTCGCTGATCATCACCATGGGGTCCTTGAATCGTGGTCGTACCTGGCGAGAGTATGCGACCGGACGCCTACGGACGCGCCCTTGGCGCATGAGGGAAGCGATCTCTTTGCGGAGCGTGCCTTTGGCCTGGATGAAGATGGACTGGTAGATCGTCTCCACGCACGGGTTCATGCTCTGACTTGTGCGGGAAACGCATGCGCAAGTATGCGCAAATCTGTTCTGGGCTCCATCTGAGCTGAAGCTTGTCCCAGATGATGCCCCACAAGCGAGGATCGGCGCATTTACGCACTTTAGGGCGTTTGAGACGCTTGCCTGCTCGCATGTGAGCGATGTAGGGGTTGTAGCACGTGGCTGCAATCCCATTACGCTTCAGCTCCCGGCTCACAGTCGAGGGCGAACGTCCTAACTGTCGAGCAATGTCACGAATAGAGAGCCCCTCGACGCGCCATCCAAAGATAAGCATGCGTTCCTTGAGCGACAAGAACCGTTTACTGACCCGATGAGGTTAGCACTTCATATACAGACGGTACCAATGAGCCTGAGGAGCAATGCTTGCTCGCTCACACCGTCCACTTGAGCGAGTTCGACCATTACGCCAGACCTTGCCCGTCCGCTTCGAGACCCCGACAGCATGAGCCGCCTGCGTGAAGTTCAAACCATCAGCAAGAGCCCGGACATACTCCCGATGCCGAGCCTGACACGCCTCCCGACGGGAGGGGTACTCGACCCCCTGAAAAACACGACCAATACCAGCCACAACGAACTCCTTCACCAAGATCCGTTGCAACCACCACCAGAACCTACAGTCCGCCCGCGTTCGGCGGCCTGGATCAGGACGCTGCCTGAGCCGCCTGATCCAGGATCGTGGCGCGCACGTAGGACGCGTCGCGGTAGCCGCTGATGAACGCCTTGTTGATGAACATCGTGGGGGTGCCCGTGATGCCGGCCTGGTGAGCACGCTCCTTGGCGGACGTCACCTTGGTGACGGTGTGCTCGTCGAGCATGGTCGCCCGGAACTTGTCCAGGTCGGGCACTCCCGCCGCCTTCGCGAAGTCGATCAGGGCTTGCTCGGAGTACTGCGGGTGCCCGGTCGGGTCGGCAGCCGCGTACACCGCGTCGTGAAACTCCCAGAATTTCCCCTGTTCCCCGGCCGCGATGCCGGCCTGGGCGGCCAGCGGCGATGTCTCGGTAATCTGGGCCAGGTCGTACCACTCGACGCGCAGGGTTCCGTCCTCGATCAGGTCGGCCAGCGCGGGGACGACCTCCTGGGCGTACTTCGTGCAGTACGGGCAGGCGAAGTCGGAGAAGAGGACCATGGTGACGGGCGCGTTGGCGTCGCCCTTTGCCTGGGGGTCATCGGCCTGGTGCCGCATGAAGGATTGTATGATCGCCAGGTTGTTTTGATTGGTCTGGCTGGGCGCCGCCGTCTCGGCGTTCTGCGGCGTCTGCGTGGTTGCGGACGCGGTTGGCGACGGGGACTCGGAGGGAGAAGAGGCCAGGTGGATCCCCATCCACAAGCAGGCGCCCGCGAGGATCGCCGTGACGGGAGCGGTGACGAGGAACAGGATCTTGTACGGGTTGGTCTGGTTATCGTCGGCGGGCGTGTCTTGTGGTGCGTTGGTGTTGGTGCTAGTCATGCGTTCTCCCAGGGGACGTGTGTTCGTTCGAGTGGGCGAATGGAAAAGGGGCAGTAAAATGGTGCGGCATCGCGGTGGCGATGCCGCACCGGAGTTGCGTTGCGCGTTTCAGGAAACGCGACGTCCGCGTCCCGAGGAGCGGATCTCCTCGCGGCGTTCTTCCTCGGTCATTCCACCCCAGATGCCGTAGGGCTCCTGGGCGGCCAGGGCGTAGGACCGACACTGCTCGATGACCGGACAGGTGGCGCAGATCGCTTTGGCGTTCGCTGCGCGCCGCCGACGCGTGGAGCCGCGTTCCCCCTCGGGGTGAAAGAACAGCTCGGTGTCCAGGTCTCGGCACGCCGCTTCGTACTGCCACTCCCACGCATCGATCATGGGTCCGGGCAGGCGGGAGACGTCAGTCACTGGGTGCCTCCTTCATGTCTGTCGTGCCGACATTTTCGGCACACGATGTCCGCAAGGATAGACACTTGTGCGGTAGTTATTCAAGTACCTTTCCTGAAGTATGATCCAGTTCTCAGAATCTGGTGGATAGGCTGTAAAAACGCTGAAAATACAGCGTTGTTAGTTCTGAATGAAGCGTGAACAAGTTGATGAACAACTTGAAGGCGAAGTTGTATGCCGTTCCTGTGGCGAATGGGCGGCGGACACGCAAGAATCGGAGTCACATCGAGATGACCACACACGGGAGGGGACATGCCGCGAGCGATTCTCACGCAGTCGATGCGCGCCGAACGCCCCCGCACGGTCTCCTCGGTCGCCGACGAGCTGGGCGTCTCTGCTTCGACGCTGCGCACCTGGGAGCGCCGCTACGGACTGGGCCCCGCCCAGCGAGAGGCGGGGACACGCCGCCGCTACCTGCCCGAGGACGTTGAACGCCTGCGCGCGATGATCAACCACGTCCGCGCCGGGCTCCCCGCCGCGCAGGCCGCCAGGCGCGCGCTCGCCGAAACGTCGCGTCGTTCGCGCATCGGCCCCGAGAACGCCGCGCAGCTGCGCACGGTGGCCCTCGCCGACGACTACCCGCGTCTTGAGGAAGTGCTCGAAGCCGCCGTCGCCAGCCACGGCCTCGTTCACACGTGGTCGCGCTTCGTTGAGCCCGCCCTCAAATCCCTACGATCCACCCCGGGTGGGGCCCCCGTGGGAGGGGCGCCCGCCCTCATGCTGGTCAACGCCTTCCAGCGCGTGTGCCGCTCCGTGTACCACTCGCGTCCCACGCGCGGCATGGTCGGAGGAGAGCGAGTGGCGCTCATCAGCGACGCCCTCCACGAGACCGCCGCCCAGGTCATCGGCGTCGCCCTGGCATGGTACGGCTGCGACGTCCGCCTGCTGTCCAGCGACAAATACCACGGGGTGTCCGCGACCGACCACTTCCGCGAGTATGTGCGCGATGGAGTGCCCGCGCTGACGGTCGTCCTCGGTTGCGGGGCTCCCTGCGCATCCACCGTCGCGGACCTAGATGCCCGCTACGGCGTCCCGGTGATCGTGGTGGGGGCCGACTCCCCCGAGGTGCTCTCGCCTCACGTGCAGCGGGTTCGCACCGTCAGCGCCTGCGTGGAGGAGGCGCTCGCCCTCCTGGCACCTCAGGCGGACCTGCAGCTGGTGGGTCGTTCCTGAGGCGATCGGTGAGCCTTGGCCGCCGCGCGTGGCGGTGCGCCGCGGGCGGATGCCACGAGGCGTGCTCGGGTGCTACCGTGAGGGTATCCCGGTAGGAGAACAACCATGAATGCCCCCTGGAACAACGAAGACCTGCGCCGCGCTTTCGACGCTGACTTTGACGCCCTCGTCTCCTTCGCTTCCCGCTCGAAGGCGCGCGTCGGTTTCGCGTTCCTGCGCGCCGACGGGCAGGCCGACCTGGGGCGCCCCCTGGATGCGCGCATCAGCGCGCGCATGACCCACGTCTTTGCGCTGGCCCAGATGCGCGGCATCGAAGGGGCGGCGCACCTGGTCTCGCACGGGCTCGCCGCGATGAAGGGCCCCCTGCGCGCGGCGGATGGATCGTGGTACGCCGAGGCGGTTCCCACGTCGGAAGACAGCGCTACCCCCGTCCCGCACGCCCTGCTCATGCAGCGGGCGCAGTCCGCGATGATCGGCGCGGCCGCGGCGGCCTCCATGGCGGGGCACGCGGACGCGGCGGACCTGCTCGCGGATCTCGAGAGGGACCAGGACCGTCGCTGGTGGGACCCCACCACGGGCAGCGTCCGCGAGCAGATCGACGCGGCGAGCGGCGATCGCTCGCCCCTGCGCCGCCTGTCCACCAACCTCGATACCGCCCAGGTGTACCTGACGGCCTGGGAGGCGACCTCGCAGCGCATCTGGTTCGATCGAGCGCGCGCGATCCTGCGCCTCGTGGGGGAGGTGTCCGCGCGCCTCGGCTTCGCCCTGCCTGACTTTTACGACGAGGAATGGCGCCCCCTGCCCGCCTCGTCCGACCAGGGGCCGATCGAACTCATCCGCCCGGCGGACACCGTGCCGGGGCTGGGCTTTAAGGCCGCCCGCCTCATCGGCCAGGTGAGCGCGATCCTTGGCCGCATGGGAGAGCCCATTGGCCCCTGGATGCTGGATACCGCCACCGCCCTGTATGACCGCGCCATCGCGGACGGGTGGACCGACCAGGGCGTTGGCGGCATCGTCTACACGCTGGACCCCGCCGGTGCCCTCGCCGCACCCGAACGCATGCACTGGGTCGTGTGCGAGGCCGCCAGCGCCGCTCGCGTCCTCGCGGAAATCGCGGGTCCCGAACGCGCGGAGGCACTCGCGGTCGACTACGCGCGGGCCGTCGCCTGGGCCGATTCGCACGCTCGTGCCGGCGTGGGACGCTGGATCCACGAGATTGCTCCCGACGGGTCCGTGTCGATGCGCGTGTGGGAGGGCCGCCCCGACGCGCTCACAGCCGCCCGCATGCTGGCGCGCGGCGCCACACCGATACACCTCACGGTCACCGGGGCCACCGCCTCGTCCGGCATCGCGGCCACCCGAGAGGGTGAAGGCGAATGAGCGGCGCGCGGCAGCCGGGGCGTTGCACCCGCGATTTCCGGGCGGGGGCGAGCACGCGAAAGCTACTCCTGCCGCCTACAATTGGCCCATGGGAGAACTCGCAACACACGATCCTTTCGGCCTGACCGGCCTCACCTACGACGACGTCCTGCTTCTGCCCGAGCTCACGGACGTCGTTCCTTCATCCGTTGACACGACGAGCCGCCTGACGAAGAACATGTCGCTGCGCGTGCCGCTGCTGTCCGCCGCGATGGACACCGTCACCGAGGCGCGTATGGCTATCGCCATGGCCCGCCAGGGCGGCATCGGCATCCTGCACCGCAACCTGTCGATCGAGGAACAGGCCGCGCAGGTCCGCCAGGTCAAGCGCAGCGAATCCGGCATGGTCGAGGATCCCGTGACCGTCGGCCCCGACGCGACGATCGACGACCTTGATGACCTGTGTGGCCACTACCGTGTGTCGGGCCTGCCCGTGGTCAGCGAGGAAGGCGCTCTCCTCGGCATCATCACGAACCGTGACCTGCGCTTCGTGCCCCAGGATGCGTGGGCGACCCTGAGGGTACGCGACTGCATGACCCCACGCGATCGCCTGGTCGTCGGCCAGGTCGGTATTTCCCGCGAGCACGCCAAGCACCTGCTGGCCGAGCACCGCGTCGAAAAGCTGCCCATCGTGGACGAGAACGATCACCTCACGGGCCTGATCACCGTCAAGGATTTCGTCAAGACCGAGCAATACCCCAACGCCACGAAGGACTCGCGCGGGCGCCTCGTTGTCGGCGCGGCCGTCGGGTACTGGGGCGACACGTGGGAGCGCGCCACGGCGCTGGCCGAGGCCGGGGCGGACGTGCTGGTCGTCGATACCGCGAACGGCGGCGCGCAGCTGGCCCTCGACATGATTCGCCGCATCAAGGCCGACCCCACGTTCGAGGGGATCGATATCATCGGCGGCAATGTCGCGACGACGGAGGGCGCCCGCGCCCTCATTGACGCGGGCGTCGACGCCGTGAAGGTCGGGGTGGGCCCCGGTTCCATTTGCACGACCCGCGTGGTTGCCGGCGTCGGCGTCCCACAGATTACCGCGATCCACCTGGCCGCCCAGGCGTGCGGGCCCGCCGGCGTGCCACTCATCGCGGACGGCGGACTGCAGTACTCGGGCGACATCGGCAAGGCGCTGGTGGCTGGGGCGGACACGGTGATGCTGGGCTCCCTGCTGGCGGGTTGCGAGGAGTCCCCCGGCGAGGTCGTGTTCACGAACGGCAAGCAATTCAAACGCTACCGCGGCATGGGGTCGTTGGGCGCCATGAGTTCGCGCGGCCGCAAGTCCTACTCCAAGGACCGCTACTTCCAGGCGGACGTGACCAGCGACGATAAGATCGTCCCCGAGGGCATCGAGGGGCAGGTCCCCTACACGGGCTCCCTGGCCTCGGTCATCTACCAGCTCGTGGGCGGGCTGCACCAAACCATGTTCTATCTGGGAGCCTCCACGGTTGCTCAAATCAAGGCGAATGGCCGCTTCGTGCGCATCACCAGCGCGGGGCTGCGCGAGTCGCATCCGCACGACGTCCAGATGACCACGGAAGCTCCGAACTATCACTCGTCATCCGCCCGATAGGCGCCAGAATGCGGGAGTGGGAGCGGTCGGTGGGCCGCCACCACCCGCGCTATCCTTGAGGGGCAGTACCATCCCACGAATCGGCTAAGGAGCTGTACACATGCTCATCCTCATCGATCACGCGAACGTCGATGCCATCGCGAAGACATTGGAATACCTGCCCATCGACGGCGTGACGACCAACCCGACGATCCTGTACCGCGAGGGCAAGGAACCTCTCGAGGTCCTGCACGGTATCAAGTCGGTCCTGCCTGACGGCGCGCAGCTGCACGTTCAGATCGTCTCTCAGCGCGCGGACGACATGGTGGCCGAGGCCCGCGCCCTGCGAGGCGAAATCGGCGGCAACCTCTTCATTAAGCTGCCCGTCACGCGCGAGGGTTTTGCGGCGATTCCGCGCATCGTCCGCGAGGGCATGCAGGTGACGGCCACCGGTATCCACTCGTCCATGCAGGGGTTCATGGCCGCCAAGGCGGGTGCCCGCTATGTCGCCCCCTACGTCAACCGCATGGATAACTACGGCATCGACGGCGTGCGCGTCGCGTCGGAGATCCACCGCACGCTGCGCACCTACGACCTGAAGGCCGACGTGCTGGCCGCCTCCTTCAAGAACTCCGAGCAGATCCTCGAGCTGGTCCGCCAGGGTGTGGGCGCCATCACCGCCGCCCCCGACGTGCTGGCCGCGCTGATCAAGAACCCCGCGACCGACGCCGCCATCGCGGATCAAAATCGTGATTTTGGCTTCCTCGTGGGCGAGTGCCGCACCTGGTTGGATCTGGTCAACGACAAGTGAGTGAGCGCGAGCGGGTCGGCACCAGTGCCGACCCGCTCGCTGCTGCTAGTCCCCTCCGTCCCCGCGCCCCCGCGGGGTGATCTGCGGCCACTCGCGGTCGATTGACGCGTCGCGCCCCTGCTTGCGCAGGTACTTCTCGAAGTCCTGGGCCCACTCCCGGTGTGCCTGGCGCTGGTAGTCGGTCAACTCCAGCGCGCTCATGGCGGCCAGCTGCGGGTACTTGCCCGCGATACCTGCCAGCACGTCGAGGGTCATGGCCACGTCGACCTCGGCGGTGTGCGCGTCGGGGGAGGCCGTGACCCCGTACACGGGGGCCATCTCGGTGAGTGTCTTCTTGCCCTTGCGGAAGCGGTCGAGTGCGCGGTCCAGGACGAGGGGGTCGACAACCAGCATGGGCGCCCCCTCCAGGCGTTCCTCGAATGAGCCCAGGTGGTGTCGGCGCAGCTCCTGGTTGACCAGCGTGATGTCGTAGCTCGCGTTGAACGCGACGACGGGGTACCCGCGCAGCCAGTGTTCGACGATGGAACCGGCGAGCTCGTGGAGGACGTCGGCGATGGGGCGGCCATCCTTTCGAGCCTGCTGCGTGGTGATCCCGTGCACGGCGGTGGCCTGTTCGGGGATGTCCACGCCGGGGTCGGTGAGCCAGGTGGCCACCTGGTCGGGCGCGCTGACGCCGCGGCGATAGGAGGCGCCGTCAATGCGCAGGACGAGGGCCGCGGTCACCAGGCGGTCTTTGAGAGGGCGCACACCCGTCGTCTCGGTGTCAAAACCCATCCACGGGTCGTCGATCCAGCTCATTATTGCTCCTGTCGTCTCCGGTGGCTCCAGTGTGGCAGAGGGCGGGCACATCTGCGTCCCCAAGGGATGGCGGCGATGCGCTAACGGTGCCGTTTTTCGTTGCGGATGATCCGGTTGACTAGGTGCTTATTGGAAGCTTTGAAATAGACCCACGCATAGGCGGAGAAAAGAAATGGTGATGCGAGGAAGAGAATCGCGGCAAACGTGTTAAGCGCCGGGATTGGGATCGCGGTGAACAATAGCGCGAAGAACGAGATCAAAAGCCCGATGATATCGCCGAATCTGCCGTCAATATCGCCGAGAACTGCCGGGTTGTGAATATCTGCCCGTGTTCCCCTCTTTTTGAGCCGCCTCTGCCAGGCGGTGAGAATAATGTCGTCCTCGTATTTTCCGGGGCCGAAGAATCTTTTCAACAGCCTGCGAGTCCTGTTCTGGGCATAGAAATCGTTTATGTCATTGTGCATCCCCTTTTGGATCTGATGAACGCGATGGCACTTGAGTGCGCAGAGCGCGATCAGGGCCAGTACCGCCGCTTGCGCGGTGCCGTAGGCAAAGAGCGACGATTCTGTGGAGAGCCTGATTGCTAATTCGTCTCGCAGCAGGGGGAAGTTGCTGAGGGCCAGGGAGAGTCCCGTCAGTTTGATCAGCGAGCTGAATTGTGCTTTTTCGACTGCGAGCAGCTCTTCTAGCAGGTTGAACCCCGCATCGCGATTTTCCTGTTTTTCTCCCGTTCCCGGATTGGGATCCTTGGCGTGATTTCCGTTTCGCTTTTTGTGTTTTCTGCTCGTGCCAGTCATGACGCGCTCCCCCATGTTCGTGATGTCGTGGGGGAAGCTCGCTTACTCCCCCTACATTGTGACCGGCTTCGGTGGCGATCTGGGAGCCGATCCCATGAGAGGCAGTATAGGTAAGGTATGGCCGACTCACGCGGTTTGTGTCCCGTGCGCATCTGTCCGCCAGTGCCGGTGTCTTTCCCACCGCTCGCGTGCGGGCGTCCCGAGCGCCACCGTGGCCATTATACGGTGCGGTACGGGGGCGCATCCGCGTCCTGTCGTGCAGTAGAATCGGCCCATGAGTCACGAAGTGGAAATCGGGCGCGGCAAGCGCGGACGGCGCGCCTACACCCTGGACGATATCGCGCTCGTCCCCGCGCGGCGCACCCGTGACCCGGAGGACGTTAACGTCGGCTGGCAGATTGACGCCTATCACGTGGATATCCCCCTCATGGCCGCCCCCATGGACTCGGTGATGAGCCCTCAAACGGCGATCGCTTTCGGTCGGTTGGGCGGCATCGGCGTGCTCGACCTGGACGGGTTGTGGACACGCTACGAGGACCCGACGCCGATTCTCGATCGGATCGCTCACCTTGGCCAGGAAGAGTCGATAGCTACCCTGCAGCGCCTCTACTCGGAGCCGATCAAGCCCTCGCTGATGACGGCGCGCCTCAAGCAGCTGCGCGAAGCCGGCGTGGTCGTCGCCGGGAAGCTCTCTCCCCAGCGCGTGCAAAAGTACTGGCGCGCCGTCGTGGACGCGGGCGTCGACCTGTTCATCATTCGAGGCTCAACGGTGTCGGCCGAACACGTGTCCTCGCGTCGCGAGCCTTTGAATCTCAAACGTTTCATCTACGAGCTGGACGTGCCCGTGATCGTCGGCGGCGTGTGTACTGACACGGCGGCCCTGCACCTGATGCGCACGGGCGCGGCCGGTGTGCTCGTGGGTTTCGGCGGGGGAGCGGCCCACTCGACCCGTCGTTCGCTGGGGGTCCACGCGCCGATGGCGACTGCCATCGCGGATGTGGCCGCCGCGCGGCGCGACTATATGGACGAGTCCGGCGGGCGCTACGTGCACGTCATTGCGGACGGCAGCGTCGGGCGCAGCGGCGACCTGTCGCGGGCGATCGCGTGCGGCGCGGACGCGGTCATGCTGGGTGCCGCGATTGCACGCGCGGAGGAAGCACCGGGGCGCGGCTGGCACTGGGGGTCGGAAGCGACGCACCCGGACATGCCGCGCGGCCAGCGCGTCTACGTGGGCACGACGGGCACGCTCGAACAAATCCTCTACGGGCCCTCGACGCGCGCCGACGGGTCGCTGAACTTCGTGGGTGCGCTCAAGCGGACCATGGCCTCGACGGGGTATTCGGAGGTCAAGGACCTGCAGCGCGCTCAGGTGGTCGTCTCTCCCTATTCGGCCTCCTAATGTTCGCGGTCTTGCCTCCGACCGGTCGGAGGCGTCCTTGAGCGGCCGGGGGCGGCGCATGCACACCCGCCCGCATCGCCGCCATATTTGCGAGAATTTTCTCATTTTTACCCCCGGGGCCCAATGCTCGTTTACACTTGTCAATACTCGTGTTGCATTGGGTAAAGATGGCCGATGCGTGGGGTCCGTGGCCCTGACCACGACGTGAGCTTGAGAGGACACTCGATGACGTGTGGGAAACGTTCACTAGCCGTAATCGGCGCGCTGGCGCTGTGCCTCGTGGGGGCCGTCCCGGCCTCGTGGGCACGCGATAGCGGACAGGCCGACACCGCGCAGTCCGTCGGCCCGAGCGGCGGGGCGGACAGGAGCGCGCAATCCGCCCCGGGGGAGAAACAAGCGTCGATCGGCACCGAGGCGCCTCCCGCCCCCGCGGCGACGGAGCTCTCCCAGAGCGACGCGGCCCCCGAGCCCCTGGCCGGTGACACCCCCATCCCAGACATTCAGGCCGTGGGCGACGGGGACGACTCCGCCATGGTGGGTTCCACCGTCACCACGCTCGGTGTCGTAACCGCCTCTTACCCGGCCGGTGAATCCGGGCTGGGATCCACCCTGGACGGCTACACCATCCAGACGCCGGGAACGGGCGGCACCTGGGACGAGGGCCGGGCCCGATCCGACGCGCTCTTCGTGTACGCGGGAAAGAAGGGGACGATCCCGAAGGTCGGCACGTGCGTGCGCGTGAGCGGCAAGGTCAAGGAGTTCCCCGCCACGACCGCGAAAGGAAACCCGTCAAGCCTCACCCAGCTGGCGTCCACCAGCGTCACCGAAGTGAGCGGATGCAAGGCACCGAAGCCGACCCCGATCACGCAGGTGCCCTCGGCCGCGCAGGCAGAGGCCTACGAGTCCATGCTTATGGCCCCGCAGGGCACGTGGACCATCACCGACAACTACCAGGCCAACGTCTTTGGCACCCTGACCCTCACGCCCGGCCAGACCCCCCTGCGCGCCGCCACCGACGTGGTTGCCCCCGGGGAGGCGGCTCGCGCCTACGAGGCTGACAACGCCTCGAAGGCCATCACGCTCGACGATGGCACCAGCACCAACCTGCTGAAGGGCGCCGCCACCGAAGCGGCATACGCCTACCTGGCGAACGGTTCGCCCGCCCGCGTCGGATACCACGTGAACTTCTCCTCCCCGGTCACCCTCGAACCCAGGCACGGATCCTGGGTCCTCCAGCCCACCTCCATGGTCGCGGGGCATCCCGACCGCTCGCCCGTGACGATCACGGGAAAGAGGCCCGCGGCCCCCACGGTCGGCGGAGACACGCGCGTCGCCACCTTCAACGTCCTCAACTACTTCTCGGACCTCGGGGTCGACGAACCCGGGTGCAAGGGAAACCCGGACCGCACCGGCGCCTTCGTCACGACCAAGAAATGCAAAGTGCGCGGGGCCTACTCCAGGGAGGCCTTCGCGAACCAAGAGGCCAAGATCGTCTCTGCGATTAACGCCCTGGGAGCGGACGTCGTCGCCCTCGAAGAGATCGAAAACCCCGTCGCTGTGGGTGTCGGCAAGGACCGCGACGCCTCACTGGCGCGCCTGGTGTCGGCGCTGAACAAGGCCGCGGGATCGAAGGTGTGGGCATACGTTCCCTCGCCCCCGGTCACCCCCGCGGGCGAGGACGTTATCCGCGTCGCCTTCATCTATAAGCCCGCAACCGTTAACCCGGTCGGCGACTCCGTCATCCATGACGACCCGGCCTTCACCGGCCTCGCGCGCCAGCCCCTGGCGCAGGAGTTTACGCGCGTCGGCTCCGACAGGGCCACGCCCGCCACCTTCGTCGTCATCGCCAACCACTTCAAGTCCAAGGGATCCGTGCCCAAGGGAGCGGGAGAAGGCAACCAGGACAACGGGGACGGGCAGGGCAACGCGAACGCGATCCGCGTCGCCCAGGCGTCCGCCCTGGCCTCCTTCGCGTCGCGCTTCTCGAACAAGCCCACGCTGCTGGTCGGCGACTTCAATTCCTACTCGCAAGAAGACCCCATCAAGACCCTCACCGGCAAGGGGTGGGAGCGCATCTCGGGCCAGGGGGAATCCTCCTACGTGTATTCGGGTCGCTCCGGCTCGCTCGACCACGTGTTCGCTAACGCCGCGGCCAAGCCGCTCCTGGCCGGGGTGACCAGCTGGGCCGTCAACGCGCAAGAATCCATCGCCTTCGAATACTCGCGGGCAGGCATGAACGCGCACCTGAATGTCGAGGCCGATAACCCCTATCGCTCGTCGGACCACAACCCCGAGATCATCGGGCTGACCCTGCTCCCGGGCAACCCCGGCACCAATCCGACCCCCGGAACCGATCCGACCCCCGGCACCAACCCGAGTGACCCCGGAGCGAATCCCGGCCCTTCCAACCCGTCCGCTCACTCTCCGCATCCCTCGGACCGACCCACCACACCGACGCCCTCGGCGACCTCGAAGCGGCGGCTGGCGCGCACCGGGTCCAGCGCCGATCAGACGGTCGGCCTCGGCCTGCTTCTCGCCTGCGCCGGAGCCGCAGCCGTTGGCGTATCGCGGCGTATGATGCGACGGGGCTGACCCCATTTACCCCATTCATCCCGTACAACACGCACGACGCGGCACGGGAGCCGCTCAGAAAGGAACACACCCATGCGCAAACCATGGACGCAACTAGCGATCGCCTCGGCGGCCGCGATCTCCCTGGCATTCGTGCCCGCGGCGGCGTTCGCCGACACCCAGGAGGGCGCCGACGCCTCGCCCGTCACCCTGGATCTGTACAACCTGACGGACGTCCACGGGCACATTCAGCAGGTCGCCAAGAAGGGAACGGTTCGCGAGGCGGGGCTGCCCGCCATGAACTGCTACCTGAAGAAGGCCACGCAGGAGAATCCGAACTCCTCGTTCACCCTGCTGGGCGACAACATCGGTGCCTCCCCCTACATTTCTGGTGCGCTCAAGGACAACCCGACCATCGAGGCGCTCAACACGATGAATCCGCTGGCCTCGACCATCGGCAACCACGAGCTGGACATGGGGCAGGCCGTCTTCAAGCAGCGCATCGACGGAAGTAACCCGGCTGAGTTCGTGCAGACCAACTTCCCCTACCTGGGCGCCAACGTCGAGGGCATGGGCACCTACGGGGACGGGATCCCCTACCTGGGGGACTACAAGCTGTGGAAATCCCCGTCCGGCATCAACGTCGCGTTCATCGGCGCGATCGCCGAGGACGTTCCCTACAAGCTCAGCCCCGGCATCACCAAGGGCCTGACCTTCAAGGACCCCATCAAGCGCATCAACTCCCTGGCGGCTGAACTCAAGCAGAGCGGGAAGGCGGACGTCGTTATCGCGATGCTCGACGACGACGTGAAGAACAACTACACGAAGGTTGGCAAGGACGTCGACGGCCTCATGGGCGGGGACACGCACGTGCCCTACGAGTTTGACCACCTTAACTCGCACGAGCGCTTCGACTCGGCAAACCCCCTGCTGGCGGGCGTCGCGTCGGGCTCCTACACGGACAACCTGGGGCTCATCCGCCTGACGATCGATCCCAAGACCCGTAAGGTCAGCTCGGCCGACTCGATCCTGATCCCCGCCTCAACTGTCGCTGAGTGCGGAGCGGACCCCGCGACCCAGGCGGTCGTCGACAAGGCGGAGGCCGCGTCGAAGGAAGCCGGCAAGCGCGTCGTCGCGACCGGGTACACGTCTCCCTTCAAGCGTGGCGTCTTCACCACGCCCGAGGGGGCCACGGACCCCGGATCGAACCGCGGCATCGAATCCTCCCTGGGTGACCTGGTTGCCGACGCGATGCGCGACACGGTCCTGACCACTGAGGGAAAGAGCGTCGACATCGGCATGATCAACGCTGGCGGCTTGCGCGCCGACCTCACGCCGAACGAGGACGGGACGATCACCTACGCGCAGACCTACGAGGTCATGCCCTTCTCGAACGAGCTGGGGTACGTGACGCTCAAGGGCTCTGACATCAAGGACGCGCTCGAACAGCAGTGGAAGACAGACCTCAACTCGCAGAACTCGCGCCCGTTGCTCAAGCTGGGATTGTCCTCCAACGTGCGTTACACCTACGATCCCGCCAAGCCATACGGGTCTCGCATCACCTCCGTGACCATTAACGACAAGCCCCTCCAGGCGGACGCACAGTACACGGTGGGTTCCGTGACCTTCCTGCTCGCGGGCGGCGACTCCTTCGATGCGCTCACCCGCGGCGGCCCGGCGAAGACCAGCGGCAACCTGGACCGCGATTCCTTTAACTCCTACCTGGGGACGCACTCCGGTGGAAAGAAGAGCGGGGCCCTGGACGCGGGCGCCGTGACTCCGCGCGAGGCGAAGTCCTCGATCGGTATCACGCTGCCCACCGAGCCGGTGGCCGATGGGACGAACGTGACGATCCCGCTGCGCGGCCTGTCCTTCTCCGAAGGGCCTTCGATCACCACGAAGGTGCGCGTGAGTGCGGGTGGTTCCGAGGCCGTGGCGCCGGTCGATAACTCGCTGGTTGAGGCGCACGCTTCCGATGCCGCCTCCATCATCACGACCGACGGCGCGGGTCAGGCGTCCGTGAACGTGACGGTCACAGGTGCCTGCCAGGGGAAGGCGGCCGGTGATGTCGTCAATGCTCCCGTGACGGTCGCGACCGATTTTGCCACGGTCGTTGGGGCGTCGGACGGTCTGACCGTTCCCGTGAGCTGCGCGGGTGGTGCGCAGCCCAATCCGTCCGCCGATCCCGGCGGCAATGGGTCGGGCGACCAGCCGCCGTCGGCCAGCCCCCGTACGGGAGGCGGAGACCTGGCGAGTACGGGCGCGTTTACTCAGGGACTCATTGTGGCGCTGTGTGCCGCTGTGATCGGTGGCGTTGCGCTGTACATCCGTCGACGCGCAAATCGTTACCAAAGCGAGAACTAATAGTTCTTGACAGAGCCGGTGGGGCGCGGGACACTCGTAGCAGACGCAAAAATCGATCATGACAAATGTTCGCGCAACGGGTGTGCGGATTGCGTCTGCGGCCCGCGCCGCCACCGGCTCAAGGAAGATCCACATCAACGGAGGAAAACACTCATGAAGCACCTCACGAAACTCTTTGCTGCGGCAGGAGTTGCCACGCTCGCCTTGGCTGGCTGCGGCGGGGGAGGGGGCAACGCCGGGCAATCGGGCCAGGCTAAGGATGCCGCCTCATTCAAAGCCTGCGCGGTCTCGGACGCCGGCGGCTGGGACGACAGGTCCTTTAACGAGTCCGCATACAACGGCCTGAAGGCCGCCCAGTCCAGCATGGGCATCCAGATCAACACCGCCGAGTCCAGCTCGGACGCGGACTTCAAGCCGAACGTCGAGACCATGGTCGCCGACAACTGCAACCTGATCATCGGCGTCGGCTTCAACCTCGAAAAGGCCATGCACGCCTCGGCCGACGAGAACAAGGATCTGCACTACGCCCTGGTCGACTCCAGCTTCAGTGACGGCAACAACAACACGGTGACCCTCGAGAATGGTCGCCCGCTGCTGTTCAACACCTCTCAGGCGGCCTACCTCGCCGGCTACGCTGCCGCCGGCATGACGAAGAGCGGGAAAGTCGCCACCTTCGGCGGCATCCAGATCCCCTCCGTGACGGTGTTCATGGACGGTTTCGCGGACGGCGTTGAGGCGTACAACAAGGCGAAGGGCACATCCGTGCAGGTGCTCGGCTGGGACAAGGCGAGCCAGACGGGCTCCTTCACCCAGTCCTTCGACGACCAGGCGCTGGGCAAGCAGCAGGCCCAGCAGTTCATCTCGCAGGGCGCTGACATCATCATGCCCGTGGCCGGCCCCGTGGGCCTGGGCGCCGCGGCCGCCGCGATGTCCGACGGCAACACGTCGATCATCGGCGTGGACTCCGACTGGTACGAGGCCAACCCCGACTACTCGTCGATCGTGCTGACCTCCGTCATGAAGGAGATCGGCGCCTCGGTCGAGCAGGCCATTAAGGACTCGGTGAACGGCAAGTTCACGTCGACCCCGTACGTGGGCACGCTGGCCAACGGCGGCGTCTCCCTCGCTCCCTTCCACGATTTCGATGCGAAGGTGCCCTCGGAGCTGAAAGAGGACCTGAAGAAGCTCACGGAGGATATTAAGTCGGGGAAGCTGACGATCGAGTCGCAGAACGCTCCGAAGTGATGCCCGATGGTGGGGCTGGCCGCGACGAGGAGGCCAGCCCCACCGCGCTATCGGGTGCATGCGCGGCATGAGCTCTGCGGGGGAAGGACGAAGGAATGAAATTAGAGTTGCGGGGGATCACGAAGAGATTCGGTCCCCTCACTGCAAACGACTCGATCGATCTGACGATCGAGGAAGGGCAGATTCACGCCCTGCTGGGAGAAAACGGCGCGGGTAAGTCCACGCTCATGAACGTCCTGTACGGGTTGCACTCCCCTGACGAGGGACAGATCCTCATCGACGGGTCGCCGGTGACCTTCAAGGGGCCGGGTGACGCCGTTGCGGCGGGGATTGGCATGGTGCACCAGCACTTCATGTTGATCCCGGTGTTCACCGTGGCAGAGTCGATCGCCCTCGGGTTCGAGCCGACCGGTCCGGCGGGGATTATCAGCCGTGAGCGCGCGCGCGAAACCGTTCGAGAGGTGTCGGCGCGATTCGGCTTCGATCTGGATCCCGACGCTCTCATCGAGGACCTGCCCGTGGGCGCTCAGCAGCGCGTGGAGATCGTCAAGGCGCTGTCGCGGGAAGCGAAGGTCCTCATTTTGGATGAGCCGACCGCGGTACTGACCCCGCAGGAGACCGACGAGCTGATGACGATCATGCGTCAGCTCGCGGACGCGGGGACCTCAATCGTGTTTATCACGCACAAGCTGCGCGAGATCCGCGCGGTCGCCGACGAGATTACGGTGATCCGCCGCGGCCGCGTCGTGGGCCACGCGTCGCCCACGGATTCCGAGGCATCGCTGGCCACGCAGATGGTGGGGCGCGAGGTGCTCATGCGCGTCAAAAAGGAACCGGCGAAACCCACGGGCAGCGGCCTGGTGTTTGATGACGTGTCCCTGCTCGGAGCCGGGGGCGTTCCCCTCCTCGACCACGTATCGTTCGATGTGCGCAGGGGAGAGATCCTGGCGGTTGCCGGCGTGCAGGGAAACGGTCAGACCGAGCTCGCCGAGGCGGTCCTCGGCCTGCGCACCCCCGACAGCGGTTCGATCCGCCTTGAGGACGCGGATATCACGCACGCCAATCCTCGCGAGTCCCTGGACGCGGGCGTCGGGTTCATCCCCGAGGATCGGTCCACTGACGGCATCATCGCCTCGTTCTCCATCGCGGATAACCTGGTCCTGGATCAGTTCACGTCGCGCGACTTTTGCGCGGGCGGTTCCCTGAAGCTCGGAGCGATCGCGCGCAACGCCCGCGAGAAGGAAGAAGAGTACGACATTCGTTTGACGTCGATCAACGATCCGGTGTCTTCCCTGTCGGGCGGTAACCAGCAGAAGGTCGTCGTGGCGCGGGAGATATCGAAGGACTTGACCCTCCTGGTCGCCAACCAGCCCACCCGAGGGGTTGACGTCGGATCGATCGAGTTCATTCATCGCAGGATCGTGGACGTGCGTGACCAGGGCTGCGCGGTCCTGCTCATCTCGTCGGAGCTGGACGAGGTCGTGGCGCTGGCGGATCGCATCGCCGTGATGTATCGCGGCCGCCTCGTCGGCATCGTTGCGCCGGACACGGGGCGCGACGTCCTGGGCCTCATGATGGCCGGCGTACCGCTTGACGAGGCAGTGGCCGCGTCGCCGGGCTCGGCGCACACCGACCGCGTTGACGGGGAGGAAAAGTGATGAGTAAGCAAAAGACTGGTGCTCGGGTTGCAATCGCCCGCGTCCTAGCCTCGCAGTGGTTCGTGTCGGTGCTGGCCGTCCTGATCGCGTTCGTGATCGGAGCGATCCTGATCGCGATGTCGGGGGCGTCGGTGACTGAGGCGTATTACGCGATGTTCCGCGGGGCCATCGTGGACCCCGAAGCGCCGACGTTCGTCCGCAGGATAATGCCGCTGACGAACTCGCTGTTCTTTTCGATTCCCCTGATCATCTCCGGCCTCGGCCTGGCGATTGGCTTTAGGGCGGGCCTATTCAATATCGGCGGCAAGGGCCAGATCATCGTCGGCGCGCTCGCGGCCGTGTGGGTGGGCTTCGCGTTGCATCTGCCCCCGGTGATTCACGTGCTGGTGGCGCTGCTCTCCGCCATGATTGCCGGCGCACTGTACGCCGGGATTGCGGGCGTCCTGAAGGCAAAGACGGGCGCCAACGAGGTGATCGTGACGATCATGCTCAACTCGGTCGCCACGCTCGGCCTGGGCTACGTGCTGGGGCAGAAGGCGTGGCAGGCACCCGGTTCAAACCAGCCGGTGACTCCGAAGGTCGCGGAGACGGCGGAGCTGTCGCGGCTGCTTCCGTCGCCGTTTAAGCTGCACGTCGGTTTCGTTGTCGCTATCATCGCGCTGGCCGCGTTCTGGTGGCTGATGGAACGTTCAGCGCTCGGTTTCAAGATCCGGGCGGTTGGAGCGAACGCCGCCGCGGCCCGCACGGCGGGAATCTCGGTGGAGCGAATCACGGCGGTGACCATGGTGATCTCGGGTGCGTTCCTGGGACTCGCCGGCGCGAACGAGGCCCTGGGAACCCTCGGGTACGTGTCCCGCGACGTCGCGGGGTCGATTGGATTCGACGCGATCACCGTCGCCCTCCTGGGGCGCAACAAGCCGTTGGGCACGTTCGGGGCCGGCCTCCTGTTTGGCGCCTTTAAGGCGGGCGGCTACTTGATGCAAACCAAGGGTGTGCCCATCGACATGATCTTGATTCTGCAGTCGGTGATCGTGCTCTTGATCGCCGCGCCGGCGCTGGTGCGGTGGCTGTTCCGGCTGCCCGATGCCAGGCGTGTAGAAGAACTTCGAAAGGGGAGCAGTGATGAGCACAAGTGAACGTGAAGCGGGAACGCAGGTTGAGGCTAAACGGTCCTGGAAGCTCCCGGGCGTCTACGTGGGGGCCTGCGTCCTCCTGGTGGTTCTTGCCGTCGCGACGCGCGGCGATGTTCGTGTGTTGCTCAGTGACAAGTCGCAGTCATACGCGATCCCCGACCTCGTGGTGGCGGGAGCCCCCGTTGTGTGGGTTCTCGCGCTCATCGCGATCGCGATCACCGCGTGGACGCTCGTGGTGACGGCGCGCAGGATGGCCGCTCCCTCGTGGGCGCGTATCGCCGCGATGGTCCTCGTCGGCGTGTCGACGGTGTTCGGGTTCCTCGTGTACGCGGGGGCGGGTTCCGCCACCGGCAGCGTGACGCTCACGTCGACTCTGGTGTCGACCGTTGCCCTGTCGACGCCCCTGATCTTCGGCGCGCTGTCCGGCGTGATTTCGGAGCGAGTCGGCGTGGTTAACATCGCGATCGAGGGCGACCTGCTGGTCGGCGCGTTCGCGGGCGTCATGGCGGCCTCGTACTTCCAAAACCCCTACGCCGGCCTGCTCGCCGCCCCCCTCGCGGGAGCCGCACTCGGTGTGTTGCTGGCGCTCTTCTCCGTGAAATACGGGGTGGATCAGATCATCGTCGGCGTCGTCTTGAACGTGTTGGCCCTGGGCCTGACGACGTTCTTCGCCGGGACGGTCATGAAGAAGACGACGGTGAACCTGAACACGAACCAGTACTCGCTGTCGAACATTAAGATCCCGTTCCTGTCGGAGATCCCCATCGTCGGTCCCGCCTTGTTCAACCAGTCGATACTCGTGTACCTCATGTACGCGGCCGTCATCGCGTTGGCGTTCTTCCTGTTCCGTTCCCGCTGGGGTCTGCGCCTGCGGGCCTGCGGCGAGCACCCCCGTGCCGCCGACACCGTTGGCATTAACGTGGGTGCGACGCGCACGACCAACACGATTCTGGGCTCCTCCTTCGCAGGCCTGGGCGGCGCATTCTTCACGATCGGATCGGGCCTGGCGTTTACGGACAACATCTCCGCGGGCAACGGCTACATCGCCTTGGCGGCGATGATCCTGGGCAAGTGGAATCCGCTGGGTGCCATGAGCGCGGCCGTCATGTTCGGTTTCGCTCAGGCACTGGCTCACATGCTGCCCAACTTGACCAGTGCGATCCCCTCCAACCTGGTGTCGATGATTCCCTACGTGGTGACGATCGTCGCCGTCGCCGGTTTCGTCGGTAAGTCGCGGGCGCCCGCCGCCGAGAACATCCCCTACGTGAAGTGAAGGACGTGGAGGCGATGCGCTCGATCGATTGGGATGCGCTGCTGGGCGTCGCCATCGACGCGATGAAGCGGGCCTATTGCCCCTACTCGGGATTCCCGGTCGGTGCCGCCGGATTGGCGGACGACGGGCGGATCGTGAGCGGGTGCAACGTCGAGAACGCGGGCTATGGGGTGACGCTGTGTGCCGAGTGCGGCATGGTGTCCGACCTGATCCGTTCCGGCGGGGGCGCGCTGGTCGCGGTCGTCGCCGTGAACGGTGACGCCGTGCCCGTCTCTCCGTGCGGGAGGTGCCGCCAGCTCATCGTTGAGCACGGCGGACCCTCCTGCCTGGTGCTCATGCCGGGCGGCGTCACCGCGATGAGCGACGTCCTGCCCGGCGCGTTCGGCCCCCACGACCTGGACAGTGTCGGTGCGACGCCCGCGCCGGCCTCGTCAGCAACGAAAGAAGGAAACGATGGCGATCTTTGACGCCGTTGACATTATTCGCACGAAACGCGATGGGGGAACCCTGACCCCCGAGCAAATCGATTGGACGATCGACGCCTACACCTCCGGCGTCATCAAGGACGAGCAGATGGCCGCCCTGGCCATGGCGATCTTCCTGCGCGGAATGAACCGCGCCGAGATCGCCCGCTGGACGGATGCGATGATTCGTTCGGGTGAGCGCATGGACTTCTCCGGCATTGGCAAGCCCACCGCCGACAAGCATTCGACCGGGGGCGTGGGGGACAAGATTACGCTGCCCCTCGCCCCGCTCGTCGCCTGCTTCGGGGTTTCCGTCCCCCAGCTGTCGGGCCGAGGCCTGGGGCACACGGGCGGTACTCTGGACAAACTGGAGTCGATTCCCGGTTGGCGGGCGCAGCTGAGCAACGAGGAGATCATGACGCAGCTGGGGACAGGGTGCGGCGCGGTCATCTGCGCGGCCGGCTCCGGGCTGGCTCCCGCGGACAAGAAGCTGTATGCGCTGCGCGACATCACATCCACCGTGGAGTCGATTCCGCTCATCTCCAGCTCCATCATGAGCAAGAAGATCGCGGAGGGCACCGGCGCTCTCGTCCTCGACGTGAAGGTCGGGTCGGGTGCCTTCATGAAGGATCTGGACACCGCGCGCGAGCTGGCGCGCACCATGGTGGACCTGGGGCGCGACGCGGGGGTCGCCACGCGCGCCCTGCTGACCGACATGTCCGTGCCTCTGGGACGCAAGATTGGTAACGCGTTGGAGGTCGAGGAATCCGTCGAGGTTCTCGCGGGCGGCGGCCCCGCCGACGTCGTCGAGCTGACCTGCGAACTCGCCAGGAACATGCTGGATCTGGCGGGCGTCCACGACGCGGACGTTGAGGCCGCTCTTGGCGACGGCCGCGCGATGGACCGCTGGCGTGACATGATCCGCGAGCAGGGTGGTGACCCGGAAGCGCCGCTGCCTCGCGCCGCTCACACGCACCAGGTGCTCGCCGAGGCCGATGGGACGGTCGTCGGCATGGACGCGCTATCCGTGGGCGTGGCCTCGTGGCGCCTCGGCGCGGGGCGTGCCGTCAAGGAGGATCCCGTGCAGGCCGGTGCCGGCGTCGAGATCCACGCCAAGCCGGGTGAGAAGGTACGAGCGGGGGACCCCATACTCACGCTCCACACCGACGACGAGTGGCGCATCGAGCGAGCGGTGGAGACTCTCACCGGCGCGATCGAGATCGTCGAGGGGGGTGCCTGTGAGCCTCGCAGCGTCGTCCTAGAGACGGTGTCGTAGGAGCGGCGCGCGGGCGCGGACAGCGCGGGGAAGGAGGAAGCGTGGAGAAGCGAGACGAGCAATCAATCGAGGCTCTCAAGCTCTACTACCAGCAGAACTTGAGCCAAGCCGAGGTCGCCTCCCGAATGGGGTGCTCACGCCCCACCGTGGCCAAGCTCCTGGCGCACGGCCACGCGCGCGGCTTCGTGACCATCGAAATACACGATCCGCGTGACGAAGCTTCCGAGCTGGCGGCACGCCTGGAACAGCGCTACGGGCTGGCCTGCGTGCGTGTCGCCCACGGTCGCGCAATGAACGAGGACGAGGCCATTGATCAGGTTGGCCGCGTCGGCGCGACCCTGGTAAGCCAGCTGGTGCACGACGGCATGAGCGTGGGCATCTCCTGGGGTCGCACGATGAATGCGGTCGCCGCCCACCTCGCTCGATCTCCTCGCGCGGGGGTGCGGGTTGTCCAGCTCAAGGGGGGAACTTCCTTTTCCGAGCGCGCAACGCATGACTTCGAGGTCATGCGGGCGTTCTGCGAAGCCTTCTCGGCCGAGCCGCGCTACCTGCCGCTTCCCGTTATCTTCCAGGACACGGCGACGCTATCGATCGTGTGCCAGGACCGGGCGATCGCAAAGATCCTGGAGGAGGGGCGGGGTGTTGACGTTGCCGTCTTCACCGTCGGGTCGATGGGACGCGAGGTGATTTCCCTGAACCTCGGGCAGCTGGACGTTGCGGAGGTGGACGCGCTGCTGCGCGACGCCGTGGGCGACGTGTTTTCCCACTTCTTTACGGAGTCTGGGACTGTCGCGCTTCCCGCGATCGAACGGCGCACGGTCAGCATCTCCCTGGAGGACTTGAGCTCCCGGCCCGTGCGCCTGTTGGTCGCTGGCGGTCGGGCGAAAGCGGAGGCGCTGGCGGCGGCGCTGCACATGGGGTTGGCCACGCACCTCGTGGTCGATCAGGACCTGGCCCTCGCGCTGCTCGATAGGCGAGGCGAGGACATCCCGCAGAGGGTGTGCAACGACACCCCGCAGGATGAGAACAATTGTCAAAGCAATCGTTGACACATTCATAATGCAAGGCATAGCCTTGTCACACAGGTAAAGATGCCTAACGGAGCCCACGGCTCCCTGACACAATGGAGGACACGACACATGCGTTCCACACCGCACATTGACCCCACCGCTCCCATCGCGGAGACGATTCTGCTGCCGGGAGATCCCCTGCGTGCGAAGTTCATCGCCGAGACCTACCTGGAGGACGTCCGCCAATTCAACGCGGTGCGTAACATGCTCGGTTTCACCGGCACCTTCCAGGGCACGCCCGTATCCGTCATGGGGTCCGGCATGGGCATCCCGTCCATCTCCCTGTACGCCTACGAGCTCATCCACATGTTCGGATGCAAGCGCCTGATCCGCGTGGGCACGTGCGGATCCCTGCAGCCCGACATGCACCTGTACGACGTCGTGATCGCCCAGGGCGCGTGCACGAACTCGGCGTTCATGGATCAGTATCAGCTTCCCGGCTCCTTTGCTCCGATCGGGTCCTTCCGCCTGATCGATGACGTGGTGCGCCGCGCCCGCGAGGAAAACGTCCCGTTCCACGTCGGTAACATTTTGTCCTCCGACGTCTTTTACAACGCGAACCCGAATTTCAACGACGGGTGGAAGCGCATGGGCATCCTCGCCGTTGAAATGGAAACCGCCGGTCTGTACGCCACCGCCGCCGACGCGGGGGTTGAGGCCCTGGGCATGTTTACCGTCTCGGACTCCCTGGTCACCGGCGAGGTCACGGATGCGCAGTCTCGGCAGACCGCCTTCACGACCATGATGGAGCTTGCCCTGCCTCTGGCAGCGCTGTGAGACGAGGAGAAGGCTGCCCAATGAATAAGCGTGACGTGGCCGCGATGATCGACCACACAATCCTCAAGCCGGAAGCCACCGTTGCGGACGTTCAACGCATCGTCTGTGAGGGCGCGCAGGCCGGAACCTACTCCGTGTGCGTGTCGCCGTCCATGCTGCCCCTTGACGTGCCCGAGACCCTGAAGGTGGCCTGCGTGGTCGGCTTCCCCTCCGGCGCCGTCAAGCCGCAGGTCAAGGCCTTCGAGGCGGCGCAGGCGGTCGCGGATGGGGCCGACGAGATCGACATGGTCATCAACATCGAGCTGGTCAAGGATGGTCGATTCCGCGATCTGGAGGAGGAGATCGCTGCCGTTCGCCGGGCCGTCCCCGCCCCCCGCATCCTGAAGGTCATCATCGAATCCGCAGCCCTCACGGACGACGAGATCGTTGAGGCCTGCAAGGCGGCGATGCAAGCGGGTGCGGACTTCGTTAAGACATCCACGGGGTTCCACCCGGCCGGTGGCGCGTCGACCCACGCGGTCGCTCTGATGCGTGCCACCGTCGGGGATTCCCTGGGGGTCAAGGCATCCGGAGGCATCCGCGACGCCGCTTCTGCGCTCGCAATGATCGAGGCCGGTGCCACCCGCCTGGGCGTCTCGGCTACCAACGCAATTTTGGCGGGACTGGAGGACTGATGCACCATGGAAATTCTTGATCGCGCCCAGCAGTGGGCACAGCACGACCCTGACCCGGCGACGGCCGCGGCCCTGACAGCCGACATTGAGGCCGCCCAGCGCGGCGATGAGGCGGCGCGGGGCCGCGTTCGCGCGGCCATGAACGGCCCCCTCCAGTTCGGCACCGCGGGCCTGCGCGGCGTCGTCGGACCGGGAGAGTCACGGATGAACCTGGCGGTCGTCATCCGCGCCACCGCCGGGCTGTGCGAGGTCATCAAGCGTCACGCAACGGGGACCCCGACCCTGGTCGTTGGATGCGACGCCCGCTACGGATCCTCCGAGTTCGCCACGGCCGCGTGCCGCGTCGCGTCGGCCGCCGGCGTGCGGGTCCTCGCCCTGCCCCAGGCGAATCCGACACCGCTCACCGCTTTTGCGGTGCGGCACTTCAACGCGGACGCGGGCGTCATGGTGACGGCCTCGCACAACCCCGCCCCCGACAACGGGTACAAGGTCTACCTGGGCGGCACCGTCGTCACCGGCGACGGGCAGGGCGTCCAGATCGTCCCGCCCTTCGATGCCGAGATCGCCCAGGCGATCGAGGCCACCCCGCCCGCCGACCAGGTTCCGATGAACGACGACCTGATCGAGGCGGTCGACCCCCGCGACGAATACGTGGTCTCCGCCGTAGCATTGGCCTCGGGGGACGCCGCGGCGCGCGAGGGACTGCGCATTGTCTTGACCGCCATGCACGGCGTGGGCTCCGCGATCACCTCGCGCGTCCTGCGCGAGGCCGGTTTCACCAACGTGACGCAGGTGGCGGCTCAGGCCGACCCGGACCCGGACTTCCCGACCGTTCCCTTCCCCAACCCCGAGGAAGCAGGCGCGCTCGACATGGCGATCGAGCAGGCGCGCGAACAGGACGCAGACCTCATCATCGCGGTCGATCCCGACGCGGACCGGTGCGCGCTTGCGGTCCCGGACCCCTCCTCGCAAACGGGTTGGCGGCCGTTGAGCGGTGACCAGATCGGGTGCCTCCTGGGTGAGTTCCTGGCCGCGCGCGGGCTTGACGGTTCGCTCGCGAACTCGATCGTCTCCTCGCGCCTGCTCGGACGGATCGCCAGCGCGCACAAACTGGCCCACCACACGACCCTCACCGGTTTCAAGTGGATCGCCCGCGCCCCCTCGCTGGCCTTCGGATACGAGGAAGCCATCGGCTTTTGCCCGAATCCCGCCATCGTGCGCGACAAGGACGGCATCGCGACGTCCGTGGTCGCCGCGTCGATGGCCGCCTCACTCAAAGCCGCCAACCGCAGCGCGTGGGACGAACTGGACAGGCTGGCGCGCCTGCACGGCCTGCACGTGAGTGGACCGCTGACTTTCCGGGTCGAGGAACTCGATCAGATCGCCCAGGGCATGGCGCGCCTGCGCGCTCAGCCGCCCAGCGTCCTGGCGGGCTCGCCGGTCGTTGAGGTATCGGATTTGTCCGAGGGGTACCAGGGGCTGCCTCCCACGGACGGCGTGCTGGTCCTCACCCGCGACGGCGATCGCGTGATCGCCCGACCGTCGGGCACGGAGCCGAAGCTCAAGTGTTACCTGGAGGTCATCGTGCCGGTGGCCGATGGCGAGGAAGTCCCGTGGAATACGGCGCGTGATCGCCTGGAGACCATCAAGCGCGAATTCGCCGAGGTCATCGGCCTGTAGGAGCTGCCCACCGGGGGTCTTCGTCGGCGTTTCTCGTGTGTTCGCGCCCTGCGCAGGGAAATAGTTAACGCTATACTTGCGTATATGGTTACTCACGCAGAAATGCCGGCGGAGGCCCTTCCCTTCGCTGATCGGCCCGTCGACAAGGCGCCCGGCCACTGGGTGCTGGCGCGGGCCGGAAAGAAGGTACTGCGCCCCGGGGGGCTCGCCCTGAGCACCTGGGCGCTGAAGCGCGCTAGCCTGCCGGGCGCAGACGTCGTCGAATTCGCCCCCGGCATGGGCGTTACGGCCGCCGCGATCGTCGCCGTCGGCCCCGCCTCGTACGTCGGCGTCGAGCGCGATCCGAATGCCTCCGCGCGGGTCGACGCCATCGTCTCGAGCGTCGGCCGCTGCGTCAACGCGGACGCCGCCGAGACCGGACTGCCGGATGAATCTGCGGACGTCGTTGTCGGCGAGGCGATGCTGACCATGCAGGGAGAGAAAGCCAAGCGCGCCATCGCGGGCGAGGCCGCTCGTATCCTGCGTCCGGGAGGCCGCTACGTGATCCACGAGCTGGCGATGACGCCCAACAACATCGCAGATGACGCCGCCACCGACATCCGCCGCGCCCTGGCGCGCAGCATTAACGTCAACGCCAGGCCCCTGACGGTCGCCGACTGGCGAGCATTCCTCGAAGAGTCCGGCCTGGTCGTCGAAGAGACCCGCACGGCCCCGATGGCCCTGCTCAAACCGGGGCGCCTGATCGCCGACGAGGGGCTGGGCGGCGCCCTGCGTATCATCCGCAACATCGCGCGAGATAAGGATTTGCGCAGCCGCGTCGTGTCGATGGCGCGCACGTTTAAAAAGTACGACCGTAATCTGTGTGGCGTCGCGATCGTCGCGCGTAAACCGATGGAGGAACAATGAGCCTGTCGCCCGAATCAAACGTTGAGGTCCCCACGCCCATCATGACGGACCTGCAGGACGTCGCCTCGATGGTTCAAATCAACGAGGGGGCCACGGTCTCGCGCACGGTCATGCACGCCGAGGGCGTCCGCCTGGTCCTCTTCAGCTTCGATACGGGTGAGATTCTCAGCGAGCACACCGCTGCGATGCCCGTCATCCTGCACACCCTGGAGGGATCGATCGAAATCGAGGCCGACGGACGGACCGTGGTCCTGCGGCCCGGCGACGTTATCCACTTCGGGACGCGACTGCCGCACGCTGTCCGCGCTCTCGAACCTTCCAAGCTGGCCCTGTACATGCTCGATCAGCGCGAGCGCTAGGGACTGGCCCGAGGAGCCTGGGCTTTCTCGCCTCGAAAGCGGCGCGCCACGCCATCTCCGCTATGCCACGCGGTCACCGGCTCGTGTCGCGCGACCGTAGTGACGCCTTACCCGCCGCCCGGGCCACCATCCACAGGCCTACCTCGACGATAACGCCCGACACGGCAAAAACGGCCCCCACGGAGGCATGCGCTGCCGTGGGGGCCGTCGCGGCCAGCGCGAGAGCGTGAGCGGTGCCCAGGACGCCTCCGCCGAAGAGGATCGGCCAGGAGCTGCGGTGGGCGCGCTCCCACTCGCGGGAACCGTGTTCGACGCCGGGTAGCCGCAGGCCCAGGGGAGGCCGACACGCGTTCGCGCGCGCGGTCAGGCCCGAAACAAAGAGGTACAGCCCGCCCGCGACGAGCGTCACGGAGAGGAGGAGGAAGAGGAGGAGCAGTGCGACTGACACGGGAACCCCCAGGGACGAAGTTGTTTCACAGCCGTTTCACGCTTGCGGCGAGGGCTGCCACCCCATTTTACCGGGCGGCGGCCTCGCGATGGCGTGGGGGCGTACGGTGCGATAACCGCAGGCGATCCCGGCGGCTCAGAAGTAGCAAGCCATCGGACCTTGCGGGCCGGGGATCACCGTCACGGGGGTGTCGAAAATGGCGGTGAGCACCTCGTCCTTCATGATCTCGCTCGGGGTGCCCGCGTAGGCGACCGTGCCGTCCTTGAGCGCGCAGATCTGTGAGGCGTAGCGGGCTGCGAAGTTAATGTCGTGCAGGACGATCACGATCGTGCGTTCAAACTCGCGGGCGGCGCGCTCCAGCATGGTCATCATCTCGACGCTGCGCGCGATATCGAGGTTGTTGAGCGGTTCGTCCAGCAGCACGTAATCCGTCTCCTGGGCGAGTACCATGGCGACGTAGGCGCGCTGGCGCTGTCCCCCCGAGAGCTGATCCAGGTAGCGCCCCTGCAGGTCCTCCAGATCCAAAAAACCGATGTAGCGGTCGATGATGTCCTCGTCTTCGCCGGTCAGACGCCCGCGGGTATGAGGAAAACGCCCGAAGCCAACCAGCTGACGCACGGTTAGGCGGGAGATGAAGTGGTTTTCCTGGCGCAGGATCGACAGCGTACGCGCCAGCTCTGCCGACTTCGTCGTGGCCACGTTCAGGCCGCCGACCTCGATCACGCCTTCATCGATGCCGAGGAGACGACCGATCATCGTCAGGAGGGTCGATTTTCCCGCGCCATTGGGACCCACGAGCGCGGTGATTCCGCCGGCGGGGATGGTCAGGGAGATGGAGCCGATGCGAACCGATGGCGAGTACTGCTTGACGACGGAATCAATGGAGATCATAGGCGACCCTTCCGCAGGATTGTGATGATGAACGCGAGTCCGCCGACGAACTCGATGATGATGGACACGACGCCCTGCGTGTTGAACACGTGATTCATGAAGAAATACGCGCCGGATAGGATCGCGGCGCCCAGCGCGACGGACATCGCGAAAATGTAGCGGTGATCGTGCGTGCCAGAGAACTGGTAGGCGAGCGTTGCCACGAGGAATCCCAGGAACGTCATCGGACCCACGAGGGCCGTCGAGGTGGCCATGAGGATCGAGACCAACACGAGGACTGTGACCGACGTTCGACGGTGGTTCACCCCCAGATTGGTGGCCGTCTCGCGGCCCAGGGACAGCACCGACAGGTGGCGCGTCATGAGTACCAGGGCGGTCGCCGCGATCACGACGAGCGGCACCGCGATCGGGTAGTACTCCTTCTGGGCGTTGGCGATAGAACCAAAGAGGCGGGCGGTGAGCACGTCGAACTCGGAGGGGGTGAGCAGGCGCTGCATGAACGTTGACACCGACCCCAGGCCTGCTCCCAGCATGACGCCGATGAGCAGCATCGCGTGCATTGAGGCGCGCTGGGAGGTCAACAGCCACGAGTAGAGCACGAGCGTCAGGGCGACCATGAGGACCAGCTGACCGATGAAGTTCCCGACGGTGGCGGAGGCGTTGAGGCCGGCCACACCCAGGAAAAAGATCGTGGAGGTGTGGATCGCCCGGTACAGGGACTCAAAACCCAGGATCGAGGGGGTGATGATGCGATTGTTGGCCACCGTCTGGAAGGCGACGGTTGCCATCCCCTGGCACACGGCGACGATACTGATTGCCAGGACAGCGAACGCGCGCCTGCGTGCCAGGCGCCAAAAGACGGGGGTGCCGAATTGTGCGGGGTTCTTCCACGCGATCAGCCCGATGCACGCCAGGAGTGCGACGGCACACACGCAGCCGAAGATGAGCCACCAGCGTCTGGAGGCAGCGGGGGAGATGAACGCCCCGGTGCGCCGCTTGGGAGCAGCGGGAGAGACGGCGTCGGAGGGGACGGAGCAGGTGCTCACAGGGTGGCCCCCTTTCGCGCTTGGCGCAGGACGAGGCCGATAAAGACGAAGGCGCCCAGAATCCCCAGGATCACGGACACGGGCATCTCGAAGGGGGAGATGATGGTGCGCGCGAGCAGGTCAGTGACCGTCACCAGGGCGACGCCGGCGAGGCACACCCATGGGAGGTTCGTACGCAGGTTGTCGCCCATGGACATGGAGACGAGGTTGGGAACGATGAGCCCCAGGAATGGCAGCGAGCCGACGACAACCGATACGACTCCAGTCGCGATGGCCACGAGCCCCGTCGCGATCATCACCATGCGGTGGTAGTTGACACCCAGCGACACGGCGATGTCCTCGCCCAGGGAGACGGCGGTGAGTCGGTCCGCCATCACGAGGACGATAGCGACGACTGCGGCGACGACCCACAGGACCTCGTACTGGCCTTCGTAGACGGAAGTGAAGGATCCCTGGAACCACACGGAGACGCTTTGCAGCGTGTTGGTCTCCAGCGCCAGGAACGTTGAGATCGCGGAGACCACGGCGCCCAGCATCGTGCCCATGATGGGGACGAGCAGGGAGGAGCGCAGGGAGATGCGGCGAAGGAGGGCGAAGAAGATCATGGTGCCGACGAAGGCGAAGGCGATCGCCCATGTCATGCGCACCAGGATCGGTGCTCCCGGCCAGGCGATCATGATCGCGAGGAGGCCGAGGCCGGCCCATTCGGTTGTGCCCGTCGTGGAAGGCTCAGCGAAGCGGTTCTGGGTCACCAACTGCATCACAAGGCCGCTCATCGACATGGCGGCCCCCGAGAGGACGAGAGCGATTGTGCGGGGGACGCGCACGGCGAGAAATATCCGGGATCCGTCATCCCCTGAGAGAATGGAGTATTCGCCGGTGGCAAGCGACAGCAGGAGCAGGGCGAGGACCGCGAGCGCCGCGGCCGCGAGTGCGAGGGGGCGCCGTTGGAACGAAGCTGTGGTCGGCTCTCGCTTGAGGGCGCCGGGTGCGGGGGTGGGGGAGGAATGCGTCATAGGAGCTGGGGTGTGGGTGCCGCCCCCTTGAGGCGGCACCCACACTGACGTGTTAGCGGGTCACTTCTTCGCGTTTTCGAAGGAATCTGCGATCGAGTTGAAGATCTCCGTGTAGGTGATGATCGACTCGTTGGTGTAGGTGTCGTTCGGCGCGTACACGACCTGGTTCTTCTGTAGGGCGGTGACATTGCTCAGCACGGCGTTGCCCGAGATGACGGTCTCGGCGGGGGTGTTCGACCCGTCCTTGGTGATGGCTGCGTCGCGGTCCAGGACGAAGATCCAGGCGGGGTTGGCCTCGGCGATGGCCTCGACCGAGATGTCGTCGCCGGTGTGTGAGTCGGTCGCGCCCTCAACCTCAAGCGCGGGCTTCAGGCCCAGGATGTCGAAGATGGGCCCCCACGTGCGTCCCTTCGAGGGGGCGACGTAGCCGATGTTCCCGCCGGAAACGTCGACCGCCATGACGGTCGACGAGCCGTCGTAGGCCTTCTTAGCGCGCTCAATCGACGCGTTGAAGTCGTCAACCAGCTTCTGGGCCTCAGTCTGTTTGTTAAAGACCTTACCCAGGTCGGTGACCTGGCGGATGAGTTCTTCGTTGAAGGGGCGATCTTTGCGGGGCTCCAGGTTGATCATCGGAACGTCGGGAGCGAGCTCCTTGATCTGCGAATCGTATTTGGTGAAGCGCTGGCCCGAGATGATCAGATCGGGTTCGGCGGCGACCAGGGCCTCCAGGTTGGGGTCGCGGTGTAAGCCCACGTCGGCCACATCCTCGCCGTTAAAGGCGGTGATCGTGCTGGGGATCAGCTTCTTGGGCGCCGCGACGAGCGGCACCCCCCACTGCTGGAGGACCTCGAAGGTGCGGTTGTCCAGCGATGCCGCGCGGGTGACGGGCAGTTTGACCTCCACGTTACCGTCGTTTGATTCGATCGACACCGACGAGGCCTGGGTGGGCTCGGTTGACGCGGCGGCAGAAGGCTGAGTGTCGGAGGAGCAGGCGGCGAGGCCGAGGGCGGCGATGGTGGCAATGGTGGCCAGGGAAGTGGTCGTAC
Source organism: Schaalia meyeri (assembly GCF_900105015.1). Taxonomy (GTDB): domain Bacteria; phylum Actinomycetota; class Actinomycetes; order Actinomycetales; family Actinomycetaceae; genus Pauljensenia; species Pauljensenia meyeri. The sequence goes on along the minus strand of NZ_FNLK01000012.1, from coordinate 37,189 downwards.
GAGACATCAATTTCTCCGTAAGAACTGTGGAAAACTGCATTGAAGTTGGCAGATAGAAAGGTAGGTTTACCTAACTACAGGAAATAACCCTAGCGGTAGTTTTCTGGCGCGTCAGCATATGTGAACAGTCTTACCCAGTTGCCCCTCGATGCCGTCCGGGACGGGTCAGCCGACGAGTCCCTCGACCGCCTGGTCCAGCTCCGCGACCCAATCCGCTCCCGACGCATCCGAGGGCATGCGCCAATCCCCGCGCGGGGACAGGGAACCGCCCGCCATGACCTTCGGGCCGTTCGGAAGCGCGGAGCGCTTGAACTGCTGGGAGAAGAAGCGCCGCAGGAACAGGCGCTCCCACTTGACGATCTCGGCCAGTGAGTAGGCGGTCTTGTCGGCCTCGGGGAAGCCCGCCGGCCAGTCGCCCACGGACGCGTCCGACCACGCCTTTTCCGCCAGGAACGCGATCTTGGAGGGGCGAGCGCCGCGGCGCAGCACGTGGAACAGGGTGAAATCCTGGAGGTCATAGGGGCCGATTTTGTCCTGCGTGGACTGCATTTTTTCGCCCGGCCTGGCGGGCACCAGCTCCGGTGAGATCTCCGTGTCCAGGATCGACAGCAAAACGTCGCCGACCCGCTCATCGAATTGCTCCGAGGAGACGACCCAGCGGATCAGGTGCTGAATCATGGTCTTGGGGACGCCCGTGTTGACGGCGTAGTGGCTCATCTGGTCGCCCACGCCGTACGTGCACCAGCCCAGCGCCAGCTCGGATAGGTCGCCGGTGCCGAGCACGATGCCGCCCAGGTGGTTGGCCAGGCGGAACAGGTAGTCGGTGCGCAGGCCGGCCTGGACGTTCTCGAAGGTCACGTCGTACGTCGCCTTGCCCGCGGAGAACGGGTGGCCGATGTCGGCCAGCATCTGGGTCGCAGTCGGCGTGATGTCGATTTCCTGGAAGGAGGTGCCCAGGTATTCGCATAGCAGGGTCGCGTTCGTCTTCGTGCGCTCGGAAGTGGCGAAGCCGGGCAGCGTGTAGCACAGGATGTTTGTGCGCGGTTGTTCCAAAAGGTCCATCGCGCGGGCCGCGACCACCAGGGCGTGCGTCGAGTCCAGGCCACCCGACACGCCGATGATCACCTTCGGGCTGCCGATCGCGCGCAGACGCTGCACGAGGCCCGCGACCTGGATGTTGTAGGCCTCGTAGCAGTCCTGTTCGAGGCGCGCCGGATCGTCGGGCACGAACGGGAAGCGGTCGACCGGGCGCTGAAGCCCCAGGTCCTTGCGCGGCGGGTTGAGCGTGAAGTGGACGCGCTGCGGCGTCGCCCCCGACTCCTCGGCGAAGACGCGCGCGGCGTTGTCGGCGAAGACGCGCGCGGCGTTGTCGGCGAAGGAGTTCTGGCGTGTGCGCTCGGTGCGCAGGCGCTCCAGGTCCACGTCGGCCACGGTCGCGTGGGTGCCCGCCTGGAAGCGTTCGCCGACCGCCAGGGGTTCCCCGGCCTCGTAGATCAGGGTCTGGCCGTCCCAGGCCAGGTCAGTGCTGGATTCGCCGGGGCCCGCCGCGGTGTAGACGTAGGCCGTCGAGCAGCGCGCGGACGAAGAGCGCACGAGCAGCTCGCGGTCCGCGCCGCGTCCCACGGTGATCGGGGAGGCCGACAGGTTGGCCAGCACCGTCGCACCCGCGAGCGCCAGCTCGGCGCCGGGAGTGACGGGAACCCACATATCTTCGCAGATCTCGACGCCGACGGTCAGGCCGGGCACGTCGTCGGCGGCCAGCAGCACCTGTCCGAAGGGGATCCACGCGGTCGTGCCCGTAACCTCATCGATGCCGCCCCAGGGGACCTCGACCCGCTCGCACGCGCGTGGCGGCATCGTCACGAAGTGGCGCTTCTCGTAGAACTCGCGGTAGTTGGGCAGATAGGACTTCGGGATGATGGCCAGGGCGCGCCCGCGGTGGATGGCGACCGCGCAGTTGTACAGGGCGCTTCCCTTGCGCAGCGGCGCTCCGACGATGATGAGGGGCAGCAGGTTTGTGCTGGCCTTGACGATCGAGGCCAGGGCGTCCTCGGTGCGGTCCAGGAGTACGTCCTGCAGGAGCAGATCATCGATCGCGTAGCCGGAGACGCTTAGCTCGGGGAAGACAGCCAGCGCGACGCCGCGCTCGGATAGGTCGCGCGCGGCGTTGATGATCTCGCGCGCGTTCTCGGCGGGGCGGGCCGGGTGAACGGGCAGGGTCACGGCGGCGACGCGAGCGAAGCCCTGGTCGTAGAGGGAATGGAAGTTCATGGTTCTCCTTCGGTTGTGGCCCTATTGTTGCGCACTCGGTGGGGGAGCGCCCTTTTCCTGCGAGGCCGGGGCTGGGCTGGCCGGTCGGCGCAGGGGTGGATCCAAGACGAAGGCTGTTTCATCGACGCCGGGGGCCAGGCGGTACAGGGCAGCTGGGCGCCCGGCCCCCTCGCGGATCGTTTCCCCGGTCGCTTCGATAAAGGACGCGGTCTTGGTTGCCTTGCGGTGGAAGTTACGCGGGTCCAGGGGGGAACCCCAGATCGCTTCGTAGGTGGTGCGAAGCTGTGTGATTGTGAATTCGGGACCGCAAAACGACGTGGCCAGCGGGGAGTATTCGATCTTGGAGCGCGCCCGTTCGACGCCGTCGGCGAGGATGGCCGCGTGGTCAAAGGCGAGGGGCGAGGAGGGTGTCAGGAGCGCGTCGACGGGGTGCCAGAGCGCGCCGGAGGCGTCACCTCCCGCGCGCGCGGGGGAAAAGGAAGGGGCGAGGAGCAGGTAGGCGACCGAGAGGATGGGACCCCGGGGGTCTCGGCCCAGGGGGCCGTAGGAGCGCAGCTGTTCGAGGTGTCCGGGGGGAGCGATGCCGGTTTCCTCCGTGAGCTCGCGAGCGGCCGCCTGGTGGGTTTGCTCATCCTCGCGCACGAAGCCGCCCGGCAGGGCGAGGCGTCCTCGGTAGGGGTCGATGCCTCGCCTCACGACGAGACAGTGCAGCGCGTGGTCAATCACGGTCAGGGCGACGATATCGACCGTGATCGGGAACGTGAGCGGAGAGGTCATGGAGTCACCCTACCCTATTTACGTCGTTTTGACATTAAATACATGACGCATTATCGTCGATGTGACATAAACAAGTGGGATGCCACCCGAGCAAGGAGATCATCATGGGAACCCTCCATCACCACCCCTTCGTCATCCGCTACCAGGGCGGCGCCGGTGACCACGTCGTCCAGATCCGCGCCGGGCGTACCGTCCGATCCGGCGTCGGGCAGTCCTTTTGGCTGCGTGCTGGAAGGTGCGCGCTCGCGGAGGTCCCCACCGCGGACCGCGCCCACAGCTTCCTCGTCCAGACCCCCTCCGGCGACCAGCAGAACGTTAACGCGCAGGTGTCCATCACCTACCGGATCGAGGACCCCGAAGCCGCCGCCAGGCACTACGACTTCGGGCTCTATCCGCGCGATGCCTCCACCGATGCACAGGGCCTGTGGCAGATCGACGAACTGGTCACCCGGCTCGCCTGCTCCGCTCTGGCCTTAGCAATCGGGACGATGCCTTTGTCCGAGGCCATCTCCGGCTCGCTCAACAAGGTCGGCGCCGCCCTCGCCCTCGCTTTTGAGCGCGACGATCAGCTGCGCGCCACCGGCGTCGCCGTCGTCGACGCGCGCCTGATGTCCCTGCGCCCCGACGAAGGCGTCGAATCCTCCCTGCGTGCCCCGCTCCTCGAACAACTCCAGGCCGAGGCCGACCGCGCCCTGTACGAGCGCCGGGCCCTCGCGGTCGAGCGTGAGTCCCAGATTTCGGAAAATGAGCTGCAATCCAAGCTCGACCTGGCGCGCAAGCGCGCCGACCTGGTCGACCAGGAGGGGCATAACAGTCGGCGTGAGGCCGAGGAAAAGGCGGCCGCAGACGCCATCTCCGTCGAAGCGGAGGCGCGGCGTATCGAGACCCTGGCCAAGGCCAACGAGGACGACTGGAAGCGCGTCGGCGGTGCGAAGATCGCCAACGAAGCGGCCTACGTCCGCGCCCTGGCCGAAGCCGGACCCGACGTGGTGCGCGCATTCGCCCTGAAGGAAATGGCCCACAACATGCCCTCCATCGGGTCGTTGACCATCACCCCCGACATGCTCACCGACGTCCTCTCCGCCTTCACCGGCGCCGCCAAGCGGGGGGAGTAGCATGCGCCCCCGAGCGGTCATCGTTCACCGCCCCACCGAGTACGACGAGCTCATGGACCGCTACTCCACGCGCGGCCAGGTCGAGTTCATCCTGCGCTCGCGCGGGCGCACCCTCGAATCCGTTTCGCGTGCTCATGAGTCGCACGCGAGCGCCCTGGCCCGCGTGCGGGCGGGGATCCCGCAGGGGTGGGCCAGCGCCGACGTGGAACGCGACTCCCTGAGCCGCTTCCTCTTCGCGCCCGAGGATGTCATCGTTGTTGTCGGACCGGATGGGTTGGTTGCCAACGTCGCCAAGTACCTCAGCGGCCAGGTCGTGGTCGGGGTCAATTCCGTGCCCGAATCGAACGCCGGCGTGCTCGTGCGCTGTACGCCCGATCAGGGGGTGGCTGCCTGTCGCCGCCTCGACGAGGAGGGGCGGCTGAGCGTCGACCGTCTGACGACGGTGAGTGCGACGGTCGATGATTCGCGGTCGCTGACCGCCCTCAACGAGGTCTTCATCGGGCACCGAAGCCACCAGAGCGCCCGATACGAGCTGGCCCTCGGCTCTCGCGTGGAGCGCCAGTCCTCCTCCGGGCTCGTCGTTAGCACGGGGACCGGGGCAACCGGCTGGGGTGCCTCCCTCAGGCGCGGCCGCAACATGGGGGAATTGCCAGGACCGACCTCCCGGTCGCTGGCGTGGTTCGTGCGCGAAGCCTGGCCTTCGCCCCACACGGGCATCGAGTGCACGGAGGGGATCTTGGGGGAGGGGGAGGAGCTGAGCCTCACTGTTGCCTCCGAATCCCTGGTGCTCTTTGGTGACGGCATGGAGGCGGACCGGCTCGTCCTCACCTGGGGGCAGGCGGTGCGGGTCTGCCGCGCGCCGCGCGCCCTGGCGCTCGTCGATCCGGCGGGCCTGGGGTAGGGGTGATCCCTTTCCAGTCAGATTTTGCTCGTAATGCGAGGGGCTCCAGCGGCCCGCGAGGGACACAGCTCGTCTGTCTGTGTACCATTGGGGTTGGTAACGGGGCGATTGCTCAGAGTGCCACATCGAAGACCCACGCCCTTGCGGCGTGGGTTTCCGTCTATCTAGCCGAAGGGGGTCAGATGCTGGTTGCTTATCTTGACGAAGTTGCCGAGGCGGGAGCGTTTGTCAGTAAGACACATAAGAACTACAATGGATCGTCGGCTTTCGGCTACGCTGGCTTCGTAATCTCGAGTGATCAGGTGCGAGTAATATCGCAGTGCTTTACTGAGAAGAAACGGAGGCTCTTCGCCCACCTGATCCCGCCGAATGCGACGGCAGGGACCTGGGAGAGGAAGAGCCAGATTAAGCCCCGAGGAGAGGGCGCGGATGGAAGCGGTGAAGGCTGGAATGCTCGCGGTGGCGCGCGCAAGCGGGCGATGACGCAGTGCCCTACCTGCTTGCGGATAGACTGCGAGCATGCGGATGGGCAACTAAGCTATCCGCGCGTGCGCCGGCGAGGCCGTGCGACAGGACCTTACGTGGAGACCACGCCATCTGCGCGCAGGGCCTCCATCACGCGGTCGAAGATGCGGGCAACCGGGTCTCGGATGATCAGGTCGGCGTGTGCGTCGGCGGAAGTGGGGGTGGCGTTCATGAGCACCAGGTGGTCGCCGGAGAAGTAGTTGATGAGGCCGGCGGCCGGGTAGACCACGAGCGACGTGCCCGCCACGATCAGCAGCGACGCCCGCGAAATGGCGGCGACAGCGCCCTCGATGACGCCCGGGTCCAGGGCCTCTCCGTACATGACGATGTCCGGGCGCATCTGTGCGCCGCACGAGGGGCAGGCGGGCACGGGATCAGTGTCGGTGCGGACCGCCTCGCCCAGCGGCAGGACATCCCCGCACCCGGTGCACACGAGGCGCTCCCAGTTGCCGTGCAACTCCCACACGGCGTGCGACCCCGCCTTTTGGTGCAGGCCGTCGATGTTCTGGGTGACGACCGCGTCCACGCACCCGGCTGCCTCGAGCGAGGCCAGCGCAGCGTGCGCGCCATTGGGCTCCACCGGCCGGTGCACCTCGTTAAACCACTGCCAGTACGCCTCGGGGTGGCGGGCGAAGAAGTCGATGCTCAGGACCTGCTCGAGCGGAATCTCGCGCTCCTGAAAGTAAAAGCCGTTCGCGCCCCGAAAGTCCGGGATGCCCGACTCGGTTGACACCCCCGCGCCGCCGAAAAACACGGTGGACGGGGAGGTCGCTATCCAATCGGCCAGCGTGGATACGTTGCCGGGCATGAGAACCTCCTTGCCTCTGCTACCCACCCAGGATACGCGCCGGGCCGGGGCTCCACGCGGGAACCCCGGGCCCGGGCACTGGAACAATCAGGCGAAAGTGAGGGCCTGACGGGCGATCGCCAGCTCCTGGCGAGAGCCTCTGTGTGCCGGGAAATGTCATCTGTTGCTCAGGATGACGGTCTAATCTGGCTGGGAGCACTCGCGCGAGCGTGCACCAGTTGGAGGCGCTGCAGATTCTCGGGAGACATGCCAGTGAGTGTGTCGAAAAGGGGCCTAGCTCTATCGAGAATCTTGCTGTTGTGGATGTTATCGATACTGCGCATATGAAAGTGGAGTGTTGATTCGTATGTGAAATCGCCGCGAAGATAACTGAAAAAGATCTCCGCCACCCATTTGTAGGAGCTGTTACGAATCAGCTGGTAATCGCATGCGCGGCCTATGAGGGCCGCGATCCAATCAGCGCACTGGATGTTCGTGGAGAGTTCTGAGTCGATATATGCAGGGGCTTCGAGGATACGACGCATCTCCTGGTGTGCTCTGATACGACTGTAGATGTGGGCGTAGCTGCGTCGAACTTGCTGGTAGCGTTCATTTTCGTTGACCACATATCCTGAAAGAGTAGGATGTTTTGATCCTCGTGCTCGGCATACGTGCAGAGTCGGTTGATTGCCTCGCTGAGGCACTCAAGAGTTCTTTCTTCCCTCTTGGCTTCCCAGCTGTGCCCAGTGTCTCGCCCCCACACCTGTCCGGGCGAGCCGATAGGTTTTTCTCGGACGAAGTAGAAGAGCTTACCGCCATACTTGCTTGATATCCTCGCAAGGAGTGAGCAGAGCTCAATCACTTCCTGCCGACCTGCGCGTCCCATTGCATGTTTGCTCAGCAGATCGGACCCCTTGCGTTCCCATGTAGGGGTGTATGTGCCTTCTATGCCCTGTCCTTCTCTGCAAAGGAGTGAGTGGAATCGCTGTTTGGTTGTCGCAACATCGCGAGACAAGGCATGGACATACTGTTCTGGAACGACGAAACCCGCATAGCCAAAGACCGGGGACATCTTGAATCTCCTGTGGTCCTTTGAAACGAATGCGCCGGCCTCTCCGACCTCGTCAATGTAGGCGATGAGCATGCTCCTCCTCACTGAGATAGACGCAAAGACCCACGCCGCAACATGTGCGCGCGTGGGTCCGCGGATTGGCACTCTGCGAGGACTTGCTCGCCGTTACCGGTACCGACCGTACTCCTGCCCGATCAGATAGTCAATGCAGACGCGGGATACGCGCCGGGCCCGGGGCTCCACGCGGGAACCCCGGGCCCGGGCACTGGAACAATCAGGCGAAAGTGAGCGCCTGACGGGCGATCGCCAGCTCCTCGTTGGTCGGGAAGACGATCAGCGTCACCGAGGAATCCGGCGTCGAGATGACACGCGGATCACCGCTGTGAACCTTGTTCGCCTCACCGTCGATCTTGACGCCGAAGGGGGCGAGCGCCTCGGCCAGTTCGCGGCGAATTTCAGCGTCGTTCTCGCCAATGCCGGCCGTGAAGGTGATGGCGTCCAGGCCGCCCAGCTCGGCCGTGTAGGAACCCACGTACTTCAGCAGACGGTTAACGTAGACGTCCATCGCGGTACGAGCGCGCTTCTGGGCCACGGGATCGTCGTCGTTGCGGATCATCGCCCGCACGCTGCGCATGTCGGATTCACCGGTCATACCCTTGAAGCCGGACTTCTTGTTAAACAGGGTGTCAACCTCGTCGACGCTCATGCCGGCGACGCGCTGCAGGTGGAACACCGCGGCCGGGTCAATGTCGCCCGTGCGGGTCCCCATCATGAGGCCCTCGAGAGGGGTCAAACCCATGGACGTGTCGATCGGTCGGCCGCCCTTCACGGCAGAAACGGAGGCGCCGTTGCCCAGGTGCATGACGATCTGCTTGAGGTCTGTCCGCCCCAGCATCCGAGAGACTTCCTGGGACACGAACTGGTGGGAGGTGCCGTGGGCGCCGTAGCGGCGCACCGAATACTTTTCGGCGGTCTCGGACTCGAGGGCGTACAGCGCGGACTTGTCGGGCAATCCCTGGAAGAACGCGGTGTCGAAGACGGCGACGTGCGGGACGTCGGGCATGAGCTTGCGCGCCACGTCGATGCCCTTGAGGTGGGCCGGATTGTGCAGGGGCGCCAGCGGGCACAGCTGCTCGATCAGGTCACGAACCTCGTCGGTGATCAGCGCCGGGCCATCGAAGTAGCGGCCGCCCTGAACGATGCGGTGGCCGACGGCGACGATGCCCGCCTCGGCCAGGGTCGGGCCCTCCGTGTCGAAGAGGCGCAGGACCTCACGCATGCCGACGGTGTGGTCGGGCACGGGAATCTCTTCCTCGGTCACGGCATCGCCGTGGACGTGCTTGATGAGACCCATAGCGTCGCCGATGCGCTCGACGATGCCCTTGGCGATAGCGTCACCCGTTTCGGGGTCGACGAGCTGGTACTTGATGGAGGAAGAACCAGAGTTAATGACGAGGACGGAGGATGCGGACACGGGTTCGCCTTTCGCGAGAGGTAGGTGAAAGTAAAGAATGAGGCCGGGGCCCGGTTACACGTCAATAGTAACCGGACCCCGAGACGATAGTCCCGTTTAGCCCTGCGCCTGGACGGCGGTCAGGGCAACGGTGTTGACGATGTCTTCGACGAGGGCGCCGCGGGACAGGTCGTTGACGGGCTTATTCAGGCCCTGCAGGACCGGGCCGACGGCGACGGCTCCGGCGGAACGCTGGACGGCCTTGTAACCGATGTTTCCGGCTTCCAAGGAGGGGAAGATAAAGACGGTGGCCTTTCCGGCGACCTCGGAACCGGGCAGCTTCTTAGAGGCGACGGCCGCATCGACGGCCGCATCGAACTGGATGGGGCCTTCGATGGCCAGCTCGGGGGCCTTCTCGCGTGCCAGTCGCGTGGCCTCAACGACGGCGTCCACGTCCGGGCCGGACCCGGAGGTGCCGGTCGAGTAGGACAGCATTGCGACGCGGGGGGTGACGCCGAACTGAGCGGCGGTGCGCGCGCTGGTGACGGCAATGTCGGCCAGCTGCTCGGGCGTGGGGTTGGGGTTGACAGCGCAGTCGCCGAACGCCCACACGCGGTCCTTCATGGCCATGAGGAAGATAGAGGAGACGACGGAGACGCCGGGGGCGGTTTTGATGATCTGGAAGGAGGGGACGATGGTGTGGGCGGTGGTGTGGGCCGCGCCGGAGACCATGCCGTCGGCGTCGCCCATGTGGACCATCATCGTGCCGAAGTAGGACACGTCGGCAACCTTGTCGCGCGCCTGCTCCAGGGTGATGCCCTTCTTGGCGCGCAGGCGCGCGAACTCTTCCGCGTAGCGCTCGCGGTACGCGGGGTCGTCAACGCTCACCACCCGGGCGGCGCGAAGGTCGAGGCCGAGTTCGCCCGCTCGCTTGGCGACATAGTCGGCGTCCCCGACGAAAGTGATGTCGGCGATGCCGCTGGCGAGGACCTGGGCCGCTGCCCGCAGGACGCGGTCATCGTCGGGTTCGGGCAAGACGATGCGCTTACGGTCGGCGCGCGCGCGTTCGATGAGGTTGGCCTGGAAGGCGATGGGCGTGACGGCGGTGGGCCGGGGGCAATCGCGCAGGTGCGCGGCGGCCTCGTCGGACAGGGGCAGCGCAAAGACGGGGAGGTCGCCGTCAATGTCGGGGGCACCACCGGTCAGGACGACGGCCACGACGCTGGCGGACGCGGCCTCGGCGCGGCTGCGGGCGGCGGCGATCTCTTCGGCCAGCAGCTGGGGGCTGGCACCCTCGGCGTCGAAGGCGAGGATGACGCCGGCGCGCGTGGAGGCGGCGACGGCGAGGTTCCAGGACACGTGGTCGAACGAGCGGTTCGAGCCCTCGCGCGCGGGGGTGATCAGTGTGTCGTCGCCGACCGCGCGGATGGCTTCGACCGCCGCGGGTAGGGCGATGGCGGGGTGCAGGGCGGCATCGCTGGCGGTCGTTCCAGCCAGGGCGTCAACGCGAGTGCCGACTGTAAGGACGCGGGCCAGCTCTTCCGTGGCGAGGGCGGCAGCCTCCGACGAACCGGGGGCGACGACGATGAAACGGGACACTCGAATGCTCCTTCAATGCGAGAAATAAAACGTGGTCGCAGGGACCTTCGTCTCTATCCTAAACCCGCTCGCGTCCTTTTCGTGTCCGTCCCGTGGAACAGGACAGCGGCCTGGCACGTGGGTACGGTGCGTGCATGGCGGCCTGGATGCGGGCACTCGTGCGCTAGGGTAGTGGGCGTGAAGAATGAGGATGGGAGTGTGCGCGCCCGACTGGGCGCGTGGCTTGGCTGCGCCCTGAGTGCGGGGGGCGTCCTCGGTGTCATCGCATTGGCGGCGACGGATCACCGTCATCGGGCGGTCATGCTGCTAGTAGCGGTGCTGGTCGGCATGGGTGGGCTGCGCCTGTGGACGCCCGGGCGCCCATGGTTTGCCTCGCGGGGGCGCCTGGTCGACGCGCTCGTGTACGCGATTCTGGCCGCGGCCATCTGGTATCTGTCTCCCTACGTGTCGACGATGGCAGTGCACTGACGCGCGGAAACGTTGATTCTGTGTCGGATCGGTGATCTGTCCTGCGATCATCTTAAAACGCGGCCTGCACGTCCCTGCGATCCGGTGGGCGGGCTCTGTCTTCACGCTCGGCAACGAGATGGTTGCCGCCCCGGGGATCCACGCGGTGTGTGTCGGCGGTAATTGGCAACCGCGCGTATCGCCGGTGCTGCCCGGGAGTGAGCCCCTGGTGCGCGGATGCGGTGTGACGTAGAATTGATGACGATAGGCCCCCCGGGCCGCCACGGCCCGCTCCGTCAATGAAAGATGGCAGAAACATGAGCACAGTCCGTATCGGTGTCCTCACGTCGGGCGGCGACGCCCAGGGAATGAACGCGGCCGTTCGCGGCGTCGTACGCACGGCGCTGGCCAGGGGCGCACAGCCCTACGCGATCCTTGAGGGGTGGCAGGGCGCCTGCGACGGCGGCGATTCCATTAAAAGGATGGAATGGTCGGATGTGTCCTCTATCCTCGCCGAGGGAGGCACGGTCATCGGCACGGCCCGCAGCGCCAGCTTCCGCACGTACGAGGGGCGCCACCGCGCGGCCGCGAACCTTCTCGAGCACGGGATCGATCACCTGGTCGTGATCGGTGGCGACGGCTCCTTGTCGGGCACAGACGAGTTCCGCAGCGAATGGGGCCAGCACGTGAGCGAGCTGGCCGCCGAAGGCGTTATCTCGCAGGAGCAGGCTCTCGCCCACCCGGACCTCATCGTCGTTGGGCTGGTGGGGTCGATCGATAACGACATGGTGGGCACGGACATGACGATCGGCGCGGACACCGCGCTGCACCGCATCCTGGACGCGATCGATCAGCTGACCAGCACGGCGGCCTCGCATCAGCGGACGTTCGTCGTCGAGGTGATGGGCCGCCACTGCGGCTACCTGCCGCTCATGGCGGCCGTCGCGGGCGGCGCTGACTACGTGTTCACCCCGGAGGACCCGGCGGGCCCGGGCTGGCAGGACGACCTGGCGGAGCACCTGCGCCTGGGTCGCGAGGCCGGGCGACGCGAATCGATTGTCCTGGTGGCTGAGGGGGCGCGCGACCGCGACGGGAACGAACTGTCGACCCAGCTGATCGCCGACACGATCAAGGAGCGCACGGGTGAGGACGCCCGCGTGACCATCCTGGGGCACGTGCAGCGCGGCGGCACACCATCCGCCTACGACCGGTGGATGTCGACCCTGCTCGGCTACGCGGCTGTCCAGGAAATCCTGCAGCGCACGGGCGAGGACGAGCCCATCATCCTGGGGGTGCGCCACAACCGTATTACCCGAATCCCCCTCATGAAGGCGGTTCGCGACACGCGCGCCGTAAAGGATCTGATCGCCGCCGGCGACTACGCGGCTGCCCAGGCTTCGCGGGGCACGTCCTTCTCGTCGATGGTCGGCATCAACCAGGTGTTGTCCACGCCCCCGCAGCTCACTCCCGAGCCCACGGGAGAAACGAAGCGCGTCGCGGTCCTGCATGCCGGAGGATTGGCACCCGGCATGAACACGGCGGCGCGCGTGGCTGTGCGCCTCGGTATTGCGCGCGGCTGGACAATGCTGGGTGTTGACGGATCGTGGAGCGGCCTCGCGGATGATCGGGTGCGTACTCTGAGCTGGTCGGACGTCGAAGGCTGGGCCTTCAAGGGCGGTGCCGAGCTGGGCACGAAGCGAGACGTGCCCCCGGTTGAGCAGTACTACGCGCTGGGTCGCGCCATTGAGCGCAACTCCATCGACGCGCTTCTCGTGATCGGCGGCCTGAACGCCTACCTGGGTGTCCACGCGATCACCTCGGAAAAGGACCGCTACCCGGCGTTCCAGATCCCCATGCTCTTGATCCCTGCGTCGATCGATAACAACCTGCCGGGCTGCGAGCTCGCGATCGGCACGGACACGGCGATTAACAACGCGACGTGGGCTGTCGACCGTATCAAGGAGAGCGCGGCCGCGTCCAAGCGCTGCTTTATCGCCGAGACGATGGGCCGACGCTGCGGCTACTTGACCCTGATGAGCGCGCTGTCGACGGGCGCGGAGTACATGTACATGAACGAGGACAGCCCCGCCCTCGAGCAGATCGCCGCGGACGCCAAGCGGATGGTGAGCTCTTTCAAGTCGGGTCGTCGCCTCTTCCTGACGCTCGTCAACGAGTCCGCGTCCCAGTACTATGACCGCGAGTTCCTGGCCGACGTGTTTAACGCGGAGTCCGAGGGGATCTACGACGTGCGCCACATGGCGCTGGGCCACCTGCAGCAGGGCGGCTCGCCCTCGCCCTACGATCGCCTGCTGGCCACCCGCCTGGTGAGCCACGCGTTCGTGCAGCTCGTGGATCAGTTCGAGCGCGGGGACCGGGGCGCCTACTACATCGGACAGGTCGGCAACGCCACCGAGGCCCGACCCGTGAAGAACATGTTCGACGACCTGGATATCTCTAACCGTCGCCCCTTCGTCCAGTGGTGGCGCGACATGGTTCCCGTCCAGCGCATCGTGTCCCTGCAGAACCCGGGGATTGAGGCGTTGCCGATCCACATCGACGATCCGGCGGAGTGAGGCTCCTGGACATCCCCATCGCCGGGCCGTGGTTCTCCGCGGGGCCACGGCCCGGCGATTCGGGGCGGGGAAACGGGGGTGACCGCCGGGCTATCCCCCGCTAAAATGGGTGGGAACCTACCTCGACTGTCAGGAGACCCCATGAGTGATATCCCCGTGATCGACCCGACGATGACCCCCGCGTGGGACACGCTCGACCAGCTGGCCGACAACTTCGATCCCGATCTGCGCAAGCTGTTCGCGGATGACCCCACGCGCACCCAGACGTTTACCTTCGACGCGGCTGATCTTCGCGTTGACCTGTCGAAGAATCTCGTGTGCCCCACGCTGGTGGGGCACCTTCTGGCGCTCGCAGAGCAGACGGGTGTCACCGATTTGCGCGACCGCATGTTTGCGGGCGAGCACATCAACGTCACGGAGGACCGGGCTGTCTTGCACACCGCGCTGCGCCGCCCCGCCTCGGATTCCCTGACCGTCGACGGCCAGGATGCGGTCGCGGACGTCCATGCCGAGCTGGATAAGATCTATGCTTTCGCGCGCCGCGTGCGCAGCGGGGAGTGGAAGGGCGTGACGGGAAAGCCCGTGACGACCGTCGTTAACGTCGGCATCGGCGGGTCGGATCTGGGTCCCGTCATGGCGTATGAGGCCCTCAAGCCCTACGTGCAGGCCGGCCTGGAGTGCCGCTTCATCTCTAACATCGATCCGACCGACGCGGGGGAGACCACGAAGGATCTGGATCCCGAGACGACCCTCGTGATCGTCGCGTCCAAGACCTTCACCACCCTGGAGACCATCACCAACGCGAAGGTGGTGCGCTCCTGGCTGCTGGACGCGCTGCGCGAGCGCGGCATCGTCACCGATGATGCCTCCGAGAAGGAAGCGATCGCCAAGCACTTCGTGGCCGTGTCCACCGCCCTGGATAAGGTCGCGGACTTCGGCATCGACCCGCGCAACGCCTTCGGCTTCTGGAGCTGGGTGGGCGGGCGCTACTCCGTGGATTCCGCGGTGGGTACCTCCCTGGCCATCGCGATCGGCCCCGATGGCTTCTCCGACTTCCTCGCAGGCTTCCACGCGATGGATCGTCACTTCGTTGAGGCCGCACCCGAGAAGAACGTGCCCCTGCTCATGGGCCTGCTCAACGTGTGGTATTCCAACTTCCTGGGGGCCGACACGCACGCGGTCCTGCCCTACTCCCAGTACCTGCACCGCTTCCCCGCATACCTGCAGCAGCTGACCATGGAGTCCAACGGCAAGTCCGTGCGCCGCGACGGCAGCCCCGTCACCTACGAGACCGGCGAGGTCTTTTGGGGTGAGCCCGGCACGAACGGCCAGCACGCCTTCTATCAGCTGATTCACCAGGGCACCCGCATGGTTCCCGCCGACTTCATCGCTTTCGCGAACCCGACCTGGGCGCTGGGTGACGGAGACGCGGACATGCACGAGCTGTTCCTGTCGAACTTCTTTGCACAGACGAAGGCCCTGGCCTTTGGCAAAACCAGCGAGGAGGTGCGCGCGGAGGGCACCCCCGAAGCCGTCGTTTCTGCCCGCGTGTTCACGGGAAATAGGCCCACGACCTCGATCATGGCGCCCGCCTTGACCCCTTCGGTGTTGGGGCAGCTGATCGCCCTGTACGAGCACGTCACCTTCGTGGAGGGCGCCGTGTGGGGCATCGATTCCTTCGACCAGTGGGGCGTTGAGCTGGGCAAGGTCCTGGCCAAGCAGATCATGCCCGCGATCGAGGGGGACACCGGGGCTCTGGACTCGCAGGACGCCTCCACGCGCGCGCTCATCGAGTACTACCGCGCTCACCGCACGAAGTAGTCTTCTCAAGCACGAGGAGGGGGCCGCGCCCGAAGGCGCGGCCCCCTCTATTCCTATCGCGGGGTCCGTCTGCGCCAGTGGCCGACGAGGCCGACGGTGAGGGCGGGAGCCCACAGGAGCAGCATCGGGGCGTAGGCTGCGACCAGGATGGCCAGTTGCCAGTGGTTCATTCCGTCGGCCGGTGTCCGCCCCTCGGTCAGGCCCAGCCACACGGCGCCGAACCTGATCGCCAGGGTGCCGTTGATGTAGTAGAGCAGGGCGTTGCCGGTCCCGCCGACCACGAGGGGGAGGAGCCGGGGGATCTCGCGCCCGCCGAGGCGCGGCACCCAGCGGGGCACCCGCTCGCCCCAGGGACGGATGAGCCCGAGGCACGAGGCGCCGGCGAGCACCTGGATGGCCTCGAGACCCAGGACGTAGGCGGTGGCCGTGGCGCTGGACCTGAAGAAGTCTGCTTGGGAAAAACCGAGGTCCACGCCGGAGAGCATCGCGAGCCTCCACGCCACGGGCAGGAGGGCGCAGATGAAGGCCGTCCAGCAGGCGATGCGCGCCCAGCGTCCGGGCGCTGGGCCGCGCTCCGTCCGAGAACTCATGCCCTCAAGACTAAAGGGCGGTGGCTGCCGGTTCAAGGACCGGACGGAAGGCGCGTTGACCTGGATTGGGTGGGGGGCGGCGGTGTCCGCCCCCCACCCGGACCTCACTCCCAGCGGAAGAAGCGCGCCGCCGCGGCGGCGCAGACGGCACCGAAGCCCACCAGGACCACAGCGGCTGCCCAGTGATGTCCCCACCCCTCGCCTGCCCACAGGCCCTGCGTGAGGTAGGTGAGCTGCGTCATCGGCGAGTACTTTGCGACCGAGAGGATCTTGGGCGGCAGCATCGCCAGGGGTACCGCAGCCCCGGAGGTGAAGATCAGCGGATACATGAGGAGGTTGCCCAGTCCCTGGGCTGCGCCCACGTTGCGGAATCGTCCGGCGATCAGGTAGCCCGGCGCCAAGAAGGCGGCCAGCCCCAGCATCGTCGCGACCAGGGACGACACGAAGGACCCGGCCGAGGCGGGCTTCACCCCGAAGCCGAGGATCGCGATCGCGTACATGGCGGCGAAGGACACCAGGCCCAGGGCCATCCGGGAAACGACGTCGGCGGCCAGGTAGAGGGCAGGGTTCAGCGGGGTGGCGCAAAAGCGCCGCAGGACGCCCGCGCCTCGCTGGGTCACCAGGTCTACGGGGACGATGATGAGCGCGGTGATCGCGATGACGATTCCGGGGAACGCCGTGAAGTTCGCTTCGAGGAACCCTTTGCCGCCGAACTCGGGCACGGGGGTGTTGCCGAAGATGAGGCCCATGCACCCGATGAAGGCGGGGGCGAAGAGAACCGCGAAGATGACGGTGATTGGCTCGCGGAGCACGCGCATCGCGGTGACGCGGCACAGTTGGATGAAGGTGCGCATGGCTCATGCCTCCTGACGCATGTCGCGGCCGGTGAGGGAGAGGAACACGTCCTCCAGGCCGGGGGAGCTGGTGTGAATGTCGGCCACGGCGGTGCCGGTGGCCTCGATGGCTGAGACGGCTGCCTGGGGGATGCCGGTGTCCGCCCATAGCATCGACACGGAGGTTCCGGCGATCACCACGTCGCTGACGCCCTCGATGCCGTCAAGCACGCTGGGCTCGATCGTGCGGGAGGTGCGCAGCTGGACCTTGGTTCCTTTCCCGAGGGAGCCGATGAGGCCCGGGACTGTGTCGAGTGCGATGAGGCGCCCGTGGTCGATGACGGCGACGCGGTCGCACAGGGCCTCGGCCTCTTCCATGTAGTGGGTGGTCATGACCACGGTGGCCCCGCCCTGGCGGATGGAGCGCACCACGTCCCACATGGCCAGGCGCGCCTGGGGATCGAGCGCCGTGGTCAGCTCGTCGAGGAAGACCAGTTCGGGCGTGCCCAGCAGGGCGAGCGCGATGAAGACCCTCTGGCGCTGACCGCCGGAGAGCTTATCCACGTAGGAGCGTCCCTTGGCGGCGATGCCGAGCTCCTGGAGCAGGGCGGAGGGGTCGGCGGGGTTGGAGTACATGGAGGCGAAGAGCGCCATCGCTTCGTTGACGGTGATCTTGGGCGGCAGGGCAGCGGTCTGCAGCTGGACGCCGATGCGTTCGCGCCACTGCTTGGTCGGGTGGGCCGGGTCCTCCCCGAGGACTTTGATGGTGCCGCTCGTGGGAACGCGCAGGCCCTCCAGGCATTCCATGAAGGTGGTCTTTCCTGCGCCGTTGGGGCCGATGATCCCAAAGATCTCGCCGGGGGAGACCTCCAGTGACACGCCATCCACGGCGGTGAGGCTGCCGTAGCACTTAGTGACATCCGCTGCGCTAATAGCTGGGGTGGTCATTTCTACTCCTGGTGGTGCAGTGGGGTGGTGGTGGGTCTACGAGGCGGGGGACTTATCTGCGTATCCGGTGTCCTCCCCGGGAGCGGTGTCCGCTCCCGGAGTGGGCGCCGCGGGGGTGGCGCCGCCTGCCTTTGTTGGTGTTGCTGCCGCCCCGCCCGCCTGGGGGGTATCGGGTGTTGCGTCTTGCGCCTCGGGAGTGTTCGGGGGTGGGGGGACTTTGCCGCCTGCCATGGTGTGGCGCACGAGGGCTGCGATGGGGTTGGTGTCGGCGTGCTGGGCGAGCAGCAGGGACAGGGGGATCAGGGCGAGGCCTTGGGCGGGGTCGGTGAGTACGACCAGCTGGTCGCCGGGCTCCAGACTCAGGGACTTGCGTGCCTGCGCGGGAATGGAGATCTGTCCTCGCGTGCCCACGGTGACGGTTCCGAAGAAGCCGCGCCCGCCGGGGCCGATGTGTGCGGGGTTTCGTGGTGCCATAGTTGTCAGCCTCTCTGCTAAATCCGATATAACATGCAAAACATATATATATGTATTATGTGCCTCTTTGAGTGCGCTTACGCCCGGATCAATATGTGATCTGTCCCTCATCTTGTGTCCGGCTTGTGGGCGTGGTGCCGCTGTGGGCGCACAGATGCATCCGCGGGAGGCGGCCAGTTGGCGTTTCTGACACGCGAGGAATCCCGTGTCGCATGCGAAACGCCTCGGGGCGGGTCTGATTGACCCGCCCCGAGGCGTTGAGTGATCGCAGCTATGCCCGGCGACGACGCGCGCGACGCTGGGCGATGAGGAGAACGCCGCCCAGGCCCGCCGTGAGGGCGATCAAGCCGAGAAGGCCGCCATGTGCGCCCGAATTCGCCAGTTTGCCGGAGTTGCCCGCTCCCGAGGGGCCTGCCTGTCCCTGATCACCAGGGTTCGGCTGTTCCGGTGCGGGTGGCTCTGCTTTCGGGAAGCGCAGCTTTGTCCAGACCATGCGGTGGTCGGAGGTCGGGAAGGGATGGAGGCCGGTGAGACGGAACAGCTCGTCGTCACGGGTTGGCCAAAAGACCTGCGCCTCGTCGACCTGCGTGCCCGTGTTCGGCAGCACGTAGTCGATGCGCAGATTACCCGGCCGCGGATCATCGTTGAAGTCGCCCGTGTCGTACTTCGGATCCGTCTTGTGCTTCAGGTTCGCCCCGCCCTGGAGCTTCGCCTCGCTGGGCCCACCCTGCGAGGTCGGCATCGTGTCGACGATTCGGGGGCTGGTCAGGAGCTGGTCGATGGCTCCCGGGTACGAATCGCCGTCGAGCGGATCGGAGTTGTAGTCGCCCAGGATGACGAAGTTCGCATCGGTGGGCAGGCCGCCCTTGACGTCTTTGTCGTCGTAGAGGTAGTCGGCCCGGTTCGCTACGTAGTCGGCCCACACGCGGATCTCGTCGAAGTTGCGTTTCTTATTGCGCTGCTCGGGTCCGTCGAACGAGGGCGGGGTCGGGTGCGCGGCGAGAACGTGGACGGTCGTGCCGTCAACATCGACCGGCAGGTCGGCGTGCGTCTTAGACGAGAGGGGGAAGCGCTGGAGCACCTCGTCGGAGTACCAGCCCGAGCCGTCGGCGTTGGTCGGAAGGAGGGCGCCCGGCATGTCCTTCCACAAGAAGTTCTGGAACGTGCGGATCTGGTCGGTCTTGATCGGGTATTTCGAGTAGACGACGAAGCCGTATTGACCCGGGAACTTGCCGAAACCCCAGGCGTCGCTCGGGCCGTTGTTCGTCCCGTCCTTATCCAGGTCGAAGCCGCTGGGCACGCCAGTGTTGACGGGACCCGACCAGGCGTAGGGATAAGAGACGGGGGCGGTGCCGTTATGGGCGACCTCGAGGTAGTTCTTGCGGAACAGGTCAACGGCCCTGCCTTCGGGGTCATAGTCGAATTCATTGATCAGGAGGATGTCTGGATCCGTCCTCTGAATGGTTTCCGCGACGTTCGAAGCCTGCGCGTTGCTCGGGGTGGCGAGATCTGTGAGGAGCTGGCCACCCGCATCGCGGTTGAGGCTGGCGTTGAAGGTGGCGACCGTCAGTGTTCTGGTCGTCGCCTGCGCGGGTTCCGCGAGGGCTGGGCCGACTGAGATGAGGCCGAAGATCAGGGTCAGGCACGCTGTAGCAGCGACCGAGCGGGGCTTCTTCATCGAATTTCCTTATCACTGTTCAGGATGGGTACCACAGATACTAAAACCATTGGCGGCGAAAATGCAAGGCTGGTGCGGGACCGGTGGGGGCGGGGCGGTTGCCGGGGGACCCCGAGCAGCTCAGGCGGGAATGTCCCTCCTCCGGTAGACGGCCAGCCCGGCGCCGCAGCAGGCGAGCCCCACCACCAGTTGGACCGCCAGCGGCACCCAGCGCGTCGTCCCCCACGGGTCGACCACGTGCCCCAGGACGCCCAGGTCCTGAGCCCACTTCGGCATGTCGATGAGGCCCCCGAAGAAGCGCGCGAAAGAACTCCATGCGATGAGTGCCCACGCCAGGGACCGCCACCGGGGCGCTGCGCCCACCAGCAACGCGGCGATTCCCGCCGCCGCCACGACCCCCGGCAGCTGGGTCAGCGTGGAGACCAGCGCGCGGGCGGGAGCGTGGTCCTCGCTCACCTGGGTGGCCGTGGAGGCCGCCAGTGCTGCCCCGGACACGAGGAGCAGGACCACCCCGGCGCCAATGGCGTCGGCCACCGCCGCCATGAGCGCGCGCGTGCGCGGGACGCCGCAGGCCAGCACCGCCTCGGGCAGCCCCCTCTCCTCCGACGCGGCCAGGTCGAGCACCCGCTGGACGACCGCAGTGGCCACGAGGGCCACTATCACGACCGCGAGCAACGTGGTGTACTGGACGGCGGGCCGCATCTCGGGGGCAATTTTCTCGATGTAGGCGGCGCTCGCCGGATTGGTGTCGATCAGGTCTAACAGCCCGCCCGACATCGCACCGAAGAGCGCCCCTGTGAGCATCAGGGCGAAGGACCAGGCCGCCAGGCGCCGTGCGCCCAGGCGCGCGATCAAAACCAGCGGGCCGCGCACGCGCCACCGCCTGGTGGACACCGAGCGGTCGGCCAACAGTGCTCCCAGCAGCTCCCGGCGGGAGTGGAGCAGCGCCGCCAGAACCACCAGAGCGGCGACCACGAGCGCGAAGACGGCGAACGCCCACACGCGCTCCGCCCCGAAGGGCTCGGCGACATCCCGCCAGGCCAGGGGGCTCAGCCACCGCAGCCACGCCGCCCCGGTCTCGTCGGCCAGGACGCGGACGGCGAAGGCCACCCCGAAGACCGTGAAACACAGTCCCCGCGCTGCCGAGACGTCCCGCACCAACTGCGAGGCCACCAGGGCTATGCCCGCGAAAGCCCATCCCTGGGCGATGGCCACGCCGCCGAACACCAAGGCCCCCCGCAGGGGCGTCTCGCCCGCGACGGCGTCCACGCCGATCAGCGAAGCCGCCAGGCCCGCGCCCGTGAGCGCCATGGCGCCCAGCGCCCACGCGGTCGCCGAGGCGAAGGGGGCCCATCGGCCCGCGCCCGCCCCGAGGACGACCTCGACGTGCCCGTCCTGCTCGTCGCGCCGGGCCATCGCGGTCGTGAGCATGATCGCCATGATCGCGACGAACCACAGCAGGTACCCGCCGTCCTCCCAACTGGCGAACTCCCCCACGCTGCCGGTGGCGGGTGCCGGGCCGAAGAGCAGGCGCACGCCCGGCGCGTCGCCCATCTGGGACAGGATCGCGGTGCGCTCCTCGAAGGAGGGGTAGGTGCGCTGCAGGGCGATCGGATTGACCAGGAGGAACAGCCACAGCGGCACCATCCACGCGAGCGCCTGCCACCTGTAGCGGCGCGTCGCCAGCCCCAGGCACCGCCACATTCCCGTGAACGCGCTCATGAGCGCGCCCCCTGGTCCCCCGAGTAGTGGCTCATGAACAAGTCCTCTAGGCTGGCGGGCTCCACCTGGACGTCGTCTGCGCCCAGATCCGCGACCACGCCCAGGACCGCAGGAACCAGGGAGGAGGGGACGCGGGTTTCCACGCGGGTCCCGGTGGGGCGGATGGGGGCGCCGAGCCCGGCCAGGGCCTCGATGAGGCGGGGGCGCCGCGCGTCCCCCTCGCCGACGCCGATGCGGATGGCGGTCTTTGCCAGGGAGCGCAGGTGCGACAAGTCGCCGCTCTCCACGGTGCGCCCGTCCTTGATGATCGTCACGTGCGAGCACAGGTCCTGGACCTCCACCAGGATGTGGCTGGACAGCAGGACGGTCGTCCCTGCGTCAGCGGCCTCCCGGATGGCGTCGGTGAAGACGCGTTCCATGAGGGGGTCCAGGCCCGAGGTCGGCTCGTCAAGGATAAGGAGATCGACGGGGGCCGATAGGGCCGCCACGAGCGCCACCTTCTGCGCGTTGCCCTTGGAGTAGGCGCGCACTTTCTTGGTGGGGTCCAGGTCGAAGCGCTCGGTGAGCTCCTCCTCGCGGGCGCGGTCGCGCGAGCCGCGCAGGCCCGCCAGGGTGTCGAGTACCTGCCCGCCCGTGAGGCTGGGCCACAGACTCACCGAGCCGGGCACGTAGGCGAGGCGGCGGTTGATGTCCGAGGCACTGCGGGCGGGGTCCATTCCCAGGACGTGGGCGCGGCCACCGTCGGTGCGGTACATGCCCAGCAGCACGCGGATCGTCGTGGACTTCCCCGCGCCGTTGGGGCCCAGGAAGCCGTGGATCTGGCCCTTGACGACCCCAAGGTCGAGGCCGTCCAGGGCCTTGACCTTCCCAAAACTCTTGATGAGGCCCTCGGCCTCGATGAGATCAGACAATGTTCCAGTCCTTTCCTGTTCTTTCTTCGAGCACGGGCCCGAACTCCGGGTCCGCCCGCAAGAGGTGCATCAGGTCGTCGATGACGCGCCTCTGGTCGAGCTCGGGGTAGCCGATCTTGGACAGCCGGGCGACTCGTTTCCACAACAGGTGCCCGGGTCCTCCTCTGGGCAGGTCGCGCAGCAACGCGAGGGCGGTGGCCCTGTTGCGCTCGAGGACGGCCCACGCACTCTCCTTGAGATCGTTGATGACGCACTCCCTCTCCTCGTCGCCGTAGGCGCCGGGGTAGCGGCTGCGGTCGAGTCTGGCGAACGCGGTGATCATACGGGCCACCGCGCGGTGGTCCTGGTCGCTGAGCCCCTCGATGTAAGGGCCCAGCGAGGCGGGGAGGAGCCCCGACATCGCCAGCGCCAGGACCGTGCACCGGTCCGTGTGGATGATGGACAGCGTGGCCGGGTCCTCGACGAGGCCCTCGATGCGATCGTAGAAGCGCTCGAGGACAGTGGGCAGGGGCGAGAGCGCCTCGCCGGAGCGTACCCTGGCCACGAGCTCGTCGATGCGGGACCGCTGGTGGTGCAGGACCTCAATGCGCGCCTCGATCTGCGCCCGCGTGGCGAGCAGGTCCGCCTCGATGGCGCTGCGCCCCTGGGCGGGCTCGTCGGGCAGCATCGGGGCAATCTTCGCCAGGGGGATCCCGGACTCGGCCAGCCACCGTATGCGCAGCAGGCGCGCCAGGTGCTCAATCCCGTAGTCGCGGCGCCCCGCGACGACCGGGGGCACGGGCAGCAGCCCCAGGCGGTGGTAGTAGCGCACCGTCCGCGTCGTGGTCCCCGCCAGGTCGGCCATCACTTTGACTCTCATAGGCACCATCGAACACTGTGACGCAGCGTCGCTGTCAAGGGGAACGTGGATGATGGAACCAGGCGGGCCGCGGGGCGTGCCGCCCCCGTCACAGGCCGCGATCTCGCCGGAGCCGCCCGGCCTGCGGTGCACTTCTCATGCGGGGCGGGGAAGCGCCCCTCTCTTAGTCAGGGCGTGTGCCGGGAGCCTCGTCCGCCGAGGCGCGTGGGGCCTCGTTCTTCGGGCGTCGGAAGGCTCCTGGCGGGATAACGAGGCCCCGCCGCCGGGCGACGGTGAGCAGGGCGATACCTACGGCCAGGCCGACCACGACGGTGACCACCGATCCTTCGAATCCCATGTTCCCTCCGGTCAGCCACTGCGGGCCCTCGATCCGAGCGGCGAGCAACCCCTCGTTCTCCGTCCCCGTGCCGGACACGTCCGAGGAGAAGACGGCGCCCTGGACGAAGTTCCATGCCCAGTGGAGGCCCATGACGAGCCACAGACGTCGAGTGACGACGTAGCAGGCCCCGAGCAGGATTCCGGCTTCGATGGTGATGGCCGTGGCGCCCCACAGGCTCGCCTCCGGGTTGGACAGGTGTGCGGCGCCGAAGAGGATCGACGTGATGGCGAGCGCCCACCACGTTCCAAGGCGGTGTTCTATGAGGCGCAGGAGCCCCGCCCTGAACGCGATCTCCTCGCCGACTCCGGCCAGGAGGAAGATCGCCGCCGCGGGTGCGGCCTGCGAATGCGGGTTGAACCCGGTCACCGTGTAGGCGCCGAACGCCCAGGCGACGGCGACGACGACGCCCATGAGGAGCGCTCCGAAGATCACGCCTGAGAGAAGTTCTCGCACCCACCCCGTCCCCTCGAAATCGCTCGCCTGCCTGGCCCCGACGAGGCGTACGGCGACAAAGTAGAAACAAACGGCGATCGCGCTGGCGAGCACGTACCCGATGGTGGTGGCTAACGCGGGTCCGAGAGGGCCGGCGAGGAGCGCTTTAACAAGGTTGGCGCTCACGTGTGCCGCGAAAAGGCCGACAAATAGGAGGATCCCCTGGAGAATCGGCATCCGGCCGATCGAGGGCAGCGCCGCCAGCGCCGTTTGCTGTGGGGGCGGAACGAGAGGAGTCCCGGCGTCAGCGCACGGGGGAGGGGTCCACGAGCTCATAGCATAAATATTTCATGCTCGCATCCCTCCCGTCCCTTGTTTCGACAGTTGTGAGGGCGATTCCTGAGCGGTGGCAGCGTCGGCGCGTGGGATGATTCCCGTGCGATCCGGGCTCGTTTCCTTGGGGGTGCCTCGTGAACGGAGCTCCTGTTCCCTCATTTTATTTGTCGGATAATTATGCTCGTTTGGAGCGCGCGATTCGATAGTTTGTGCGTGTCGTAAACGTAGGGGACAAATGGACTCAAATCGTCCAGAATAAACATGGTTAGGGTGCGATTGGCACCGTTGCAGGTAGAAGTGATTTTTGGACGCGCGGGGTCCAAAATGGTTGGCGAAAGTCGTGGGACCAAGGTCAGGACAAACATAGGGGCTACCCGATAGCATTGATATTGCAACGCCCCGCGCGCTTCCGATGGCCCTGGTTTCGTGGTTAACGTTGACCGCAATGGTGGGTCAGAATCGTCAGGAACATGGAATTTCTCGGAATTTTCATGGGAATGAGCGAGATGGTCGCGGGGCACTTGAAACAAGTCAATTCCCCTGACCCTCGACATATGAAAGGCAGCCGCAGTGCTGAGTATGCTCACCCAGGAGCGCCGCGCGCAAGACTTGACGACTGGTCATCGCGTCTTCCTGCTCATCCTGGTCTCCATCGGCAGTTCCATCATCTACATGCCCGCGTTCTTGCAGTACGTCTTCGAAGACGCGCTGGGAAAGGCGCTCATCGCCTCGGGCGGGGCGACCCCTGACAACGTCACGACGACACTCGGAACCCTCCTGAGCGCGTACGCGACCACGGCCCTCATCTGCTACCTGCCCTCGGGCATCGTCGCCGACGTGGTTCGTGTTCACACCCTCTCCTGGGTGGGCTTCGGTCTGACCGCCCTGCTCACCTTCTGGTACGCGATGTTCCCCTCGCTGCTCACGATCCGTTTCCTTTTCGTGGCGATGGGCGTCAGCACGATCCTGATCTGGTGGGGAATCCGCTACAAGCTGGTCCGCCTCATCTCCGAGGAGAGCGCGTACTCGCGAAACATCGGCATCTCCTACGCATTCTACGGCCTCGCCGGCGTTCTTCTGGGCTTCTTCAACTCCTGGCTGCTTGGTCGCCTCGCGTCCCAGGGTGACCTCATTCCCATGCGCGTCCTGCTGATCATCCTCGGCTGCATCATCATGCTTCTCGCCGTCCTCTCCTTCTTCTTTATCCCGAAGTTCGAGGGTGAGTTTGAGTCCAGCGAGGGCGGTTTCAGCATCAAGCAGCTCGGGACCGTCCTGTCGAACCCCGTCGTCTGGCTGGCCGCGGCAACGCTCTTCTTCGTCTATTTCTTCTACACCGGCGTCAACCAGACGACAGGCTACATGAAGGAGGTCATGGTCCTCCCAATCGTCGTCGTCACCATGGTTGCAAGCATCCGTACCT
Source organism: Schaalia meyeri (assembly GCF_900105015.1). GTDB lineage: Bacteria > Actinomycetota > Actinomycetes > Actinomycetales > Actinomycetaceae > Pauljensenia > Pauljensenia meyeri. The sequence goes on along the minus strand of NZ_FNLK01000012.1, from coordinate 11,266 downwards.
ACGGCGTCTCGCTGCTCTCCGCCCCGTTCTTCGGCGGAGTGGCACAGATGGTTGGTTCCCCCTCGCGCGTTATCGCGGGTGGTTCGATCGCGGCGTCCTGCGTGTTTGTCTGCTTCGCGGTCCTGCCCTCAAGCGCGAATGCCGTGCTCGCGGCCAGCCTGGTCATCGTTCTTGCCTTCCTCGCCAACGGTGTCTTCGGCATCGTGTCCTCGCAGCTCACCGAAGGAAAGATTCCCCCCGTGGTCTTCGGCACGGCCTCCGGCCTCCTGTCGGTGATCGGCTTCCTTCCCGACACCTTCTCCTACACCTGGTTCGGCTCCATCCGCGATGCCGCAGGTGACGCGAAGGAAACCGCGTTCCATCAGATCTTCCTGATCCTGGCTGGTTCCGCACTCCTGGCGGCGCTGTGCGCGATCGCTCTGGTCCTGCTCGTTCGTGCTCGCTCGAAGAAGCAGGCGGACGACGAGAACTGACAATCCCAGTCAAGCGAAGGAGAAATACGGTGGGTCACAAATACGCCGTGCCTCGCCTGTGGAGCACGCAGATGGGCGAGGTCGTCGCCAAACAGAACGAACTCGCCGCCGGCGCCTACGTCACCGGTCAGAGCCTCGAAGAAATGCGCCAGGCCTATCGGGCCGAACGCGCCTTCTGGAACGAGGGCGGCCCCTCAGTGGCCATGTGCGCCGACCGTCGGGTCCCAACCCGCTACGGCGAGGTGCGGGTGCGCCACTACCGCCCGAGCGATCAGGGGTCGTTGCCGCTCATCGTGTTCATGCACGGAGGCGGATGGGTCGTCGGCGATGTGGACACCCACGACCGCATCACACGCACCCTGTGCCACCTCACGGAAGCCGCGGTCGTCAGCATCGACTACACTCTGGCGCCCGATGCGCGCTTCCCCCAGCAGATCCACGAGTGCCGCGACGTCGTCGCCCACATTCGTGACCGCGCCGAGGAATGGGGCGTCGACCCCGATGACATCTCCTTTGCCGGAGACTCCGCCGGGGCCAACATGGCGGCAGCGACGATGCTCATGATGCGCGACGAGGAATCCCTGTCCACCGTGCGCACGATGCTCCTCTTCTACGGCGCCTACGGGCTGAAGGATTCCATGTCCATGCGCCTGCTGGGAGGCACGTGGGACGGGCTGACCGAAGAGGACTACGCGTACTATCTGGGCCAGTACTTCGCCGATCCAGCGAACGCCGACGACCCCTACTTCAACATCCTTGGCGCCGACTTGAGCGCGGGCATCCCGCCCTGCTACATCGTCGCTGCCGGCCTCGACCCCCTGCGCGACGATTCGCGCACCCTGGTCGAAATCCTCGATCTGTGCCGCGTGCCCCACCTCTACAACGAAGTCGAGGGCGTCATCCATGGCTTCCTGCACCACTCCAAGATGCTCGATCAGACCATGGAAGTCCTCAACGAGGCCGCGCGCTTTTTCACCGAACACCCGATCCACCGCTGAGCAACACGCTCACACACAGAAAGTGACTCGACATGGAATTCTCGCTCAACGAAGACCAGCAGCTCATGGTAGACGCCTTCACCGAACTCATGCGCTCGCGGAACTGGGACACCTACTTCCACGAGTGCGATGAGAAGCACGAGTACCCCATCGAATGGACCGAGGCCATTTGTGAGCTCGGCTTCGACCGCATCCTCCTCCCCGAGGAGAACGACGGGCTGGGCGCCGACTGGGTGACCCTAACCGCCGCCTACGAGGCCCTCGGGCGTGAAGGTGGCCCCACCTACGTCCTGTATCAGCTGCCGTGTTGGGACACCGTTTTGCGTGAGGGCACCGAGGAACAAAAGGAGAAGATCCTCTCCTTTGTCGGTACCGGCAAGCAGATGCTCAACTACGCGATGACCGAGCCCTCCGCTGGGTCCTCGTGGGACGACATGCGCACCACCTACACCCGCAAGGACGGCAAGGTCTACCTCAACGGCCACAAGACCTTCATCACCTCCTCCCTCTACGTGCCCTACTTGGTGGTCATGGCCCGGGACTCGGAAAACATGGACACCTACACCGAGTGGTTCGTCGACATGAGCCTGCCGGGCATCACGAAGGAACCCCTGGGCAAGCTCGGTCTGCGCATGGACTCGTGCTGCGACATCTACTTCGACAATGTCGAACTGGAGGAGAAGGACCTCTTTGGTACCGAGGGCAACGGCTTCCGCCGCGGCGTGGTCGACTTCGACCTCGAACGCTTCCTCGTTGCGCTGACCAACTACGGCACCGCCTACTGCGCCTTCGAGGATGCCGCGAAGTACGCCAACCAGCGCGTTCAGGGCGGAGCGGCCATCGCCCGCCATCAGCTCATCCAGCTCAAGTTCGCCGAGATGAAGATCCGCCTGACGAACATGCGCAACATGCTCTACGAGATCGCGTGGAAGCACGACAACGGTCTGCTGTCCCGCGGCGACTGTTCGATGGCCAAGTACTACTGTTCCCAGGCCTCCTTCGAGGTCGTCGACCGTGCGCTCCAGGTCCTGGCCGGCGTGGGTATCACCGGCGACCACCGCGTCCAGCGCTTCTACCGCGACCTGCGCGTGGACCGCATCTCTGGCGGCACCGACGAGATGATGATCCTCACCGCTGGCCGCTCCGCCCTGTACCCCTACCGCTGACACCATCTGAATAGAAAGGACCTACACCATGGCACTGCCCACGGAAAAGCCATCATTCGGCGTCCTCGATGGCGTCAAAGTCGTCTATTCCGCAGTTGAGATCGCGGCCCCCACGGCCGCTGCCATCATGGCCGAATGGGGAGCCGACGTCACCTGGATCGAAAACGTGTGGACCGGCGACTCTATGCGCGACACCGCCTGGGTGAAGGAGATGGAGCGTCGCAACATGCGCTCGATCTCCATGAACCCGTTCACCGAAGAGGGCAAGGAGGCCCTGCGGGCCATCGTCAAGGACGCCGACATCTTCATCGAGGCGGGCAAGGGCCCCATGTACGCCCGCAAGGGCATCACCGACGAATTCCTCTGGGAAGTTAACCCCAAGCTCGTCATCGTCCACGTGTCCGGCTTCGGGCAATGGGGCGATGACGCGCAGGTCAACTCCGCGGCCTACGACCTCACCGTCGCCGCGTACGCGGGGATCATCGCCCAGAACGGCAGCGCTGATCAGCCGATGAACATCTCCCCGTACCTGGGCGATTACATCAACTCCCTGATGATCATCTCCTCGGCCCTGGCTGCCCTGCACCGCGTGGGAGTCACCGGCGAGGGCGAGAGCATCGACATGGCGATGTACGAGACCCTGCTGAGGGTGGGCACCTACTACATGATGGACTACATGAACGCGGGCATTACCTACCCGCGTCCGGGAGCTCGCCACCAGAACCTGTGCGGTATTGGCATCTACGAGTGCAAGGACGGCTACATCGGACTGTGCCTGTACGGGGTGTCGCAGAACAAGTACCTGCTCGAGACCATCGGCCTGGGTCACCTGTGGGGCACGGAGGAATACCCCGAGGGCACGTCGGCGCTGTGGCTGAGCAGCCCCAAGGCCGACCTCATCCAGGAGACACTGGAGGAGTACCTCAAGACTCAGTCCAAGTACGACGTGCAGCGCGACTTCGTGGATCACCGTATCGCCGCCCAGGTCGTCAACGAGTTCCCCGACATCCTGGAGGCCGAGCACGTCCAGGCGCGCGAGTGCTTCATCGAGTGGGAGAAGGCGGACGGCACCCCCGTCAAGGGGCTGAATACCTTCCCGAAGTTCGCCCGCAACCCCGGTGCCTTCTGGCGGCCGATGCCCGCTCTGGGTGAGGACACTCGCGACGTCCTGAGGCGCGCCGGATACTCGGACGAGGCCATCGACGCCCTGATCGAGTCCGGCACCGTCAAAGCCAGTGACGGGGACTGATCGGCCGTGACCAGCTCGACGTTCGCGCCGGAGAGCACCACGGTGCCCCAACTGTGGGAGCGGCAGGTGAAGGACCGGGGAGCACACGAGTTCCTCGTTTTCGAGGACGCTCGTTCCCACGACGTCTGTCGCTTCACCTACCGCGAATTCGACGCGGCCGTGAACAAGTGCGCCAACGCCCTCGTTGCCAGGGGCATCGGCGAGGGGAGCCGGGTGGTGCTCTACCTCGACAACTGCGTCGAGTTCATAGAGTGCACCCTGGCCCTGGCGAAAATGGGCGCTGTATCGGTGCCCGTTGACGCCACTTCGGCACCCTTCGAGCTGGGTCGCATCCTCGGTCTGTGCCAGGCTGACACGCTGATCACCCGCGCATGCAGGGTCGGTGACGTGCTCTTTTGCCTGCCGGACACCGTCAGGGACGTCATCGTGGTGGGCCAGGTGGGCGCCGCGGACGGCGACGGCCCTGACCTTCCCCGCCTGGGGGAGCTCACGTCGCGCGAAGCCGACACCTTCACGTCGAACCCTCGTGTGCGCCCCAAGGACCTGTGCGAGATCCTCTTCACCTCGGGCACGACCTCGGCACCCAAGGGCGTGATGATCACACACGCGAACTTCGTCTTTTCGGGCAACTTCGTCAACTGGGAACTGGATATGAACCCCGAGGATCGCTACATGACCTCCATGGTGGCGGCCCGGGTGAATCTCCAGCTCTCGGCCTTGGCCCCGGTGCTGACGATGGGCGCGACGCTCATCATGCTCTCCCGCTACCGGGCGACGTGCTTTTGGCGGCAGGCACGCGATCATCGAGCGACCCTGGTCCAGGGGATGGCGATGATCGTGGTGACCATGCTGCGCCAGAGCGTCGACCCGGGTGAGCGCGACCACCAGGTGCGCGAGATGCACTACTTCCTACCCCTCAACAAGGGGGATAAGGCGGCTTTCGAAGAGCGCTTCGGCGTGCCCTTGCTCAACAACTACGGGTCCACCGAGTGCCTGATCGGAGCGATCACCGATTATCCCCACGGGGAGCGCCGCTGGCCGTCCATCGGCAGGGTGGGTCCCGGCTACGAGGTTCGCATCGTGGACTGTCAGGGTGACGAGCTGCCCGAGGGCGAGGTGGGGGAGATCGTCCTGCGCGGCGTCCCCGGAGTGAGCCTCATGGCGGGTTATTGGAATGATCCCGAGGCAACGGCGGAGGTGCTCGACGAGGACGGCTGGTTTCACACGCATGACTACGCCTACATCGAGAACGGGTGGGTGTATTTCATGGACCGACGGGTCGACCTCATTAAGCGCTCCGGGGAATCGGTGTCATCGGCTGAGGTCGAGTGCATCATCGACGGCCTTCCCGGGGTGCGAGAGGTCGCGGTGATCGGCGTTCCCGATGGCGTGCGAGGCCAAGCGGTCAAAGCCTTCGTCGTGGCCGAGCCGGAAGCCGGGCTCGATGCCGAGGCTGTCATCGACCACTGCGCGGGTCGGCTCGCCGGCTTCAAGGTGCCCAGCTTCGTGGAGTTCGTCGAGGAGCTCCCGCGGGGCAGCTACGGAAAAGTAAAGAAACACATCCTCGCACACTCGTGAATCCGATCCATGAAAGGACAATGAACAATGGCAATCAACACCGATATGGTCGGCCAGACCTTCGGACCCTTCGTACGCGACTACACCTTCCGCGACCTGGAACTCTTCGCACTGGGGTGCGGCGCGGGCATCGACGGCAAGGACGGCCTCGAATACCTCAACGAGCACGATGAGCGGGACCCCCAGCTCAAGGTGCTCCCCATGTTCGGCGCCATGCTGATCGTGGACTCCGAGGTCACCCGCACCATCGACTACGGCTACAACTACGCCGGCTCGCTGCACTGGGGCTTCGACATCACCTTCCACCGCCCCATCACGAAGATGAACGACCACCTGGAGACCAAGGTGCGCCTCGAGGGCCTCTACGACCGCGGCGAGGGTCGAGGCCTGCTCGCCCAACACATCGGCGACACCTACGACTCGGACGGGAACCTGCTCTTCACCAACGAGTCCTGGGATTGCCTGATCTATGACGGCGGCTGGGGCGGTCCCAAGCCCCCCAAGGACATTGTCGAGATGCCCGACCGCCCCGCGGACGTGGAGATCGAAGAGACGATCCCGGAGAACCAGGCGCTCATCTACCGGCTCTCGGGCGACTACCATCCCCAGCACATCGACTGGGACTACGCCGCCGAGAACGGCGAACCGCGTCCGATCCTGCACGCGATTTCCTACGCGGGCGTCGTCATGCGTCACGCGATCAACGCTTTCGTTCCCGGCGAGCCCGAGCGCATCACCCGCTTCAAGACCCGCATCACCTCGCCGGTCCACCCGGGGTCGACGCTGAAGACCCGGTTGTGGAAGGTCAAGGAAGGCGAGCTGCGTTTCGCACTGGTCGATGCGGATGTCGATGAGACCGGCGCGAAGCCGCACCTGAACTGGGGGATCATCGAATACCGCTGATCGCGCCCGTGCGGGGCCAGGCCGCGATTCCCCGAGGCGCGGGAGAGACGCTGCAGCATCCTCTCCCGCGCCGCCCCCTGAAGACACCACACGTCCCGTACCGAGCTTGGAGGGAGAACACCGTGAGCGACAACGAACCCGTCATCGACCTTGAGGACCTCGAGATGACCCCGCTGCTCAAGCGCGTCATCGTCTTTTCCTCGGGAGGCCCCTTCCTGGAGGGCTACGTCCTGTCCATCATCGGAGTGGCGTTGGGGGCGATGGGTTCCGACCTGGTCCTCGACGCGCACTGGAATGGCCTGCTCGGCGTGTCAGCCCTCGTCGGGCTCTTCCTCGGCGCCTCCGTCGGCGGGTGGCTCACGGATCTGATCGGCAGGCGCAAGATGTTCGTCATCGATTTGGTGGTGATCGCCATCTTGTCGATCCTGTGCGCCCTGGTCCACACCCCTGTGACACTAGTAATTCTGCGTTTCTTTGTCGGCGTGGCGGTGGGCGCCGACTACCCAATCGCAACCTCGATGATTGCCGAGTTCTCGCCGCGCAAGTACCGTGCCGCGGCGATGGGCATCATCGCCGCCGCCTGGTACCTGGGGGCCAACGTCGCCGCCCTCGTGGGCTTCGCCCTCGTCAACACCGATCACGGCTGGCGCTACATGCTGGCTTCCTCTGCCGTTCCCTGCATTCTCATTCTGCTGGGCCGATGGAACATCCCGGAATCCCCGCGCTGGCTCGTCTCGAAAGGCCGGGTCGAAGAAGCCCAGCGCATCGTTCATGAGACCCTGGGGGCCAATGTCCGCCTGCCCGAGGCTGAGGAGGCAGCGAAAACATCGGTCATGAAGGTCCTGCGGGGCGTCTATCTGCGGCGCATCATCTTCGTCGGCACCATCTGGCTCTGCCAGGCGATCCCCATGTTCGCCCTGTACACCTACGGCCCGCAGATCATCAGCGCCGTCGGCCTGGGCGAAGGCCGCAACGTTTTGCTTGGTGAGCTCCTGATCGGCACCTTCTTCATGATCGGTACCCTCCCCGCCATGTACCTGTGCGAAAGGATCGGCCGACGCCCCCTCATCATCGCCTGTTTCTCTGGGATGACCGTGGCCCTGGCCATCATCGCTTTCTTTCCGGGTGCGGGCATCGGCCTGGTCATGGGTTGCTTCATCGCCTACGCGCTCTTGTCGGGCGGTCCCGGCAACCTCGAATGGCTCTATCCCAACGAACTCTTTCCCACGGAGATCCGTGCGACCGCCATGGGATTTGCCATGGCGCTCAGCCGCGTCGGAACCGTCGTGTCGATCTACGTCCTGCCCGCATTCATCGCCGATTACGGCATAGCCAAGACCATGCTGGCCGGTGCGGTGATCTCCGCCCTGGGCGCGGTCGTGTCGATCCTCTGGGCTCCCGAGACGCGCGGTTACACGCTGGCCGAAACCGGATCAGTGGACTTCAGGGGGCGTTGACAGTGTTCACGATCGAGCAACTCACCGTCGGCTCCTGGCAGGCCGTCTGCTACGCCCTCACCAACGAGGAGGGCACCATCGTCGTGGATCCGGGCGCGGAGCCAGCGACCCTCATGCGCTGGCTTTCGGGTAAGACGGTCATCGGCATCGTCCTCACCCACTGCCACAGCGACCACATCGGGGCGGTCAATGAGCTCGTTGAGGCGTATGGCTGCCCGGTGGCCTGCGGGGCCGACGACGTGGACGGGGTGGGCGACGTCCATCGTTCCGGCTTCGACGAGGAGGGGATCGACTACACCGTCGACCACGTTGACCGACCCCTGCGTGAGGGGGACACGATTACCTGGGGCGACGACGTCCTGCGGGTTCTTCACACTCCGGGGCATACGCCCGGCAGCATATGTCTGTTGGGCGAGGCCCAGCGGGTTTTGTTCAGCGGGGACGTGCTCTTCGCGGGGGCGATCGGCTCGACGGCTTTCGTCCTGGGCAACTACGCGGACATGGCGCGCTCGTGCGCGCGCCTCGCCCAGTTGGACGCCGATCTGTGCGTCTACCCGGGGCACGGTCCGGCGACGATCCTGGGGGCCGAACGGCCGATGCTGGCCTCCATCGCCCTGAGCGCATTGCGCGGCGGAGATTATTCGTCTAACTGGCGTGAGGGCTCGTGATGGTGAAGTTGATCGTCAACCAGGTCGGCCACGTAGTCCGGCACCTTCTCCAAGAAACAGCCGATGAAATCGTCGGGCAGGCAGAAGGTACGCATCAGCACGCTGCCTTCGATGGCGTCGAGGAGGCGCACCACCGACGTGTTGCGGGGCAGGCAGCCGTCGCGCTTGAAATCCCACAGGCGCTCGTGGATGGCCGAGAGGGGGGTGACGAACAGGTCCTCGTAGATCTGGTAGATCACCGGGTCCTCGGCGTTCCCCGCTTCAACGAACAGTCGGCGCACGGCCGAACGGTTCGGACCCAGGTACTCGCGGAGCCGGAAGTCCGCTTCGTTGACGAGAACCTCCCTGGGGGAGTCCCCGCGGGGGCCCGGGCAGATGACCAGGGCGGTGAAGGCACAGTGGAGCAGATCGTCGCGGTCGCTCCATCGCGAGTACAGGCTGGACTTTCCGACCCCGGCCTCGGCGGCGATCTTCGTCAGGTTGAACCCCGCCCAGCCCGCCTCCCCGTACAGGTCGAGGGCAGTGCGAAAGACGCGTTCCTCCAATTGAGGATCACGAGGCCGGCCCGCTTTGGCGGGACTGAGAATCGCAAAACGCGTCACCGCGCGCACTCCTTCCGCGAGGGGGGTCACATGCAGTAATTCTAAGCGACCCTCTTCGCATCCCGCAGGGGTTGGATGCCCCCGCAGACCACCAACAGCACTCTCGTGCAGAAAGGGCAGATGATGAGCATCATCGTCGCGTACAAGTACGCAGCAAACCCGCAAGACACCACCGTCGACGCCTCCGGCGCCATCGACTGGTCGCGCGCCAAGGCCGCGATCTCCGAATACGACCCCGTCGCCGTGCAGGTGGGGCGCACCCTCGCCGATTCCCTCGGCACCGATGTCGTCGGTATTTCCGTCGGCACGTCGGCCGTCTCCTCGTCAATGGCAAAGAAGGGCGCCCTCTCCAGGGGTTTGGACCGCGCCCTGGTCGTCGCCGATGACGAGACCTCGACCTGGAACGCCACGACCGTCGCGAGCGCCCTGGCGGGGCTCGTCGGCAAGGTCGAGGGGGCGAGCCTCGTCCTGACGGGCGACTCCTCCATCGACGAATCCGCGAAGATCGTCTCCACCCTCATCGCCGGCTTCCTCGGCTGGCCGTGCTTCCAGGAAGTCGTCGCGGTCGAGGCCGCGGGCGATGGCTGGAAGTTGACCCAGAGCACCGCGGGCGGTACCCGCACCATCAGCGTTGACGGCCCCGTCGTCGCCGCCGTCGCCACCGATGCCGCCCCCGTGAAGGTCCCCGGCATGAAGGACATCCTCGCCGCCGGGAAGAAGCCCCTCGAGAAGGTTGCCGTCGCCGATCTGCCCACCGTTGACGCGGCGCTGGAGGTCACCGGCCGCTCCAAGCCGGTCGCCAAGGCCCGCCGCAACGAGACGTTCACCGGAGACGACGCCGCAGCCCAGCTCGTCGCCGCCCTGCGCAACGCCGGCGCACTCTGAGAAAGGACAGCAGAACAATGACGAACACCTGGATCCTCACCACCGACGAGCGCATCGCCAACCTCGTTGAGACTGCCGCTGCGATCGGCGGGACCATCACCGTCATCGCCGTCGCTCCCTCGGCCCCCGCCGTCGGCGGCGTCGATAGCGTCATCCACGTGCCCACCGCCGAGAACGTGCCCGCCGAGGCCTACGCGGGCGTGGTCGCGGGACTGCTCACCGATGCGAAGGGCGACGTGATCCTGGCGGCGAACCGGCCCGCCGAGCGCTCCTTTGCGGGAGCCGCTGCGGCTGCTCTCGCACTCCCCGTCGTCGTCGGCGCGACAAGCGTCAGCGCCGAAGGCGCCGAGGTGGCCCGCTACGGAGGCCTCACCAACGAGACCGTCGCCTTCAAGGGTGCCGTCCTCGTCCTCGAAGGGGGCGCCGCAGTGGAGGCCGATGGCCCCGCAGCCCAGGCCCACGAGGGAACCCCCATGGGTGCCGAGGTCGTCGATGTCCAGCCTTCGGGCTCCGGCCCCGCGAACCTCGCAGCGGCGCGCCGCATCGTCTCCTGCGGGCGCGGATTCAAGGCCGAGGAGGACCTCGCCCTCGCCCAGGCCCTGGCCGATGCCCTCGGCGCGGAGATCGCCTGCTCGCGCCCGCTGGCCGAAGGCACCGCCTGGATGAGCAAGGACCGCTACGTCGGGGTCTCCGGCATGCACGTCTCACCGGATGTCTACGTCGCCCTCGGCATCTCCGGCCAGGTGCAGCACACCTCCGGCATGGCGGACTCCAAGGTCGTCGTCGCCATCAATAACGACGCTAATGCCCCGATCTTCCAGATCTCGGACTACGGCATCGTGGGCGACATCTACGACGTCGTGCCCGCACTCACAGCGGCGCTGTCCTGAAACGAGAAGAAGATCATGTCCGAGGAAGTTGACTTCGACGTCATCGTCATCGGCGGAGGCGTGGCGGGCGCCGTGTGCGCCTACACCCTCGCTGAACAAGGACGGGAGGTTTTGCTCGTCGAGCGCGGCGCGGAGCCGGGATCGAAGAACCTGTCTGGCGGGGTGTTCTACTGCCGCGTCATGGAAAAGGTCTTTCCGAACTTCGTTGATGTCGCGCCCGTGGAGCGCAGGATCACCCGGAATTGCGTGAGCCTCATCAACGCCGGTTCCTTCGTCAACATCGACTACTGGGACCAGCGCCTGAGCGAACCCGCGAACGCCGTGACCGTCCTGCGCGCCAAACTCGACGCCTGGCTTCTCGAACAGTGCGAGGAGGTGGGGGTGACCGTCATGCCTG
>NZ_FNLK01000013.1 GCF_900105015.1 Schaalia meyeri | reverse complement strand
GCACGGAGGCCGGCGCCGTCACCCAGTCGCCCGTCAAGATCGGCTACTACACGGTCAAGGCTGCCGTCGTCGCGATCAACAAGGGCGAGCTGCCCAAGGTCATCGACTCGGGCTACGCGTGGTACGACAAGTCCAACATCGACAACGCCGCGATCAAGGCGAACCTCTACGAGTGAGCCGATAGCTCCATAGGGCACCAGGCCGGGGCCGGCGAAGCAGATCGACGTCGGCGGCCCGCGGCGGGTCCCACCCAGCGTGAGCGGGTGGGACCCGCGGACCCGGCACTTCAGTAAACCGAAGGATCCGAGGGGGTGAGAACCCCCGCGCTCCGACATCGACATCTTCAAGAGGGATGAAGGAATAATGACAGAATACCCCCGCATCGGAATCCGCCCCGTGATTGACGGCCGCCGCAAGGGCGTACGCGAGTCACTCGAAGAACAGACCATGAACATGGCGAAGTCCGTTGCCGACCTCTACACCTCCACGCTGCGCTACCCGGATGGCAGCCCCGTCGAGGTCGTTATTGCGGACACGACGATCGGACGCGTCCACGAGGCGCAGGCCTGCGCCACCAAGTTCAGGGCCAACAACGTCGGGCTGACCCTCACGGTCACCCCGTGCTGGTGCTACGGCACGGAGACCACGGACATGGATCCGGCGATGCCGCACGCCATCTGGGGCTTCAACGGCACGGAGCGCCCGGGCGCCGTCTACCTGGCCGCCGCGCTGGCCGGCCACGCCCAGATCGGCATCCCCGCGTTTGGAATCTACGGCGAGCACGTGCAGGATGCCGACGACACCTCGATCCCCGAGGAAGTGCGCACGCGCCTGTTGGACTACGCGACCGCCGGCCTGGCCGTCGCCCAGATGAAGGGCCAGTCCTACCTGTCCATGGGCTCGGTGTCGATGGGCATCGCGGGCTCCGTCGTCGACCCCGACTTCTTCGGCTCGTACCTGGGCATGCGCAACGAATACATCGACATGAGCGAGTTCACGCGCCGCATCGACGAGGGCATCTACGACCCCGAGGAGTACGAGCGGGCGTACACGTGGATCCGTGAGAACTTCACCCAGGGCAAGGACTGGAACCCGCCGGAGTGGCAGTTCCCGGACAAGCACGAGGATTGGTGGAAGTTCGTCACGAAGATGACGCTCATCGGACGGGACCTCATGCACGGCAACCCGCGCCTGGCTGAGCTGGGCTTCGAGGAGGAGGCAGGTGGCCACGGCGCCATCGCCGCGGGCTTCCAGGGCCAGCGCCAGTGGACGGACCACTTCCCCAACGGCGACGTGATGGAAACGATCCTGAACACGAACTTCGACTGGACCGGGATCCGTCAGCCCTCCGTGGTCGCCACGGAGAACGATTCGCTCAACGGCGCGTCCATGCTGTTTGGGTACCTGCTGACCAACACGCCGCAGATCTTCTCCGACGTGCGCACCTACTGGAGCCCGGAGGCCATCGAGAAGGCGACGGGTTGGAAGCCGCAGGGCCGCGCAGCCGCGGGCCTGCTCGACCTGCGCAACTCCGGTTCGACCACGCTTGACGGCGCCGGTAAGGCGATGCGCGACGGCAAGCCCGTCATTAAGCCCTGGTACGAACTCACCGAGGAGGACCGTGAGGCCACGCTGGGGGCCACGACCTTCCACCCGGCTTCGACCGGCTACTTCCGCGGCGGTGGCTTCTCCACGCACTTCCGCACCTCCGGCGAGATGCCCCTGACCATGTGCCGCATTAACCTGGTGCGGGGCCTGGGACCGGTCATGCAGATCGCCGAGGGTTACTCCGTGGAGCTGCCCGACGAGGTTGCCTACACGATCGAGGCGCGCACGAACATCGAATGGCCCACGACCTGGTTCGTCCCGAACCTCACGGGCGAGGGGGCGTTCAAGAGCGTTTACGACGTGATGAACAACTGGGGAGCGAACCACGGCGCGATCTCCTACGGCCACATCGGTGGTCAGCTGATCACCCTGGCGTCCATGCTGCGCATTCCGGTCAACATGCACAACGTGCCCGAGGAGCGCGTCTTCCGGCCAAAGGCGTGGTCGTCGTTCGGCACCGAATCCCTGGAGGGCGCGGACTTCCGTGCCTGCCAGAACTTCGGCCCGATGTACCGCTGAAACAATTCCCGTTCGGGCTCGGGTGTCTTCTTCGCCTGAGCCCGAACGGGTCCACCCGCACGGCCTACTCCCTCACCGAGGCCCCGGTCTCGGTGATACGGAAGCCGCACACCGCCCACCGATGGGAAACGCCGAGCGAGGGCACACCACAGGAGACCTTCAATGACCACTGTACTTGCTGTTGACCTTGGATCCGCTTCCGGACGAGTCCTGGCCGGAACGCTTCACGACGGACGCCTGGACGTCACCGACATTTACCGCTTTAAGCATCAGGCCCGGCGCCGCAAAGACGGAACCCTGACGTGGGACGTGGCGACGATGGAGGCCGAGACTATCGTTGGTTTGAAGAAGGCGCTCGCGCATTTCCCCGACGCCCGCACCGTTTCCATCGACACGTGGGGCGTCGACTGGGCGCCCCTGGACGAGGACGGAAACCTGGTCGGCGACGTCGTGGCGTACCGCGATGAACGTACCTCCCGCACCCTGGAGGCCTTCAGGGTGCGCGTCGGTGACCGCGAGTTCTTTGACATGACGGGCAATCAGCCGGCGACGATCAACACGGCGAACCAGCTCTTCGCCTTCCTGCAGGAGAATCCGGGGGATGCCCAGCGTGTGCGCTCTGCCCTGTTTCTGCCCGACTACTTCACCTACCGCCTGACCGGCGTGGTTGGCTGGTCCCGCACGATTGCCTCCACGTCCGGCCTACTGACGCCGGGAGGCGCAGACTTTAACGACCAGGTTTTTAACCGCCTGGGCATACCGCGCGCCTGGTTCGGGTCCCTGGACGCCGACCGCACCGTCGTCGGCCCCTGCACAGTGCCGGGCCTGGAGGCGCTCACCGTCGTGCGAGGGGGCGCCCACGACTCCGCGTGCGCGGTCCACGGCCTGCCCATCGAAGAAGGTAAACGCGCCTACTTCCTCTCTTGCGGATCCTGGTCGGTCCTGGGGGCCATCGAGGACGCGCCCCTCACGGGCGACGCGGCCTTCGAGCTCGGCATCACCAACGAGGGACGCACCGACGGGGGCGTGCGCCCCCTCTTCAACATCACCGGCATGTGGATTCTCCAGGAGATCCAGCGCCAGTGGGAGCGCGAGGGCACTCCCACGGACACCGACGAGTTGGTCGCGCAGGCCCGCGCGCTGCCCCCTGCCTCGGGCACCTTCAACCCCGACGAGGAGGCCTTCGCTACCCCGGGCGACATGCAGCGCAAGATCGACGCGGCACTGGACGCGCAGGGGGCGGCTCGACCCGACTCGATGGCGGCATACGTGCGCGTCATCATCGAATCCTTTGCCCGTCGCTACGCGCGCGCGATCGGCGAGCTGACGCAGGCGACGGGCGCAGCCCCCGACCAGCTCAACCTGGTCGGTGGTGGCGCTCGCAACCATCTGCTGTGTGACCTGACCGCGAAGCTCGCGGGCGTCACCGTTGTGGCCGGTCCCATCGAGGCATCGACCTTCGGTTCCCTCCTGGCGCAGCTGGAGACGATTGGTGCCCTGGCCCAAGGAGAGCGGTCCGCCGTCATCGCTGCGAGCGCATCGACCCATGTCCACGTCCCGCCCCGCGCCTAAGAAGGTCTCGCTGGCCGACATCGCGCGGCAGGCCGGCGTGTCAACCAATACGGTGTCGCGCGTCGTGCGCGGCGACCCGGAGGTTTCCGAAAAGACGCGTGCTCGCATCGCTAAACTCGTCGAAGAGCTGGGATACGTGCCCAACTACGCGGCGCGCGCGCTGGCTGCGAAACGCACCGACGTGTTGCAGGTCGTGTTGGCCGCCCCCATGTTCCACGGGCACGGGCGCGTCCTCCTGTCGATCCTCAACGCTTCCGCGCAGGCGGGCTACCACGTGTCCCTGTCCTACGCGTACGGACCCGACGGCCGTTTGAGGAACGACTTCGCCCCCTTCGACGTGGACGGTGTCATTATTCTGGGCGGCCAGGATCCGACGATTGACGTCGTGCTCGAAGCCGGGGGGCGCTTTCCGACCGTGCTCGTGCTAACCAGCGAGAAGGGGCTGGACGGCATTTCGACGGTCGCGGTGGACAACGTGCGCGGGGCATCTTTGGCCACCGAGCATCTCCTCGCTCAGGGGCTGACCGACGTCGTTCATATCTCGGGGCCCATGGGCTGGTCGGACGCGCAGATGCGCAGGCGAGGCTACGAACAGGCCTGCGAGAGCTACGGGGTGACCCCGGTGGTGCTGCAGCCCGACTCGTGGGACTCGCGCGACGGCTACGACGTGATGCGTGCGGCGGGCCGACTGCCCGAGGGGATCCAGACGGCGAACGACCAGCTGGCCCTGGGCGCGATGCGCTACATCTACGAGCGAGGGGGAGTGGTGCCGCGTGACGTGCGCGTGGTCGGTTTCGATGACATCGACGGCGCCGATTCCTATGCGCCCCCGCTCACCACGATTCGTCAGCCCTTTGACCGCCTGGGGCGCACGGCGGTCCGCCTGGTGTGCTCTCTGATGGCTGGCGGCCCCTCCCAGGACATCATCATCGATCCCGAGCTGGTCATCCGGGCCAGCTCTCACCTATAGAAAGGCAAGTTCATGCTGTACGGTCCAATGACTCACCCCCAGTTCCTGCGCGCACTCGCGGCTGCCGGCCACGGGTCGAAGGTTCTGCTGGCGGATGCGAACTATCCGCACACGACGGGCGTCTCAGCGCGCTGCGAGCTCGTGTCTTTAAACCTGGCC
Organism: Schaalia meyeri; assembly: GCF_900105015.1. Classification (GTDB taxonomy): domain Bacteria; phylum Actinomycetota; class Actinomycetes; order Actinomycetales; family Actinomycetaceae; genus Pauljensenia; species Pauljensenia meyeri. Next base: position 16,136 of record NZ_FNLK01000013.1, on the reverse strand, counting down.
CCGGGCATGCTGGATGTCCTTCAGGTCCTGGAGGTGCTGAAGCGGACGATCCCGATCGAGCGCGCGGAGATCATGACCCCGGCCGACGGGGAGACGGTGGATATCCCGATCCACCGCGAGTTCCGCGAGGCGCTGCCGGATGTCGAGTTCGGGGAGCTGTCCCGCTTTGATTTCTACGACGCGGCGCGCAGCGAGGAAGTGGGCATCATTGTGGCGACGGGCGAGCAGCGTCTGTACGGCAACCTGCTCCTGACGGTTGGGGTGCGCCAGCCCGGGGAGTAAAGCGTGTTTCTCGCGCGAGGCGGCTGATCGCCTCGCTGGTGACCAGTTCTTTCGTTTCGTTTTCGTTTCGCTTGTGTCGCGCGAGTGGCGCGAGGGGGGGGGAGCGTAGCTGTCGTGCGGGCGGCCTTTGCGGGCCGCCCGCATCGGCGTTTTTCCTGACATGACGGCCGATCGTGTGCCGCCGTAACGCGCGCGCGTGCGGGCGTTATCGCGCGGCATGCGCGCGGGTATTTGCCCCGCACGTGATGTTGCATACTTTCGCTTTTGTGACTATTCTGTCCTTAACGAAAGGCAAAGTGACGGGAATGTCGCTCATCTGTGAAGAGGTGTCCCATGGGACGTGCAGAGGAACGCACGAACTACATCCTGGATCGCCTCGCCCGCGAGGGTGAGGTGAGCGTCGCCCAGCTCGCCTCCGACCTGGGCGTTTCCCCCGTCACCGTGCGCGCCTCCTTGAAAACCCTCGACGAGCAGGGATACCTCGTGCGCACCCACGGAGGTGCCCGGCCCACCACGTTCCGCAACATTCACCTGCGTCAAAGCGACCGCGTCGATCAGAAAGAGCGCATCGCGCGGGCCGCGGCCGACATGATTCACGACGACGATCGCATCATGATCGAGGCCGGCACCACCTGCGCCCTCATCGTCAAGTACCTCACCGGCAAGCGGGGAGTCCAGGTTTTGACCAACTCCGTCCTGGTGTTCGCCAACGCCCGTTCCAACCCGAACCTCAACATCACGCTGACGGGCGGGCACTTCCGCGCCGAGTCCGAATCCCTCGTGGGGCCGGTCGCCGAGCGCGCCATCAATGACTTCAACGCGCGTGTCGCGTTCCTCGGAACCGACGGATTCAGCGTTGACCGCGGCCTGACCACCCAACTCGTGGAGGGTGGACAGGTCGGTTCCATCATGCGCACCCGCGCACAAGAGACGTGGCTGCTCGCCGACTCCTCCAAGTACGGGGAAGCCGGCTTCGTCAGCTTCATGGGGATCGACCAGGTCACCGGAATCATCACCGACGATGAGATCCCCGAAGAATCCATCAAGGAATTGGCCGAGCGCACGAAGCTGCGCATCGTCTAGGAGGAAACACATGGCCACTATCGTGGTGATGCCCCAGTTGGGCAACTCTGTTGAGTCGTGCATCATCGTCGAGTGGATGATCGCCGAGGGCGACACCGTCGCCGTCGACCAGACCCTCGCGTCCATCGAGACCGACAAGTCGACGATGGAGGTGCCCTCGACCGCCGAGGGAACCGTCCTGAAGCTTCTGTGGGAAGAAGGCGATGAGGTCCCCGTCAAGGATCCCCTCATCATCGTCGGCGATCCCGGAGAGGACATCTCCGGCCTGGTTCCCGGAGGCGACGCCTCCGCCTGCGAGCAGGCCCCGCAGGATAACAAAGCCGCTCCCATCGAAACGGCCGCCCCAGCGTTTGTAACCGAGCGAGCCACGGGCGCCGTCTCCCCGCGAGCCCGCGCCCTCGCCGCCAGCGCCGGCATCGACGCTTCTGCTATCACCGAGGGATCCGGCCCCCATGGACGCGTCATTGAGCGCGACGTCGCCGCCGCGATCGCCTCGGGTCCCGTCCTCACCTCCGCCGCGCGCGTCGCCGGCGTGAGTGCCACGGAAGGCACCGGCATCGGAGGCCGCGTGCGCGTCGCCGACGCGGACCGCGCCCCCGAGGCCCCGGCTGCACCCGCCGCCCCGGCTGTCGCTTTGGCCGCCGACTTCCCGGGTGCTTCCACCTCCTCGCCGCTGAGGGGCGTGCGCAAGGTCGTCGCAAAGCGCATGATGGAGTCCCTGACCACGACCGCCCAGCTGACCCTGAACACCACGGCGAACGCGGCCGGCATCCTCGCCCTGCGCAAGAAGGTCAAGAACGCCGACGAGGCCCTGGGGCTGAACAAGATCACCCTCAACGACCTGGTTTGCTTCGCGGTGTCGCGCACCCTGCCGAGGTACCCCGTCTTCAACGCCCACCTCGAAGACGGCGTCCTCACCCAGTTCGAGCAGGTGCACCTCGGTTTCGCATGCGACACCCCGCGCGGCCTCCTGGTCCCCGTCATCCGCTCCGCGCAGTCGCTGGGCCTCAAGGCATTCTCCGACGAGGCCAAGCGCCTGGCCGGCGGCGCCATCGACGGCACCCTGTCGCCCGACTACCTGGGCGGCGGGACCTTTACGGTCTCCAACATCGGCTCCTTCGGGATCGAGACCTTCACGCCCGTCATCAACCTGCCCCAGACGGCGATCCTCGGCGTTGGCTCGATCACCCCGCGCCCGTCCTTCGCCCCCGACGGTACCGTCGGCGCCCAGCAGCGCCTTAACCTGTCGCTCACGATCGACCACCAGGTCATCGACGGCGCGGACGGCGCGCGATTCCTGCGCGACCTCGTCGCCGCCATCGAGAACATCGACGTGACCGTCCTGGCCTGAGGAAAGAGGAACACACATGAGCGAGACACACTTTGACGTCATCGTCCTGGGGGCCGGCCCCGGGGGCTACCTGGCCGCCGAGCGCCTGGGGCACGCGGGCAAGAAGGTCGCGCTGGTCGAGGAACAGTACCTGGGCGGCACCTGCCTGAACGTGGGCTGCATCCCCACGAAGACCCTGCTCAACGGCGCCAAGAACTACCTGCACGCCAAGGAAGCCAGCCAGTTCGGCGTCGACGCCCAGGGCGTGTCCGTCAACTGGGCGCAGATGCAGGCCTGGAAGGACCAGGTCGTTTCCGGCCTGGTCGCCGGGGTGACATCCACCGAGCGCAAGGCGGGCGTCACGGTCATCAACGGCCGGGGCCACCTCGAGGCCCCCGGCCGCGTCACCGTGGAGGGCGCGACCTACACCTCGGACCACGTCATCATCGCCACTGGATCCGTCCCGGTCATGCCCCCGCTGCCCGGCACGCAGGACAATCCCGCGCTGGTTGATTCCACCGGCATCCTGTCCCTGCCCGAGGTGCCCGCCCGCCTGGCGGTCATCGGCGGCGGCGTCATCGGCGTCGAGTTCGCCTCCCTGTACTCCACGCTCGGCTCGAAGGTGACCGTCATCGAAATGGCCCCCGAGATCCTGCCCTTCATGGACGACGACCTGGCCGCGGGGGCCCGCGCCGCCATGAGGGACGTGACCTTCGAGCTCGGCTGCCGGGTCGAATCCCTGGATGGAGGAATCGTCCACTACTCCAAGGGTGAGGAAAAGAAGAGCATCGAGGCCGACGTGGTTCTCATGGCCGTCGGCCGCCGTCCCGCGACTGACGGTTGGGGCGCCGAAGAGAGTGGCCTCGAGATCAACCGCGGCGTCGTCGTGGATGATCGCATGCGCACGAACCTGCCGAACGTGTGGGCCATCGGCGACGTCACTGGCCGTTCCCTGCTGGCCCACGCCGCCTACCGCATGGCGGAGATCGCCTCGGCAAACATCCTGGACCCGAACGCCAAGAAGCGCGGCGAGGTCATGCGCTGGCACACCGTCCCGTGGGCCGTGTTCTCGATCCCCGAGGCGGCTGGCGTCGGCCTGACCGAATCAGTGGCCAAGCGCGAGGGGCGCCCCGTCCTGGTCGCCAAGGTCCCCGCCCTCATGTCCGGTCGCTTCATCGCCGAGAACGGCTTCAAGGCCCCCGGCGAGGCGAAGATCCTCGTTGACCCCGACACCCACCAGGTCCTCGGCATCCACGTGCTTGGCGCGTACGCCGCCGAAATGATCTGGGGCGCGCAGGCCGTCGTCGAAATGGAACTCACCGTCGAGGACCTGCGCCAGGTGGTCTTCCCGCACCCCACGGTCTCCGAGGTTATCCGCGAGGCCGCGTGGGCCATCAAGCTCTGACGAATCCCTACGTTTAGGAAGAGTAGAAAGAAATGACTAAGTCTCTCATCATCGACCCCGCCGCGGTGCGTCGCCCGGGACACGTGCAGTTCCCCGACGTTCCCGTCAACCAGTACAGCTTCGACCGCGACACCGAGATCGCCCGCTACGGCCAGGACGGCATGGTCCAGATGCTCCACGACATGATCGTCGTGCGCACCTTCGAGTCCATGCTCGACTCGATCAAAAAGACCGGCGCGTGGGAGGGCGTCGAGTACAACCACCGCGGCCCCGCCCACCTGGGCATCGGCCAGGAGAGCGCCTACGTGGGCCAGAGCTTCGTGCTGTCCCCCGAGGACTTCATCTTCGGTTCCCACCGTTCCCACGGCGAGATCCTGGCTAAGTGCTACTCGGCCATGCACCAGATGGACGAGGCCCATCTCGAGGACATCATGAAGGGCTTCCTCGGCGGCGAGACCCTGTCCTACGCGGAGAAAATCGGGTACTCGGACACGAAGGACCTGACGGAGAACTTCATCCTCTTCGGCGCGCTGGCCGAAATCTTCGCCCGCAAGTCCGGTTTCAATCGCGGCCTGGGCGGCTCGATGCACACGTTCTTCCTGCCGTTCGGTTCCTATCCGAACAACGCGATCGTCGGCGGAAGCGCCCCCATCGCGAACGGCGCAGCGCTCTTTAAGCGCATCAACCGCAAGCCCGGCATCGTCATCTCCAACGTCGGCGATGCCGCGCTGGCCTGCGGCCCCGTGTGGGAGGCCCTCACCTTCGCGTCGATGGATCAGTTCCGCTCCCTGTGGCGCGAGGAGGACGGCGGCAACCCGCCAATCCTGTTCAACTTCTTTAACAACTTCTACGGCATGGGCGGACAGACCTACGGCGAGACCATGGGCTATGAGATCCTCGCCCGCGTGGGCGCGGCCCTCAACCCCGAGGCCATGCACGCCGAGCGCGTCGACGGCCTCAACCCGCTGGCCGTCGCGGATGCGACCACCCGCAAGAAGAAGATCCTGGAGAAGGGGCGAGGCCCCGTCCTCATGGACACCATCACCTATCGCTTCTCCGGGCACTCGCCGTCCGATGCCTCGTCGTACCGCACGAAGGAAGAGGTCGACCTGTGGGAGCAGGCGGACTGCATCAAGGAGTACTCCGAGCTGCTCATCTCCAACGGCCTGACCACGCAGGACGACATCGACGGCTACACGGCCTCGCTGACCGACAAGCTGGTCAAGGTCCTGAAGCTTACCATCGACGACCAGACCACCTCGCGCGTCGCGGACGGCTACATCGACTCCGTCATGTATTCCAACGAGAAGGTCGAGTCCTTCGACGACGCCACCCCCGAGATCGACCTGGCGGACAACCCGCGCGTGAAGGCCCTGGCCAAGAAGGTACGCACGAGCGTGGACGAAAACGGCAAGCCTGTCTCCAAGATGCGCATGTACCAGTTCCGTGACGGCCTCTTCGAGGCGATGCTGCACCGCTTCCAGACCGACCCGACGATGGCGGCTTGGGGCGAGGAGAACCGCGACTGGGGCGGTGCGTTCGCGGTCTACCGCGGCCTGACCGAGGCGCTGCCCTACCGGCGCCTCTTCAACTCGCCCATCGCCGAGGCCTCCATCGTCGGGGCGGGCGTGGGCTACGCCATGGCCGGCGGGCGGGCGGTTGTCGAGCTCATGTACTGCGACTTCCTGGGACGTGCCGGCGACGAGGTCTTCAATCAGATGGCCAAGTGGCAGTCCATGAGCGCCGGACTGCTCAAGATGCCCCTCGTCCTGCGCGTCTCCGTGGGCGCGAAGTACGGCGCCCAACACAGCCAGGACTGGAGCGCGCTGACAGCCCACATCCCCGGCCTCAAGGTCTACTTCCCGACCACGCCCACCGACGCCAAGGGCATGCTTAACCTGGCGCTGTCCGGCACCGACCCCGTCGTCTTCTTCGAATCCCAGAAGCTCTACGACAAGGGCGAGGACTTCGAGCCCGGCGGTGTTCCCGAGGGATACTACGAGACCGAAGAGGGCGAGCCGGCGATCCGCCGCGAGGGCAGCGACATCACGATCGCGGCCTACGGTGCAACCGTCTACAAGGCCCTCGAGGCCGCCGACGTCTTGGCCGAGAAGTACGGGCTGAGCGCGGAGGTCATCGATCTGCGTTTCGTCGCCCCGCTGAACTACGACAAGCTGATCGCGTCCGTGAAGAAGACCGGCCGTCTCATCCTGACCTCGGACGCGGTCGAGCGCGGGTCCTTCCTCAACACGGTAGCCGCGAACGTGCAGACCCTGGCCTTCGACGCGCTGGATGCGCCCATCGCCGTGGTCGGCTCTCGCAACGGCATCACGCCCGGACCCGAGCTTGAGTCGTTCTTCTTCCCACAGGTGTCGTGGATCCTCGACGCGATCCACGAGCGTATCCTGCCGCTGCCCGGCCACGTGCCCACCACGAAGCACGCGACCGAGGCCGAGATCGCGCGCCTGAACCGCGCCGGCCTGTGATGCCTTGGGGGCGGGCCGTTCCCCTTTCCGGCCCGCCCCCACTCCCGGCTCGCACCCCTGACGCGAGCCCGGCGAGGCCGGGGCGAACCTCCTCCTCACCTGTGCCCCGGCCTCGCCCCCCCCACACGATCGACCAACGTTTTTCTCCACCCAACGAAGAGATGGAAGAACCCATGGACATCACCAACGACCCCGCCTTAACGCCAGCTCAGCGCATTGAGGCGCTGCGCGCCACCGCGGATCGCGAGCACTTTCCATCGTGGGTGCCCGAGTCGAACAACCACATCCACACGTGCTTCTCGTTCAGCCCCTACACGCCCACGCACGCCGCGCTGCTCGCCCGACGCGCGGGTCTGAAGGTCGTCGGCTCCGTCGACCACGACTCCATCGCCGCCGCCGCCGAGATGAGCGAGGCGACCCGCATCCTGGGCATGGGATCCGTCACCGGCTTCGAGATTCGCGTCCGCTTCGGCCAGGGCACGCCCCTTGGTGACCGCAAGCTCAACAACCCGGATTCCGTGGGGGTCGCCTACATGACGGTCCAGGGCGTGCCCGCGCCGATGCGTGAGAAGGTCGCGCAGTGGCTGGCACCGAAGCGGGCGGCCCGGTTGGAACGCACCCTTGCCATGGCCCAGAGGGCGAACAGGATCCTCGCCGACCTGGGCCTGGAGCCCTTCGACCCGCGCCTAGACATGGTGGGCATCTCCCAGTACGCAAATGGGGGCGGCATCACGGAGCGTCACCTGCTGGCGGCCATGGCCTCGGCTCTCATCCGCGGCTTCGGGCGCGGCCCTTCCCTGGTCCAGGGCCTGGACTCGATGGGGGTGCGGATCCCGGACTCGCTGGCGCACGTAATGTCCGACGCGGACAACCCGCACCTGATGTACGACCTGCTGGGAGTCCTCAAGGCCAACTACCTGGACCGCATCTACATCCAACCCACCGACGAGCTGCCCACGTCCGCCGAGGTCGTGTCCTTCGCCGACTCGATCGGCGCCATCGCCACCTACGCCTACCTGGGCGACGTGTCCGCCTCTCCGACGGGAGACAAGAAGGCCGAGAAGTTCGAGGACGACTTCTTGGACGAACTTTTTGCGGACATGGAAGACATTGGGCTGCGCGCGGTCACCTACATGCCGCCGCGCAACACGCCCGAGCAGCTTCAGCGGATCCACGCGCTGGCGTTGGCACACGGCATGCTCGAAATTTCGGGTGTCGATATCAACCAGCCGCGCCAGCGCTTCACGTGCGAAGAGCTGCGCCGCCAGGAGTTCGCCGACCTCAACGAGGCCACCTGGGCGCTGGTCGCGCACGAGGCCCTGTCCTCACTGGATCCGGCCCTGCACCTGCTGGGTCGGACGGGTCGCCTGAGCCCCGATGCGCTCGCGGAGCGCATCGCGCAGTACGCGCCCCTGGGCAGGGCGATCGCGGACGGCGAGGACGCCGCAAAGGTCGCCTCCCGAGCCACATCGATCAACTGACGAATCGCGCACAGAAAGAGAGAAAACATGAGTAACGCTCCCGAGGTTCGCGGGCTCTTCCTGAAGGCCCTGGGGCGCCCGGTGATCGTGGCCCCCTCGCGGGAGGAACCGACCCTCACCTTCGATGCCCCGCTGGCCGAGGCGCCCGCTGCCCCCCTGAAGGAGACGGAACTGCCCGTCGTTGTGCGCGTCGGTGAGGAAACCTACGAGGTTCGCGCCACGCGCACCGGCGAGCGCGCCATCAACGGCCGTGTCGCGCTGGTGACGGGTGGAGCTCAGGGCTTCGGCGCGGAGATCGCCCGGGGATTGGTCAACGCCGGGTGCTTCGTGTTCATTGCCGACCTCAACGGTGAAGGGGCCGCGGCAAAGGCGCAGGAACTCGGCGGCGAGGGCGTCGCCCACCCGATCACGGTCAACGTCGCCGACGAGGACTCGGTTGCCGCGATGGCCCGTGAGATCGAGGCAGTCACGGGCGGCCTCGACCTGGTCGTCTCGAACGCCGGAATCGTGCGCGCGGGTTCCGTCCTGGAACAGGATGCTGCTGCGTTCCGCCTCTCCACGGACATCAACTACGTGGCGTTCTTCCTGGTCACCAAGCACCTGGGGCAGCTGCTGGCCCGCCAGCACTCGACCGCCCCGCAGTGGATGAGCGATATCATTCAGATCAACTCCAAGTCCGGCCTGGTCGGTTCGAACAAGAACGCCGCCTACGCGGGCAGCAAATTCGGCGGCATCGGACTGGTGCAGTCCTTTGCCCTGGAGATGGTGGCCCACGGCGTGAAGGTCAACGCAATTTGCCCCGGAAACTTCTACGATGGGCCGCTGTGGTCCGATCCCGATCGCGGGCTCTTCGTCCAGTACCTGAACTCCGGGAAGGTTCCCGGTGCGAAGACGGTCGCCGACGTGAAAGAGTTCTATGAGGCGAAGGTCCCCATGCGTCGCGGCGCGCAGGGCATCGACGTTCTGCGCGCGATCTTCTACATTGTCGAGCAGGTCTACGAGACAGGTCAGGCCGTGCCCGTCACGGGCGGCCAGGTGATGCTCTCGTGAACGGAAGAGGCCGGCCCCCGATCTCGCGGTCTGGGCCTCGGCCTCGCCTTCCACCCGTCCCCTTTCCCAGTGAAGGAGTCAGTCATGACCCAGGTTCCCTCCACCCAGTACGCCATCCAGATTACGGGGGCCGACCAGTTCCGCCTCGTTTCCGACAAGCCCGTGGATCCCATTTCGGACCACCAGCTGCTGCTCAAGGTCGAGGCGTGCGGCATCTGTTTCTCGGACACGAAGCTGCTCCACCAGTTCGACAAGCACCCGCGCAAGAGCCAGGTCGTATCGGGGATCGACCCCGCCGCCCTCGCCGAGATCCCGAACTACCACCCGGGCAGCGCCCCGACTGTCCCCGGCCACGAGCCCGTCGTCCGCGTGGTCGCGGTCGGGAACGCCGTCACGCACTTTCAGGTCGGCGACCGCCTGCTGGTCCAGGCCGACTGGAAGCACCTGCGCACCGCGAAGTCGAACGGCGCTTTCGGCTATAACTTCGACGGCGCCCTGCAGGAGTACACGGTCGTTGACGAGCGCTGCGTCGTGGCTCCCGACGGCGAGGAGTTCCTGATTCACGTGTCCGATACCCCTTCCGCCGCGGCCGTCGGCCTCATCGAGCCGTGGGCGACCGTCGAGGGCTCCTACGCGTGGAAGGAACGCGATCACCTGGCCGACGGCGGCGCGCTGTTGGTCGTGGGGGAGGGGGACGTTGACGCGCTGACGAGCGCACACGCCCCGGCGTCGCTTACCCGGGTCAGCGAGGATGAGGCGCACTCGGTCCAGGGCTCCTTCGATGACATCATCTACTTCGGCGCTCGCGCCGATGTGATTGAGAAGATCGCGCAGCTGCTGGCCTCGCGCGGCGTCCTCAACGTGGTGCTGGGCGGGCGCCGCATCGAGCGCAAGGTGTCGCTGGATATCGGCCGCGTGCACTACGACTTCATCCGCTTCGTGGGCACCACTGGGGATGATCCGGCCGAGGGCTACTCGTGGGTTCCCGCCACGGGCGACCTGCGCGCGGGCGACACGATCGCCATCGTGGGCGCCGCCGGCCCGATGGGGCAGATGCACACGATGCGCGCCGTGACCTCGGGCGTTCCCGGCATCAGCGTCGTGGGTACGGACCTGTCGGATGAACGCCTGGCGGGCCTGAAGGCCGTCGTCGGCCCGGTCGCCGAACGCGAGGGTGTGCCCCTGGAGATCATCAACACCTCCGTGACGCCCCTCGAATACGGATACACGCACATCACGTGCCTGGTGCCTGTCCCGGCGCTGGTCGCCGGCGCGGTGGACCTGGCGGCCCCCGGCGCAATCATCAACGCCTTCGCCGGTATCCCTGCGGGTACCTTCGGGGACTTCGACCTGCAGGGCATTATCGCGCGCCGCATCTTTATGCTGGGCACCTCCGGCTCCGACGTCTCCGATATGCGCACGGTGCTGCACAAGATCGAGGAGGGCATCATCGACACGTCGATCTCGCTGTATGCGGTCACCGGCATGGCGGGTTTTGGTGACGCCATCAACGCGGTTATCAACCGCACGTCGGGCGGCAAGATCATGGTCTTCCCGTCCCTGCACGACCTGGGTTTGACCCCGCTGTCCGAGCTGCCCGAGCAGTTCCCGCAGGTCGCGGCCGCCATGAAGGACGGGCTGTGGACCAAGGAGGCCGAGGAGGCGCTGCTGGCCACAAAGTGAGCTCTTGCTCGCGCAAGAACCCGGCCTCGTCTGTTTGGACGAGGCCGGGGCTTCCTAACACGTCGCCGTTTCCTTACACGGGTACCGGGGTGGCGCGGTCGGCGTCCTCCGAGGAGTCGGCGGCTTCGGTTACCGAGGCATCGGCGGTATCCGGGGCGTCGTCGCGCCAGAAGTCAAGCTCGGCGGGATTCAGGCCGATTGAGGAGGCCCTGAAGTGGGGCTCCAGTCCGGCCCTTCGCTGAGCCGAATAGTCGTTCATGCAGTCGATGGCCTGGCGTCCCAGGACGACGATCACCGGCAGGTTGATGAGGGCCATGAGGCCCATCAGGATGTCGCCCAGGCTCCATGCAACCTCGAACTTCAGCAGGGCCCCGGCGAACACGAGCACGGCGGCCACGGCGCGGAACGCGGTGAGCATCCAGTGTTTCAAGTGGATGTTGCGCAGCAGGAAGCGGAAGTTGACTTCGGCGTAGTAGAAGTTGCCCACCAGGGTCGTGAACGCGAAGAGGAAGAGCGCGACCGAAATAAAAACCTGCGCGATGGGCTGTCCCAGGACCGTCGCCATCGCGTCCTTGACCAGCGGAGCGCCTGTCACGCCGTGGCCCGATCCGACGCCGGATGACAGAACCACGAAGGCGGTAAACGTGCAGATGATCATCGTGTCGATGAAGACCGACAGCATCTGAACGAGGCCCTGCTTCGTGGGGTGCGACACCGACGCCGAGGCGGCGGCGTTCGGGGCGGAACCAACGCCAGCCTCGTTCGAGTACAGGCCACGCTTGATGCCGTACATCATCGCGGAACCGGCGAAACCGCCAAACATCGCGTAAAAATCGAATGCGCCGGAGAAGATCGCCGCGAACATGGTGGGAATGTTGCGGTAGTTCAGGGCGATGACGATTAGTCCAACGCCCAGGTAGATGATCGCCATGATCGGAACGAGGAAGCCTGTGACATCCGTGAGGCGACGCGTGCCACCGAAGATCGATACGGCCATCAGGATCGCGAGAATGCCACCCACGATCCGGGGCGTCCAGTCGTTGGCCCAGCTGTACTGCCCGAACGCGTCGGCAACGTTAAACGAGGCGAGCAGGTTGAAGCCGCCCATGTAGGTGACAATCAGGACGATCGCAAACAGCGTGGCCAACCAGTTCCACTTGAGCGCCGTGTGAATGTAGTAGGCGGGACCACCGTAGGAGTGGTGAGGACCGCGTTTCTTGTAGATCTGTGCCAGCGTGGACTCAATGAAGGCCGACGCGCCGCCCAGCGTCGCGATGACCCACATCCAGAACACGGATCCTGCGCCGCCCAGCGACACAGCCGTTGCGACGCCGGCGATGTTGCCGACCCCCACGCGCGAGGCCGTGGAAACCATCAGGGCGCGGAAGGAGGAAACCTCGCCTTCCTCGTGCGGAGGTTCGGTAACGACGCGCACTGCTTCCCCGAACATGCGCAGCGGGAGCGCGCGCGTACGAATAAAGAAGTACAGGCCGACTGCAATCAGGAGCGCGACCAGGACGTACGTGTACATGACGTCGGAGATCGAGCTCAAAATGGTAGCGATCATGGGCTTCCCTAGAATCGACGGATGTGGCGGGGCCACACTGGCGACCTGAGTATAACCCGTCGGTCAAGGGTCGGTAAAGAGTTGCTTAATGGAGGAGCTCGCTACGGTCTGTTAATCCTAATGATGATGGGTTTCTTTGGGCTTTGGTGGAGACCTGGGACACGTTGCGGCCGGACTTATGTGTCCTGCGTCATAAAATTGGGGCATTGGGGCCGTCCCGATGTGCTCAATGGGTAGGTGAATGGCGGAAATTCAACGAATTGCAGGCCTGAGGGGGTTGTGCGATTTCGATTTGACGGCGGGGTTGTGGGGTGGGTATTGTTTTCTCCGTTGCGCCGAATGGTGGTGCTGGGCTGTGGGTCTGGTTTCTGGTGTTTGGTGTGGTCTTGCCTTTTGGGGATGCGTGCTTGTGGTGCGTGTTTTTGATTGTGTGGGTGTTGTTTGTGAACTCGATAGTGTGTTTGTTTGTTTTTATGCCTGTTTTTTGTTTTTGAGTGTTTTTGGTTGGGATTGCCTGCCCTTTTTGTGTGGTGGGTTTTTCTGGGCTTTGACGTTTTGTTTTTGTTCGGAGAGTTTGATCCTGGCTCAGGACGAACGCTGGCGGCGTGCTTAACACATGCAAGTCGAACGCTGAAGCCTAGCTTGCTGGGTGGATGAGTGGCGAACGGGTGAGTAACACGTGAGTAACCTGCCCTCTTCTTTGGGATAACGCCCGGAAATGGGTGCTAATACTGGATATTCACTGGTCTTCGCATGGGGGTTGGTGGAAAGGGTTTTTCTGGTGGGGGATGGGCTCGCGGCCTATCAGCTTGTTGGTGGGGTGATGGCCTACCAAGGCTTTGACGGGTAGCCGGCCTGAGAGGGTGACCGGTCACATTGGGACTGAGATACGGCCCAGACTCCTACGGGAGGCAGCAGTGGGGAATATTGCACAATGGGCGCAAGCCTGATGCAGCGACGCCGCGTGAGGGATGGAGGCCTTCGGGTTGTGAACCTCTTTCGCTCATGGTCAAGCCGCAACTGTGGGTTGTGGTGAGGGTAGTGGGTAAAGAAGCGCCGGCTAACTACGTGCCAGCAGCCGCGGTAATACGTAGGGCGCGAGCGTTGTCCGGAATTATTGGGCGTAAAGGGCTTGTAGGCGGTTGGTCGCGTCTGTCGTGAAATCCTCTGGCTTAACTGGGGGCGTGCGGTGGGTACGGGCTGGCTTGAGTGCGGTAGGGGAGACTGGAACTCCTGGTGTAGCGGTGGAATGCGCAGATATCAGGAAGAACACCGGTGGCGAAGGCGGGTCTCTGGGCCGTTACTGACGCTGAGGAGCGAAAGCGTGGGGAGCGAACAGGATTAGATACCCTGGTAGTCCACGCTGTAAACGTTGGGCACTAGGTGTGGGGGCCACCCGTGGTTTCTGCGCCGTAGCTAACGCTTTAAGTGCCCCGCCTGGGGAGTACGGCCGCAAGGCTAAAACTCAAAGGAATTGACGGGGGCCCGCACAAGCGGCGGAGCATGCGGATTAATTCGATGCAACGCGAAGAACCTTACCAAGGCTTGACATGCGCCCTGGGCGTGCGGAGACGTGCGTGCATTTGGTTGGGGGTGTGCAGGTGGTGCATGGTTGTCGTCAGCTCGTGTCGTGAGATGTTGGGTTAAGTCCCGCAACGAGCGCAACCCTTGCCCTATGTTGCCAGCACGTTGTGGTGGGGACTCGTGGGGGACTGCCGGGGTTAACTCGGAGGAAGGTGGGGATGACGTCAAATCATCATGCCCCTTATGTCTTGGGCTTCACGCATGCTACAATGGTTGGTACAGAGGGTTGCGATATCGTGAGGTGGAGCGAATCCCTTAAAGCCAGTCTCAGTTCGGATTGGGGTCTGCAACTCGACCCCATGAAGGTGGAGTCGCTAGTAATCGCAGATCAGCAACGCTGCGGTGAATACGTTCTCGGGCCTTGTACACACCGCCCGTCACGTCACGAAAGTTGGTAACACCCGAAGCCCATGGCCTAACCGGTTTTTGCTGGGGGGAGTGGTCGAAGGTGGGATTGGCGATTGGGACGAAGTCGTAACAAGGTAGCCGTACCGGAAGGTGCGGCTGGATCACCTCCTTTCTAGGGAGCCCTGATTTTTGTGGGAGGCAATTTTTTTCTTGTATTGCTGTCTGCTGCTGCTGTTGTGGTGGTGGGTGGTGGTGGAGGGGTTGTTTTCTTGTGTTCGCATGTGTTTGCTGCCCGTTGTGGGTGGTGGGTGTGGGCGCGTTTTTGGGGTTGGGTATAGTTGATGAGCAGACACGCTGTCGGGTTCACGTTCAACACCGTGTTGGCGTCCGCCGTTAGTGTGCGTGTGTGGGGGCATTGTTTGTGTGTTCTGCGTGCGTGCGTGTGTGGTGGGTTGGCCTGCGCGCCCGTGCTGGCTGGTTGTGTTGGTTGGTGTGGGTGTGTGTGGTGGGTTGTTTGTGATTTGTATAGTGGTTGCGAGCATGTTTTTGTTTGTACTGTTTTTTGTGTTTTGTTTAGTTTTGTTGGGCATTCGGTGGATGCCTTGGTATCAAGAGCTGATGAAGGACGTTGCGGCCTGCGATATGCCTCGGGGAGTTGGCGAGCGAGCGTTATTATCCGAGGGTGTCCGAATGGGGGAACCTAACCTGGGTTGTGCTGGGTTACCATCATCTGAACGTGTATAGGGTGGTGGGGGGAACGCGGGGAAGTGAAACATCTTAGTACCCGTAGGAGAAGATATTCCGTGAGTAGTGGCGAGCGAAAGCGGAGGAGGCTAAACCAGATGCGTGTGATAGGCGGCGGCTGTTGCGTGTTTGGTGTTGTGGGGCCATGTTGGATCCTTCTGCCGGGGGGTCGCGTTGCATTGTGTTGGGAGTTGAACAGTCTGGGATGGCTGACCGGAGAGCGTGATAGTCGTGTAGATGGACTGGTGTGGTGTGGCGTGGATGTGGTGCCCGAGTAGTGCGGGACTCGTGGAATCTCGTGTGAATCTGCCAAGACCACTTGGTAAGCCTAAATACTACTTGATGACCGATAGTGCATAGTACCGTGAGGGAATGGTGAAAAGTACCCCGGGAGGGGAGTGAAATAGTACCTGAAACCGTGTGCCTGTAAGCCGTCAGAGCCTTGTGGGGTGATGGCGTGCCTTTTGAAGAATGAGCCTGCGAGTTAGTGATGCGTGGCGTGCTTAACCCGTGTGGGGTATGCGTAGCGAAAGCGAGTCTGAAATATTGGCGTTTGTCGCGTGTTCTAGACCCGAAGCGGGGTGATCTACCCATGGTCAGGTTGAAGCAGAGGTAAGACTGTGTGGAGGACCGAACCCACCAGGGTTGAAAACCTGGGGGATGAACTGTGGGTAGGGGTGAAAGGCCAATCAAACTCCGTGATAGCTGGTTCTCCCCGAAATGCATTTAGGTGCAGCGTCGTGTGGTTCCTGGTGGAGGTAGAGCTACTGGATGGCTGATGGGCCCTGTGGGTTACTGACGTCAGCTAAACTCCGAATGCCATTAGGTGTAGCGCGGCAGTGAGACTGCGGGGGATAAGCTTCGTAGTCGAGAGGGAAACAGCCCAGATCATCAGCTAAGGCCCCTAAGTGTACGCTCAGTGGGAAAGGATGTGGAGTCGCGGTGACAACCAGGAGGTTGGCTTAGAAGCAGCCATCCTTGAAAGAGTGCGTAATAGCTCACTGGTCAAGTGGTTTCGCGCCGACAATGTAGCGGGGCTTAAGCGTATCGCCGAAGCTGTGGCAGCAACACGTGATGCTGGCGCCGCCTTGGA
>NZ_FNLK01000014.1 GCF_900105015.1 Schaalia meyeri | reverse complement strand
CTCCGGTCAGCCATCCCAGACTGTTCAACTCCCAACACAATGCAACGCGACCCCCGGCAGAAGGATCCAACATGGCCCCACAACACCAAACACGCAACAGCCGCCGCCTATCACACGCATCTGGTTTAGCCTCCTCCGCTTTCGCTCGCCACTACTCACGGAATATCTTCTCCTACGGGTACTAAGATGTTTCACTTCCCCGCGTTCCCCCACCACCCTATACAC
This sequence comes from Schaalia meyeri, assembly GCF_900105015.1. Lineage (GTDB taxonomy): Bacteria > Actinomycetota > Actinomycetes > Actinomycetales > Actinomycetaceae > Pauljensenia > Pauljensenia meyeri. The sequence continues at coordinate 162,594 of NZ_FNLK01000014.1, read as the reverse complement.
GTTCAGATGATGGTAACCCAGCACAACCCAGGTTAGGTTCCCCCATTCGGACACCCTCGGATAATAACGCTCGCTCGCCAACTCCCCGAGGCATATCGCAGGCCGCAACGTCCTTCATCAGCTCTTGATACCAAGGCATCCACCGAATGCCCAACAAAACTAAACAAAACACAAAAAACAGTACAAACAAAAACATGCTCGCAACCACTATACAAATCACAAACAACCCACCACACACACCCACACCAACCAACACAACCAGCCAGCACGGGCGCGCAGGCCAACCCACCACACACGCACGCACGCAGAACACACAAACAATGCCCCCACACACGCACACTAACGGCGGACGCCAACACGGTGTTGAACGTGAACCCGACAGCGTGTCTGCTCATCAACTATACCCAACCCCAAAAACGCGCCCACACCCACCACCCACAACGGGCAGCAAACACATGCGAACACAAGAAAACAACCCCTCCACCACCACCCACCACCACAACAGCAGCAGCAGACAGCAATACAAGAAAAAAATTGCCTCCCACAAAAATCAGGGCTCCCTAGAAAGGAGGTGATCCAGCCGCACCTTCCGGTACGGCTACCTTGTTACGACTTCGTCCCAATCGCCAATCCCACCTTCGACCACTCCCCCCAGCAAAAACCGGTTAGGCCATGGGCTTCGGGTGTTACCAACTTTCGTGACGTGACGGGCGGTGTGTACAAGGCCCGAGAACGTATTCACCGCAGCGTTGCTGATCTGCGATTACTAGCGACTCCACCTTCATGGGGTCGAGTTGCAGACCCCAATCCGAACTGAGACTGGCTTTAAGGGATTCGCTCCACCTCACGATATCGCAACCCTCTGTACCAACCATTGTAGCATGCGTGAAGCCCAAGACATAAGGGGCATGATGATTTGACGTCATCCCCACCTTCCTCCGAGTTAACCCCGGCAGTCCCCCACGAGTCCCCACCACAACGTGCTGGCAACATAGGGCAAGGGTTGCGCTCGTTGCGGGACTTAACCCAACATCTCACGACACGAGCTGACGACAACCATGCACCACCTGCACACCCCCAACCAAATGCACGCACGTCTCCGCACGCCCAGGGCGCATGTCAAGCCTTGGTAAGGTTCTTCGCGTTGCATCGAATTAATCCGCATGCTCCGCCGCTTGTGCGGGCCCCCGTCAATTCCTTTGAGTTTTAGCCTTGCGGCCGTACTCCCCAGGCGGGGCACTTAAAGCGTTAGCTACGGCGCAGAAACCACGGGTGGCCCCCACACCTAGTGCCCAACGTTTACAGCGTGGACTACCAGGGTATCTAATCCTGTTCGCTCCCCACGCTTTCGCTCCTCAGCGTCAGTAACGGCCCAGAGACCCGCCTTCGCCACCGGTGTTCTTCCTGATATCTGCGCATTCCACCGCTACACCAGGAGTTCCAGTCTCCCCTACCGCACTCAAGCCAGCCCGTACCCACCGCACGCCCCCAGTTAAGCCAGAGGATTTCACGACAGACGCGACCAACCGCCTACAAGCCCTTTACGCCCAATAATTCCGGACAACGCTCGCGCCCTACGTATTACCGCGGCTGCTGGCACGTAGTTAGCCGGCGCTTCTTTACCCACTACCCTCACCACAACCCACAGTTGCGGCTTGACCATGAGCGAAAGAGGTTCACAACCCGAAGGCCTCCATCCCTCACGCGGCGTCGCTGCATCAGGCTTGCGCCCATTGTGCAATATTCCCCACTGCTGCCTCCCGTAGGAGTCTGGGCCGTATCTCAGTCCCAATGTGACCGGTCACCCTCTCAGGCCGGCTACCCGTCAAAGCCTTGGTAGGCCATCACCCCACCAACAAGCTGATAGGCCGCGAGCCCATCCCCCACCAGAAAAACCCTTTCCACCAACCCCCATGCGAAGACCAGTGAATATCCAGTATTAGCACCCATTTCCGGGCGTTATCCCAAAGAAGAGGGCAGGTTACTCACGTGTTACTCACCCGTTCGCCACTCATCCACCCAGCAAGCTAGGCTTCAGCGTTCGACTTGCATGTGTTAAGCACGCCGCCAGCGTTCGTCCTGAGCCAGGATCAAACTCTCCGAACAAAAACAAAACGTCAAAGCCCAGAAAAACCCACCACACAAAAAGGGCAGGCAATCCCAACCAAAAACACTCAAAAACAAAAAACAGGCATAAAAACAAACAAACACACTATCGAGTTCACAAACAACACCCACACAATCAAAAACACGCACCACAAGCACGCATCCCCAAAAGGCAAGACCACACCAAACACCAGAAACCAGACCCACAGCCCAGCACCACCATTCGGCGCAACGGAGAAAACAATACCCACCCCACACACCCAAAGTCAAACCAAACCACCGTAACCTCCACCACACCCCCACCACACACAACAAAGTTTCCTTCACCGACTGGCCCCTGAACAGCCACAACACGCTCCATTCACTCGGGCAGCGTTGCGGTCGCCACTAGAAACGCGGGGAAAACGAGCGGGCCCGACCGCGCCTCGTCAGCGCGGTCGGGCCCGTCTTGTGGCCGAAATGACTCTTAGTTCACGCCCATGTCAGGCTGGACCGGGATGTCGACGGTCGGCAGGTCGCGCACCGCGCGGCGTACGGCCTTGGACACGGCGGGCGCAACCCGCTTGTCGAAGGCGCCGGGAATGATGTAGGACGGCGAGAGCTCGTCCTCGGAGATAACGGAGGCGATGGCCACGGCGGCGACGCGCAGTACCTCGGTGGTAATCTCCTTGACCTTGGCGTCAAGTAGGCCGCGGAACAAACCGGGGAACGCCAGAACGTTGTTGATCTGGTTCGGGTAATCACTGCGTCCCGTGGCCACGACGGCGGCATGTTGGGCGGCGCCGATCGGATCAACTTCCGGAGTCGGATTCGCCAGAGCAAAGACGATCGCGCCTTCCGCCATGGTGGCAATATCGGTGGGCTGAAGGATATTGCCCGAGGAAACTCCGATGAACACGTCGGCGCCCTTCAGGACCTCCTTGAGGGAGCCGTGGACGTGGCGGGGGTTTGTCGCCTCGGCCAGTGCCCTGCGCGAGGGGTGCATGCCCTCCGTGTCGTCACCGGATAGCGCACCATTTCGTCCGCAGCCGATAATATCGCGCGCACCCTGTGCCAGCAGGAGGCGAATGATCGCGTTGCCGGCGGCCCCGACGCCCGAAACGACGATGCGCGCGTCCTCAATGTTCTTGCCCACGATCTTCAGCGCGTTAACGAGCGCGGACAGAACGACGATCGCCGTGCCGTGCTGGTCGTCGTGGAAAACCGGAATGTCGAGCTCGGCGCGCAGACGCTCCTCAATCTCGAAACAGCGCGGCGCGGAAATGTCCTCCAGGTTGATGCCGCCGTACGCCGGCGCGATCGCCTTGACGATCGAGATGATCTCTTCAGTGTCCTTCGTGTCCAGGACGACCGGCCAGGCGTCCACCCCACCGAACTCTTTGAAGAGGACGGCTTTGCCCTCCATGACGGGCAGCGCCGCCTCGGGGCCGATATCGCCCAGGCCGAGGACGGCGGTACCGTCTGAGACGACCGCAACCGTGTTGGCCTTCATAGTCAACAGGTGAGCTTTCTGGGGCATGTCGTGGATGGCGGTGCATACGCGAGCGACGCCCGGGGTGTACGCGCGTGACAGATCGTCGCGGTTGCGCAGGGGCACCTTCGAGTGGATCTCAACCTTGCCTCCGATGTGGCTCATGAAAGTCTGGTCAGCGACCGAGCCGGCGGAGACTCCCGGCAGTGCGTTAATGGCGTCGCGAACTTCGCGGCGGTGCTCAGAATCGCGCATGTCGCACGTGAGATCGATGATGATGTGTCCGCGGTCGGAGTCGGCCACGTCCAGGCCCTTAATCTGTGCTCCGGTCGCGGAAACCGCGTCAACAATAGACGCGATGGATGTCGTCCTCTCGTCCACCTCGATACGGTACGAAGCGGTGTACGACGGCGAAGTGCGCATGTTAGTCCTTTCTTCGGGCGCCCGGGCCATGCGGCACGGTTATCCTCAAGCGCTCATCCTAGGTAATTTCCCCGCTCGCCCGATAGAGGAAGGCCACAACGTGGACAACGGAATGCTCATTTTCGAGGCGGCGGCTCCCGCGTGCTCACTGGTTAAACCAGCAGCAACACCGAGACGGCGGATGCGTGTGGGAGAATCGGAGCGATCCCTCCCACACGCATCCGAGCGGCCTTAAGCGCCAACCATCTCCATGATCAGCTCGCGCACGCGGGCGGCGTCTGCCTGCCCGCGGGTCGCCTTCATGACGGCACCGACGAGGGCGCCTGCGGCCTGCACCTTTCCGCCCCTGATCTTCTCGACGATGTCGGGGTTGGCATCCAGTGCCTCCTGGACGGCCGCCGTGAGCGCGCCGTCGTCGGAGACGACCTCGAGGCCACGGGCCTCGACGACCTGCGCCGGGCCACCTTCGCCCGCCAGCACGCCCTCAAGGGCCTGGCGCGCCAGTTTGTCGTTGATACGACCGGAGTCAATCAGCCCCTGCAGCTCGGCGACTTGAGCGGGGCTGACCCCGGCCTCATCCAAGGGAACCTCGCGTTCCTTGGCGCGGCGCGAGATCTCGCCCATCCACCACTTGCGCGCGGAAGCCGGATCACAGCCCGCGCCGACGGTGGCTTCGATCAGCTCAAGCGCCCCCGCGTTGATGACGTCACGCATCTCCATGTCCGCGTATCCCCACTCGGCGCGCAGGCGGCGCCGCTTGGCGACGGGCAGCTCCGGCAGAGAAGCGCGCAGCTCCTCCACCCACTCCCGATCCGGGCGGATCGGGACCAGGTCGGGCTCCGGAAAGTAGCGATAGTCCTCGGAGTCAGACTTCTCGCGGCCGGACGACGTGGAGCCGTCCTCCTCGTGGTAGTGACGGGTTTCCTGCAGGATCACTCCGCCCTCGGACAGGATCTTGGCCTGCCGCTGCATCTCGTAGCGCACGGCGGAAGCGATACCGCGGAAAGAGTTCACGTTCTTCGTCTCGGTGCGGGTCCCCAGCGGCACGTCCGGGCCAGGACGCAGCGAAACGTTGATGTCGGCGCGCACGTTACCACGCTCCATGCGGGCCTCGGACACGTCCAGCGCGCGGAAGATGTCGCGCAGGGCCTGCACGTAGGCGGCCGCCACCTCGGGTGCCCGCTCCCCCGCCCCCTCGATCGGCCGGGTAACGATCTCGACCAGGGGCACGCCCGCGCGGTTGTAGTCCACCAGCGAGTAGTCCGCGCCTTGGATGCGCCCGTCGGCACCGCCGATGTGGGTGTTCTTGCCCGCGTCCTCCTCCATGTGGGCGCGCTCGATCTGGACGCGGAACATGGTGCCGTCCTCGAGCTCGACGTCAACGTAGCCGTCTGCCGCGATCGGCTCATCGGACTGGGAGGTCTGGAATGCCTTGGTCAGATCCGGGTAGAAGTAGTTTTTGCGCGCAAAGCGGCAGTACTGCGCGATCTCGCAGTTCAGGGCCAGGCCGATCTTGATGGCGTACTCCACAGCCCTACGGTTGACGACCGGCAGGGAACCGGGCAACCCCAGCGACACGGGGGTGACGTAGGTGTTCGGGTCGCCGCCAAAGGCGTTGGGGGCGGCGTCGAACATCTTCGTCTTGGTTCCCAGCTCGACGTGCACCTCGATACCGAGAACCGGGTCGAAGCGGCGGGCCGCCTCGTCGTAATCCATGAGCTCACTCATCACTTTTCCTCCCAGTTAGCTGCGGGGCAGGAGCCCGCGACGTCGTCGCTGAGGGCCTCCACCAGGGAGGCCACCTTGTACATGACCAGGTCGCCGCGTGCGGGCGCGAGCACCTGGAATCCGATCGGTAGGCCCTGCGAGGACACGGCGTTGGGCACATTCATGCCGGGGATCCCCGCCAGGTTCGCGGGGATTGTGGCGACGTCGTTGAGGTACATGGCCAGCGGGTCGGACGTCTTTTCACCGAACTTGAAGGCCGTGGTGGGGGCCGTCGGCGAGACGAGCACGTCGACCCTGTCGAAGACCGCGTCGAAGTCACGCTGGATGAGCGTGCGAACCTTCTGTGCGCTGCCGTAGTAGGCGTCGTAATAGCCGGCGGAGAGCACGTGTGTGCCCAGGATGATGCGGCGCTTGACCTCGTCGCCGAATCCGGCTCCGCGGGTGGCCGCCATGACGCGTTCGGCGGTGACGGGGCTCTCGGCGGGCTCGACGCGGATGCCGTAGCGCATGCCGTCAAAGCGGGCCAGGTTGGAAGACACCTCGGCGGGCATGATCAGGTAGTAGGCGGCCAGCGCGTACTCGAGGTTGGGGCAGGATACTTCGACGACCTCGGCCCCGGCCTCGCGGAGCCGATCGACCGTGGCGTTGAAAGCGTCGATGACGTCCTTCTCGTAGCCGTCCCCACCAAGTTCCTTGACGACGCCGACCCTGAGGCCGTTGATCTTCCCCTGCTCGGCAACGGAGCGGACGGCCTCGGTGAGCGCGGGGACGGGCTCGTTCAGCGAGGTCGAGTCGGACGGGTCGAACCCGCCGACGAGTTCGGTCAGGGCGGCGGCGTCGGCGACCGTGCGGGTGACGGGGCCGATCTGGTCCAGGGACGAGGCCATGGCGATCAGTCCGTACCGCGACACCGCGCCGTAGGTGGGCTTGGCGCCGACCGTGCCGGTCACGAAGCCGGGTTGACGGATGGAGCCGCCGGTGTCGGAACCGAGCGCGAGGGGCACCATGTAGGCTGCGACGGCGGCCGCGGATCCGCCGCCGGATCCGCCGGGGATGCGCTCTAAATCCCACGGGTTCTTCGTGGCGCCGAACGCGGAGTGTTCGGTGGAGGAGCCCATGGCGAACTCGTCCATGTTGGTCTTGCCGACGATGGGCAGGCCGGCTTTCTTGATCTTGAGGACGACCGTGGCGTCGTAGGGGGGCTGCCAGTCGCCGAGGATCCTGGAGGCGCAGGTGGTGCGCAGGCCGCGCGTGACCATGTTGTCCTTAATGGCAATGGGCACGCCTGCCAGGCGGTGCAGGCTCTCCCCCGCGGCGCGGCGTGCGTCCACGTCGGCGGCGGTGGCCAGGGCGCCCTCACGGTCGACGGTGATGAAGGCGCGGACGCGATCGTCGATGGCGTCGATGCGGTCCAGGCACGCCCGGGTCAGCTCGACGGAGGTGATGTGCCCGGCGGCCAACATGTCGGCCAGCTCCAGGGCGTTCTTCTTCAGCAGGTCGTTCATCATTCCTCCCCCAGGATCTGCGGCACCAGGAACATGCCGTCCTGCGCGGCAGGCGCCTGCGCGAGGACCTCGTCGCGGTCCACGGTGGCCCCCACTTCGTCCACGCGCCACACGTTGGTGAGCGGAATCGGGTGGGAGGTGGCGGGAACGTCGGGGGTGGCGACCTGCGACACCTTGGAAACCGCGTCGGCGATCGCGTCGAGTTCGCCCGCGAAGCGTGTGATTTCCTCGTCGGTCAATGCGATGTGGGCCAGGCCCGCGACGCGGGCGACCTCGTCAGTACTAATGCGTGACATGTGTGGCATCCTACCCGTATGGTCTTTTCACAGCGACGCCAACTCACCAGGCAGACGTGGTCGATCGTCAAGAAGGCGGGGATTGCGGTGCTGGCCGCCCAGGCGGCGGCGATCGTCACCGTGCATGCGATCGACCGGATGCGCACGGCTCGCATCCCCGGCGGCGTGCACGGTTTCCCGACGTTGCCCCCGCGGACACTGAGATCGGGAAGACGGTGGCGCGCACGTACACGGAGGGCATGTCCCTGTACGAGGACATGCTTGAGGCCATCAGGGGGGCGAAGCACCACATTTATTTCGAGACCTTCATTTGGCGGTCGGACCGATGGGGTCAGCGCTTCAAGAACGCGCTGATCGATGCGGCGGCACGCGGGGTCGAGGTTTTCTGCGTCTGGGATGGCTTCGGCGTGCTCAACCAGGATCTGCGTTTCTATCGCTTTCCATCGATGAAGCACCTGCACGTGCGTCGATTCCCGACGCTGCGTTCGGGTTTCTTCACGCTCAACATCCGCCGCACCGGCCAGGACCACCGCAAGATCCTGGTGGTGGACGGCGAGGTCGGCTTCGTGGGCGGCTACAACATCGGCGATCCTTTTGCCCACGAGTGGCGGGACACGCACGTGCGCGTGAGCGGCGAGGCCGTGTGGGAGCTGGAAAACGGTTTCGTCGACTTCTGGAATCATTTCCGCCCGTCGACCGCCCCCCTGCTGCCCGACCAGGGGGCGCGTGCGTGGAGCGCGGACGTGACCGCGCAGTTTAACCTCCCGCACAGCCTGCTCTACCCGATCCGCGGCATGTACATTGACGCGATCGAACGGGCGATCGACCGGGTGCTGATCACGACCGCCTATTTCATCCCGGACCGCGAGGTCCTGGCCGCCCTGATTGCGGCTGCCCGCAGGGGCGTGCACGTGCAGGTCCTGATCCCGGAGTATTCGAACCACATCATGGCGGACTGGGTGGCGCGCCCCTATTACGGTGAGCTGCTGCGCGAGGGGGTTCAGATCTGGCTGTATCGCCACGCGATGGTTCATTCGAAGACGATGACGGTCGACGGGCGCTGGTCCACGATCGGCACGGCGAACATCGATCGTCTTTCCATGCGCGGCAACTACGAGGTGTGCCTGCAGTTCCACTCGCGCGAGCTGGCCGAGCGCATGGAGGAGATCTTCGCCAACGACCTGACGACCTCCCGCCGCCTGACGATCGACGAATGGGAGCGTCGTTCCCTGCTCACCCGCATCGGCGAGACGCTGCTCGGCCCCTTCGAGCCGCTCCTCTGAGTGCCCTGTGCCCTCGGTGGCGAGGCCGAGGTGCGTCGCGCCTCAGGCGGGCGGCGCCGGGAGTCGATGGCCTGCCAGCCCGGGCCTCGTCACAGGCCAACGGCGGCGAGGCCCCCCTCAAGGAGGTCGCCGAACTGCTGCTCAGTGATGACGGGGACGCCCAGGGACTCGGCCTTGGCGGCCTTGGAACCCGCGCCGGGTCCCGCGACCACCAGGGAGGTCTTCTTCGAGACCGAGCCCGAGGCCTTGCCTCCGCGCGAGGTGATGGCTTCCTTGGCACCCTCACGGTCGTATCCGGGCATCGCACCGGAGACCACGATCGTCAAGCCTGCAAGCACGTCAGAGATCGCCTGTTGCGGCTCATCGGCCATCCTCACCCCCGCGCGCGCCCACGCCTCCAGCACGCCCAGGTGCCAGTCCACCGTGAACCAGTCGAGGAGGGAGCGCGCGATCACCTCACCGACGCCCTCGACGACCGACAGCTCCTCGACGGAGGCGGCGCGCAGCGCGTCCATGGAATGGAACGCGTCCGCGAGCGCGCGGGCGGCCGTGGGGCCGACGTGGCGGATCGACAGGGCGACGAGGACGCGCGCGAGGGGCTGGGACTTGGCGCGCTCCATCTCGTCTAGCATCTGGGTGAGCATCTTCGAGGCCGTGGAGCTCACCTGCTCGTAGACGATCGCGCCCTTCACCCTCTTGGCCTTGTGGGCCTTCGTCCAGAAGTAGCGGACCTGCGCCCAGTCGCCAGTGGGCTCCCCCTTGACGGTGGTGGGCCGCCACACCATGACGTCGCGCACGTCCTCTGCCCTCAGGTCAAAGAGCGCGGACTCGGCGGTCAGGACGGGGGCTTGGGGTTCGGGGAGCATCGCGTCGGCGGTGGCCAGCTGCTCCGCGTGGGGCAGGTCCCCGGCGTCGGCGAGCTCCAGGCGCGTTCCGTCCTCCAGGACGACGGCGTGCCCGGCCACCAGGGCGGCGGCGACCTGGTCGCGGTTGTTCTCAGGCTGGGTGAGGGCCAGGGCCGCCTCATCCCCCAACCCCTCGATGTCGAGGGCGGAGCGGGCACCGATGTGCGCGATGCGCTCGGTGATCTGGGCGGGGCAGGCCGCCTTGTTCGGGCAGCGCAGGTCCACGTCTCCCTCCTTCTCCTCCACCAGGAGCGTGCCGCACGACGGGCATGCTGTGGGCATGGCGAACTCTCGTTCGGAGCCGTTGCGCGCATCCTCCACGGGGGCGACGATCTCGGGGATGACGTCGCCCGCCTTGCGCAGGACCACGAGGTCGCCGATGAGGACGCCCTTACGGGCGACCTCCTGGGCGTTGTGCAGGGTGGCGCGCGAGACGTTGGAACCGGAGACCAGCACGGTGTCCATGACGCCGTAGGGCGTGACGCGGCCCGTGCGGCCGACCTGGACGCGGATGTCCAGCAGTCGCGTGTGGACCTCCTCGGGCGGGAACTTGTAGGCGGCCGCCCACCTGGGGGCGCGCGAGGTGGCGCCGAGGGAACGCTGAAGCGCGAGGTCGTCGATCTTGACGACCACGCCGTCGATCTCGTGGTCGAGGTCGTGGCGCGCCTGCCCGATCTGCGCGATGCGTTCCTCGATGGCTTTCCTCCCCGCAAGGAGCTTCGTATAGGGCGATACGGGTAGCCCCCAGGCTCGCATCTGTTCGTACCAGCCGTGCTGGGTGGTCGGCTCGGTGAAGTCTGCTCCGGCCTCGACGAAGCCGACCCCGTGAACGACCATCGACAACGGGCGTTTGGCGGTCTGGGCCGGGTCTTTCTGGCGCAGGGAGCCGGCTGCGGCATTGCGCGGGTTCACGAAGGTCTTTTCGCCGGCGGCGACGCGGGCCTCGTTGAAGGTCGCGAAGGCGGTGACCGGGAAATACACCTCGCCGCGCACCTCGACGCGTCTGGGCACCGTTCCGGCGAGGGCCTTCGGGATGGACGCGATCGTGCGCGCGTTGGCGGTAATGTCCTCGCCGACGTAGCCGTCCCCTCGGGTGGCGGCTCGCACGAGGCGGCCCTCCTCGTACAGGAGGTTGATGGCCAGCCCGTCGACCTTGACCTCGGTGGTCATGGGCAGGTCTGCGATGCCCGTCACCTGGCTCATGCGTTCCTCCCAGCCGGCCAGCTCTTCCAGGGAAAAAACGTCATCGAGTGACATCATCTGGGCAAGATGGCGCACCTCGGTAAACGAGGAATCGACGCTTCCTCCCACGCTTGCGGTCGGAGAGTCCGCGCCGCGCAGCTGCGGGTAGCGCTCCTCGATCTCCCCCAATTCACGGTAGAGGCGGTCGTAATCTGCGTCCGAGAGAGTGGGCGAATCGCGGTCGTAGTAGGCGGCGCGCGCCTCCTCGATGCGCCGGACGAGGTCGTTGTGGCGGTCGCGTGTCGTCTCGAACGTGGAGTTAGCCATGGGGTCATTGTCGCATTGGTCGAGTGGGCAGGCGGCGGAAGGCCCACACCCGGCGAGGTGTCCTTATCCACACGGGCACCGCGCGTTCCGTTGTCCACAGGGATCGTTTTCCGCACGCGACCGTCCACAAGGTTCGCCGCAGCGTTTGTTCGCGCCCGGGGGCGGTTTGATCGTTGTTCCATGAACGATCGCGGTTGCCTCGCGCGCGCTGCCCTGCGCACGGACCTGCACCTGGCCTGCGTCGAGGGTCCCGACGTCGGACTGGCCCTCGCTCCCGGAGTGGTTGGACGCGCGGGGGACATTCCGTTGTCCAGCGCGAGCATCGCACGCGAGCACGCGATCTTTTCGACGACAAACGGAAAGGCTGTCCTGCGCTCTGTCGGCTCTTCTTCGATCCGACGCGTGTCCCGCCTGCGCGTGCCGCTGCCCGCACGCGACGGACGAGCGCTGGGACCGGGCGCCACGATTCGCCTGGGTGAGGACACTTTCGAGGTCCGTCCACGGCCTCGTCGCCTGACGTGGCCGGGCAGCGATCGACCAGGCCGCGGGGTGTTCAAGGGGTTCTCCCTCCTGCGGGTGCTTCCCCTGGTCTCTGCGATCCTCATGCTCGCGCTGATGGCCTGGCGCCTGCGCGCCATGTCTCCCCGACCGGCGTTGCTCCTGCCTCTTGCAGGGTGTTTCATCGCGGCGCTGCTCGGCGCGGCGATAGCCCTGGCGTTCCGCGCACATCGGCGTCGTCTCGGCTGGGACGGAGCGGCTCTGTCTCTCGTCCTGGCGTCGCTCCCCGCATCGGCAGATGCTCCCCGTTCGTTGCGAGCACCCGTGTGGCCGGGGAGGGCATCGACCCTGAGACGGCGCCTCACGCTGGTGGCACCCGTTGAGGCCAGCTACTCGGCAGGAGCGTCGTCGATCGGCGTCGTGGGGGCGCATGCGGCGCAGTGCGCGCTGTGGTGCGCGGGACAGGTGGCAGCCCAGGCGGGGGGAGCTCGCGTCTGGTGGAACTGCGCGGCGCCCGTCTTGCTCGGACACGCGGGAGTCACCATCCACGTGAGCGACCGCGAAACGTGCCCGCATTGTTCGAGTGCCGCAAAAGGAAACGGCCCGGTCCTCCACATCGGATACGCGTCCCGCGTCGCAGACCTGCCATCGTGGTGTGCTCAGGTGTGCGTCACCGACGACCAGCCCGTCGCCGCCAACTGGTGGTGGACCGTGACGCGGATGGACAGGCGGGACGCACTGCCCTCGCGCGTCGATTGGGATCCTTCGTCCGTTCACGCTCAAGCGGGAACCCTCAGTGTGCCGATCGGACAGTCGGAAAGTGGGAGGGTTGACCTGGACCTGGTATCCGATGGACCGCATGCCCTCGTCGCGGGATGCACGGGCTCGGGCAAGTCGGAGGCGTTGATTGTCTGGCTCGCCGCAATCGCCTACTGCTACTCACCGGAGAGGGTCAGATTCGTCCTCATCGATTACAAGGGTGGCTCCACCTTCGCCCGCCTGAAGGAGCTGCCGCACACGCAGGTGCTCCTCACAGACCTTGACGCGGGGGCGACGAGCCGCGCTCTCGACGGAATCGCCCATGTCCTGCGGCAGCGGGAGGAGTCCCTGCACGAGCTGGGGTTTCCCGACCTCGCCACCTGGGAGCTCAGATACGACGCGGATCCTCACTCTGTTCCCTCTCCCCCCGCTCGGCTGATCATCGCCATCGACGAGTTCCGGGTTCTTTCCCAGACCCACCCAGCGTCGATGGAAGTCCTGCTGCGCTTGGCGGCGCAGGGACGCAGCCTCGGCCTGCACCTCATCGCCGCGACCCAGCGCCCTTCCGGTGCGGTCAGCGCGCAGATGCGCGCGAATATGGACATCCGCCTGGCCCTGCGCTGCCTGAGCGCCGCCGACTCGACGGACATCCTCGAAGACGCCCGCGCCGCCTCGCTACCGCGCATCCCCGGACGCGCCGTGCTGGCGGGAGTCGGGACGATACAGCTGACGTACATGCCGGACGCCGCTTCCGTCGTCTCCAGCTGCATGCGCGCGTGGCCGGGGGCATCAGCTGCGCCCCTGTGGGCCCCTCCACTGCCTGAGAACCTGACGTGGGAGGACGTTGATGCCGCGCCTCCTCCACCGGCCACCCCCGCTTTCCCGGCAGCGGCGGGATCGGTCGACTCGCCAGCCCGTGAGCACGCCCCCGTGGGGCTCGGCCTCGTTGAGGGGATCGAGGGGCACCAGCTAGTCTCGTGGGACGGCGGGAGCATCCAGATACAGACCAGCGCTCACGAGGCTGCCCTCGCCTCGTGTTGGGTGGTATCGATCGCCTCCAGGATCGCGCGCATCACCCACCTCCCCCTGCACGTCATTGGAGAGGCGCGCATCCCCGGTGCGGCCTCTCACCTACCAGAAGAGGACCCCGCCGTCATCGATGTGTTGGAAGAAGCGTGCGAACACGGCCCGCTGATCCTCGCAATCACGGACGTTCCCGCCCTGCGCTCCGCGCTCACCCACGCGCTGACTGAGCCGGGGGCACAGGCCCTGTGGACCTCCCTGCTGGGACGCGCCAGGCGCGCCAACGTCGTCATCGTCGCGGCGTACGCGGGCCGTTTCACACCCTCCAGCGCAGCATTGGGGGCCTTCGCCATGCGCCTCGTGCGGGCCAGAGACGCGGACGAGGCTCTGCACGCCGGCATCGCCCCGGCCGATCTGCGAGCGCTGGGCGAGCATCAGGCGCTCCTCGCACGTCCCGGGGAACCCACGCTTCTCGCGTGCTTTCCCACCGCGAGCGCTCTCCTAAACGAAGGCGCTAAAAGCGACACACCCTGCTGGAGGATCCCCTCCCTCACGCAGGCTGCAACCATGGTCAGCAGTGCCGCCTTTCCGGTCCTGATCGGTCCCGAGCACGCCCCGCCCTCGTGGCAGGAAATAAAGCCGTGGATCGTCATCGGCCAGGAACGCGATACCCGGACTGTTCGGGCGATCCATGAGGCGCTGGGATGGGCAGCTCCCAGAATCACCGACGTCATTCCAGAAGCCGCATGGACCCGTATCACCAGATGGGACGATCACCGCGTGCTCGCGCTCAACCCATCAGACAACGTGATTCGCGCGCTTATTCACTCCAGCCGTCGCCATCCGTCATCGATTGCAGCACGCCGCTGGAGCCCCTCATGCGGACTGATCTGCGAGAGCGGCACACTGACCACCATCCAATTGACCGACGGGTCAGTTAATACCTAAGTCCCAGCAAATTCACCCGCCGTGACCAGACGCATAGTGACTTCCCTGTTTCGCTGTTACCGCCGCCTTGCACGACTAGGATGACGTAACAGAGACTGACAAGGGAATCAGCGGAGCATCAGGCGAACGGCGACACAAGGAGCACTCACATGGACTGGCGCAGCAGGGCGGCATGCCTGACAGTCGATCCCGAAATCTTTTTCCCCATCGGCAGCACGGGTCCCGCCATCATCCAGATGGCCAAAGCAAAGGCCGTCTGCCGCGAATGCTCCGTGAAGGGCGTCTGCCTCCGGTGGGCCATCGACAATAACCAAGACTCCGGAGTCTGGGGCGGAATGAGCGAAGAAGAACGCCGGTCCCTTAAACGCCGCGCGGCGCGCGCACGCCGCGTCGGCTGTTGACCACCCGGGCACGCCAAACGGCACCCACGAACAGGGCCGAGGATCCACTCAGGGGATCCCCGGCCTCGTTAACACCTGGCGGAGGCAACCTCTTCGTTCATCCGCTGCTGTTTCGTCCGCTCACGCGGGATCCAGGTTGATCACCAGCGTCACGAGAGTGCCGCCATCCTCCCTCGGGGCCCACTCGATGGAACCGCGCAGTTCCCCGCGCACCATTTGGTGGACGATCTGCGTGCCCAGGCCGCTCATGGGCGTGCCGGGCACGAAGCCCGCGCCATCATCCGCGACGGTCACGGTCATGACCAGCCCCTCGCGCCGCGCACACACTTCGATGCGCCCATCGCGGTCGGCCAAACCGTGCTCGACGGAATTAGCGACCAGCTCGTTCAGGACGGTCGCCAGGGCCTGCGCCTGATCGGCTAAGATCGTCCCGAAGCGTCCCATCGTGACGACCTCGACCCCGTGATCCGTGGACGCGATGGCTCCCGACATGCGCACGACGGTGCGCGCGACCTCATCAAAGTCGACTGACTCGTCAACGTTTTGCGACAGGGCCGCGTGCACGGTCGCGATGGCCTGAATGCGCCGCTCCGCCTCGGCCAGAGCAACCTTCACAGCTTCCTCCGAGGAGCGACGCGACTGGAGGCGCAGCAGCGCAGAAACGGTCTGCAGATTGTTCTTGACGCGGTGGTGGATCTCACGGATTGTCGCGTCTTTCGTCATGAGAGCCTGCTCGTGCCGGTGCATTTCGGACACGTCCCGCGTGAGGATCACGGCCCCCAGGCGCTTGCGGCCATTGACGAGGGGAAGCGCACGCATGGTGATGGTCGATGCGCGCGCGGTGATCTCCACGCGCCAGGAGGCCCGCCCCATGACGACGACCGCCATCGATTCTTCGATGAGGGATTCATCCCCGATAACCTGCGTGATTTCCTGGGCGAGAACCTTTCCGGTCACGTGGGAGCGGATCCCCAGGCGCCGCAGGCAGGACACCGCGTTGGGCGTCGCCTGCTGAACCCGCCCATCGGCGTCGATCAGGAGGGCTCCGTCGAGGACCCGCGGTACGCCGTGGGAGGTGACCTGCGGCGTCGAATCGTAGGGGTACTCGCCGCGCGCCATCATCTGGCACAGGGTGTCGGCCGCTGCCACGGTCCACCCCTCAAATCCGAGGGACAGACGCGGGCTGGACAGGTTCGCTTCGCGCGTGACGACGGCGATGATGCGGCCGTCGTGGCAAACGGGCACACAGGTTTCCATCATCGAGTAGGTGCCCGCCCAGCGCGCGGAGGGTGAACGCACGACCTGTCCGGTCTGGATGGCTCGTCGCAGTTCGATCTCGCGAGCGGCGGGCAGGTGCAGCCCGATGATGTCGTCAACGTGGACCGTCGTTGACGTCGCGGGCCGACAGTGCGCGGCGGCAATGAAGCGTCCGTCGTCTGCGGGCAGCCACAGGACCAGGTCGGCGGCCGCCAGATCAGCCAGCACCTGCCAGTCCGCGAGGAGTAGGTGCAGCCAATCGATGTCCTTCTCCGACAGCGGTGTTGAAGAGGCTTCTTCAGCTAACTGCATGAGGCTACGCATGGTCCTACTCTAAAGGGAGAGGAGCAACTCAGTTGGTCCTTAACTGCAAATGTTGCAAATCAGCGCCGGACCACGATTCGGCGACGGTTATTCGGTGAAGGAGAACCATGGAGTTCGCGCAGTCAATTTCCTATCCGGGCACGGTCGATGAGGTCGTCGCCATGTATCTGACCCCCGACTACCTGCAGCGGCGCTTCACCCCATTCCTCGTGGAAGGCACCGCCCACATCAGCGTGGAGGACCAGCGCATCACGCTTGGAGGCCAGTGTCGCCCCGAGCTGCTCCCGGCGGCCGCGGCGCGCTTCGTGAGCACTCCCCTGTGCGTGACCTTCACGGAGGAATGGGTCACTGACGAGGCCTCGGCGCGCTCGCGCTCCTCGGTGACCGTCGACGGCGCACCCGTGTCGGTCGAGGCCACCTCCACCCTGGCCGCCTCGGAGGGAGGCTGCACTCGGGAGGTGACGGGCGCGATATCCGTGCGCGTGCCGCTGCTGGGGGGGCACATCGAGAAAGAGGCCGTGGCGCACCTGGGGGGCGTCGCAAAGCGCGAGCGGGAGCTGGCGGCCGCCTGGCTGGAAGAACACCGCTGATCAACGCTTTGCTACGCGATGATTGTGGCCCCTTCGGAGGCACGCGCCGATCCCACTCGCATGCTCCCCCCGATAGCCCCTTTGACAACCGCCAATAGATGTTACGTAAGCGTATATCAAGGGGCGTGCATTATTTTATTCCTGGATACGCCACGGGCGATACGGGCGCCCCCAGACGGCAAACGAGGGCGAGGGGGTTCAGAATAATGGCATGAGTGATACCCCGAAGTCCCTGTACCTGCAGCGAACGGGCGTGCGCGAATACGTCGCCCGCAACCAAGATGGCGCCGAGATCCGGGTCGGGCACGGCCCCGGCATGTTTTCCCCCGGCGACCTGCTCAAGCTCGCGATCGCGGGCTGCAACGCGATGAGTTCAGACGCGCGCCTGGCGGCCCGCCTGGGCGATGATTTCTCGCAGTTCGTGGGCGTGTCCGCTTCCTATGATGAGGACAACGATCGTTTCACGCACGTGGACGTGGAGCTGGTCCAGGACATGTCCGTGCTGAGCGAGGACGAGATTGCTGATCTGCTGCGTCGCGCAGAGTCCGCGGTCAAGCGCAACTGCACGATCGAACACTCGGTTGTCGACCAGGCCCTGCCGGCCTCGCACACCTGGACGAACGAACAGGTCGACTGACGTGGCAGGTGTCGACCGCCAGTACGAGGACCTGCTGGCGCGCATCATGTCCGAGGGCACCCCGAAGGGGGATCGCACGGGCACGGGCACGCGTTCTGTGTTCGGAGCGCAGCTGCGCTACGACCTCTCGCGCGGTTTCCCGCTGATCACGACGAAGCACGTGCACGTCAAGTCCGTCGTGGGTGAGCTCCTGTGGTTCCTGTCGGGCTCGTCGAACGTGTCGTGGCTGCGAGAGCACGGCATCCGCATCTGGAACGAGTGGGCGGACGAGCACGGCGACCTGGGCCCGGTGTACGGCGTGCAGTGGCGTTCCTGGAACGCTGGCGATGGCCGCCGCATCGACCAGATTGCTTCCGTGCTGGAAACGCTCACAACGAATCCCGACTCGCGCCGCATGGTCGTCTCCGCGTGGAACGTCGGCGACCTGCCTGAGATGGCGCTCGAACCGTGCCACGCTTTCTTCCAGCTCTACGTGGCTGACGGGCGGCTGTCGCTGCAGCTGTATCAGCGCAGCGCGGACATGTTCTTGGGTGTCCCCTTCAACATCGCGTCCTACTCGCTGCTCACCCACATGTTCGCCCAGCAGGCGGGCCTTGAGGTCGGCGACTTCATTTGGACGGGCGGCGACTGCCACATCTACTCCAACCACACGGAGCAGGTGCGCGAGCAGCTGAGCCGCGATCCCTACCCCTTCCCCCGCCTGGAGCTGACGAAGGCTCCGTCGATGTTCGACTATTCCTTCGATGACATTTCGTTTGCGGGATACCAGCACCACCCCACCATCAAGGCGCCGGTCGCGGTATGACGAAGCTGGCGGCGATCTGGGCGCAGGACCGCGGCGGCGTCCTCGGGACGGGCGCGGCCATGGCGTGGCGCGTGCCCGCGGACTTCCGCCACTTCAAGGAGTCCACGATGGGATGCCCGATCATCATGGGGCGGCGTTCATGGGAGGCTCTTGGCCGTGCCCTGCCCGGCCGCACGAACATTGTGGTCACCCGCTCGCCCGGCTACGAGGCAGTGGGCGCTCACGTCGCCCATTCGGTGGAGTCGGCGCTGGCCCACGCCCGCGCGGTCGCTGAGGACACGGGCGCGCCCTACGTCTGGATCACCGGCGGAGCGAACCTGTACGCGCAGACCCTGCCCCTCCTGGATGAGGTGGTGGTCACCGACATCGACCTGGACGTCGCCTCCTGGACCCCGGAGGGCGCCTCCCTCGTCTATGCCCCGCCCCTGGATCCCGCCCTGTGGCGGCGGGACGAGGCGCGCAGCGACGCAAACTGGCGCGAACTCTCCGGGGACGCGCGCTGGAAGGTGAGCACCTGGGTCCAGCGCTAGGGGCAGATCGCACCGCACCGACCCGATTCGACAACAGTTAGGCCCGGCCCCCGCGCATCGCGCGGGGGCCTCGTCGTAGGATGCACTGTGCCTTCCTCTCCGTTGCTGACCAATCCGACGCTGCGAGCCCTCGTCGCCATCGCTCTTTTCACCTATACGGCGCAGAACATGCTGAATGTGTCGATCGCTCCCCTCTCTCGTGCCCTTACCCTGCCCGAGTGGATCGTGGGGGCCGCCGTGTCGCTGGCCGCGCTGGCCGTCACCGCTCTCAGCCAGTTCTGGGGGCGCCGATCGATCGCGTGGGGGCGCAGGCGCGTGATCCTGTGGGCGCTGGGCCTGGCACTGGCAGCCGGAACGCTCTTTTCGGCGGCCGTGTGGGCGCGCGCCACGGGAGCTATCGGCGCATTCGTCGCGGCGGGTGCCATCATGGTGGCGCGCGGCCCCTTCTTCGGCGCGGCGGTCGCCGCTATCCCACCGACCGGCCAGGCCCTGGTTGCGCAGGTCACCCCCGACGAGCAATCGCGCGTGAGCGGAACGTCCGCGTTTTCCGGCGCCATCAACCTGTCCGTCATGATCGGTTCCCTCATTTCCTCGGCGCTGGGAGCGTGGTGGATCTTCGCGCCCGTCCACGCGACGCCGCTGTTCGTCCTCGTCGCGCTCGGTATCGCCCTCGCGTGGCTGCCCCGCGACGGGTCCCGCTCCCCCGCCCGGAGGGGACTCGGGGGGCGCGCGGCCGAGGAAGGACAAGCCCCCGAGGCATCCCCGGCCTCGTCGATGGCGAGGACCGACGCCCCGGGCGAGGAGTCCTCCGCGAGCCTGCCTCCGCGCGTGGGGTGGACGGACCGCCGCATAGCACCGTGGATCGCATCCGTGTTCGGCATCTATTTCGCCAACGGCGTCGTTCAGATCACGATGGGCTTCGTGGTGCAGGATCACGGTGGGTTGGATCCCACCCACGCGGTGTCGGTGACGGGAATGATGCTGCTGGCCAACGCGGCGGGCGCCATGGTCATGCAGCTGATCGTGGTGCCGCGCATGGGCTGGGGGCCGCGGTCTCTTCTACGCTCCGGCATGAGCCTGGCTCTGGTGGCGTTGGCCTGCCTGTCTTTCGCGCCGAACCTGTGGGCCGTGGCCGCGTCAACCTTCATGATGGGGGTGGCCTCGGGCATGGCCTCCCCCGGCTACGCGGCGGGCGTCTCCCTGTCCGTCACCACCCGCGAGCAGGGCGGCATCGCCGGAATCATCAACGCGACGGGGGCGATCACGTGGATCGTCGCCCCCGTGTCGGCCACGGCCCTGTACGGGTGGGTCCCCCTGTCTCCGTTCCTCGCGGCTCTCGCGCTCGTCGTGTTCTCTTGCTCGTGCGCATGGTGGCTGCTGGGGCGGTCGGACTTTCGCGCTCGCACGAACGATTAGGACGAGTGCCCCACGCCACCGGGCGCGTCCGGCGCTATCCTGGTGGGGTACGTTAGTCCTACGCGAAGGAGCCACTTGTGGCACAAGTTACCCGCACTGAAACCGACTCGATGGGTGCCGTTGAGGTCCCCGCGAACCGCTACTGGGGCGCTCAGACTGAGCGTTCGCTGCACAACTTTGACATCGGACGTAACACGTTCGTGTGGGGCCGCCCGATGGTGCGCGCCCTCGGCATTTTAAAGAAGTGCGCTGCCCTGGCGAACGCGGAGCTGGGCGAGCTGCCCGCCGACATCGCGGACTTCATCGCCCAGGCCGGTGACGAGGTCATCTCCGGCAAGCTGGATGACAACTTCCCGCTGGTCGTTTTCCAGACGGGTTCGGGCACGCAGTCGAACATGAACGCGAACGAGGTCATCTCGAACCGCGCCATTGAGATCGCGGGAGGCCAGATGGGCACGAAGGCCCCCGTGCACCCCAACGATCACGTGAACCGCGGCCAATCCTCGAACGACACGTTCCCGACGGCCATGCACATTGCGGTCGTCTCCGAGCTGCACGACATGTACCCGCGCGTGCGCCAGCTGCGCGACACCCTGGACAAGAAGGCGAAAGAGTTCGACGACGTCATCATGGTGGGCCGCACCCACCTGCAGGACGCGACACCGATCCGCCTGGGCCAGGTCATCTCGGGTTGGGTGGCGCAGATCGACTTCGCCCTGGAGGGCATCGAGTACGCGGACACTCGTGCGCGCGAGCTGGCCATCGGCGGCACGGCGGTCGGCACGGGCCTGAACGCCCACCCGAAGTTCGGTGAACTGACGGCCAAGAAGATTTCGGAGGAGACGGGCATCGATTTCAAGCAGGCGGATAACCTGTTCGCCGCCCTGGGTGCGCACGACGCGCTGGTGCTGGTATCGGGCGCCCTGCGTGTCCTGGCCGATGCACTGATGAAGATCGCGAACGACGTTCGCTGGTATGCCTCGGGCCCGCGAAACGGCATCGGCGAGCTGCTGATCCCGGAGAACGAGCCGGGTTCATCGATCATGCCGGGCAAGGTGAACCCGACGCAGTGCGAGGCGATGACGATGGTCGCCACGCAGGTGTTCGGCAACGACGCGACGGTCGGTTTCGCCGGCTCGCAGGGTAACTTCCAGCTGAACGTGTTCAAGCCGGTCATGGCGTGGAACGTGCTGGAGTCGATCCGTCTGCTGGGCGACGCATGCGTGTCCTTCGATACGAACTGCGCGTACGGGATCGAGCCGAACCACGAGAAGATCCGGCACAACCTGGACATCAACCTCATGCAGGTGACCGCTCTGAACCGCCACATCGGCTACGACAAGGCCTCGAAGATCGCGAAGAATGCGCACCACAAGGGTCTGTCGCTGCGCGAGTCCGCCCTGGAGCTCGGCTTCCTGACGGAGCAGGAGTTCGACGCGTGGGTGGTGCCTGCTGACATGACGCACCCCAGCGCCGCCGACGAGTGATCGGCTCAGCCGCGCCCGCGGCTGACCTTCGGCCCTGGTCTCGCTTCTCGCGAGGCCGGGGCCGTTTGCCGGTGTCGGACGTGCCTCCGCTGTCGTTGTATTTCCCCCGCATTCTCTTCCCCTCCCGATTATTCGCTAGGGATGAAAAGAACGGACCACCCCCGTTAGGCGCGCACGCGAAGGATTAGTCTCGTCGTATCAGAGATAAGGAGACCATCATGGCAAATGTCCTGATTGTAGCCGGACATCCGAGGATCAACGATGACTCGGTGGCGAACAAGACCATCCTTGAGGAGCTGGAGAGGCTCCTTCCCGGTGCCGAGATTGACAGGCTCGGCGTCCTCTACCCCGATTACGTCATTGACGTTGATGCGGAGCAGGCGAAGCTCGCTGCGGCGGACGTGATCGTCTTGCAGTACCCGCTGTGGTGGTACGGCTTCCCGTCGCTGTTGGCGAAGTGGATGGAGGACGTGTTCGTCCGCGGCTTTAGCCACGGTTCGACGGGCATTGCGCTGCGCGGGAAGAAGCTGGTGGTGTCGCTGACGGCCGGTGCCCCAAAGGCTTACTATTCTGCGGACTCCGTCGACATCAACGCGCTCCTTACTCCTGTGACGGCCACGTGCACGCTCACGGGCTTGGAGTGCGTGGGGTCCCTGTGCCTCTTCGGCGTCTCGTACGCGAACCGCACGGATGAGGCATTGCTTGCCGACATGGTGGCGCGCTCACGCGAACACGCCAAACGCCTCGCGGATCTGGTGACGAACCTCTAAACCGCCACTGCCCGACCGCCTGGTTGTCGCGGCAGCGCGGCCCGGGCCGCGTCTGTACACAGGAGCGAACGCGGGGAAGCGGGCGCGCGCGGGCGAGTACGTGTGCGGGCGGGTCTACTTCTTGGTTCGCTTCTTGAGTGCAGGCAGCTCCTCCCACATCGCGTTGATTACGTCGCGCAGCTCGTCGCGGTCCTCCACCTCGACGAGCAGCATCTCCTTGGCCCCTTCGTAGGGAATCGCGCGCGGCGCGTCGGGCAGGCGTGCGACCGACGCGCCGGTCGCCTTGAGCAGGAAGCGATCATCGTAGATGCCGCCCACAACCTTGCCTCGGCTGTAGAGGATGTATTCGCCCATCATTTTGCGATGCGATACCTCATCCAACCCGGATAGCAGATCAAGCACGTACTCGAGATACTCCTCACTGGACGACATCGTTCACCTTCTCTTTCCTCATTCAACGCCACGCTCGCCCGATCCTGCGCCGTCTGCCCCGGCGCCGCATCGAGTGACCTTCCTCTTTCGTGGCCTGTGAAAAACAGTGTAGTCGCCTGTGGTCGGAATCGATAGCCCGCGTTCGTTCATCGACGAGGCGGGGGCAACGAGAACAACAGGGCCAGGACTGCGAGTAGGGCCGGGCTGGTGCCGCTGCGGAACAGTGTGCTGTTAGGGGGCTTACCCTCGTGGCTGGAAATCGTTAACCTGGTGGCATGGTGCGCTTGAAAGACCCCCGGGGAATCCTTTCCTTCATCATCCGGTACCTGGTGCTCGACGTGGTCTTCCTGGTTGGCCTCTTCGCTTCCAGGAGCGCCGACCTCGCTCTGTTCTACTTCTTCGGCTTCATCGGAATCTTCACGTTCATCCAGGTGCTGGCGTCCATTTCCCGGAAGTTCCTCGACCATGGCGGGGCATGGAAAATCGTGGTGATCATGGGGGCCGTTACCTCCGACGTGGCGGTCCTATGGTGGTTGGGGCGGTTGCTGAGGGGTCTGCTCGGCGGTTCCGACTGGGTCCTCGTGGCCAGATGGTTGCCGTTCCACTTCATCGCCGCCGTCTTCGCCTGGGGACTTCGCGAGATCATCCACGCGGCGGGCTCAAAAGGAACCGCCGAGCCCAGGAAACCGGGTGGCCCCGTCGATCCGGGTGGTTCCATCGATCAGGGTGGTTCCGCGAGCCCCAGCGGTTCCGAAGGCGCGGAGGCCCCGACAGGCGGCCTCACGGACACGGACCCCAACACCGACGACCGGTGAGGCCGTCGGGCGCTGGCGTCACCGCCCGCCCAGGCCCATGAACCGCGACACCCAGGTGCGTGAACACGAGGGTGAAGGGGGATTGGGCGACGTTCGACTCGCTGGCGGCGATGCCGACCAACTCCGTCCCCTGGAACGAGAAGCCGGCGATCATGAACACGCCGGCGACGCCCAGGATCCCTCCCGCCCACACCCACGAGGGCACGGCGGGGAACCAGTAGTACATGACCAGGCCCGAGGGCACCAGGTCTGCGGCGACGGTGATCGCCCAGTTGAACCAGAAGTTCCGCCCCATCGCGAAGCCGAAGGAGGGGCTGATGAACTTCGTGGCGTAGGTCTGGGAGGGGTTCCAGCGCCCCTCCCCACATGGTGGCCAGGTGTTGCGCAACGAAGCGGGCGCGGGTTCCCTGCGCCGTCCCCCACGGGGCGCTCACACCGAGTGGCGGTGCAAGGCGGCGCCCACCGTTTTGAGGCGCGCCTGGGCCGCCGTCTCCTCGTAGAGCCCCAGGCGCAGATCCTCGACGATCCTGCCATCGACCAGGACCAGCACGCGGTCGGCGCGGACCGCGACGCGCGCATCGTGGGTGACAACCACTATCGTGGTGCCCGAGGCGTGGACCCGTCCGAACAGGTCGAGGATGGAGGTCGCCGCGGAGTGGTTGAGCGCCCCCGTGGGCTCGTCCGCGAAGAGGATCGCGGGGTCGTTGATCATGGCCCTGCAGATGCCCGCGCGCTGCAGCTGCCCGCCCGATACCTCGGTGACGCCGCTCGAGGCGCACTCGCTGATCCCCATCTGCTCCATGAGGGCGCGTCCGCGCGCCACGACCTCGTCGCGCGGGCGCAACCCCGCCAGGAATCCTGGAAGGACGGTGTTGTCCAGCAGGTTCAGGGTCGCCATGAGGTGCGCCTGCTGGAAGACGAAGCCGAACTCCGTCAGCCTCAGCGATGCCAGCTCCTTCTCCCCCAGTCCCGTGATCTCACGCCCCCGCGCCACGACCTTGCCGGAGTCGGGCCGGTCCATTCCGCTCAGGCAGTGCATCAAGGTCGATTTCCCCGAACCCGACGGGCCCATAATGGCGACGAACTCCCCGTCGGCGATGTCGAGGTCGAAGTCCTCCAGAACGGGCGCCCCGTAGGATTTGGTCAGACGGCGGGCACTCAACGCGGGCGTCGTGCCCCCAGTCGTGGCGCGGCTTGTCTCGGTGGTCATTGGCACTCCTCAGTCGGTGTCGGTCAGGGTGATGGAGGGCAGGGGCCTGAGCGCGAGCCCCACTGCCATGGCGGTGGCGGACAGGATCCCCGTCGGCACCACCACCCCTATCAGCAGTGGATCGGCCAGCAGGTGCAGATCGGGGGCCCCGCGGTTCGCGAGGACCAGCCCCACGGCCCATTCGCCGGCGGTCACCGCCATCGCAACCCCCAGGGCGACCCCGATCGCTGCCACCACGCCGAAGCGCATGAAGTACTGGCCCGCGATGGAACGCACGGTCGAGCCAAGGGCGCGCAGAACGGCGATCCTCCCGCGCTCACGGGCGAGGACCAGGACGGAGTAGAGGGCTGTGATGAGGAACGCGAGCCCGAGGGATATCACGAGGGCCATCGCCGCCAGGACGTTCACTTGCGACTGGGCGGCCCCGAAAAACTGCGAGGCGTACTCGCCCATCTCCACGACCTGCGCCCCCGGGTGCTCGCGCGCGAGGTCTTGTGCGACCTCCCGCGCGTCCTCTCCGCCCGCCACGTCCGCGTACATGAGCTGCCACAGCGCGGGAGTGGAGTCGTCAAAGACCGCCTTCGCGGTGAGCCCGTTGTTGGTGATGTCCTGGTACACCCCGACGACTGCGAGGTCCCTCTCTCCCTGGGAGCCCTTGACTGTCACCGTCGCGCCGATGGCGGCGCCCGCCTCGGCCGCCTGGCTGTGGGACAGGGCGATCTCCTGATCGTTCAGGGGCTCGCGCCCCGACATGTAGTTCACCGGGAAGGCACTGTGGTCCCCGATGTCGATGAGCACTGACGCCCATGCGCCATCCTTGTTGAGCATCGTGTAGTCCCTGCGCATGATGACGACGTGTTTCGCGATCCGCGGGTCGGCGGCAAAGTCCTGGGCGATCTCCTCGATGTCCGCGACGCCGGCGCGCGCATCGACCCGCAGATCCGCCTGGCCCACCCCCAGGTACGTCGCGCTCCGGGGGTCGGCCAGGGTCGTCGACACGTTCATGGGCAGCACCGCGGTGAAGGCGCACAGGGCCAGGACTCCGAGCAGGAGGGCGTTCGCGGGGCGCAGGGCCTCGCGCACCCCGAGCCACGCGTGCGGGCCGAGCAGGCGGGCGCGCGAGAGCCTCCACCGGCGGCGAGGCCGTCCCGAGCGTCCGCTGGTCCCGCTGCGAAGGGCCTCCACTGCGCTGATCCTGCCTAGTCGGCGCAGAACCAACCACGCAGAACCGACGACCACCGCCACCAAGCCCGCCGCCACCAGGACGGGCCCTACGGCGCCGCCCACCGTCACTGGCGGCGTGCCGAGGTAAAGGGTGGTCGGCGCAAGCAGGGACGAGGCGAGCAGATGGGACAGCGCGTAGCCGACGCCACCGCCCACTGCGGCGATGACCGCGTACTTGAGCAGGTAGAGGCGCCGGATGCCCGCCTGGGGGGCGCCGATCGCCTTGAGCACCGCCACCTGGGGCAGGTCCGTCTCGAGGGCGGCCAGGACCGTGTAGCGCAGGGCCAGCACCGCCACGGCGGCGAGCACGCCGGCCACCACCAGTGCGACCGCGGCGATGAGCATCGTGGACAACGCGTTCATCAGTTGGATCTGCGACGCGGTCACCGCGATCCCGGTACTGGGGAGCCCAGCGGCCTTGTACTGCTCGCTGACGGCGGCGGCACTGGCCCCGTCGGCCAGGTCGAATTCGATGAGGTACTCAGGTTCAGCGATGTGCTCGTCCAACGAGGAGAAATCCTCGGGATTGACGACCAGCCGCTTGGAGGGGACCATCGCGGCGTTCATCTGCGCGTCACGGAGGAAACCGGCCACGCGCAAGTCGATCCGCCATTCCCCCGTGTCCACCGTGACCGTGTCCCCGGCCTCGGCGATCCCCGCCGCCTTGTAGTGGATCGGCAAGTAGACCTGCCCCGGATCGGGCAGCACGCGCTCACCGTTCTCGTCGAGCAGCAGATCGATGCGCTCGGGCGCGGTGACGAACGCGGGCTCCAGGTACGAGGCGGCCTGGACGGCTCCCCCGATCGAGAGCTGCGCCCGGGGGACTGGCAGTGTCCGCATGACCATGTAGTCCTCGACGTCCGCGCGCGAGTCCGCCCATTCCGCGATCGCGCGGGAGTCCGCCTCGCCGGTGTGCATCTGGACGAGGTCGGGGACCCTGGCGCGCTCCGACAGGCGGTCGGCTGCGGAGACCGTATCGATGATGAGGGAGGCGCTCGCGGAGGCGAGAGTCGCCGCCAACGTGACAAGGGCGACCAGCACTGCGGCCACCGCCCGCCCGCGGGCGAGATCGGCTTTCAGGAGTCTGAGCAGCACTGGGGTGCCTCCGCATTGGTATGGGGAAGCGGCTGGGAGCCGCCCGCGGCCGCGGAGGCGAGGGCTCCGGGTTCGCAGCCAAGCAGTGTCTCAGCAGCGTGGAGGATCCCACGGGTCCGCCGCGCCAGCTCCTCGTGGTCGCCGGTGAAGATGCCCTCATCCAGCAGCATGCCCGCACTGGTGAGAAGGATCTCGACGGCTTCGCGGGGGTGGGGGGTGGAGAACACCCCTTCCGCGATCCCCTGTTCCACGACGTCGGTGAGAATGGGCGCGAGGGCGCGGACCATCTCGACGATCGTGAGGATGTGGAACTGCGCGTTGCCACTGGCGTGGAGCTCCTCGGCAAGTTCGCGCTCGGGCTGTTCGACACGACTGGTGGCGGCCACGGCGACGAACTTGCCGATCGCACCGCCCGGCCCCTCGGCAAGGGCCCTGGCGTCCGAGGCGACCTGCTGGGTCGTCCGGTCGATGAGGGCCCGCAGGATCTCATCCTTGGAGGAAAAGTGGTAGTAGAGGGTGCCTTTAGCGATCCCGATCTCGGCGATGACGTCTTCGACGGATGTGTTCTGGAATCCCTTGGCGACGAATAGACGCTGCGCCGTGTCGAGGATCTCCGCGCGGCGCGATGACGCCGCCTTGGTGGAACGGGGTTTGGGTGTCATATCTGCTCCGTAGGAGGGTGCGGCGAGCCCGCTGGGACGAATCAACCGACCGACCGTCAGTCGGTAATAGTGACTATACTGCGCTTCCCCCCTTCGTGTCAATGCTCATCGCGCAGCCCCGACGAGGCGCGCCCGAACCTGTTGCGCCGCACCACAGACATCCTGGTTCCGACGGGACGCAGGTGACCTTGCGGAAGCGCCCGGGGCGGAGCCCGTGAGGCGGCAAGGTGTTCGCCCGGGTGCGCAGTACGCTGGCGAGAGCGGGGACTGCGCCGGAGTGCCCTTCCCGGCTGGGAGCCTGCGGCTCCACCCTGGGACTTCTTCAGCCCCAGGGCCTGGAAAACGGCCGCGACCACCATGAGCAGCAGGGAGAACAACCCGATGTATCAACCGAACGAAAGGGCGAAAATACCCAGGTGCCCCATCGCCACCGCACCCAGATCAGCGACCTCGACAACCGGCAAGCCGCCTATCGCCACTACCGGGAAGAACTCGACAAACCCGAACCTCGACTGACTTGAAGGCTTCGCCCACAGCCTGACTGAAATGGCCATCAGCGAACATGCCTGCGCTTGCCTCTACCACCGCAGGATGCAACCCCTCAAAGCTGATTCGCCTCACTGGAGCCTTGCGTGGCGACAACTCCTTGCTGAGGTAAACTTCTGTGTCAGCCATATCAGCAAAGGGACCGTTGGGCAGATCGTTGATAACGACCTTTTCAGCGAAAAACTGCATCGTGCCACCACGCGGATCAGGAAACTCGATGATGTCTCCTTCGTAGACAGGACTTTCCGTTGCTACGTAGGACTTATCGATCCCTTGGTCGTTAAGGATCACGGCTTCCACCTCAGAGCACTGTTCAGATGGATCCGGTTCACGGATGAGGGTGACCATCCCAAACCCGCGCCTCGGGACCACGATGCCCGCTTCCATGGGAACACAACCGGCGCCTCCCAAAAGGCCGTGCCGATTCTTTCACGTGTGACACCAAGGCATTTGTCTGATGGCCCTCCAAGCCCCACGTCCCCGATTCATCGGACATAGTTCGGTAAACGCCATGGACATGCTTTGTCCAATTTTGCGTTTCGGAATATGCTTGCCCTGATCCGTCATCATCCCGCAGAGCTCGTCTTCGCGGGGACCACATCCACAGGAGGCGCGCGTGAGCGACGATCTGTTCCGCACGAAAAGACGACGGATGGGACCCCCGCCAATGGTAAACACGCGCACCGCCAACACCATCACGGCAGCCCACCAGCCCTACTACGACTCCTACCACCTCATTCACACCAGAGCCAAAGGCTACCCCGGCCAGGGCGACACCGGCGCCCCCGAGCTCACCAGCCCGTCTTTCACCGACAAAATCCCCTGCGCCATCGCATCCAGCCTGACGAGCAAGAGACACGGCACCGCCGTCGCCTCAGTTCTCGCCTCACCTGCATACGGGGTAGCACCCCAGGCATCGGTATTGACATACCGGACAGCGATAACGAAGACTGGGGACATACGAGGTGATGACTGCCGGGATAAGCACGGAAGCGCTATGGCGGGACACGCGGCAGCGATAAACCGTGTAATCAAGGATGGCGCCCAGCTCATCAGTATCTCTGAAACTGGTTCAAGCGATATCAAATGGGCTATGGCTCACGCCCTGAGCAAAGGGGTACTCGTCGTTGTCGGCGCGGGAAACAATGGTGATGATGTCTTCTCAACTAACTCCCTCGACAGGTGGTCGGGGGGCGTGGGCATCGGCGCGATGCTCAACATTGATCCGCCCCAGTGCCCCGACGAGAACCCCCTGGTGGACAAGGCCAGGGGCCGCGCCACCTCCCCAACTGCGGAGGAGGTCCAGCAGTACGCGGACGGCCTCACCAGCCCTTCCGAGATAGAAGGAGACTCCTCCTACGCGTACCGCGGCCTGGACGAGAATCAGCTAAAAGCCGCCACGAACATCCACCCCACCCACACCGCAACCAGCCCCCGATACCACTGGTGAATCATGTCCGCCGAACATCTCCTCGCAGCACTGGGCAACCTCGCCTGCGCCCTGAGTATCCCGATTCCGACGGACCAGGAACTGGCCACGCTGGAAGCCTGCGCGGCCGCCTACCCGCGCAGTATGGCCGCGGACCACCCCGAGGATGCGGAGGCCATCAACGACATCCACGAGATAACGGACGCTATCCGGGAGGCCACCAGGATCAGGCGCATCAACCGGGAGCGCAACGAGCAGGACTTCCGTTTCCTGTGCGCGCTCACGACGGGCACCCCCATTGACGAGCTTCCCCCGCTGGCGGAAGACCGCATCCCCATCGATATCTCCCTCTCGTGCGGGTTTGAGCTACACCAGGAGGGCTGGCGCAACCCCTTCAAGGACATGAACCGCGAGCTCCTCGAAGAGCTGCAACGCCAGTACCTTCAAAGGTACCCTCCGGGCGACCCGAACAGCCCCCTTGCCTAGAGCATTCCCCTGCGCGGGGACGCCCACCGCAGACGGATCCCCGGCCTTGCACGCGAGACCGGGGATCCGTCACGGAAAAGAGGCGTCAGGACCTGGCCACCTCGGTGGCGGGGGCCTGGACCAGGTTCGACAGCGCGGTGATAAAGCGCGCATTCATCGAACGGTTGCGGCTATCCTGCAGGAGGTTCGGCAGGCCCTTCGTGGAGCACGTGATCTCGAGGACAGTGCCTTCCTCGACGGGGATGAAGCCGACGACGACGCGCTCACCCCACGAGAACATGCCCATCGGTGTTTCAAACGTGACGACGCGGCCGTTCATGTCGGCGTTGGTCAAAGTGGCCTTATCGATCGCCTGAACGGCCGACGCTGCCGCATGGAACAACTGTTCGTACGGCTGGTTAATCTGGAATGATTGCGTTGTCGTACGCATGCCCATGAGTGTCTCCTTAGGATCGTGGTTGATGCTCGGCCCACTGCGCGAGAGTCACGCGAGGACCGGTGAAGAAAGGGGTGTCTTCACGCACGTACAGGCGCGCCTCTGTATAGCGCTGCGCGTGTATGACTCCTTCCAGCCGGTCTAGCGTATCAGCCTCGAATGCAAGAACCCATTCGTAATCCGAGAAACCAAATGCGGACAGGGTGGATCCCTTGACGTCGGGGTACTGGGAGAAGCCGTTACGCCCATGCTCCGCCATGATGCGGGAACGCTCGGCGGGGTCCTTCAGGTACCAGTCATAGGAGCGCACAAAGGGGTAAACCATCACCCAGTCACGTGGAGCGACACCCCCGAAGCAGGCGGGAATGTGGCGGCGGTTAAACTCCGCCGGCGTGTGGAGGCCCATGCAGCTCCACACCGGGTCAAGGATTTTACCCAGGGCGGAAGCGCGAAGTCGGTGGTATGCGTCCTGGAGGACACGAGGGTCGTCATCGAGCCACCAGACCAGCAGGTCCGCCTCGGCGCGGAAGCCCGATACGTCGTAGAAGCCGCGGATCTCTGCCCCGGATGCGCGCACGTAGTCCAACGACTCTTCGACCATGCGGCCGCGCTCGTCGTCGTTAGCGGGCAGAGAATCGGCCAGGCTAAACGCCGAGTAAAGCGCGTAGTGTTGTTTATCGTTGACCTCATCGAAGTCGATGTCCGTCTGATCGCGTGGGTCAGCAGCGTGGAAGCGCGCGGGGGCTTCGCTTCCCCGGTGGTGCGCGACGGCGTGGGCAGCGTGTTCGCCGGGACGGTCCGGGACGCCAGCCGGATAGCCCGGGTTTTGAGGGTTCTGGTCTGCCGGCACAGCCGTGCGGTGGGGTACGGTCGGGTGGGTACCCGTCGGGTGTGTGTTCGGCGTGGTCATATCTTCCTCCTGAATCTGGATTGCTTTCTCGGCCGCCCGCGCGGGTGAGCCAGAAAGGTGCGGGGGTGCGGGCGCTCGGCAGCAGTCGGGCGGACACACGGTATGGAAGGGTCCCATCCCGGTGACTGTTCGACGCACGGGAGTTTCCCCTCGTGCCTGCGCGGCACGCTCTTCGAGGACATCCACCAAGGAGGCCACAAAGTCGGGGTCGGTCGAGACGGTGTCTGCACGCTCGTATGGGATGCACAGACGGCTCGCGGTTTCCTTCGCTTCTGTATCCAGATCGTAGACCACTTCCATGTGATCGCAGATAAAGCCGATCGGGACGACGACAACGCCACTGGGCCGCTCCCCCACAGACGAGGCCGGGGACCCATCGCATTGCGCGACAGAGTTCTCGGGAACCAGGTTTTCCAAGAGGTCGTTAATGTCGGGTTCAAGCCAACGCGCTTCAGGCGGCCCCGAACGTGAACAGAATGCGAGATCGTAGGTCAGGCTGGGATTACCGAGGGCGACGCGCAGGTCGGGCAGGATCGCTTCGACGAGGGCACGGTGCTGGGCAACGTAGCTGATTTCCGTGCCGGCTGTCCCCTCTTGTGAAACGGACGAGGGATCCGGGAGCCCTTCGGCAAGGCCGGAGCCCGGGTCGGCCTGGTCGAGGGCGAAAGGGAAGGGCGAGGATTCCGCCTCCATGCCGACCGGAATCGAGTGAGTCACAAACACCAGGCGCACGCCGGAAGCGTCCACTCCCCTGGCCTCAAGTGCCCGCACGGCCCGCAGGATCGAGGACACCTGCGCAGCCGCCATCCCGGGGGTCGAGTAGTAGGGGCGAACCTTGTCCACGATGATGCGTTCCCCCGAATTATCGGCAGAATCCTCCGCCCCCAGGGCGATAGGACCGAAGCGTCCTCCCAGGGAAACAGCAGCTCGGGCAAGGTCTTCGCGGTACTGCCTGCAGCCCGAATAGGACGCGTAGGCCGATGTGGGCAGGACCAGGATGCGGCGAGCGCCGACGGAGGCAAGCTCCTCCAGCCCCTCGGAAACGAAGGGGTGCCAGTTGCGATTGCCCCAACCGACCGGGATATCGTGCCCGCGCCGCGCAAGCTCCCCCTTCAGGTCGGCGATGAGGCGCTGATTGCAGGCGTTGATGGGCGACACGCCGCCGAAACGCTCGTAATGTTTGGACACCTGCAACAGGCGTTCGTCCGGAATGCCTCGCCCACGCGTCGCGTTGCGCATAAACGGCAGCACGTCCTCCATGCCGTTTGGGCCGCCGTAGGACAGCAGCATGATCGCGTCGTACGGTTCCATTCCAGACACGCACTACCTCCTCAGTTATCGTCGGCTGTCATTCTAGGACACTGCACGATGGGCGTCAGTGACACCGCGTCACCAAGCAACGGTCCCAGGCTTGTTCGCGGGCGGTATTTCCCTTCCCGCACCCGAGCTATCTCAAGGGCGCGGCTCGAAGGAACTGACCGCGACCGACGGTATCTCCCGGCACACGCGCAGCGAGAGCTGCAGAGAGGCCGAGCCACCGCCCCCCTCGGCCGTGATGTCGATCAGGTCCGCTTCCCCTGGCGTGCAGCCCTCGATCCCATCCAATGCTTCGGCCGTCAAGGTGACGCCGACGCGTCCGCCCCCTGCGACGGTATAGACGTTCCCGGGATCCTCACCGTCGTGCACAGCAGACGACATGGTGGTCCCTCCGGCGGAGAAAACAATCTGCGGGAATCCGCTGATCCAGCACGCGGGCCCGTTGTTCGTGAACACCAGATCAACGTAGGAGGTGCCTCCCGCCTCCTGAACGCTGTCGACTGCGGGCTGGAAGTTCGCCGCGTCGCAGCGGAGCTCGTCGTCGGTGACGTTCACATCGGGTGCTTGGTTGCCCTCGCCTTTCATCCCGCTCTGGGACGCGGCCCCGCTCGAGGAAGCAGAGGCGCCCGGGGGTGCCGACGAAGCCGCGCCCGCCCCATCCGGCTGAGCGTCCTTCGGGGAACATGCGCCCACCCCCACGACGAGGGCGGACAGTGCGGCCTGTGCAAGGATGCGTCGCGTCTTGGTCATGCGCCCATCCTATGGAGCGGCGTGCCGACGCCGCTCCGCCACGCCGAGCACCCCGCAGGGGTGACAAGACGCGCACCGACCCGCTGGCGGCAAGACCGGCCCGGCCTCGCGCGAGGCTAACGGGAGACCGGCTCTATCTCGACGCCCGCCACGTCCATCTCCTCCAGGGAGACCACTCGATCCTGGCGGGCAATATGGTAGCCCCACCACACGAGCGCGAATAGCGGCAGACCGATGTAGGAGGAGGCCACCTCCCAGACCTGCCCGTGCAGGACCGCCTCATAGTTCTGCCCAGCCATCACCACCAGGCACATGACGAAGGCGATGATTGGGCCCGCCGGGAAGAAGGGGGAACGATAGGGCAGGTCCTCCAGCAGGTTCCCCTGAAGAAGGTACGCGCGCCGGAAACGGATGTGGCTGACCGCTATCCCCAACCACATGATGATCCCTGAGATACCGACGATGTTGACCAACCAGGTGTATGCGTCCTCGAAAACGAGCTGGGTCAGGAAGCCGCAGGCAGCTACCACCGTCGTCACCGCCATCGCATAGCCGGGTACGCCGCCTTTGGTGACGCGGGCGAAGAGGGCGGGCGCCTGCCCCTTGAGCGCCATTGAGTGCAGCATGCGCGAGGCCGCGTATAGTCCGGAGTTTCCGGCGGACAGGATCGACGTGAGGATGACGGCGTTCATGACGGCCGCCGCCGCGCCGATTCCCATGCGAGCAAAGACGAGCGTAAAGGGCGACTGTGCAACGTTGTTCGCCGTGTCGTCGGCGGCGCTCAGCAGGCTCGGATCCGTGTACGGCAGCAACGTCCCAATGACCGCGATCGCACCGATGTAAAAGAACATAATGCGCCAGAACACCGTGCGAATCGAGCGCGGGACATCCCTGTGAGGGTTCTCGGACTCGCCAGCCGCGACGCCCACCAGCTCGGTCCCCTGGAACGAGAAGCCAGCGATCATAAAGACCGCGATAATGCCGGTAAACCCGTTGTGGAAGGGTGCGTCCCCACTCGTCCAATTCGATAAGCCGGGCGAGTTCGTCCCCATGACTCCAGCGATCATGAAAACGCCCGAGATGACAAAAACGACGACGATGACGACCTTGATCGCAGCCAGCCAAAACTCCGCCTCCCCGTAGACGCGCGCGGAGAGCGCATTCAATCCGACGACGATGATCAGGAAGCCGACCGCCCACACCCACGAGGGGACGGTCGGGAACCAGTACGCCATGACCAAGCCGGAGGCCACCAGGTCAGCGGCAACCGTCACCGCCCAGTTGAACCAGTAGTTCCAGCCCATCGCGAAGCCAAAGGATGGCGAGATGAATTTCGTGGCGAACGTCTGGAAAGACCCCGCGACCGGCTGATGGGCGCTCATCTCGCCCAGCGATTGCATGAGCAGTAGCACCATGATGCCGATGGCGGCGTATGCGACCAAGGCGCCACCCGGGCCGGCGTTCGCTACAGTCGCACCGGACGCCAGAAACAGGCCGGTGCCGATCGCTCCGCCGATCGCAATCATCTGCATATGGCGCGATGCCAGGCCTCGCTTGAGCTGAGTATTCGAGCGTTGGCGGACATCGTTAGCGATGTCATCGGGAGTAGGGGTTGCCATGAATGGGTTCCTCGTCTGTCGATCGTGAGTCCCATCTTAGGCCCCGAGCGCTTTTGTCGACATTGATGCCTTCTTTCCTTCGCCTTTAATCAGGTCGCGGCTGAGTTCCACCCAGCCACGGCCTCGCTGCAACAACCACGCCCCGCAGACACGACACGGATACACTAAACGCAACCACGCCAACGCAGGAGGACCCATGTCGCAATCCCTCGTAAGCATCGGTTGGATGCTCCTCGCCCTCTTCCTCTCAGCGGCCATTGGTCTCGAACGACAGATTCGCGGCAAAAGTGCGGGCATCCGCACCCAAGCCATCGTCGGCCTCACCGCGTGCCTCATGATGCTCATCTCCAAGTACGGTTTCTCCGACATCCTCATCGATGGCATCACCCGCTACGATCCCTCCCGCGTCGCCTCGCAGATCGTCTCAGGCATCGGCTTCCTCGGCGCTGGCATTATCCTGACCAGACACGGCGCCATCCGTGGGCTCACCACGGCGGCTACCATCTGGGAGACGGCGGCCATCGGTATGGCGTGCGGGGCGGGCCTGTGGTGGCTCGCCGTCGCCGGTACCGCACTGCACTTCATCGTGGTCGCCCTGCTGACCCCGCTCGTCCAGTTCATCATCATGCGTACTCACGGACACAAAGTCACGCTGACCATCCACTACACGCCGGGGCATGGAGTCCTATCCACCCTGCTGGGCCAAGTCTCTTCCCTGGGCTGGGCGGTGTCCGCAGTGTCCACCCGCACTGCTTCGAGCGAACAGACGTCCACGGCGCGCTTTACCGCGTCCACGCGCCAGGACCTCTCACGCTCCCTCCTGGTCACGACACTCGCGGACCTTGACGGAGTGGCCGGCGTCGACACCACCGAAGAGGACGACGAGTAAGGACGGACTCTGTGCACGTAAGGAGGCCCGCGGCGGTTCCGCGGGCCTCCCTTGCTCTATCCGACGCTCAGCGCATCATGCCTGAGGGCCGAAGGGGTTGTAGGGCTTATTGGACTGTTGCCCCTGCCCGTGAGGATATCCCTGCTGACCAAACTGGCCCTGCTGACCAAACTGACCCTGCCCAGCCTGCGGAGCCTGAAAACCACCCTGCGGCTGACCCTGCTGACCAAACTGACCCTGCTGGCCAAACTGACCCTGCCCAGCCTGCGGAGCCTGAAAACCACCCTGCGGCTGACCCTGCTGACCAAACTGACCCTGCTGGCCAAACTGACCCTGCTGGCCAAACTGACCCTGCCCAGCCTGCGGAGCCTGAAAACCACCCTGCGGCTGACCCTGCTGACCAAACTGACCCTGCTGGCCAAACTGACCCTGCCCAGCCTGCGGAGCCTGAAAACCACCCTGCGGCTGACCACCAAACTGGCCCTGCTGACCCTGCGGGTTTACCGGGGCGGAGGCGAAGGCACCGCCAAAGGCGTTCGGGTTACTAATTGGAGCGACATTCCCGTTCTTCAATTCCAGAAGGAGCACGCCTCCCGAGGCGCCGAGAGTCAAGGAGAAGATCAAGAAGAGGATCGCACCAATGCCCGGGGTGAGTTCATTAAGGAACAACCGCATGATTTGAATGAGCCCGAGGAAGGAAACGATGGCGCCTCCGGAACCGGCTGCGATGAACGCCCACTTCTGATTGGTAAACCAGTAGGCGACGCCCAAGCCAACGACGGCCATCAGAAAAAACAGATGGAATACGCCGTAGCCACCGGCTCCGAGCAACGAAAGCGAGAAACCGTAGACCGACGCGAATGGCAGCAGCATCGAAATGAAGACCAGAGCTGCCGAAGCAAACAAACCGATCAGCGAGTACGTCGCACGAATGGACCGTCCCTTTACCTTGCCGGTCTCAGTCGCGACCGCCGCCTGGAACTGGTTAAACGCGGTACCCGCGGCGGCGTTAAACTGCTGCCCCGCAGAAGCTCCCTGCGGGCCGCCCTGCGGCTGGCCCTGCTGGCCCGGGGCGTACCCCTGCGGGCCACCCCGTGTGCCGTACTGCGATTGGCCCTGCTGGCCCCCCTGTGCGCCGTACTGCGGCTGCCCAAATCCCTGCTGCGGAGCTCCCGACTGCTGGGGCGACTGGCCGTAAGCGACCGCCTGAGCGCCGGCGGGGTTCTCCGCGGCCACCGTTTTCTCCCGTGTGCCTTCGGTAATCGCACGTTCGAGTTCATCATCCGCAGGACCCACGCTGCCGAACGCGGGGGCACCGCTCGTGCTCGCGTCGTGGGTGTCTTCGACCGCTGAATAGGCGCCCGCGTGAGGATCAGCAGAGGAGTCGGCTCCCTGAGCCGCCTCGTCGCCTCTCTCGGCGGCCGAGGCGCCGGTCTCGGACTGCACCGACCACGGATCGGCAGGGGTGCCGCCGGTCGCGGTCTCGGCACTCGAGGACGCGTCGTCGGTGCGCTCGGATGCGGCCGACTCGTCCGTCGGAGGCTGTGCGGGTACGACGCCCTGATCAGCCAGCCATTGGCCGAGGGCGGGGTACAGGGAGGGGTGGGTCGCGACGTACGGACGCAAATCCGGACGGGCGGCCGTGATGTCGGCGAGATCTTGGGCCGACAGTGCCGGATTGCTCATGTCGGCAGCGCCGAGCTGCGACGGGTCGATAGTGCTCATCTGTTTTCCTCTCACACCCGAAGGCGCAGTTCCTGGTGGCCGACAGTCAATACTATCGCGTCGAATGACGGATAAGTCAAGGCGATCACGCCATGACACGAACGCTGAAGGGAGACAGCAAAACCCGGCCCCTTCCGGGACCGGGTCTGGCGTGGTAGCGGGGACAGGATTTGAACCTGCGACCTCCGGGTTATGAGCCCGGCGAGCTACCGAACTGCTCCACCCCGCGTCGGCTCTGTAGAGTCTAGCGCACCGGCAGGATGGGCACAAACCGAATGTGGTGATGTGGGTCCTAGCAGCCGCTCGGGGCGGGCCGACCGAGTTCCCTCAGCGCCCCTCCACTGCCCGCGGCGCGGCGGCTGGGGGCGTGGGTCGAGGCCGCCGGTCACCGTCTTGCATCAGGCGGCCCCCCACCCGCGGGGGCCTGGGAGCCTGCCACTGCACGCCCTAAGGTGATGCCGGGGCCGGTCCTCACCCGCGGGAGCCGGATTCTGGCGGCTGGGGGATGCCCGAGAGGGCAGGATTGGCGCTGCGAGGATCGGTCATGATGGTCCTTCCACAGGGTTGACGGCGCGGCACCGCGGGGTGTCGCACTGCCTTCCCTGACATGCTATCGACTCAACACTGGAGGGAGGGAGACTACTCACTCCCCGGATACCCCACAAGCCCGAGCTCGGCACGGCCGACATCCGGCCGATCCGAGTCGGCGCGCTGCTCCTCGGAGGCGGGAGCGCCCCGCTCGCCTCACCGAATCGGATCAGCGTAGCGGGGCGCTCCCCTGCTCAACGTTGCTCTACGAACCGCTCTGCGCGCCGGACGAGGGCGATGAGGTCGGGCTGCTCCCGGGGGTTGTGCCCGTCCCGCCGAGCGCACGCTGGGCGGCCTCGGCGCGGGCGAGCGCGTCGCGCAGGCGAGTTTGCGCCTCACCGTACGCCGCCCAGTCGGACCTGCTCAACGCCGAGTCCGCATCGCGCATGGCCCGAGCGGCGTCGCTGACCGCCTGGCTGAGCTGCGCGCTTGCACTCCCTGAATGCGCTCCCGACTGAGAGGCGTCGCCGTCCTCCCCACTCGGGGGGTTCGTCGACGTCCCCGGGTGGGTCGACGACGAGCCGCCGCCATCCGCGATCAGCTGACGCAGGGACTCCTCAAGCGTCGGCGCGAAGCCGACCTTGTCGCCAAAAGCGGTCAGGACGGATCGGAGCACGGGATAGGACGCCGAACCCGTTCCCTGAACGTAGACCGGCTGCACGTACAGCAGGCCGCCGCCCACAGGCAGGGTCAGCAGATTACCGCGGATCACGGTCGAATCCGCCTGATTCAGCAGGTTGAGCTGGGTGGCGATCTTCTCGTCGGAATCGTACTTGTTCTGCACCTGGCCGGGGCCGGGGACAGTCGTCGACGAAGGCAACGCGAGCAGCCGAAGCTTGCCGTACCCCTCGCGTACCTGTCCCGCCGCGCTTCCCGTTTCGGAATCAACGGCGAGGAATCCCGCCATGGCCTCGCGGCGCCCCTCTCCCCCGCCGCCGGGCACGAAGACTGACGTCAGCGAGAACTCCGCGCTGTCTTGACCGGGCATCTGCATGGTCAGGTAGTACGGGGGCTGGAGCGCGGTCGGGGAAGACACCTGGTTACCCGCAGCATCCACGCGGTTGGCAGACTGGCCGGAAGAGGCTCCCCCGTATGTCGATGTTTCTTCGGCCAGGCGCCAGCGGTCACCACCGGAATAGAAGCCCGCGGCATCGGTCACGTGGTAGGTGGCCAGCAGGTTACGCTGCACCTTGAACATGTCCTCCGGGTAGCGCAGGTGGCTCATGAGGTCGCCCGAGATCGCGGACATGGGCTCCACGCTTCCCGGGTAGATCTTCTCCCAGGTGCGCAGGATCGGGTCGGCCTCATCCCAACGGAACAGGCGCACGGATCCGTCGTAAGCGTCAACGACGGCCTTGACGGAGTTACGCATGTAGTTGATCTTGTTGGCTTGCACGTACTGGCCGATCTGGGTCGACTGGGAATCGACGGTCGCATCCGAGAGGGCTTCGTGTTGCGCGTACGGGTAGTTGTTCGTCGTCGTGTACGCGTCGACCACCCACACCAGGCGCTTGGGGGTCGAGGCATCGCCGTCCATGTCAACGACCGCAGGGTAGGCGGACTGCTCGAGCGTCAGATAGGGAGCGACCTTTGAGACGCGCCGGAGGGGGTCGCGGTCGTAGAGGATCTGCGAGGCCTCGTTGGTTTGGGACGAAAAAAACAGGTCGGTGGATCTGAACTTGATGGCGTAAAGAAGCTTGTTCCAGACGTTGCCCACCGAGGGACCGCCGTTGCCGGTAAAGGTCGTGGAGACCTGACCGCCAACCGCGGTGTCATCCGGGTAGTCGAGTTCCTGGGGGTCAGCTCCTTCGGGTGCACCGACGATCGAATATTCGGGCGCGCCCGGACTAAAGTAGACGCGTTCCTCGTAGTTGCCCATTTCACCTACCGAGGGCACAGACTGTTCCCAGTAGGAGGGCAGGCCGTCGCTGGTGAGCTGATTACCGTAGGCGGCGACGACGCCGTACCCGTGCGTGTACACGGTGTGCTGATTCACCCATGTCTGTTGCTCGGCCGACAGGCCTGCGAGGTTGAGTTCGCGCACCGAGATGACGGTGTCTCGCCGCTCGCCTCCCACGTTGTAGCGATCGACCTTCATACCGGAGTTGAAACCGTAGTAAAGGCGCGACTGCTGCAGCTGCTGGACAGTCTTCGTGATGACCTTAGGGTCGAGCAGACGCGCCTGCGAAGTGAGCGCCTCGTTATCGAATTGCCCAGCCGAAGCCGTGGTGGCCGCGTCGTAGTTGGTCTGGTAGTCAACGTCCTGCAGGCCGTAGGCCGCCAGGGTGGCGTCGATGTTGCGCTGAATGTAGGGAGATTCAAGTGTCCGCTGGTTCGGGCGCACGCGGAACTGCTCAATGAGCGCGGGGTAGGCTCCGCCGAGCACAAGGGCCGCGATAACGGTGACCGCCACGCCGGTAACGGGCAGCCGCCACGTGCCCCGGAATGCAGCGACCACGAAGAGGGCGGCGACCAGGGCGGAGATGACCGCCAGGATCGAGTGTGCGGGCAGCGTCGCATTTATGTCCGAATACATGGCTCCGTGGATGGAACCGGAATCCTGGGTGAGCAGCTCGTAGCGACCCAGCCAGTAGTTCACGCCGATGAACAGCGAGAGGCAGGCGGCCATCAATCCGGTCTGCAGGCGCGCCTGCTTCGAGGCGTGGGGCCGCGGGGTGATTCGTATCGTGCCGTACAGGTAAGAGACGATGATCGCGGCAATCAGCCCGATGCTGGTCACCGCCATCAGGAAGGATACGAGCACCTTCAGGGCGGGCAGCACGAAGACGAAGAAGGAGATGTCCAGCCCGAACTGGGGGTCGACCTGATCGAACGAAGAACTGTTAAGGAACTGCAGCAGGGTTTGCCATTCGGTGGACAAGCGTGCCCCGTTCGTGAATCCAAAGAACAGCGCCACCCCCCAAAATGCCAGGCGCCGCACGGGTTCGAGCGCTTCCTGATACCCGCGAAGGGCAGCGGAGGCCTCGCCGCGTGACGAAAGGGCGCGGTGCCGGAACGCGAACGCCATCGAGAAATACAAGAGCGCGGTCGCGACAGCGAAACCAACCACGAAGAGACCAATGTGCGCACCCCACTGAGTCAGGATGACGCGCGTGGCGCTCATTTGGCGGAACCACAGGATTTCGGTCCACGCGATGGACGCCGCATAGATGAGGGAACCCGCGGCGATCAGTACGATGAGCGTGATCGCAGCAGGGCCGGGCTTGCGGAGCCTCACCTTTGTGTGAGGCGTGTCTGAGTCTCTTGGTGGTCGCGGCCCCCTCGTGGGAAAGGCAGAAAATGGGAAGCTCACGGCGATCCTCTCTGTTGTACCGGCAACTCTTCATCAGTGTAGCTGCGGACACGATAAACTTCGTGACCGCCCCGTCAGCTCTCCGTGAGATTATGGGGCCATGAGTGTTGAGATGATGCCGAGTGCACGACAGATCGCGCTGGCCAACGTGGTGGTCGATATCGAGAAGGGCGCCGCCCGGGTTGGATGGGACCACGCGCCGTCCATCTACGCGCTGGTGCCCACCGCGACGCTGCTGGCCGACCCGAATCTGCCCGCGGACATCGCCGATCAGCTGCGCGCGGGATGGGACGGTTCCCCCGATCACCTGAGCGCGATCATCCAGGAGGATCTCGCCGATGACGACGTTGAGCAGGTCCTCGCTCACCTGGCGTGGCCCGAGACGGTGCCGGGTGCGGCGATCACCGTTGAACGCATCGTGGTGCCGCCAACGGTCGAGGACGCTGCGCCCGAGGACCCGCAGGAGGCTCTTGCCTTCATCTCCAGCCACCCATCTCGAACGGACGTGCGTCTGGCCGTGGGGGTCATGCGCACGGGCGAATCCTGGTGCGCGCTGCGCACGCGGGCCTTCGATTCCGACGACAAGGTTGGGCAAGGATCGGCCCTCGTGCCCGCCCTGGTCGATGCTCTGCGCGCCTCCCTCGAGCCTGTCACGGAGGAAAAGGACTAGGCACGACGCGGCATCCCGGGGGCGACGCCCCTGGGCCGTCAGTCGATATGCACGCGAGGCCGGATTTATGAGTTTCCTCCTCGCGCGACGATCCCGGACCGCTCGGGCAGACCCGCGGGCTACTGGCAGGTTGGAAGGGCATCCCCCGTTCCATCGGCGATGGAGCGAACGGCGTTGGCGGCCTCGTCGAGGGTGGACACCGCGACGACGCGCATCCCGTCGGGAACGTGTCCGACCACGTCGGAGCAGTTGTCGCTCGGGGCCAGGAACCAGCGGGCACCGTCGTCAAGAGCGCCCCACATTTTCTGCTGGATACCCCCGATGGCGCCGACTCGCCCGTCGTAGGACATGGTGCCGGTTCCGGCGATCGCGTTGCCGCCGGTCATGTCGCCCGGGGTCAGGCGGTCGATGATGCCCAGCGAGAACATCATGCCCGCGCTGGGGCCTCCGACGCCGCTGAGGTTGAAGGAGATATCGACGGGTAGCGTGGGGACAACGGACAGGTAGACGCCGAGCCTCGACCCGCTCGTGTTTGCGGACACGGCGACGGAGTTGAAGGAGACGTCTCGCGTATCGCCGTCGCGCTCGATGGTCAGGGTCATCTGCGTTCCAGCGGGAATCGTGCGCATGAGGGCGAAGGGCGTGGCGGCGCTGGTAACGTCGTGTCGGGTTCCATCGGGAGTGGTGATGGTGCGCAGAATATCCCCCTGGGCGACCAGTCCTTCCGCGTTCGACCCTTCGGTGGCCCCCTCGATGGTGACGGTCGCGGGGACATCCCAACCGAGGTATTCGAGCGCGGCGACCTGGGAGGTGGTCTGGGAGTTGCGCATCATGGCGACCTGAGCATCGCTGACCTTCTCGCGTGTGGCACCCGCGGGATAGACGGAGCTATAGTCGAGAATCTTGCTGTGGGAATCGAAGTATGCGCCGATGAGCTGAGCAAAGCTGAGTCGGTTGCCGGGTCCTCCCGTCTCGGAAACGGTCACCATGCGCAGCTGTCCCTGGCCGGGCTGTGCTTTGTCTTTGAAGGATGCGGATTGCGGGTCGTCGAGTCGGACCGTCTCTCCGGTGGTCGGATCGGTCCCCGCGATGTTGATCATCGGCTGCCCGTCTGCCGAGCCGAGCACGTTGAACGTGGGGCCGGGGCTGTTGACCACGAAGGGCACGGGGATCCAGAAGAGTACGGCGACCATTGCGAGGGCGGCGATGATTCCCACGACGATGCGCCAGCTGATGAGCGGGACTTTCCGAGTGGGCGCCTCCTGCCCGGGAAGCACATCGTCAACTGCCGAGGTTGTCTCCATGTCAT
Source organism: Schaalia meyeri (assembly GCF_900105015.1). Lineage (GTDB taxonomy): Bacteria > Actinomycetota > Actinomycetes > Actinomycetales > Actinomycetaceae > Pauljensenia > Pauljensenia meyeri. Next base: position 118,498 of record NZ_FNLK01000014.1, on the reverse strand, counting down.
TCACCGTGTCATTGTGTCCCACGCGTGCCTTCGTCGCACGCGCGAAGTGCGATCTCCCCTCTACTTTTCAGTGTTTTCGCAGGCATTTGTCAGCCCGGGCGCACGAGCAACCGCTAGTCTGATGCTATGAATGAGAACGAGTCCGACACGCCCTTTGAGGATTTCTTGCGCTCTATTTTGGGTGACGAGGCCGCCGCCGAGGCCGTCCGTGCCCTTGAGGCGCAGGGCTTTGATCCCGCAAATCTGCCTGCGGAGTTCTCCGATCCGGCGCGCATGCGTGCGGCCCTCGGCCAGTTCCAGTTCCTCATGGACACCACCGCGGGGCCGGTGAATTGGCGTGTCGTCGAGGACAGTGCGAAGCAGGCGGCTTACGCGAGCGGGGACCCGGCCCCCACCGCCACCGAGGCCGAGGCTGCGCGCCAGGCGATGACCGTCGCAGACCTGTGGCTTGACGCGGCCACCGACTTCGCCTCGGGTCCCGTCAGCCGCGACGTGTGGAGCAGGGTTACCTGGGTTGACCGCACGATCCCCACGTGGAAACGCATCTGCGAGCCGGTTGCTCTCAACGTGTCGCGCGCGCTGTCCGCCGCGCTCTCTGAGCAGTTCAGCCAGGACGGCCTGGGCGATTCCACGTCCCTCCCCGAGGGGATGGCGGCGATGCTGGGGAAAACTCAAGAGATGATGCCGCGACTGTCGGCGATGATGTTTTCGGCCCAGATCGCGCGAACGCTGGCAGCATTGGCTGGGGAATCATTCGGCACCTACGACACGGGAATCCCACTGTCGGACGCATCGCACGCCGCCCTGGTGCCGCATAACGTCGCGAAGTTCGCCGAGGGGCTGGATATCCCCTTCGACGAGGTTCGCCAGTTCCTCGCCGTGCGCGAGGCGGCGCACCGCCGCCTGTTTGCGTCGGTTCCGTGGCTCGAGGGCGACCTGGTGCGCGTGGTTGAGCGCTACGCGTCTCAGATCGCGATCGACCCGGAAGCTATTTCACAGGTGGCTCGATCCGTCGATCCGTCGGATCCGTCCTCGGTTGAGTCCGCCCTGAGTGGCGGCGTGTTCGCGCTGTCGACGACGCCCGATCAGCGTCGCGCACTGACGCGCCTTGAGACGATGCTTGCCCTCATTGAAGGGTGGGTTGAGGTGGTCACTGCGCAAGCAACGCTGCCCTACCTGCCTCACGCCGACGCACTGCGCGAGATGATGCGTCGGCGCCGCGCCACGGGGGGGCCAGCAGAGGATATCCTGGGCACGCTCATGGGGTTGCAGATGCGTCCACGCCAGGCGCGAGGAGCAGCATCGATCTTCGCGTTGGTCGAAGCTGACGGTGGGCGCGACGCGCGCGAAGCCCTGTGGTCACACCCGGACATGGTGCCCTCCGAAACGGAACTGGCGACACCGGACACCTTCCTCGCGCTCCGTCAGGCGGCGGCTGCGGAGGATGCGGACATAGACGCCGCCCTCAACTCGCTGTTGGATGGGACGCTGGGCTGGGCGGACGGTCTTTCTCCCGACGACCAGGACGCGGCCGACCCGGACGGCACCGCGTCACAAAACGACATACCGAAGGATAAAGAGAACACGGACCCGGACGAACCGAAATGATCTGATGAGTTATCCACAGATTTTCTAAAAGTTCACGCCACACACCCGCGCGGGCTCATGATGGCTCTAACAGGCACGAATGAAAGGAGATCATCATGAACCTGACACGCAATACTGCCGTTTTGTGGCGCGGTCCGGGAAGCGTGCAAGTCGGCGGGGATCGGTGTCGCCACGTCCTGCTGGACAACCTGCACGCCGGCGATCAACTCTGGCTGAGCAACCAGTCCCGCTTCGGGCACTCACCCGAACCACCCCAGGCCTCGCCAGAGCTGCTGGCTGCGCTGACTAAGGCTTCCCTGACCGAGGCGGCTCCGCGTCCCCTCCTGTCGGTCGGCGTTCTCGGCGCAGTTCCGGCTACCGTGCTCGCACTGCGCAGCCTGGTCGATACCCTGTCGCTCACGCTGTCCGTTGACGCGCCACGCCTCGTCAACGAGGACTGGGACCGCGTCTTTGGGGGAGCCTACACCGGCACCGCGCGCTCTCGGGCGGTGCGGCGCGAACTGTCGCCCCTCATTCCCCCATCCCGACTCCACTACCAGGGGACAGCGGAGCTCGCAATCGTTTCCGACGACCGCGTCGTCGACCCGGTCAGCCCCTTTGAGCTGACAGTCCACGACACGCCACACCTGATCGTTGCGCGGGGCGAACACTCCTACGAGGTCGGCCCCTTCGTCATACCGGGCATCACGCCGTGCTACCAGTGCTGGGAACACGCGCGCGCACAAGCGGACGCTTTTCACCTCACACACCTGCGAGAACTCGCCCACTGGCCGCTCGGTCCGCTGGCCCTCCTCGCCCACTTCACGGCGGCGCTGCGCGTGGCGCGCCTTGTACGCGACTTCGTCTCCGGCGCGTTAACGAGGGAACTATGCAGCGAGATCGCGACGATCGACGAGGATGGAAGCATCAGCGTCGAACGAGTCTTTCCCGCGCCCGAGTGCGTGTGCGGCATCGCCGGGATCACATCCTAGGCTCCCGGCTCACGCCCCCTCATCGATGATCGGCTCTTCGCCACGCACCAGGGCCAGGACGGGCGCGGCGAAGCGCTGTACCTTGACGTCGCCGATGCCCCGAATTACCCGCAGCTGCGTGGTCGTCTTGGGCATGGCCACGGCGATGTCGCGCAGCGTCTGATCCGTGAAGACAGCAAAGGGAGGGACTCCCGCCTGACGGGAGACTTCCAGACGCCACGCCTTCAGGCGACCGAACAGCTCGACCGCTTGGGCAGACGCCTCTTCTTCGAAGGCCCGATTGAGGGCACGACTGGATGCACGCTGCTTCTTCTTGGGCGCGCCCACACCCCCGGCTTCCGGCCAGATGCCGTCAAGCAGCCGACTCCGCTTGCGCCGCCCACGCCCGTCAGCCCCCCGAGATCGCGCCCACGAGAGCGTCAGCAGATCCCGGGCTCGGGTGATGGCCACGTAGAGCAGGCGGCGTTCCTCCTCGCGCGCCTCGGAGGTCTTTGCGTAGGAGATCGGCAGGAGTCCCTCCGCCACGCCGACGAGGAAGACGGCGTCCCATTCGAGGCCTTTCGCGGCGTGAATTGTGGCCAGCTCGACCCCCGCTTTATCCGGTTCGACCTGGTACGCGGCCCGCTCGTCGAGCTCTGCGACGAAAGCAGCGAGCGTGGCCGCCTGGCTGTCGTCCGCCCATCCGACGATGGCGTTCATGTTGGACCAGCGTTCGGAGGAGGCCTGGCCCGAGGGCGCCTCGGGGGCCCACCCGACCCCGGAGAGCACGTCTCGGACGGCAGTCTCGACCGGCCCCTCCTGTGCGGCGGCGGCAGCCGCGCGCAGCCGAGCGATGGCCGTGCGCACGTCGTCGCGCGCAAAAAAGGGCTTTCCGCCCGCCACGGCGACGGGAATCCCACGCGCACCCAGGGCCTCCTCAAAGGCTTGCGATTGACCGTTGGTACGCATGAGGATGGCGATCGAATGAGGAGCTATGCCGCCGGCAACCAGGTCGGCGATCTGCGTGGCGACCCCCTCGGCCTCGCTGCGGTCGTCGTCGTATGTGCGGTAGGCGACCCGAGCGCCGTCGCCACGCTGACTGGACAGCCGCACGGTCCCCTCACGCTGCTCGGCGCGAGCCAGGACGTCGTTTGCCAGAGTGACTATCTGCGGAGTCGATCGGTAGTCGCGCGTGAGCCGGGCGATGCGGGCACCCGGGTGCTGGCGCCCAAATCCCGTCAGGTAGTCCGCAGATGCGCCGGTGAAAGAGTAGATCGTCTGCGCGACGTCGCCAACGACGCAGACGTCGTGGCGTCCCCCGAGCCACAGATCGAGCAGCCTGGCCTGCAGCAGATTGACGTCCTGAAACTCGTCCACCACGAAGGACCGATACTGTTTGCGCACGATGGATGCGACGTCGGATCTCTCCTGGAGCATGCCGCACAGGTAGATGAGAATATCCTCAAAGTCGATGACGCCGCGCTCGGCCTTTGCATCCTCGTAGACGTCGAGCAGTCGCGCCATGTCGGCCGCGTCCAGTCCGGCGGGCACGTCGCGCTGCAGGCGTGCGGCGCGCGTAGCGTAGTGCGCGGCATCAACCATCGATACTTTCGCCCATTCGACCTCGGCGGCGATGTCGCGTACGTTCGTGCGGTCGATCGTGATGCCGAGCCTGGCGGCGGAAGCCGCGACCAGGGAGGCCTTGTGTGGGATGACGTCCGGCAGGGGGCCTCCGACGACGGTCGGCCAGAAGTGGCGCAGCTGTCGTAGCGCGGCGGAGTGGAAGGTTCGCGCCTGCGCCTTGGGCACCCCCAGCTGGGCCAGGCGGTGACGCATTTCAAAAGCTGCGCGCTGTGTGAAGGTCACGGCCAAGACGTTCGCGGGATCGATTGCGCCAACGGCCGCGCCGTAGGCGATTCGGTACGTGATCGCGCGGGTCTTTCCGGTACCCGCGCCGGCCAGGACTGCGAGGGGGCCGGCAACCTGGGTGGCGACGGTACGCTGGTCGGGATCCAGGGCCTCAAGCAGTTCCTCGGGGTTCATGCCCCTATTGTCCCATCGGATGCCCCCAGTTGCGTCCCGTGTCTTCCGGCACTTCAGGCAGGTCGGATCCATACCACTGGGTGAGCAACACGTGGGCGATGGACGAGCGTCCCGGCGTGCGGATCTCGCCGGATCCGCACGCCTCCGTCAGCTCATCGCGGCTATAGAAACGGGCCCACGCGATCTCGCCTCCGTCCGCGACGGGGGTCGGAGCCTTCTGCGCCGTGCGCGCACGATATCCCATCATCTGCGAGCGGCCGAAGGGCCACGGCTGCGTGCCCACGTACGTCGGTTCCTCGATGTCGACGCTCACCTCCTCCGCGACCTCACGGGCCACGGTCGCCTCCGGTGACTCCCCCGCCTCGACGTATCCTGCGATCAGCGAGACGAAGCCCGGCTTCCACGCCGCGTTGTGGGCCAGGAGGACGCGGTCGTTGTGATCCTGCACGAGAACGATGACCGCGGGGTCTTGGCGGGGATACTCGAGTTTGTCGCACGCGCCGCATCGGGCGGCCCATCCACCCGACACCACCCGCACGGGAGAGGCACATCGAGGACAAAAACGGAAGCTGCGGTGCCACGCCGCCAGGGCGACCGCGCTCAGCGCCAGGGCCGCGTCGTCGTCCCCGAGGCGCCACCCGACCGCTCGTAGATGGGCCCACGGCCCCGGCTGGGCCTCGCTCGTCGTTTCGATCGCGACGACCGCGCGGGAGCCGACCACCCCGATGAACGAGGCCTCGGATCCCACGAGGAGGCGCGCCGCGGCCCGCGCATCCAGGCGTCGCAGCGCGGGAATGCCCGCCAAACCAGCCCCGTCCTCTTCCAGGAGCACAAACCCCGAGCCGTCCACGACGATGGCATCCGCCTGACCCGAGCGGACCAGGGCGGCGGGGGTCGCTGATTCTCGCAGTGCAACAGCCGGATCAACGCGTCCGCGGACGAGAGGAAGATCAATAGCCATGTCTCCACGTTAACGCCGTGGGTTACCCTAGGCACCATGACCACTTCACATCTGCGCGCCGATGGGCGCACCCCTTCCCAGCTTCGTCCCGTTTCCCTGACCCGCGGCTGGTCCGGAACCGGCGAAGGCAGCGTGCTCGTCGAGTTCGGCGACACCCGTGTCCTGTGTGTCGCCTCTTTCACCGAGGGCGTGCCCCGGTGGAAGAAGGATTCGGGCGAGGGCTGGGTGACCGCCGAGTACTCGATGCTCCCGCGCGCCACTTCCCAGCGTTCCTCGCGCGAGTCCGTCAAGGGCAAGGTTGGCGGGCGCACGCAGGAGATCTCTCGCCTGATCGGACGCTCCCTGCGCGGCATCGTCGACGTGGCCGCTCTGGGTGAGAACACGATCGTCTTGGACTGTGATGTCCTGCGCGCCGACGGTGGCACCCGCACAGCGTCCGTCACGGGCGCCTACGTGGCCCTCGCCGATGCGATTACGTGGGCGAAGGAACGGACGATCCTCTCTTCCTCGGCCAAGGTCCTCACCGACTCCGTCTCCGCGGTCTCCGTGGGTGTTATTGATGGCACTCCCATGCTGGACCTGCCCTACGTCGAGGACGTGCGCGCGCACACCGACATGAACGTCGTCCAGACCGGCGACGGACGCTTCATCGAGGTGCAGGGGACCGCCGAGCACGCCCCCTTCAGCCGCGAGGAGCTGGGCGATCTGCTGGATCTGGCCACGGCGGGCAACGCTGTCCTGGCGCGCGCACAGAAGCTCTCTCTTGCTGCTCCCCTCATGGAACGAGTTGAGGTGACCCCGTGAACGCGCGGCTGGTCTTCGCGACTTCCAACGAACATAAACTGTCCGAGCTCGAGGCGATCCTGGCCCCAGCGTGGCACGGTTTCACGCCCGGTTGCGTCGCGCGCATGAGCGATTTTTCCGTCCCCTCTCCCGTCGAGGATGGGGTGACCTTCGAAGAAAACTCGCTCATCAAGGCCCGCGCCCTGGCACGGGCCACCGGAACGGCCGCGATCGCCGACGATTCCGGCATTGCGGTGGACGTGTTGGGCGGCGCACCTGGCGTTTTCTCCGCGCGCTGGTCCGGTCGTCACGGCGATGATGAGGCCAACCTGAATCTGCTCCTCAACCAGCTCAGCGATGTTCCCGACCGGCACCGCGGCGCGGCCTTCGTCTCCGCGGCAGTCCTGGTGACCCCCGACGGTCGCGAGTTCATCCAACGCGGCGAGGTCCGCGGGACGCTCGCGCGTTCTCCTCGCGGCCAGGGCGGTTTCGGGTACGACCCCATCTTTATCCCCGACGGCTACCGGGTGACGATCGCGCAGATGAGCGCGGAGGAAAAGAACGCGATCAGCCATCGCGGCATCGCTTTTGGCGCGCTCATGCCCCGCATCGTGGAGTATCTGCGAAGCTGACCCCACCCGCGGATCAGAGGAAAAGTTGTGCCGGGCACCAAAAGGTGTCCGGCACTCTTTTGCGCCCGCAGGCGCGCCATCAGCGGGCGACGAGGTTGCCGATGATGGGACGGTTCATCGAGAACTGCAGGAGGTTACGCTGTTGGCGCTTCCTACGCTGATGGGTGAGGCGGCGAAGTATTGATGCGACGAAACGGGACATGGTGTGCTCCTCTTTGAGTACGTGCGATGGATCTGTCAACGCATCGTACCTCTATGATGAGTGTTTTTCGCCCACATTTCCATCGATGTTGGCTTATTTTTCACTGAAGCCGCACTTACAGACTTTCCCTTGGCATATCTTGATAAACCTTTGACCATTCGCTGCCGATTACCTTAATTTAGCTGGCTGATGGGTAAAGGGGATAAAACCGGCACCCCCTGAATCGATGGGAGAGTCAGCGAGTCCGAACCGGACGCACGCGGCCAGGAAGGAAACGGCGCACATCACAGAAGCGGACAACCTGCATGATGCGGCGCGCCAGGCGGAGGCGCACGCGCCAAATCATGACGCACCCAACGCTGATGAAGATTGCGTTCGTCAGGCAGGAGGGCCACGCCCCGCTGAACGCGCAGGCAACCGCCAGGAACGCGCAACTCGCGACGTTGAGGCAGTGGTAGCGCAGCGAGTCCGGAGCGAAACGCTTGGAGGAAACCAGATAGTAGGCGATGATGGAGGCGGCCGCGCCAGTCCATCCGAGGAAAGTGATTGCGGAAGGGAAGATGGTCATGACATGTATGATGCACCTTCCGCTGATCAAGCACAATTGAATAGTTCTATAGTTACCCTACAGGTTCACTTAATCGAGGAGCTTTCATGGACATCGACCCCCGCCGCCTGCCGTTCCTCCTGTCCGTCGCGCGAGAAGGAGGCATCGTTGCCGCCGCCGATATCCTCATGGTCTCCCCCTCGGCGGTCTCCCAGCAGATCCAAAAGCTAGAGGAGGAGGTCGGGCTCAAGCTGGTGGAGCGCACCACGTCCGGCGCGATTCTCACCCCCGCAGGGGCGATCGTCGCCGACGCCGGCGAACGCATCAACGCTGATATCGCCGAGGCTCTCAAAGCCCTCCGTCCCCTCACCGGGCAGGTGACCGGCACCGTCACACTGGGAGCATTTCTCACGATCTGCCGCTCCACCCTGATCCCCGCGCTACCAGATCTGGCCGAAGCCCTGCCCGGGATCGACCTGCGCATCGAGGAGACAGAAGAAACACCCGGCATGGCTTCCCTGCGCACCGGCCGCTTCGACATTCTCGTCATCGAGCGGGACGAAAACCCCGGCCTCGCGCCGCACGGCTACACGGACGCTCCTTTCATCGACGAACCGTGGGTCCTGGTCACCCCCGACTCCGCCCCTCCCATCGGCTCCACCCAGGATCTCGCGGACCTGACCTGGCTGCGCGTCAGTCCCGGAAGCAGCGGCGACCACGTCATGCGCCGTATCACCAAGGCATTCCCCGCCACGAAATGGGCACCTCACCTGTACACCACGTACGAGGCCGCCCGATCCCTCGTGCGCGCCCGCACCGGATCGACGATCCTGCCCGCCATGGCGCTCGCCGGCGCACACACGGTCGGCATGCGCGTCACCCCGCTGCCATCCCTTGGCACCCGCAAGATCCTGCTGCGGCATAAGAATCACGGCTGGTCCGAAGCGGGCGGACCAGCCCGCGTGAGCACCTACCTAGTCGAGTGGCAGCGACACAACGCCTACTCCACCCAGGCCGACTAAGACGCGATAAAAAGCCACGGCTCCGTGCCCAGGGACGCTCTCAGAGCGAGACCTGCAAGCCCGCTGCCGCAAACTGAAGGGGACCGTCCCACGTCTGCCGAATCTCAGCGGCGACCCGCTCGCTAGAGTTCCACGGCTGGATGTGGGTGGCGATCATACGCTTGGCGCCAGCCAGAGTCGCGACTTCCCCCGCCCGGAAACCATCCATGTGCATATCGGGTTCAGAATCGTCGGAGGTAAAACCGACCTCGCTGAGCAGCAGATCGACGCCGCGCGCGCCCTCGATAATCGAGTCGCACCGATCCGTGTCGCCCGTGTAGAAGAGGCTCACGCGACGCTTGGGGTCCTCCTCCGACGGCCCCTCCATGCGAAAACCAAAGGCCTCGACGGGATGCAGCGCGCGAAACGGGCGTATCGTTAGCGGCCCCACCTCGTAGGCGCAGCCGAGCTGAAGCCGCGTGAAGCTAAACTCAGACTCGTATGCTTCGCCCGGAGGGCCCCCCGCCATCTGCCGGACCCGATGCAGCGTCTCGCCGGGACCCAGCAGCGGCAGCGGCGCGCTGGATGCACCCGGGCCCCACTTGCGGTACACCTGCAGGGAAATGATGTCGCCCATATGGTCCGCATGACAGTGCGACAGTGCCAGCGCATCCAGCTCCAGCGGACACACGCGCGTCCACAGCGCACCAAAAGCACCGGGTCCCAAGTCGCACACAAGCGAGAACGTTCGCTCCTCCCCCGTTGCGGCGTCCACGCCACGGGCCTGGACCAGGTAGGACGAAGCGGGCGAATCCGGACCCGACATCGAGCCGGTCGCGCCAATAACAGTCAGCTTCACGCGATACCCCCGCCGGTGTTCACGCGCGCCACCGAGCCCACCTCGGGCCCCAGGAAGCGGCGGGCCAAGAGCGAGAACGCGTCTGATGCGCCCGTGGCCAGGAATTGATGCTCCGGCCCGCTACCCACGGACCACGGGTCGTGTAAGAGGCCCCGATCCACCAGTTCGTTATACGTCACGTTGGCTGTCGCCTCCGACGAGGTCACGAGCGCGACCCCCTCGCCCATGACGCGACTGATCACACCGGTCAACAGCGGATAGTGGGTACACCCCAGAATCAGCGTGTCGACCCCCGCTTCCTTCAGCGAACCCAGGTATTCCCGTGCGATTGCTTCGATCTCGTCCCCCGTTGTCATGCCCGCCTCGACGAAGTCCACGAACGCCGGGCACGCCTGCTGGCAGACCGTCAGCCCCGGGACGGCGGCGAGGGCACGCAGGTAGGCCTCGGACTGGATCGTCGCCTTCGTGCCGATCACGCCGACGCGACGGTTACGGGTCGCGATCACGCTCTGGCGCGCGGCCGGCGTGATGACTTCAATGACGGGGATGCCGGCATCGATCCAGTATCGTTCACGGGCATCCGCGAGCGCCGCGGCCGTGGCTGTATTGCAGGCAATTACGAGGGCCTTCACTCCGCGCGAGGCCAACTCGTCCAGCGCGGACAGGGTTAGCGAGCGCACCTGCGCGATCGCACGCGGACCGTAGGGCGTGTGCTCGGTATCCCCTAGGTAGATGATCTCTTCATCGGGCAGCTTATCGATGACCGCGCGCGCGACCGTGAGCCCACCCAGACCCGAGTCGAAGATGCCAATCGGGGCGTTGTTCATGGTTCGACCTTATGCCTTAGTGAGAATTATTCACAGCTTGTAGGAGTGAGTCTTGCCACCATGTGACGAGCATGTAGATCGCGGCGACGACCTGCGAGCGTTCCCCCGTCGGCTCGCTCAAGGCCAGTGCTTCGATACGTTGCGCATCCGCCTGGTCGGATAGCTCCAGTTCGCCGGCCAAACCCAAGCGGATATCGTTCAGTGCGCCGAGCCACGACCACACGGCCTCGGGGCTGACGACCAGCGTGTCCTCGTCCCCGTGAGCGATGTGGTCAAGATCGCTGATAATGGACCTTAAGCGAACCGACTTGTCGGTGCGCAGCGAATCCTCCGTCAGCGCGCGCATGCGTGCGGCGTCATCGCTGTCCAGGCTCATGGGCGGCAGCAGCATCCCGAGGCTGCGCTCGCGCGGCGCTTCCCTGCGCTGTTCGGTCTCCGTGAGCGCATTGACCATGGACGATGTCGCGGCAAACTCTCCCGGGTCGTCGAGAACCACCAGGACCTCGCTGGCCAGCTGGCGCAGGAGGAGCGCCTCGCCGCTGCTCATCGACGAGGCGTACCCGCCGTCCCGAGGAGCGAAGCCCTCCATGCGTTCAGTCCCCGTCTTCTTCGATGGTGGCGCGCAGCCCGTAGGAGTGCATCGCCATGACGTCGGCCTCGATGCGTTCGCGCACGCCCGTGGAAACGGTGGCGCGCCCGCGGGTGTGAACCCTCATCATGAGTTCGTTCGCGCGCGCGGCCGAGTATCCGAAGTACTCGCGAAAGACGGCGCTCACGTAGCTCATGAGATTGACGGGATCGTCCCACACGACAGCGCGCCAGCGCGGCACGGCGGTGGTCGCTTCGTGCGCGCGGGGTGCTGGTTGCAGGGTCGTTGCCATACGCCAACCCTAGGTTGAATTGCGCGTCCATGGAAGCCAATTCGTACCCCGGTGACACGCTTCTCACGGTAGGCTCACAGTATGCCTGCATCTTTATCCACATCATTGCTGACCGACATGTACGAACTCACGATGCTCGACGCCGCCCTGAAGGACGGTACTGCGCATCGCAGCTGCACCTTCGAGCTGTTCGGGCGACGCCTGCCCGCCACCCGCCGCTTCGGTGTCGTGGCGGGAACGGGCAGAATCCTCGAGGCGCTGGAACGTTTCCAGTTCGACGCCGAACAGATCGGCTGGTTGACCGACCGGGGGATCATTTCTGCAAAAGCCGCTGCCTTCCTGGCTTCGTGGCGTTTCACGGGGGACATCTGGGGTTACGCAGAGGGCGAGTGCTATTTCCCTGGTTCCCCGCTGCTGACCGTTGAGGGCAGCTTCGCTGACTGCACGCTGCTGGAGACGCTCCTGCTGTCGATCCTCAACCACGACTGTGCTGTTGCCTCGGCGGCATCGCGTATGACGATCGCCGCTCACGGCCGTCCCTGCATGGATATGGGGGCGCGCCGGGCTCACGAGCGGGCGGCGGTGTCCGCCGCGCGCGCCGCCGTCATCGGCGGCTTCCAGGGCACCTCCGACCTGGAGGCCGCAAAGCGCTACGGGATCCGCGTAATCGGCACGGCCGCCCACGCGTTCACGCTCCTGCACGACTGCGAGCGGGACGCTTTCGATTCTCAGGTGACCTTGTTGGGAGCAGGCACAACGCTCCTGGTCGACACCTACGACATCGCTCAGGGCGTCATCAACGCCGTCGAGGCCGCGCGCGCTGCTGGCGGCGAGTTGGGCGCGGTTCGCCTGGATTCCGGTGACCTCGTCGCCCAGGCGTTCAAGGTACGCGGCCAGCTCGACGCGATGGGCGCGACCTCCACGAAGATCACCGTGACCTCAGACCTGGACGAGTACGCGATCGCTGCCCTGGGGGCGGCACCCGTCGATTCCTACGGTGTGGGCACCAAGCTGGTGACGGGCTCGGGCGTGCCGACGGCCGCGCTGGTCTACAAGGTCGTTCAGCGCGAGGACGCTTCCGGGGCGATCGTGCCCGTCGCCAAGAAGTCGGAGTCGAAGTCCACGGTCGGTGGCCGCAAGGTTGCCGGACGCGTCATGGGCGAGGACGGCTACGCCACCGAGGAGCTCCTGCTCGTTGGAACCTCCATTGAGGAGGGTCAGGCGCTGCTGGCCGAGCGCGGTGCCCGCCCCCTGCAGGTCCCGCTCGTGCGCGGCGGCGTAATCGATTCCGCGGCCTGGAGCGGGGAAGCCCTGGCCCGCGCCCAGGAGCGCCACCTGCGCGCCCGCAACGAGTTGCCCTACCAGGGGTGGCGTCTCTCCGAGGGCGACGTTGCGATCCCCACCCGTTACGAACAGATCGCCTGAGCCCGACGCGACGTGAGGATGCCCCAGCCTCGCCCATCCCGGTGGCCTTCCTGGTCCCGGAGTATCGAGCGGGCCGGGGTTCGCTGTGCGTGGGGCGCGACCGGGCGCCGCGCGCGTCGGTTCAGTGCCGACCGACGAACCACTCGCGCAGCAGGGCGATGCGCGCCTCGATCTGCTCGGTCGTTGCCTGAGCGACCTCGGGCCCGCCGCAGCGTGAGCGCAGGCGCGAGTGGATGGTCGCGTGGGTTTCTCCTGAGCGGCGCGACCACGTGGAGACCAGGTGCTGGAGCTCCTTGCGCTTGGCTGCCCGCAGCTTGTGAGCGGGGATTCCCGCATTGTCCTCGCGCATCTTCTGGGCGCTGCGGCTCCTCCGTTGCGCGGCGACCTGGTCGGCCTGGCGTGCGCGCAGCAGCGTCGTCACCTGGTCGGCGTCAAGGAGGCCCGGGATCCCCAGGTACTCCTGTTCCTCCTGCGAGCCGACCTCGGCTCCTGCCCCCCACGCGGCTCCGTCGAAGAGGACGCCGTCGAACTCGGCGTCGGCCCCCAGGACTTCGAACTGCGACAGCAGGTCCGCGGAGGCCTTCTCTTCGCGGTTTGCGGCCGCGACCATCGCTTCCTCGGGATTCCACACGTCTTGCTCGCTGGGTTCCTCTCGCTTGGGGCGATCCAGCGCATGGTCGCGTTCGACCTCCATGTCGCCGGCCAGGGTGAGCAGGGGGATGACGGAAGGGATAAAGACCGTGGCGGTCTCACCGCGCTTGCGGGCGCGCACAAAGCGCCCGATGGCCTGGGCAAAGAACAGCGGCGTCGATGCATTCGTGGCGTACACGCCGACCGCGAGCCGGGGAACGTCGACGCCCTCGGACACCATGCGCACAGCGACCATCCACTTGTCGGTCGAGTCGGAGAACTCTGAGATTCGGTCGGAGGCGTCCGCATCATCGGACAGGACGGTCGTTGGGGCCCGGCCGGTGATGAGGCGCAGGTGGCGCGCGTAGGCGCGCGCCTGTTCCTGGTTGGACGCGATGACCAGTCCTCCCGCGTCGGGAACGGCGCGGCGCACCTCCTCCAGGCGCAAGTCCGCCGCGCGCAGGACCGCGGGAATCCACTCTCCCTGTGGGTCCAGCGCGGTGCGCCAGGCCTGCTTCATCATGTCTTTCGTGAGAGGTTCACCCAGGCGCGCGCTGACCTCGTCGCCGGCGTTCGTGCGCCAGGCCATCTGCCCCGAGTAGGACATGAACAGGACGGGGCGCACGACGCCATCCCGGAGGGCGTCACTATAGCCGTAGGTGTAGTCGGCGCGCGAGCGGCGGATGCCCTCGGAGTCCTCCTCGTAGGTGACGAAGGGGATCGGCGAGGTGTCGGAGCGGAAGGGCGTTCCGGTCAGGGCCAGTCGGCGTGTGGCGTCGGTAAAGGCCTCACGAATCCCGTCGCCCCACGAGAGGGAGTCGCCGGCATGATGAATCTCATCGAGGATCACGAGGGTGCGGTAGGCGCGGGTGCGCGCCGCGTGGAGGGCCGGGTTGGAGCCGACCTGCGCGTAGGTGATAGCGACTCCGTCGAAGTGGGAGCCGGCCGCGCCCTGGGAGTTCGTAAAATCGGGGTCGATGTGAATGCCGAAACGTGCGGCGTTGAAGGCCCACTGTCCCTTGAGGTGCTCCGTGGGGCACACGACGGTGAGCTTGTCGACGATACCGCGGGCGAGCATCTCCGTCGCGAGGGTGAGCGCAAACGTAGTTTTCCCGGCGCCCGGCGTCGCGACCGCCAGGAAGTCGCGCGGCGAAGCGTTCATGTAGCGGTCCAGGGCAGCGCCCTGCCAGGCGCGCAGCCGACCAACGGGTGCGCGCCGGGTCATCTCGCTCACTTGTCGGAACCCTTTCCTCCGTCGGAGAAGGGCCAGTTGCGCCCGTTCTTGCCCATTGAGTCGCGCAGTTCCCTGCAGGTGGGGCACACCGGATACTGGGATGCGTCGCGGGTGGGAATCCACACCTTGCCGCACAGCGCGACAACTGGCTGTCCCGTCACCATCGAGGAATTGGCCTTGTCCTTGCGCACGAAGTGGGCAAATCGATCACCGTCGCCTCCGGTGCGTTCTTCTCGGGTCTCGGCCCGCTCGAGCAGGCCGGTCGAGGACGCGGTGGAAGGGCCGGAGGGCGCGGCGGGGCCGGTGGGTTCGTCGAGGGCATTACGCATGGGCTCATTGTACGTCCCGGCGCCATCGCTAAGGGGGTGGTGTCCGTGCGCCGGGAGCAAAAACGCGCATCACCTGGCCTCGGCCTGTCAAAGGAGGCTGGGCCAGGTGATGCGGGAACCTATCTCACAAGTGCTCTTTGGCCCACACTTCCTTGTAGAAGTCGGCGAGCTCAAGCTTGGAGGCGGCGGCCTCGTCAAGGAGAACCGTCACGTCCGGGTGGTGCTGCAGGATGGAGGCGGGCCAGCGCTGGGTGACGCCCCCCTCGATCATAGCCTTGACGGCGTCGGCCTTGCCCTCGCCGGTGGCGATGAAGACATGGGCACGCGAATCCATGATGGTCCCCAGGCCCTGGGTGACGCAGTGGGTGGGCACCGCGCCCATGTCGCCGTCGAAAAAGCGGGCGTTGTCGCGACGCGTCTGCTCGGTCAGGACGCCCACGTGGGTCCGCGACGCGAGCGTCCCACCCGGTTCGTTAAAGCCGATGTGGCCGTCACTGCCGATTCCGAGGACCTGGATGTCGATGCCGCCGTCGGCCTTGATGGCCGCATCATAGGCGGCCGCGCCGGCCTCGAGGTCATCGCACCAGCCGTCGGGGCCGTGGGCCGCCCCCTCGGGCATGTCGACGAGGTCGACGAGGTTGCGGTGGATGAAGTTCGCGTAGCCCTCGTAGTGGTCGCGGGGCAATCCCACGTACTCGTCGAGGTTGTAGGAGCGGACCTGTGCAAAGGAGATCTGACCGGCCTGGTAGCGGCGCACGAGCTCAGCGTAGAGCTTGAGAGGCGACGACCCGGTGGCCAGGCCGAGCACGAAGTTCGGCTTGGCGCGGTACACCTGAACGATGCGGTCCGCCGCCAGCGACGCGATCTGATCTTCGTCGTTGAAAATTCCAATTCTCATGTGGTTAACCTTACACCATAGGCGCTGATTTGTCAGACGAATCAGCGCAGCGTTTTCTCTTGCTCTCCGCCGCTCCGTCGGTGCAGCGCAGCGATAATGCGCTCGACCTCACCCTGATCGGTGCCGCAGTCTCCGGGCGCTCGCATGTGGACCTCACGCGCACCTGAGGCGGCCACGACTTCGGCGACATTGTGGGCTCGAAGCCCACCCGACGCCAGGATGATGATGTCGTCTCCGCCCCGGGCCACCAGGCGCGCCAGGGACCGGGGCCGGGCGATGGCAGGATCTCCGCCCGTCGTCAGGACGCGGTCATACCCTAACTCCATCAGGACGTCGAGGCCGCGATCCTGATCCTCGACCTGATCGAAGGCGCGGTGGAAGGTCAGCGGGGCGTCTCCGGCGGCGTCGCGCAGGCGCATCGAGGCGTCCTCGTTGACCACCCCTCCGGGGGCCAGGACTCCGATGACGAAACCCAGGGGAACCGAGGCTCCCCTGCCCGCCTCGGCGAGCCGGGCGATGTCGGAGGCGACCTTGTCCACCTCCTGGCGCGTGTGCACGAAGTCGCCGGGACGCGGGCGAACCAGCACCTGAACGCCACCGGTGGGAGCCACCTCTAGGGCGGCGGCAACCTCATCGAACGCGGGGGTCAGCCCCCCGCAGGACAGGTCCTGGCAGATCTCGATGCGGTCGGCCCCTCCATCGCGGGCCCGGTGCGTGCCCGTGGCATCCTCAACGCATATCTCCACGACCGTCACGGCTGCCACCCCTCGTAGCAGGTCGACCCACCCACCTGGGCGGCCAGGATCGCCGCACCCCAGCGCCCACCGGATCCCCCCAGGGAGGCACGGACGATCTGGGGGGCATCGCGGAAGGTCAGCATCGACGCGAATTCTCGACGTAGGGGCGCCAGCAGGTGCTCGCCTGCGTGAGACAGTCCGCCGCCGATGATGATGCGTTCAACGTCAACGGTCAGCGTCATGTGCGTGAGGGAGAGCGCCAGCGCGCGCACGGCGGTCCCCCATACCTCAGTCGCCACCGGATCGGAACCGATCCCGTCTTCTACGGCCTTCGCGCCGATATCGTTGCCGGTCGCCTGCGCGTAGCGACGCGCGATCCCCTTGGCCGATGCGTAGACCTCCAGGCAGCCGCGGGATCCGCAACGGCAGGATTCCCCGCCGGGGAACACGGGAGCGTGCCCGACCTCGCCGGCGCTGAAGGTCGCCCCACTCCACAGGTTATCGCCGAGCATAAGCGCCACGGATATGCCCGTGCCGATCGGCATCATGAGGAAGGAGGAGGCACCGCGGCCGGCTCCGAGAAGGCCCTCGGCCAGGCCGGCGGCACGCCCATCGTGCATGAGGGCGGCGGGCACGCCCGTGGCTTCCTCAACCGCGCGCGCCAGCTGGACTCCCTGAAGCTCGAGGTTTGCGGCGTACACGATGGTTCCGCTCCCCTCGTCCACGAGGCCGGGGCAAATCAGGCCGCACCCGACCAGTCCCGGGTGGCTGTGGGCCAGACGCTGGCCGATGGCACCGACCTGGGCGGCAACGGATTGCCGATTCGTGGGTTCGTTCCCGTCGGTGAGGATGGAGCCGGCCTCGTCCACGATCATCCACTTGATGGACGTGCCTCCGATGTCGATGCCGGCAAACACCGGGCCGGGCGAGTCCTTGATGGCGCTCATGGCACCACGACCTGCGCTCGCAGTTCGGGGTCGGCCATGTCCGGGTCGAAGGGATACATCGGGCGGTCGATCTGGTCATGCCCCAGCCGAATCAGATCCTGGTCGACGCCGCCGGGGGTCAGGGCCATGAGCCAGCCCTTCTGCGTGTTGTACAGGTCGGGCTCCAGGTAGCCGATCTTGACGACCACGACGTCCGCCGCGGCGATGTCAACGCCCAGCAGCTCGAACTGGCTGAACATCGTGTACTGGTTGCGGTTCGTCGTGACGATGAGGCGCAGGCCGCCGGTGCGCAGCAGGGCCGTTCGCCCGCCTATGGGGTCGTCGGCGAGCGCCTCGACGGTGGCGTGGACGCGGATGGGGCCGGGGTCGCGGGTGTCGATGTGGCCTCCCACCTGGGTCTCGATCTGCGCCCCGACTCCGGCCCGCCAGGCGGTCGCTGCCGCGTCGGGGTCGATGATCGAGGCGTAGACCACGTCCAGGGTCTCCTCCCGCACGGGCTTCCACGCCAGGAGGGCCGCGAGCGCGACGGTCACGTCGTCGGCTCCCCCCGCGCCCGGATTATCGCCGGAGTCGGAGATGAAGAAGGGCTTGGGCCCGGCCTCGGCGGCCGCCAGGCACTCCTCCATGGTGGCGACCGGGGCGACGAACTCGAAGCGCTCGCGCACGTCCCAGAAGTAGCCGCCGATGCGCTCTGCTTGTTCTTTCACGAGGACGGCGTCGTCGCCGGTGACGACGACCGCCCCCTTGCAGCGAGGCTGGTCCGCCCAGGCGAAGCCGATCCAGATGGCGGCGTCGACGATGCCGTCCATTGCTTCGATAGGGTCGATCATCTTGTACAGAGACTTGGCGGGCTCGATGCGGGTGGAGGTCTTCTCCCCGGGCAGCAGGACGGGCACGTGCACGAGGGCCTTGACGGGCTTGGGGGCCCCCTCCAGCAGGCGCTTGCCCAGGTTGTAGGCGGCTCGGCGGCGCGATTCCAGCTCGTCCTCGTGGGGGGCCAGGCGGTAGCAGGTGAGCAGGTCGCAGCCGTCGAAGAGATCCTGGGAGACATTGCCGTGCAGGTCCATGGAGGCGCTCACCATGGGGTCGGGGCCGATGACGCCGCGAATGGCGCTGATGAGATCGCCTTCGGCATCGTCCATGCCCTGAACGCTCATGGCGCCGTGAATGTCGAAGAAGAACCCGTCGAGGGGGCCCGCCGCCGCCAGTCCCTGAAGGATCTCAGCCTTCCAGGACTCGTATGCGCCGCGCTCAACGACCCCGCCGGGCAGGGCGCGGGCGTGCAGGACGGGGATCCACTCGATCTGGCGAGCCCAGTCCTCGTCCCGCCAGTAAAAGCGCTCCATGAGCTGAGCGCCGCGCGTGACGATGAAGTCGTTAGCGGTCGAGATATAGGGTGTGAAGGTCGAGGATTCAATGTGGATTCCAGCGACCGCAATGCGGGGCTTGGTCATGAGCGATTCTCCTTTGAGATCTTCTGGGGGGTGAGTGTCGACAGTCCCCAGAGCGCGGCTTCGCGCCCTGAGCGGGATGACTCGATCACGAGGTGTTCCATGATCGGGGGTAGGCAGGATTGGTGAAGCGCGGCGCGCACGCCCGCACTGAAGGCGTCGACGGCGGAGAGCGCTCCCCCGACGATGACGCCCTGGGGTGCCAGGAAGGACACGAGATGGGCCAGGCTGTGACCCAGGAGGGTGCCGGCCTGGCGGATGGCCGTTGCAACCTCGGGGATGCCGTCACGCGCGGCCGCCAGCAGCTGGGCGTTGTTTTCGTAGACGAGGCCGACAGCGGCCAGGTCCGCGCGGATAGAGTCGGCGGAAGCGACGGTTTCCAGGCAGCCGACGTTACCGCACTTGCAGGGGCGTCCCGCTGCCGCGTCGACGGGGATGTGGGAGACGTCGCCCGCGAGGCCGCCCTGCCCGACGAGGGGGACTCCATCAACCAGGTAGGCGCCGCCGATGGCGGACCCCGCCTTGATGTAGATGAGGGTGTCAATGGGGGCAACACCTTGCAGGCGACGCCGATAGATGGATTCGCCGATGGCGCCGGCGCGCGCGTCGTTCTCGATGAGGGCGGCCAGCCCGCATTGCCGGGTCACGGCCTCGGCAACGTTAATCCCATCCCACCCGGGCATTCGGGACGGGCGGATAACGCGGGAACCCTCCTCGTCAACGGGGCCCGGCACCGCCAGGACGAGGCCACCGACCCGCACGCCGGCGGCTTTCTCCTGGCGCGCGATTTCCCTCATGACGACGCTCAGCACAGCTTTGGGGCCACTCGCGATATCGATAAGGAGGCTGGTCGCCTCCCCTATCCCGCGCGTCGGATCCGTCAGGGCTACCAATCCGTGATGGGCTCCCAGCTCGACCAGCGCGAGGGCGCCGATCCCATCGGAGGTGACGAGGCGGCGCGCCCGCCTGCCGCCCGTCGATACGGACTGGTCCGCTTCCGTGATCACCCCCGCCTCGACGAGGCGAGACACTGCGGCCGAAACTGTTGACGGTGCGAGGCCAGTCTGCTTGACGATTGCGGGGCGCGTGTCAGCCTGCCCGGACCCGATCAGGGTCAGGACAGTCTCGTCAACGTCATGCGTGGCCATGACACCTCCTGTTGAGTAGGCATGTGGTAACCGCAACGTAACACGGCGCTCGCCGTTGAGAACAGCACCAATTATGCATCACCGAAGAAAGTATGGCACTTCTTTCACCAAAAATCATTGTTATTTTTTCGTAACATTCACGATTTTTACCATTCCGGCAACATTGGACATCAAACTGTCATATGATATATGCCGTCTGGCAGGATCCGATCCCGTCAGAGTCCCCGATCAACGTTGATTTGGAGCAGTCATGAACCTCAGAAAAATGCGGTGGATCGCCACTGGAGCGGCTCTCGCAATGGCCGCCACTCTGGGCCTGTCCGCCTGCGGCGGCAACAACCGTGCCGCCACCTCAGAGACCGGAAAGAACGAGGTCACCATGGCCTCGCGCATCCCGAACTGGATCTTCCCGATCTCAGCAAAGGGCTACACCCAGGGCGAGAACGGTAACTTCATCCAAGCGATGTACCGCCCCCTCTTCGCCTACAAGTCCACATCCGAAACCCCCTACAAGATCCACCTCCCCAAGTCCCTGGGCACCGTGCCCGAGGTGTCCGAGGACGGCAAGACCTTCACCATCACCCTGCGCGAAGACGCCAAGTGGAGCGACGGCACGCCCGTCTCCACCCGCGACGTGGAGTTCTGGTGGAACCTCGTTACCAACAACAAGGACGAGTGGGCCTCTTACAAGAAGGGATTCTTCCCCGACGGCGCATCACTGAACATCAAGGACGCGCGCACCTTCTCCATCACGACCGACGACAAGTTTGCCCCCGCCTGGTTCATCGACAACCAGATCAACAAGGTCGCGCTCCTGCCCCAGCACGCCTGGGACAAGTCCAGCGCCGACGAGGAGGTCTCCGACCTGGATCGCACCCCTGAGGGCGCACAGAAGGTCTTCTCCTATCTGCAGAGCGAGGCCAAAAACCTCTCGACCTACGCCACCAACCCCCTGTGGCAGACCGTGAACGGCCCCTGGAAGGTCTCTTCCTTCACGCCCGACCAGGGCCTGGAGTTGGTCCCCAACGAAAACTACTGGGGCGAGGACAAACCCAAGATCGACAAGTTGATCTACAAGGCATTCACCGGTGACGACGCGGAGTTTAACTCTGTTCGCTCGGGCAGCATCGACTTCGGATACATCCCCGCCGCCCAGTACAACCAGCGCAAGATGGTCGAGGGTAAGGGCTACAACGTCTTCCTCTGGCCCGGTAACTCCATCACCTACCTGGCCATGAACTTCTACCCCAAGGCACCCGGAGCCAAGTTCACCAACCAGAAGTACATCCGCCAGGCGATGCAGCAGCTGATCGATCAAAAGACCCTCTCCGAGAAGATCTGGTCCGGCACAGCCTCCCCCACGTGTGGTCCCGTCCCCATGGAACCCGAGAAGGTCGGCACCCTTGACGGCTGCGTCTACCCTTTCAACCCGGACGCCGCCAAGAAGCTCCTCGAGGACCACGGTTGGAAGATCGTTCCCGACGGCACCTCCACCTGCCAGAACCCGGGCACCGGGCCCGACCAGTGCGGTGAGGGCATTGAGGCCGGCGACGGACTGACCTTCAAGCTCATCTCCCAGTCGGGCTTCGTCTCTACGCACCAGATGTTCGAGGAGATCATCTCCCAGTTCGGCAAGGTCGGCATCAAGATCGACATGAACGAGGTCCCCGACTCCGTGGGCGCCTCCCAGGCATGCGACGACGAAACTCCCTGCACGTGGGACCTGTCCTTCTTCGGATCCCAGACCTCGTGGGGCTTCCCGATCTATGCCTCCGGCGAGCGACTCTTCGCCAGTGACGCCCCCGTCAACCTCGGCCAGTACTCCAACCCCGAGGCCGACAAGCTCATCGAAGAGTCCACCCGCTCCTCCGCACCCGACGCGCTGAAGTCGTACAACGACTACCTCGCAGAGGATCTCCCCGTTTTGTGGATGCCAAACCCGTACTACCAGATCACCGCAGTGAAGAAGGCGCTCGACGTGGGCGACGTTGACGCGACCGGCGGCACCTGGCCCGAAGACTGGTCGTGGCAGACCGGCGAAGGCAAGTAACCCTGCTCTAGCGCCTCACGGGGCAGGCGCCCGCACCCGCACATGCGGGCGCCTGCCCCCTAACTGTGGAGTTCGCAATGATTCAATTCATCCTCAAACGCCTCGGCCAGGCAGTCATCGTTGTTTTCCTGGTCACTATCATCACCTTCATCCTGCTCCAGTCTCAGCCGGGCGGTGCAGCCCGAGCCGCGCTGGGCAAGGACGCGACGAAAGAACAGCTCGCGGCTTTCGATCACGAAAACGGCTACGACCGGCCCATACCCGAGCAGTACGTCAACTATCTCAACAAAATTGCGCACGGCGACTTCGGATACTCCTACCAGCACAACCAGTCCGTCAATGACCTGCTGGCCGCACGCCTGCCGCGCACCATCTTCCTCTCACTGCTGTCCACCATCCTGGCTCTCATCATCGCCATCCCCCTGGGCGTGTGGCAGGCAGTCAAGAGAAACAAAGCACCCGACTACGTCGTAACAATTGCGTGTCTCCTGGCCTATTCAACGCCCATCTTCTTCGCGGGCCTGCTCCTGATCGTCCTGTTCTCTCAGGTGTGGCCAATCCTGCCCAACGACGCCCCGCAGGGCGAAGACCTCTCCGTCATGTGGGAGCAGTGGGACCACCTGATCCTGCCCGTATGTGCCCTCTCGATCGCCACGATCGCCGCCTACGCACGCTACGTGCGTTCCTCGATGGTGGATAACCTCAACGAACAGTACGTGCGCACCGCCCGTGCGAAGGGTCTGTCGGAGTTCCGCGTGGTTTTCGTCCACACGCTGCGCAACGCCATGTTCCCCGTGATCACCATGATCGGCCTGTACATACCCGCCATGTTCTCTGGAGCCCTCGTCATCGAAACGCTCTTTAACTTCAACGGCATGGGCTACCTGTACTTCCAGGCAACCGGCAGGCGCGACTACCCGATCCTTCTGGGCGTCGCCCTCATCATCTCCTTCGCGACCGTCGTCGGCGCACTCCTGGCCGACCTGCTCTACGCCGTCGCCGATCCGCGAATCCGACTGGCAGGACGATCCAAATGACCACATTAGCCGCGACCCCCGCCGTGCCCGCACAGGCGCGCACCGCCCGCAAGTCCACCAAGCTGCAGGGCCTGCAGGTATTCATGGAAAACCGGCTCGCCGTCTTCGGCGTGGGCCTGATCCTCATTTTGATGGCTTTCTCGTTCATCGGCCCCATGTTCTATGTGACCGACCAGATTCACACCGATCTGGCGAACTCAGCGTTGGCCCCCTCCTCCGAACACCCACTCGGCACCGATATGGTCGGCTACGACCAGCTGGGACGCCTCATGAAGGGCGGCCAGACCTCGATCATTGTCGGTCTGTTCGCCGGCATCTTCGCGACCACTATCGGCACCCTGTACGGTGCCATCGCGGGCTTCGTCGGAGGGTGGGTCGACGCGATCATGATGCGCATCGTCGACGCGCTCATGTCCGTGCCTGTCCTCTTCCTCTTCATGCTGATCGCCACGATGATTCCCCCGACGGTTCCCGTCCTCATCATCATCATGTCGGCCCTGTCCTGGCTGGGCACGTCCCGCCTGATCCGAGGCGAAGCGCTGTCCCTGCGCACGCGTGAATACGTCATCGCAATGCGCGGCATGGGAGGGTCGATGCCGCGCGCCATCCGCACGCACATCGTGCGTAACACGATCGGAACCGTCATCGTCAACGCGACTTTCCAGGTCGCCGACGCCGTTCTCTACGTCGCTTACCTGTCGTTCCTCGGCCTGGGCGCACAGCCCCCCGCCACCGACTGGGGAGCAATGCTCTCCAACAGCCAGTCACACGTGTATTCGGGCAACTGGTGGCTGCTCTACCCGCCAGGCGTCCTCATCATCCTTCTGGTCTTGTCGTTCAACTTCATCGGCGACGGCCTGCGTGACGCCTTCGAAGTTCGACTGCGCAAGAGGTGAGCTAGAACCATGAATACTCCACTCCTTCAAATCAAGGACCTCCACACCGACATCGAGATCCGTTCCGGCGTGGTGCGGGCTCTGTCCGGCGTCGACCTGCACGTGAACGCCGGAGAAACACTCGGGATCGTCGGCGAGTCAGGATCCGGCAAGACCATGACCGCGCTGTCCCTCATGGGGCTGCTGCCCCAGGGCGGCAAGGTTTCCTCCGGTTCCATCATCCTGGACGAACAGGACCTCACCGCGCTTCCCCTCAAGGATGTTCGCAAGCTGCGCGGCACGAAGGTCGGCATGATCTTCCAGGACCCACTCACGAGCCTGAACCCGACCATGAAGATTGGGCTTCAGGTGTGTGAGCCGCTGCGCGTGCACGAAAAGATGGCCAAGAAAGAGGCACTCGAACGCTCCGTCGAGATCCTCAAGCGGGTCGGCATGCCCCGCCCCGAGGTCGTCATCAACAACTACCCGCACCAGCTCTCGGGCGGCATGCGCCAGCGCGTCATGATCGCCATGGCGCTCGTGTGCCAGCCTCGCATCCTCATCGCTGATGAGCCGACCACGGCCCTCGACGTGACGACGCAGATGCAGATCCTCGACCTCATTGACGAGCTGCGCGACGAGTACAAGATGGGGGTCATCCTCATCACCCACGACCTGGGTGTCGTCGCCGGTCACACCGACCGTGTTTCCGTCATGTACGCGGGGCGCATCGTCGAGACAGCCCCCACGAAAACACTCTTCACCGAGCCGCGGCACCGCTACACGAGTTCCCTCATGGCGGCCCTGCCCGAGCGGGCACTCGCCGCAGGAACGAAGCTCTTCTCGATCCCCGGCGCGCCCCCATCGCTGACAAACCTGCCTACCGGCTGTCGCTTCGCCGCGCGCTGCCTGTGGGCAAACGATCAGTGTCGCGCGGGCTACCCGGCTCTGGGCGGCGACGAGTGCCACACCTACGCGTGTTTCCACCCCGTCCGAGAAGACGACGAGTCCCCCGCGGTCCTTCAGGCTAAGCTCGCCACCGACCGCAGTTCGAACGAGGGCGGGGCGGACGCGCGTGAGGCGACGGCCTCGTCGTCAGCGCCCATCTCGCACGACACCCTGTTGAACGTGAAAGAGGCTTCCCGCGAGTACGAGTCGGCCGGATCGGGCTTCTTCAAGCGCAACAAGGGCGTCGTCTCCGCTGTCGACCGCGTCTCGATTGCGGTCAAGAAGGGAGAGACCTACGGCCTGGTTGGCGAGTCCGGCTGCGGGAAGTCCACCGTGGGGCGCCTCATCGCCGGCCTGGAACCGCCGTCGGGGGGCGCGATCGAGCTGGACGGGCGCGACCTGGCCACGCTCAAGGGCCGCGACGCCGTCAAGATTCACCAGGATGTCCAGATGATGTTCCAGGACTCCTACGCCGCCATGGATCCGCGCATGCGCATCGACCAGATCCTGGCCGAACCAATGAGCATCCAAAAGACCGGCAACGCGAGGCAGATCGCCGAGCGCATCATGGAAATCCTCGAGCAGGTGGGCCTCACCGAAGAGATCCTGGACCGCTACCCGCACGAATTCTCGGGCGGACAACTCCAGCGCATCGGCTTCGCTCGCTCGCTTACCCTGGCGCCCGATCTCATCGTCGCGGACGAGCCCGTCTCGGCCCTGGACGTTTCCGTCCAAGCGCAGGTTCTCAACCTGATGAAGGATCTGCAGGAGGAACTGGGCCTGTCCTATCTGTTCATCAGTCACGACCTGGCCGTCGTCCAATACATGGCCGACCGGATCGGCGTCATGTACCTGGGGCGCATCGTCGAGGAAGGACCCGCGAAGGAGGTCGTCGAGAAACCGAAGCACCCGTACACGAAGGCGCTCATCGACTCCATCCCCGTGCCAGATCCCGAATTCGTCCACGACGAGAGTGCCATCAAGCTCACCGGGGAGCCCCCCAGCGCCATCAACCCACCCGAGGGATGTCGCTTCCGCCCGCGTTGTCCCTTCGCCGGGGAAGAATGCAAGGTTCAGCCCACCCTGTCGGACGAGACTCACCGTGTGGCCTGCCACCATCCGCTGCTGCAACTCCGCAAGAGAGAAGAGGTGGGTGTATAACACAGTCGTTCATGGCGAACTCCAAATCGCGTCCCCCCGGCCCGAAGTTTTCGGGCCGGGGGGACGCCACCGTGCGGGCTCCGTGTCGGGACGGACAGACAAGGTGACAAAGCGAGTGGGGCACGACCACGTGGTCGTGCCCCACAGCGATTCGCCTGGGTCAGCGTCTCACTTGGAGACGGCCTTCTTCAGCGTGGAGCCAGCGGAAAGCTTAACGCCATAGCCGGCGGGAATCTTGATCTCTTCGCCGGTGCGGGGGTTGCGGCCGGTGCGAGCAGCGCGCTCGACACGCTCGACCGAGAGCAGGCCGGTCACCTTGACGGCCTCGCCCTTAGCCAGGGACTCAACGAGGACGGCCTGGAAGGCAGCCAGGGCCTCGTCGGCCTTCGCCTTGGTCAGGTCGGCGCGTTCGGCAATCTGAGCGACAAGCTCGGTACGGTTCACGGACATTGAGAAACCTCATTCCTGTTCGTTCTTGGTTACCACTGTCGTGGCCTCGAAACACACACTACGAAATCTCCGGCCATTTCGCCGACTTTAGTGCCAAATTTCGCGGATTTCACGAAAATGCCACCCATTTTGATCTCAAAATCCCACATTATGTGCCACACGTCACCCAAACTTCCCAATCGTTCAGCTCATCGCGACCGTGAAACAGGCCGCGACCGGCGCATTCGTCTGCTTCGAGCGGTGCAGCGCAGAGGCGCGCTTCCCATCTCCAACGATCCTTCCTTCCACGACTGGAACAAAGCGCAGATATGCTGTGGGGCCGACCTCTCGGTCGGCCCCACAGCATATCCCATCAACACAGTGCAAGTACTCCCAGAAGGCTCCTCAAAAATATCTCGTCGGCATACCCCGGACCCCAGCGGCCCGTGCCGTATTCCCTTGTGACAACACCAACCATAAAAAACCAACCTTGCCACAACGACAATACAGCCTGAAAAAACACTGAGACTTTAACCAACACACCACACACCCACACCCACACCCACACCCACACCCACACCCACAGGATCAACCAAACCAAACCCCACCCACCATCACCCACACACAAAAACCCGCGCCCCCAGAAAACTCCAGGGACGCGGGCCCACCCACACAACTAACCAATCCACCGCGAAGTTTCGGGCTATCGCCAACAACGGCCAATCAGAGAATGACCGCCGTACCGGTCGCGATTGCGGCGAGCATGCCGTTGTTGGTTCCGGCCGTGAAGTAGTCGACCTTCACCCCGACGACGGCGTTCGCTCCCATGGCTTGGGCGCGGGTGCACATCTCGTTGACGGCGGTCGCGGACGCGTTTCCGATTTCCTCCTCGTACTGGGAGGCACGCCCGCCGAACATGTTGGACAGGCCAGCACCAAAGTCCTTGAACATGTTGACGCCGGCGAAAGTCTCGCCCGACACCATCCCGATGTACTGCTTAATCGGCATGCCTTCGACAGTTGGGGTCGTGACAACTAGCATCTTCTGCTCCTTCATGTAGGGGTCAACAGGCCAACAGTACCCGGGAAATGGTTTCCAAGCCAGCAGGTTCACCGCCGCCGATAAGGCCCGGAAAGACTCACCCGCGAGAGGGGCGACCGCCCAACCGCCCTCAGAGGGTGGCATTCACCCGCTTCACCGGGTGACGAATGACCGTCCTGAGTTTCTCGGGGGCAACCTTGCGAGCATCCCCCAGGTAGATTTCATGATGCAGGCGATCATCCGTCAGGTCGAGCGCGTATCCGTTCTCTTCCACGTAGGCGTGCATGGCCTCGACAGTGGCGGGTTCATCGTCGTAGCTTCCGACGTGCATGCATTGCACGCACAGCCCCTCGTCGATCGTCAGATACTCGGCTGCGGAAAAGTCCATCTTCTTTTTCTTGGTCGCTTCCTCTACGGCCCAGCAGAAGTCCTCGCGGGTCACGAAGTCGGGGAGGCGGATGACCGAGATCCAGTTGAAGGTCTCCTTGTGGGCGTAGTCGACTCCCCTGACATTGTCCTGCCACCAAAACCCTTCGAGCGGCGGCACGACAAAGTCGAAGTAGCCGTCGATCTCGCGCGCCCCTTTCTTGCTCATCTTGATCGCGTAGGAGACCCCGTACAGGGTGGCGATCGCCCGCTGGTAGGCCCCACCCTGCTCGTTGGGGTCGCCGCTGCCGCGCACAGCCACGTACGTCATGCGCGGCACCTCGACGATGCTCGGCCCCTTCTTGGGCGCATAGAGTTCCTTATATTCCTTTTTGAAATCAAAGGCCATGTCGGTACCTCCGTTCGCATCAATGCTACCCATTTCTCCGGGAACATATTGGGGAGCAACGGTTTGACAGGCGAGGCCATGAGCTGCGTCAAGTCCCCGCCACAGCCAGATGGAGCCGCGACCACCCGTGGCGGCTATCGAGGAAGCGCACGCGCCCCACCCCCTCGCCGAGCTGGGTACGAGAACGCGGTCAACGACACCCACGAGCGCTACTCGCGGATAGGTTGTCTTCTTGCGGATAGGTTATAGCCACGTGGATAGGAAAATAAGCTATCCAGATGCCCATAACCTATCCACGAGGCCGTTTCCTATCCGCAGCGACCTACGACCATCACACCCGCCCACGGCGACGCGAATAGACAAACGCGCCGAGGGCATGAGCTGCGACACCGAGGACGCTGTAGGCCGCCCCATAGATGAGGGCGCTTTCGTTGAAGAACAGAAACATCGGCGCCAGAAAACACAGGAATGGCGCAAGCACCCACAGGAGGCTGAAGCCTTCCTTCACGCCATCCCAGGCACCTATTCCAATAGCAACCAGCGGCAAGATGACGAGCAGGATCAGGAACGCGAGGCCTTTCACGACCTCAGTTACTTCCGAGCCGCTCGAGAAGCCAGACCAGAGTGCCGGAATCAGCAGGTAGATGCTGAACAGCACGCCGATGCGAGCCCACGTTGATCTTGTCGCCCACCTCATGACTCAATGATACGTCCGTCTTGCAGAGAAGAATAGGGCCTGGCACTGTGGCACCCCCACCCAACAAGAGCGATGAGTGGGTTCCCGCCTCGCGGCGTAGCGCAATGATCTCGTGAGTGTCACTGACACGCGCACCGGCCTAGCTAAGGCGATCGCCGCGACTCTGTCCGACACCGCCTGACGGCGGTGTCGGACCCGTCAGGTGCGAACTTGATGAGATTCACCCCGGATATCCCATGGCCCGCAGCCACAGGGATGTCCCACTCGTCTACGACTGCGTCAAGCACCTGCTTCCCACTGGGTTTCAGGTCACCCACCGCGCGGAGGCGGGTCGGCCGCTCAGCGGAAGAAGCATCCGAACAGGCCGCGTTTCCCGCGGACAGCGGAGCGTTCCTCGTCGGTGTGTTGTCCGTTGCACCACTGGTCTGCGGGAACTGTCGCCTTCACCTTGTCGATATGCTGACCGCATCCTTTCCACGTGGTCTTGCCACACACCTCGCAGACAGTTGGTCGACACATTGTTTTCTCCTTATGATGTTGCGCCTCGGATCCGCTGTGGATTCGTTGCGTGTTGTTGGAAGAATCTGTTTTCGAAGCGGATTCGTGTTGGCCTCAGGCCAGGCTGAGGAACAGTTGCTCGAGTTCTTTGATCGTTATCTTGTCCGTTTTCACAATCGGCTCCGGCTTCGCAGCCGCGCGGGCGCCTTCGTCTTCTGAGTCGGCGATCTCGAGTGCGCACTGCGACATGACCGTCGCGACCGCGAGGTAGCTGGCACGGCGCACCGCGGAATTAACTGCTGCGAACTGAGTCAGCACATCCCGGCAGTTCGCATCCCCGCTCTCTAGTTGTGCGATGAGGCCATCGAGTTGCCCGCGAGCACGTTTGAGACGATTCACGATCTGTGCGTGCGTTGCCATGCGCTGTCCTACCCCTTGACCAGCACGGCGCCCGAACGGTCACCGAGCCATGCTCGCAGCGACTGGATGCCCCCCGACAGCATGGTTACGTTGAAGCCTGCCGCACGCACAATGCGGTAGCCAATCCATGAACGCACGCCGGCAGCGCACATGACGACGAATGGCCGGTCACCAACTTCTTCGTCGACCCAGGCTCGCACCTCGTCGAGGCGGTCGCGCAGCTCAGTATGTGGAATGTTCAACGATTTTCTCATGTGGCCGGCCGCATATTCGGCTGCCGAGCGTACGTCCAGTACCGGCGTATCCTCGGTTAGCTCGCTCGGGCTGGTCAGTGCCAGCTCCCCGGTCAACACGTTGTGGGCAACCATACCGGTCTGGTTCACCGGGTCTTTGGCTTGGCCGTATGGTGGTGAGTACGCCAGATCCAGATCAATCAGGTCCGCGGCTTTCAGGCGAGCTCGCATCGCGGTCGCGATGACGTCAATACGCCGGTCCACGCCGTCAACGCCCACAGCTTGCGCGCCAAGAATCTCGCCATCGACGCCCACGTGCATGAGAATGTGTACCGGCTGCGCGCCCGGGAAATAGCCCGCGTGCTGGTTCGCGTGCGTGTGCACCGTGAAGTATTCGATGCCCGCCGCATCCAGGGTCGCGCGGTTAGCACCGGTCATGGCAGCAGTCCGCGTGCCGACCCGAACAATCGCCGTGCCCTGCGGCTTCGGAATGCGACGGGCAGTATCGGTGCCGTGTTCTCGGTCGGCTATCGCGTCTGCGATTAGGCGGCCGCCACGGTTCGCTGGGCCCGCCAGCGTGACTGGGCGTTCCTCATCTGGGCCGATAGTTCCGTCTCCGATGGCGTAGATGTTGTCAGCGCTGGTGTGCCCCTGGCGATCGATGAGGATATAGCCGCGGCTGGTTTCGATACCTGCAGCCTCGACGAACGCCGTATCTGGGCGCACGCCCGTCGATAGGACGATGACGTCGGCGTGCAGCACGGTACCGTCGGAAAGTGTCACGGAATCGCATTCCTCGCCGCGCGCAATGGTCCGGGCGGCGACGCCGGCGTGGACCTGAATGCCGAGGTTACGGAGCTCCTCCGTTACCAGCGTTGCCATCTCGACCTCAAGCGGCGGTAAGACGTGGTCAGCGAACTCGACGAGGTGCGTCTCAAGACCACGGCACGCGAGCGCCTCGGCGGCTTCGACGCCAACGAAACCGGCACCCAAGACGACAGCGCGAGCGCCCGGAGCCTGTCGAAGCGCGAGCGCGTCATCGACCGTGCGGAGGGTACGTACGCGCGGGGAGTCCAGACCCTCGATCGGGGGACGGTTGGCGAATGCCCCGGGGGAAAGGATCAGATGATCGTAGGAGAGCGTGTAGGTTTCGCCGGTGTCTGTGCTGGCGACCTTGACGCAGTGTTCGCCGGAGTCGATCCCGGTGACCTCGGAGTTGATCCGCACATCCAGGTTGAGGGCTGCCTTCAGGGATTGCGGAGTGTGCAGGAGCAGCTTGGCGGGATCGGCGATCTCACCGCTGACGTAGTACGGAAGGCCACAGTTTGCGAACGAAACGTAGCTGCCCCGTTCCAGGACGATGATCTGCGCAGTCTCGTCACGGCGACGCAGGCGCGCCGCCGCGCTCATGCCGCCCGCGACGCCTCCGACGACTACTACTCGCATATGTCGCTCACTTTCTGTCTCTGAATGAAGTGGTGTCTGCTGCAACACTCCCGATAATACCCCCGGGGGTATATAATGGCAACAGCAATTCCGCGCCCACCCGTCACGGACATCACCAACAACTCATCACGAAACAATCCTCGACCTGCGCCCGCACGTTGTCACGTGAGGCCAACGCTCCGAGGTGTCGGCGCAGGGGCGACAAAGGGTTACACCACGAGTATCCACCCACCAACTGCAGAGCAAACCTGAAACCCACATCACCCCGGCACCATCTCACCGGGGAGGACATGAAACCAAGACCTCCCCAGCGAGACCAGAACCAGCTGAAAACGCGGTTTTACGGGCAGCAGGGGCGGCGGCGGTTTCACCCGCGCCAATCACGAGCCCCGCAGGGTTGGAGTAGTGTTCCGCGTGGTGGCGTGAGCGCGTATTGGTCGGCCTTGCGAATGTGGGTATGGTCTCTGCGAGTCTTCGGGAATGCTCTTTGCTTGCGACTCGAAGCGCTTGGAGGCACTACGACGACCTCGCCTCAAGTTGATCGCTCCTGCTGGTTTGCCGGACGAGGCTATGGTTGAGGCGTCCCCGGATTTGATGCGTTCGCTGCCACACAGCGCAATGACCGTGTTGTTGTTGGCTGATGCTGGGGCAGCATGTGGGGGAGGCTGAGTGGGATAGCACTCCCCTGATCGCATGACTCATGCGTAACGGGTTCCAGCATTGGGCGTTGGATAGCGGGGATGGCGCGATCTGTGTTGCTTTCTCCAAGCTGTACTCTGGCTGCTACTTCCCTCAGAGGTTTGGCCAGCGCCGTGATTGCTCCGAGGCGGCCATGATCACGGTGATGGCTGACTTACCACCCGGCGGGGATATTCACTCGCCGCGTGGATGAGCTGGCTGAGACCCTGGATGTCTTTGCCTGTTCAGGTCACGTGTCTGTCGCTTGGCAGTCAACCTAGACGAGCACCCCCAAGTCCAGTTCCGTCACCGTTTCCTTGATGGTGTCGACCCTTTCATATGTGTCGCCGCTAACGCGTTAGCTACGAAAGTGAGTGAAGGTGAGCGCGGCGGTGCCGTGGGTCCAACTCGATAATGTCGTCGTCGGCGCCCTGATCGGTCTGGTTGGAATTATCTTCGAAAACCTGATCAGCGGACGGCCACAGCACAGCGTCGAGCGAGAGCATTCGCGCCTCGGCGCGCTCGCGGGCATACTTGGGGCTGATCCAGCGTCCGGTGCTGATCTCAGCCTCGACGCGGGCCAGGAAGGAGCTGGCGTCGCCCTTACGGGTGAAGCTGTCGCCGGCAGTGTATTTGCCGCCGTCGGGTCCGGTGTAGCGGGCCTCATACCTGCCTGCGCGGTTTTTGCGGATTGAGCCGAACGATCGGCGGGTGTTCATGAGCACTCCTCCACGTCGAGTGGCGCAGCATCTTTTTCCACTGTCTGCGCCACACCTGCGCCACTCAGGGTGGTACATCCTGATATTTCCTGATACGTGCGCGCTGTGCGCACGAGGGGGTAAAACCTGCTAAATGACAATGAAAACCCCGGAATCTCAACGAGATTCCGGGGTGTAGGGTGGAGATGGGGGGAATCGAACCCCCGTCCAATAGCCGGCCCCGAATTCTTCTCCGAGCGCAGTCTACGGTTTTATTTCTCGGCCCCCGGCATCCGCGTAGACTCACTGCCGGATAGGCTCAGTTGATTAAGTGTCGGAGCCGCCCCACCAACATGGGCGGCACCCAGTGGCTCCCTAGACGACGCCAGACACCGGGCCGGAAGCAGCTCCCGGGCTGACGGACTAAAGGTTCAGGCTGCGATATCAGGCAGCGAGAACGTAGTCGGTGCGATTCTGTTCGGCACCTATTGGTTTGCACGCATCGTTAACGAGTTGAGCGCACATCCTCGGCTCGCTTCACTTCGATCGACGACCACTGTCGAAACCGATCATCCCCTCTTGAGTTTTCAACTCCCGACGCCCCGCAAAGCCGCAGGCCGTCGGACACATCAGTATATGCCCGCACGTCGCGCCCGTCAAGGGTGAAGGAGAAGGAGGGAGTGCCTCGACCGCACGAAGGAGACCACGGAAACGCACGCGCAACCCCGCACGCAATCGCCTTCTTTCTCTTACCCGCGGGCCTGCTTGACATAGCGGCGCATCGCGCGCTCAGCCTCACGCTGGTCCTGCTTCTCGCGCAGCGCCTGGCGCTTATCCCACTCCTGTTTGCCCTTGGCCAGGGCCACCTCGACCTTCACGCGCCCACCGATGAAATACAGCTCAAGCGGTACGATCGTGTACCCCTTCGCGGCCACGCGGTCAGCCATGCGATCAATTTCGGCGCGGTGCAGCAGGAGCTTACGCTTGCGAGTCGGGGCGTGATTCGTCCACGACCCCTGCGAATACAGGGGGATATTCGCGCCGTACAGCCACGCCTCTCCCCCGTTGATCTCCACCCACGCGTCCACCAGCGAGGCACGCCCCATCCGCAGGGCCTTCACCTCGGTTCCCATGAGGGCCAGCCCGGCCTCCCAGGTATCCTCGATGGCGTAGTCGTGACGGGCCTTCTTGTTGCGGGCGATCGTCTTCTTTGCGTCAGATGCGGCCTTCGCACGCTGCCCCTCCGTGGGCTTAGGCTTCTTCCATTCCTTCGGCATGCATGCCTCCCTCCGACGACGACTCTCGCGCAGCTACAAGGAAAGACCTCCGCAGCGACAACGCTACGAGGGTTAATCCTAACGCGGATTACAAGTAACCCATGGGGTCAACGTAGCTTCCGTTCTGACGAACACCAAAATGCAGGTGGCAGCCCGTCGCATACCCCGTGGAGCCGACCTCACCCAGCGCGTCGCCCGCGTTCACGTACTGCCCGGAGGACACGTACTGGGCCTGCATGTGCAGGTACTCCGTGATGACCGAGTTGCCGCCCACGATACCGTGGTTGACGTCCACGTAGTTACCAGCCGACACGTCCGAGGACACGGCATTGACATAGCCTGACGCGACCGCGCGGATGACCGTTCCACAGCCCGCGGCCATGTCCGTTCCCGAATGCCCTTTCATGACGCCCAAGACCGGGTGGTAGCGCATGCCGAACGGGCTGGTCACGACGATCGGGATGTCCAGGGGATTACGGAAGCCCGAGGACGACGCGTAGGACGCGCCGGATGCCCTGTTCGCCGCATCAATGGCGGCCAGCTCAGAGCTGCGCGCCTGGTAATCAGCTTCCGCCTGGCTCAGTGACGCCTCCACCTGGCTCTTCTGAGCGTCCCACTCGGCTTGCTTGGCCGTAGCCTGCTCCTTCAGGGAGTTCAGTTCAGACAGCTTCGCGTCTGCCTCGTCCTTAGCGGCCTGTGCGTCCGCTTCCGCCTGCGCGGCCTTTGCCTCCAGCTCCGCGATGCGGTCCGTGATCGCATTCTGGCGCGTGGCCTGCGTGCGCCGCGACGAGGACACGTCCAGCGCAGCCGTCATGGTCTGGCTCTCCGTGCGCAGCGCCATATCGGCTGCGGCCGCGCGATCCGTAATCGACTGCGTCCCACCGGCGGTGAGCGCAACGGCGACCGGATCCACGTTGCCCTCGCGGTACTTTCGGCGCACCAGGTCGGCAATCGCACGCTGCGCGTCGGTGGCCTGCGTGTTCGCCCGCGTCAAAGACTGATCAATCCGGTCCTGCTCGCCCTGAGCGGCGTTCAGCTCGCCGAGCAGCGTTGCGTGCTCGCGCGCCTTCGCATCGAAGGTCGAGGTTGCCGCGTCGTAGGCGGCCTGTGCCACCGGAATCTGCCCGTTCAGGGCCTGCAGGTCAATGAAAGCCTGAGCCAGGGACGCATCAATACCCTCCAGCTGGGACTGGAGAGCGTTCACCGTGGCCTGCGCCTCGGCTGCTGCGTTCGCGGCGGCATCGCGCTCCTCACTCGCGCGGGCGGGCAGGGCCTGGCTCATCGCCACAAAGGACGCGACCGCCAGGGCCATCGCGCTAACGCGCAGCGCGCGACGTGCGGGAGGTAGCAGTGAATGGAACATTCGAATCACGCCTTCGTGTACTTCGCCAGAGAGAACGCCGAGGCGATAACCGCCAACGCCACCGCGGCCAGGACCAGGATCGGCGTCATAATCGCCACCTCACCCAAGCCGATAAAGTTCGTCCACCTGAAGGAGGGAGCCATCCACCCCTGGACGACGACGTGCACTCCCGCGAACAGGGTGCCAATCGCGAACACCGCGCCGACCAGCGCGGCCAGCGCTCCCTCAATCATGAAGGGCGCCTGAATGAACAGGTTCGACGCGCCCACGTAGCGCATGATCTGTGTCTCCTGTTCGCGGCTCATTGCGCTCAGGCGAATCGTCGTCGAGATCAGCAGGATCGCCGCGACAACCATGATCGCGCCCAAGCCGAGAGCGGCCGTGCGCGCCGCGCCGAGCACGCGGAACAAAGGCTCAACGACCTCGCGCTGATCGCGCACCTCCGACACACCCGCGGTCCCGGAGAACTCTTCCTTGACCACCGAGTACTGCTCCGGGTTAACCAGCTTGATGCGGAACGCGAACTGGAGCATGTCCGGCGTGGTCCACTGGGTCAGGGCATTATTGCCGTTGAGGCGTTGGAAGTTCTCGTACGCCTCTTCCTTCGTCTCCTCGTACACGTGCGCGACGTAGGGCGTCATCTCCGAGGAAGCCAGCTTCTTGCGCACGGCGTCGATCTGCGCGTCGGTCGCCTCGGTCGCGTTACAGTTCGCCGCCGCGTCGTTGCTCGCGCACATATAGATCGTGACCTCGATCTTGTCGTACCACTCCGACTTCATCTTGGACACCTGCATCTGCGTCAGTCCGGCGATACCGACGAACAACAGGGATACGAAGGTCACGAGAATGACGGCCACGCTCATCGCGCGGTTACGCGACAAGCCCTTGCCGACCTCGGAGAGAATAAAACGAAGTTTCACTGCCTCTACCTCCCGGCCCCGTAGACGCCGCGGAACTGATCGCGCACAACGTCGCCGGCCTCGAGTTCGATGACGCGCTTGCGCATCTGGTTAACAATGTCGGCGTCGTGGGTGGCCATCACTACCGT
Organism: Schaalia meyeri; assembly: GCF_900105015.1. Classification (GTDB taxonomy): domain Bacteria; phylum Actinomycetota; class Actinomycetes; order Actinomycetales; family Actinomycetaceae; genus Pauljensenia; species Pauljensenia meyeri. The sequence goes on along the minus strand of NZ_FNLK01000014.1, from coordinate 81,731 downwards.
GGTCCCCGTGCGGTTGATTCGATCCAAGAGACGCATGATGCCCAGAGAAGTTTCGGGGTCCAGGTTGCCCGTCGGCTCGTCCGCGAGGAGGAGCTCGGGACGATTCACCATGGCGCGCGCGATCGCGACGCGCTGTTCCTCGCCGCCGGACAACTCGTGGGGCAACCGCGATTCCTTGCCGGACAGGCCCACCAGTTCCAGGGCGTCGGGGACGGCCGTTTCGATCGCGTGGCGGGGCTTCCCGATGACCTGCATCGCCAGGGCCACGTTCTCGTACACGGTCTTGGAGGGCAGCAGGCGGAAGTCCTGGAACACCGTACCGATCTGGCGGCGCAGCTTCGGGACCGCCCACGTGGACAGCTTGGACACGTCCTTGCCGAGCACCCACACCTTGCCGCTGGTCGCCTTCATTTCGCGCATGACGAGCTGCAGGAACGTGGACTTGCCGGAACCCGACTTGCCAACGAGGAACACAAACTCCTCGCGTTCCACCTCCAGCGAGACGTGGTCCAGCGCGGGCTGGGCACCTGGCGTGTACACCATGGTGACATCATCAAAACGAATCATGGGACCATCCGATCGGGGTCAACAGTCCCGTATAGCTTAGGTAACAATCATGTCACGCCCCGGGTGCGACACGCGGAAAACCCACGGTGTGGCACTCAACCCGCCAGCGGACGCACTCAGTCCCCAGCGGTGTTCTGCTCGTTCTTGCGCCAACGGATGCCTGCGTTAATGAAGCCGTCAATGTCCCCGTCAAACACGGACTGCGGGTTGCCGGACTCGAACTCGGTGCGCAGATCCTTGACCATCTGATAGGGCTGGAGCACGTAGGACCGCATCTGGTCACCCCACGACGCCTTGACGTCGCCGGCGAGTTCCTTCTTCTTCGCTTCCTCTTCCTCGTGGCGCAGGATGAGCAGGCGCGACTGCAAGACCCGCAGGGCGGCCGCGCGGTTTTGGATCTGCGACTTCTCATCCTGCATGGACACGACGATACCCGTGGGAATGTGGGTCATACGCACCGCGGAATCCGTCGTATTCACGGACTGCCCACCGGGGCCCGAGGAACGGAACACATCCACTTTCAGTTCAGACTCGGGAATCTCAATGTGATCAGTGGTCTCGATCAGAGGAATGACCTCAACGGCCGCAAACGACGTCTGGCGACGTCCCTGGTTATCGAAGGGGCTGATGCGCACGAGGCGGTGCGTACCAGCCTCGACCGACAGCGTGCCGTAGGCGTAGGGGGCCTGGACCTCGAAGGTCGCTGACTTTAAGCCCGCCTCCTCCGCGTACGATGTGTCCATCACCTTCGTCGCATACCCGTGTCGTTCCGCCCAACGCAGGTACATGCGCAGGAGGATTTCCGCAAAGTCCGCGGCATCCACACCGCCGGCACCGCTTCGGATCGTGATGACCGCGTTGCGCTCATCGTACTCGCCGTCCAGGAGCGTCCGGATCTCCAGGTTGCCCAGGTCCTCGCGGAGGCTTGCCAGGTCGGCCTCGGCCTCGGCCAGGATGTCGACCCCCTCGTCGGGATCCTCGGCGGCCATCTCCACCATGGCCTCAAGGTCGTCAATGCGCTCGCTCATCTGCGTGACGCGATCCAGCTCGCTCTGGCAGTGGCTCAGGGCGCTGGTGACCTTTTGGGCGGCGCTGGGGTCGTCCCACAGGTCGGGTGCAGCGGCCTTTTCGTTCAGCTCGGCGATCTGCTCACGCAGCTTGTCCGGCTGGACGACCGCGATGATGTTCTCCATCGTGGTGCGCAGGGACGGGATCTCTTCAGAAAATTCAATGGCCACACACCCAGGGTAACCGATCAGCGGGCCGACGAGGGCCGTGAGCCGCGCGGGTGGCGGCCCTTACTCCCCCACCATCACCCAGAGGACGGTTCCCCGGGGAGGCAGGCCGCCGCTGCCCCACGGGCAGGGCACTCAGATGAGGCCCATCGCAACCATCGCGTCGGCCACCTTTTGGAAACCGGCCAGGTTTGCTCCCGCCACATAGTCGCCGGGCACGCCGTATTCCTCGGCCGTGGCGACGGTGTGGGCGTGAATGCCGACCATGATCTGGTGAAGCTTCGCGTCGGTTTCGGCAAAAGGCCACTGGGTGCGCCCGGAGTTCTGCTGCATCTCCAGGCCGGAGGTGGCCACGCCGCCGGCGTTGGAGGCCTTGCCGGGGGCGTAGGCCACGCCCGCCCCCTGCAGCGCCTCGATCGCCTCGGGGGTCGTGGGCATGTTCGCGCCCTCGGCGACCAGCTGCACGCCGTTCTTGATGAGCGACTGTGCGCCAGACAGGGGGAGCTCGTTCTGGGTGGCGCACGGCAGGGCGACGTCACAGGGGACGTCCCAGACCGCGGCACCGGGGACGAAGATCGCACCGGGGCGCTCGGCCGCATAGTCGGACACGCGCCCGCGGCGCACCTCCTTGACGTCCTTGAGCAGCGCAACGTCGATTCCGGCCTCGTCCAGGACATAACCCGACGAGTCGGAGACGGCCACGACCGTGGCGCCCAGCTGCTGGGCCTTCTCAGTTGCATAGGTCGCGACGTTACCCGAGCCCGAGACGACGACGCGCTTGCCATCGAAGCTCGTGCCCTTCGTGGCCAGCATCTCGGCGGCGAAGTACACCAAGCCGTAGCCGGTGGCCTCGGTGCGCACGAAGGATCCGCCCCAGGTCAGTCCCTTGCCCGTGAGCACGCCGGCATCGAAACGGTTCTTCAAGCGCTTATATTGGCCGAACAGGTAGCCGATCTCGCGGCCACCCACGCCGATGTCCCCCGCGGGAACGTCCGTGTCAGGGCCGATGTGGCGGGACAGCTCGATCATGAAGGACTGGCAAAAACGCATCACCTCGGCGTCAGACTTGCCCTTGGGATCAAAATCCGAGCCCCCTTTGCCGCCGCCCATGGGCAGGCCGGTCAGTGCATTCTTAAAGATCTGCTCGAAACCTAGGAACTTGATGATCGACAGGTTCACCGAGGGGTGGAAGCGCAGGCCACCCTTGTAGGGGCCCAGGGCGGAGTTGTACTCGACACGATAGCCGCGGTTGACGTGGACGGCACCGAGATCGTCGGCCCAGGGGACGCTAAAGAGGATCTGGCGCTCGGGTTCGACGACGCGGTCGATGATCGCCAGGTCGGCGTACTCGGGGTGGCGCTGCACGAGGGGAGCAATCGTTAAGAGGACCTCGTAGACAGCCTGGTGAAACTCTGGCTGGGAGGGGTCGCGTCGCTGGACGGACTCGAATACCGAGGACAGTGCAGGAGAAAGTCGAGATGTATCAAAGCTACTCATGACCCGAAGTTTACGGATTGTTTACTGTGAGATCTCGCCTCATCCCACAATGTGACCGTCGCACAGCACACCTTTAGGGGGCCTGTGACGCCCCACGAACGCGCGCGCTCGACGTCCTCGCCAGCTCGGGAATCACCGCCCCGCGAAGCACGGGCGGAAGCAGCGACACGCGCGGATGAGCCCGCACAGCCACCTCCACCTCGGAACTATCCACGCTCACCCACGCGACGGAAACCCCGTCGCCCACCCGGCAGATCGAGGCGGACAACTCCTCGTGCGCTAAGTCAACCCGCGAACGCGCGACGGTCTCGTCAACCCCCACTCTCCCGCCCGAATAAAGGGGTGAGGCAGACGCGCCGCCCGCCCCGGCACCGGCCAAGGCGTCGGCGCACGACACCAACCGCCGGTCCTGCATCGCTATCTCCGTGAGCACTATCGTCGTGCACATGAGCAGGCACACGAACGCGCACCCGGCAGCCACGAGGAGGCCGACACGCCCTTCCTCACCCACCGGGAACCACCTCCCGGACGGGCGCCCGGGCGCTTGAGGAGACACCCACACCAACACGGCCGAACCACTCGGGCAAGAAAGGCAGTGGCACGCGCACGAAAACGCGCACATCGACCACCCCCTTCTCGCCGTCGCATTCCGCGCACGCGGCAAACACTTCCGCGTCGGCATCCACCCCGAAGTCTTCAACAATCAGGGAAACAGCACGCCGCGCATCGTCCTCGCGCGTTCGGTCCTCCGCCAAAATACGAGCCGCCTCGCGCGCACCGGCGTCCACCGCCATCGCACCGGCACTGACGGCGCCGACCGCCAAAACGACGTACAGCAGCGGGATCACCAACACAACCAGCATCCCCAAAAACTCCACGGTCGCGTCCCCGCGCTCGCTCACGGTCCCTCCACGAGGCTGCGGCCCCTCACGGTCAGCCACCTGGGGCCCAAGCCGCCCACGAGCGGCAGGCGCGTGCGCACCGTCACGACGAGAATGTCGACTCCACCCTCGCTTTCGCGTCCAACGTCGATCTGCCGATCCCTGGCAGCGCCCACGAGGGAGTCGAGGAGCTCCCCCGTGCGCGCCCTCGCCTCTTCCTCGTTTCCCCCGAGCAGGCCGCCCCGGCGTGCGCCCTCCGACGCGGCACTCACGCTCATCGTGCGTACGTACGAGGCGAAGGCCACCTGAGCGAGCAAAAGGATCACAACGACCGCGAGGCCCTGGACGAGAACGGTAGACACCACCTCCGAGCCGCGCTCGAAGCCCCGATCAGATCCTCGAAATGGAATCCATCGCACGATTGAAGATCTCCACCAGGCGCTCCGAGGCCACGCCCCAGATGAGAACAACGAGGGCAGCCGTCATGAGCGTGATCAGCACCCACCCGGGTACGTCGCCGCGTTCACTCAGTGCCAAACGACCCCTCAACAGCAGCTTCTTCATGTTGACTTCCTTTCTTTAGGGGGTGAAATCCAAGGCGATGAGACCCGGATAGAGCGCGAACATGACCGTGACAGGAAGGATCAGAAACACGACCGGGAGCAACATCGCGATCTCGCGCCGCCCGCCCTCCTCCATGAGCGCGGCAAGGGAGCGCTCACGCTGATCGCGAGCCTGGTCGTGCAGAACGGAAGCCAGGGGCGACCCCCGCTCGATAGCGGTCGTCAGCGTGCGCCCCAGCCGGGTCAGGGCAGGAGAATCCGTGCGCTGGACCAGCTCGGCCAGCGCACGCACCGACGGCGTTCCGTTACGGATATGCCCCGCAGTGAGGGCCAGCTCGGTGCCGAGCGGGCCTCCCGCACACCCGGCGACCCGCTCGATGGCCGCGGGAATCGACTCACCCGCCGCGACCGCGAGCGCCAGCAGCTCCGCGCAATCCGGGACGGCCGCCTCGATCGCCCTCTGTCGGCTGCGCGACCGCAGCGACAGGGCACGGTCCGCCGCGGTGACGCCGAGCAGGGAACCGATAATGGCGCACGCGCACAGGGGCAGGATGGAGGAACGAAACGAGGACGCCGGTCGCAGCGTGAGGGCGAAACACGACAGGATCAATCCGGCGATGCCCGCGAGCGCCTGACGCAGCCGAAAAACCGACACCTCCGCGGGGAGACCGGCCAGGGTCAGCCTGCGCGCCACCGACTCGCTGGTCGACCCCAGCGATTCCAGGGTTGTGGCAGCGGCGCGACGAACCCACGCCGTCAGGACGGACGGTGGCGTCTCGGTCACCCTGCCCTGCGCGACCCGCGCCACGAAAGACGGGCGATGGGACAGCCATGCCGCCAGGATGCACACGAGGCCGGAGGCGGCGAGGACAGCAACGAGGGTGTCGAGCGCTCGAACGGTCCAGGGGTTCATCGCTTGCCTCCGAGGTTTCTCGGGTCCACGCTGAGCCTGCTGAGCGCCTTCATCGTCAGGTAGGCGATCACGCAGATGCCCGCGCCGCTACACAAAACAGCGATTCCTCCCGGAGAGTTCCACACGGCCGCGCTGCCCCCTCCGCCCGAGAGCAGCAGGAGCACCACCCACGGAGCCGCAAGCCCGAGGCGCGCAGCCCCCACGGTCCACGATTGCCTGGCTTCCAGCTCGCCGCGCACTCGCGCGTCTTCGCGCAGGAGCAAGGCCAGATCCTGGAGGAGTCTGGTCAGGTCAGCGCCGCCGACGGAGCGGGCTATGCGCAAGGCCTCAACGATGCGGTCCGCAACGGGGTCCGCTATTTCTTCCTTCATCCGATCCAGCGCCGAGGCGAAACGCCCGTTTGCACTGTAGTCACGCGAAAACGCCTCGAAGGCGAAGCGAAGGGGCACGGGCCCCTCATCGGCCAGGTCGCACAGAACCTGCGGCAGCGACGTGCCCGCTCGCACTCCCGACACCATCGCGTCGATGACCTCGGGCCAGGCGGCGCGCACGGTCTTGGCGTGCGCGCCCACCCGGGACACGACCCACGCGTACGGCAGGAACGCCACGCCGAGCGAGACGATCAGTGCGACCGGCCACGCCCCCGTCACCGCGAGCGCCGACGCGGCGGACGCCAGCCCGGCGGCCAGGCTGAGGATGACCAGGCGTACGGCGGTCAGCCCGGGGACCCGCGCGCGTCCGACGTCTTCGGTCAGGCGCCTCCACGGCCCCCAGGGCGCGCGCACGGGGGCGGGCGTGAACCAAGGGGAGGCGGCCAACACGAGTCCGAGGCCACACACCAGGCCGCACACGATGGCAATCACAACGCACCCCATTCCAGCAGGGAAGCCAGATCGAAGCCCGCCGCCTCGAAGCGCTCGTGCATATCCAGGCCCCCCGAGGCGCGCTCGCAGCGCTCCCCGTCGAAGGTGAACAGCGTGGCCGTCTCGATCCGGTTTCCTTCGACGCGCCCCGGCACGGCAAGGATCTCGCTCAGGTAGCGGTGCCCGCCCGCGCCTCGTTCGACGTGACACACGAGGTCAATCGAAGAGGCCAGCGTGGGCGTAACGAACCCTGTCGTCACGTTCTCACCGGCCAGGAGGGGCAGAATGGAAAGCTTGTCCAGGGCTTCGCGCGCCGAGTTCGCGTGCACTGTCGCCATGCCCGGCACGCCCGCGTTCAGGGCGACCAGCAGATCCAGCGCCTCGGGCCCGCGCACCTCTCCGACGATCAGATACTCGGGCCTCATGCGCAAGGATTCGCGCACCAGATCCCGCAGGGTCACTTCGCCCGTTCCCTCGGCCCCCGCAGGCCTGGTCTGCATGGCGACGTGATCCCAGTTCGCCAGTCCCAGCTCGAAAACCTCCTCGCACGAGATGACGCGCCGAGAGCGCGGGAGCTCCCCCGCGAGCGCGCGCAGCAGCGTCGTCTTACCCGCCTGCGTGCCGCCCGACACCAGCACGGACAGCCCGCAGCACACGGCAGCCGCCAAGAAGTCCCTCATCGGCGGGGCAATCATGTCGGCTGCCACGAGGTCCTCAAGGGTACGCGCCCGCTGGATGTGCTTGCGGATGTTGACGCTCCACGACGAGCCGGTCACCGGCGGAATCACCACGTGCAGGCGTTCTCCCCCGGCGAGCATCGCGTCCACAAACGGGCTGGACAGGTCAAGCCTGCGACCCGAATGATGCAACATCCGTTCCACCAGGGCGCGAACGTCCTCGTCCGTTAATATCAGGCTGGTTAGCTCCGCGATCCCCGAGCGCGCCACGAACACGCGCGAGGCGGAATTGATCCAGATTTCCTCGACCCCGGGATCGTCCATGAGGACCTGCAAGGGTCCGAGGCCGCAGATGTCGTCCATCAGGTCCGCTTCCACACGCTCGCGCGCGGAGGGAAGCAAGTCGGAGGCGTGCTGGTCGATGGCGCGCTCGATCAGGGCGCGCACGGACCTGGGGTTGCGCGTGGCGTCGATGCCACCCATGGCCAATCCCTCACGAACCTGCGCGGCCAACGCGCGCGTCACGGCTTCCATCGCTGCGCCTCCTCGCTGCAGACCAATCCGCTGTGTTGAAAGTAACAGGCTTTTCGGCAAGTAGCAAACCCGACAAACACGCAATCGGACCGACGCCCGCGCGGGGCCCCACGCCCGCGACCATCCCGCGATACGTTAAAGAAATGAGCACCGCGAAGAGCCCCCTCGAACTGGCCGCACTGGCCACCTCCGCCATGCCCGGCATGCGCGTCACCGCGCTGCGCCCACCCTCCTACAGCGACGAGCTCTCCTCCGTGACCGGCATCGAGGACGCCGCCGGAAACCGCTGGATCGTCACCTGCCCCCACGAGGAGGTCTCAGGGCCCGCACTGGAGATCACTTCGGGCATTCTCGAACGCCTCGGCGCGGCGTACGACCACGATTACATTCCCTTCGACGTGCCCCGGCTGGCCGGACAGGCCCGGCTCCCCGGGGGCGGTTTCGTCTATGTTCACCGGGACCCGGGTGGCCGCGAACCGACCCCCGCGGACCTTGACACCGACCCGCTCCTGCCCGCCTCACTCGGGCGTGCCCTCGCGGCCCTACACAACCTCCCCGAAACCGTGTTTTCCTCGATCGGGTTGCCCACGTACACAGCCATTGAGTGTCGCGACCGCACCCTGGCCCTCCTCGACGAAGCCGCCCGCGAAGTCACCATCCCCGTCTCCGTGTGGAGCCGGTGGGAAGCGGCCCTCGAAGACGTATCCCTGTGGCGTTTCCCCTCCGCGCCCATCCACGGCGACGTCCAGGAGCGCTGTTTGTCCGTGCGGCGCGGCTCCGTCCTGGCGATTGGCGGGTGGACCAGCGCGCACGTGGGCGACCCCGCCCTGGACCTCTCCTGGATCCAGGCCACCGCGTCCGACCGGTTCCTCGAACGTTTTCGCGAGGCCTACGGGCACGAGCGCCGCGCCACCGACCTGCACATCTTCACGCGCGCCCAGCTCATGAGCGAAATCGCGCTGGTCCGCTGGCTGGTCCACGGGATTCACGCCGAAGACTCCTCCATCATCGACGAGGCTCACTCCATGATCGCCGACCTTGCCGCAGACTTGGACGGGGAGCCCCTGCTTCCCTCCCACGCCTCATCCATGGGGTCTCGCGCCGCCGCCAACGAGGCCTCCTCCCGCAGCGCGCCCGTGCGTACAGATGACGCCGCTCGGCTCACGCCTCACGGGGCTAAGCAGGTCAGCGACACGCCTCCCCCCGTATCGCACCCCGCGTCGGCCCTGTCCCGCAAGCTGGCCCGAGGCGAGGCAGACCCGGCCGCACCGACCGAACGCCTGCGGCTCGGGCCGGACGGAACGCTCATCCAGTAGCTCACGCAGGGCGGCACGCCGCGATTCGGCCCGCGGGGCCTCCGCACGGATCCGGTGTCCGTCGGCTTCAATGCCCGACGAGCCGTGGCCCCGTGCGTGGAGCGGGCGCGGCCGGAATGCGCCTTGTCCCTCAGCGGGTGTCGGTGTCCCCCTGCTGTGCTGCGTGGCCACGCGCTTCAAGAGAATCGACGCGCCGCTGCAACTCCTCGACTTGGAGGCGCAGGATCGCGGCCTCTTCGGTCAGGCGCCGACGATCCTCATCCGAGCGCGACAGGTCGACGGAGAAGCGCAGGGACAAAAGCAGGAGGACGACGCCGGCGACGAAGAAGCCGAGGTTCAACGGGACGACGACCCCCGTGCGCAGTGCCGTCCACCGCAAGATGCTGGGAAAGACAGACAGTATCAGCGTGAAGAACGCGATGACGTACCACCACAGGCCGTAGCGCTCCTTGAGACCCGAATTGCGCATCTTCACGAACACCGTCACCAGGATGACCAGCGCGAAAACCAGCCCGAGCACGTAGGAGGGACTCATGCTCCCACCTCCGTATCCGAAACGATCTGCTCGCCGGGGCGCGACAGGGACACCGCGAGGGCGAGGGTCGCCCGCACCAGGAAGAGCGCCGACTTGATCGGGTTGTGAGAGGGCTCTCCGCCCGCGCGCGGATGCATCTGCACGCCGACTTCGCGAACGACCAGGCGCGAGCGCGCCGCGATGACGAGCGCGCCGATCGTGTCGCCCAGGTACTCCGCCGGATAGTTGCACGCAAAGAGGGACAAAGCCCTGGGGCCGTAGAGCTTGAAACCGCTGGTGGTGTCGGTCAGGCGCGTGTGACACACGCGCGAGAGGATGAACGAAAACAGGTTCATCGCCCACTTGCGCGGCCCGCGCGCCTCATAGTTGCCCTTTCCCGCGAAGCGCGAACCGATGACAACATCCGCGTGCTCGCGCGACGCCACCTTGATGAGGGTCTCAATTTCCCTCGGATCGTGCTGTCCGTCCGCGTCGAGCTGACACGCATACTCGTAGCCCTCGCGCCGCGCGTACTGGAAACCGGCACGCATGGCGCCGCCGACCCCCAGGTTGAGCGGCAGGTCGAGGACGGCCACGCTAGCGGCGCGCGCAATGGAGGCGGTCGCGTCCGTTGACCCGTCGGATACCACGAGGATGTCCGCGAAGGAAGGCTTCTCGACCTTGACCACTTCGAGGACGTCTCCGAGTACCGCCTCCTCGTTCCACGCGGGGATGACGATCAGCAGGCGCGAATCATTGCTGGGACGCCTCACTCAGCGGCCCTCTCGCTCAAGGAGCTCGAGCAGATAGGATCCGTAACCGGACTTAACCAGGGGCTCCGCTCGCTGGCGCAGGCCCTCGTCGTCGATGAAACCCATGCGCCACGCGACCTCTTCGGGGGCGCCGATCTTCATGCCCTGGCGAGCCTCGACCGTGCGCACAAAGGAGGTGGCGTCGGCCAAGGAATCGAAAGTGCCGGTGTCCAGCCAGGCGGTGCCTCGCGGTAGGACCTCGACCTTGAGCTTGCCCGCCTCCAGGTAGGCACGATTCACGTCGGTGATCTCGTATTCACCGCGCGCGCTGGGCCTGAGGTTGCGGGCGATATCCACCACGTCGTTGTCGTAGAAATACAGGCCGGGCACGGCGTAGTTCGACTTGGGATGCTCCGGCTTTTCCTCAATCGACAGCGCGTTGAACTCCTCGTCGAACTCGACGACGCCGTACTCGCGCGGGTTGGAGACGTGGTAGGCGAAGACGGCGCCGCCGTCGGGGTCGACGTGGCGACGCAGCTGGGTGCCCATGCCGGGGCCATAGAAAATGTTGTCGCCCAGGACCAGGGCCGCGCCATCGTTGCCGACGTGGTCGGCGCCGAGCACGAAGGCCTGGGCCAGGCCGTTGGGCTCGTGCTGGACGGCGTAGGAGATGCTGACGCCCAGTTGGCTTCCGTCGCCGAGCAGGCGATGGAAGGAGGGCGCGTCGTGCGGCGTAGTGATGACGAGTACCTCGGAAATGCCGGCCAGCATGAGGGTCGACAGGGGGTAGTAAATCATCGGCTTGTCGTAGACGGGGACCAGCTGCTTCGATGTCCCCAGGGTGATCGGGTTGAGTCGGGTGCCTGACCCGCCCGCCAGGATGATGCCTTTCATGATGCCTCCGCTTCCCGGCGCGACCTCGTGCGGGTCGCGCATCGCTGACAATTATCCCTACACCACGGTATTTTTCCACAACTTGATGCTCCCGTGCGCGGATGGGACGAAGCGCGCCGCCGCTGGTGTACAGATCGGCTAACATTTATAGGGAATGTCGCGTTCGCGCGAGAACACCGCACGTAAAGGAAGAACCATGGCGCCCACCGCTAAGCCCCTGGGGATCACGACCACGCCGATCCCCGGCTTTTTGCGCATCGATCTGAGTGTTCACGGCGATAATCGAGGCTGGTTTAAGGAGAATTGGCAGCGCGAAAAAATGGTCGCGCTGGGCCTGCCGGACTTCCACCCCGTGCAAAACAACATTTCCTTCAACGACGAGGCCGGGGTGACGCGCGGCATTCACGCGGAGCCGTGGGATAAGTTCGTGTCGGTTGCGACGGGCCGCGTCTTCGGCGCGTGGGTGGATCTGCGCGAGGGCCCCTCGTTCGGCACCGTCTACACGACCGTCATCGATCCGGGCGTCGCGGTGTTCGTCCCCAAGGGCGTGGGTAACGCGTATCAGACGCTAGAGCCGAACACGGCCTACACGTACCTGGTCAATGATCACTGGTCGCCGGACGCGCTCTACACTTTCTTGAACGTGGCGGACGAGACCGTGGCCGTGGATTGGCCGATTCCGCTGGAGCGGGCGATCCTGTCGGACAAGGATAAGGCCCACCCTCGCCTCGCTGACGTGACGCCCTTCCCCGCCCCAGCTCCTGCGGGTCGCCGCGCGCTGGTGACGGGCGCGAACGGCCAACTGGGCCGCGAGCTGATGCGCGCACTGCCGGACGCCGGTTTTATGGCGGTGGGCGTGGATTTGCCCGAGGTGTCCATTTCGGACGCCGAGCAGGTCGCCGCCCTGCCGTGGGAGGACATCGACGTGGTCATTAACGCCGCGGCGTGGACGAACGTGGACGGAGCGGAGAGGCTTGAGGGGCGTCGCGCGACATGGCAGGCCAACTCGACCGGGCCTGCGATCTTGGCACGCGAGGCGACCGCGCACGGAGTGACGATGGTGCATATTTCCACGGAGTACGTTTTCGATGGGACCGAAAAGGTGCACGTCGAGGACGAGGCTCCCTCTCCCCTGGGTGCCTACGGCCAGTCGAAGGCCGGCGGCGATGCGGCCGTCGCGTCGACCCCGAAGCACTACATCGTGCGCACGTCCTGGGTCGTGGGCGACGGCAAGAACTTCATCAAGACCATGGCGTCCCTGGCGGATCAGGGGGTGTCTCCGTCGGTAGTGTCGGATCAGGTGGGGCGCCTCACGTTCACGTCGGATCTTGCGGCGGGCATCATTCATCTGCTTACGCACGACGCGCCCTTCGGTACGTACAACCTGTCGGGTGAGGGCCCGGTGATGAGCTGGGCGCAAATCGCTGCGCGCGTCTTCGAACTGTGTGGCCGCGACTCGGGCGATGTGACGCCCGTGACCACTAAGGAGTACTTCGCGGGCCGCGACGCCGCTCCCCGCCCCCTGTCCTCCGTCTTAGACCTGAGGAAGATCGAGGCCATCGGCTTCACCCCCTCCGATTCTTCGCGGCTCATCGAGGATTACGTCAACTCGCTGCGCGACTGAGCTCCTGACCATAGCCCTCTCGCACTCAAAGCCCAGAAGGCCGAGGCCGACCGCACAACCGCACGGCCAGCCCCGGCCTCGTCGAAGAATAGCGAGCTCCTAGAAGTACGCCTTCATCATCGACACCAGATCGTTCCCGTACCCTCGCGCAGCGGCCCAGCCGGCGCGGGCGGGATTTTCCTGGATACCCAGGTGCTCGACCACGGGGGCCACGCCCTTACGCACGTAGGAAAAGCGCGGGTCCACCACCGGGTTTGCGAGCGACGACGGGGTCACGGTCGGGTCCGCGTAGGCGCGCAGGTGCTGAACCTGGGCGCGGATGCCCGTGCGCACGTCCGGGAAGCTCGCCCCCTGCGCGCCGCCGCCGACCGCCCCGATGCCGGAGAAGTTGAACTGGTCGATACTCACGTCGCCGCCGAAGCGCAGCCAGCCTGTTTCCTTCATGGCCTGGACGAACACGAGCTCGGGGGACACGCCCTCGGCCACGGCCTCATCGTAGACGATACCCGCGAAGTCCCGGATCGATGCCGCACCGCCGGAGGACAGGGCGCTCGGGTATGGGTAACCCGCGCCCTCCCACGCGCTCACCATGGCGTCAATCACCTCGGAGCGCGCGGCCGTGGGCGCGCTCATAATGAGGCGCTGACCCGCGGCATTCAGCCCGGGTCCGCTGCGGGCCGACGCGTCGGACCCGGCGGCCGCGTAGCCCAGCCAGGCGCCCGAGGGCGAGAAGTTCGACGCGCGTCCCTCGACGGTCACGGTGCCGGTCGCCATCGCGCCCGAGTTCGGGTCCAGCCAGTACCAGGTAGCCCCATCCAGCAGCCATCCGGTGCTCATCGCGCCGGAGGGCTGCATGTGGTACCAGGTGCCGCCGACCTTGACCCACCCCTTCTTCATCGCGCCCGTGTCCGTGTCCAGCCAGTACCAGTGTTCCTTGTCCTTAAGCCATCCGGTGGCCATGATCCCATTCGGGTGCATGTAGTACCACTGGTTGTCGTCCTCGGTCAGCTGCCAGCCGGTGAGCATGCGGGCATCGTCTTCGAACAGGTACCACGAGCCGTTAACCTTCGTCCAGCCCGTGGCCGCGCCGCCGGATGCGCCCAGCCAGTACCAGTGTTCCTTGTCGTTGAGCCATCCGGTGGCCATCACGCCGTTGGAGTCCAGGTAGTACCAGGTACCGCCCAGATTCACCCATCCGGTCGCCATGTCGCCACCCGAGCGCAGGTAGTACCACTTGCCATCTTCTCGCATCCAGCCCGTCACCATCGCGGTGCTGTCGTCGAAGAAGTAGCTGCGCCCGCCCAATGTCGCCCAGCCGCGGATCGTGCGCCCGTCGGAGCCAGCCCAGTACCAGCGTCCACCCACCGAGAACCAGCCGGTCTTGGCTACGCCGTTACTGAGGAAACGCCAGCTGTCGCCGGACTTTTCCCACCTGCCCTTGCTCAGGCCGTAGGTTTGGGCGATGCCCGTCGCGTCTGCGACGCCGAGGGAACGCACGAAGGCGGGATCGCGCAGGAGCGCCGCGTCCGAGGAGGAGGTGAGGAACGCGTGCTCGACGATGATGCCGGGGATCCCTTTCTCGCGGGCCTGGCGGCTGATCGCGTAGTAGTCGCCCGTGGAGCCGTCCGGGTAGTCGTAGTACGGGTTGTCGCGCGTCTTGATTCCGCGGTCAGCCAGACCCAGGCCCGTCAGTTGCCTCTGAATGGCGCTGGATAGTGCCCGCCCCTGCGTGTGGGCGGAGTAGTTGTAGGAGGAGGCGTTCGGATACCAGGTCTCCGCGCCCCTGGCCGCGGGCGGGCCGGAGTTGAAGTGAATCGACACGAGCGCGTCGGCATTGGCCCTGGCGGCCATCTGCACGCGCGCAGATAGGTCGGCGCTCGTGTTTTCAGACGGCCTGGTATCCGTCGTGCGGGTCAGGACGACGCGCACGCCGTCGTAGCTCTCGAGTTCCTCCTTGAGAGCCAGGGAGGTCGCCAGGGTCAGGTCCTTTTCTTTCAGGCCGTTCGCGATTGCGCCGGGGTCGGAACCTCCGTGTCCGGGGTCGATGGCGATGGTGATGCCGGCCGCGTGGGCCGATGGAACAATGGCGGCGACAGTGGCGCCGAGTGCCAGGGTCAGCCCGGCTACAAGTGTCCTCCACGGGGAGCGCATAGTCATCCTTCAAGTTGTTAATGGGACAAACGTGATTTTATGTGCTTATTTTGTAACTGTAAACATGAAAATAGTTACATCTGCGAACCGATGCGACCAGGGTCGATCGCATCGTCGCATCCGAGAGGGCCCGGCCCGCGTATCACGCCCGTGCGCAACGCCCGATGGGGAACGAACCGCGCACACCCTTAGATGGCCGAACGCACCACCGCAGCCGCCGCGGTCGATGACGCCTCGATGGAGCGACGCCCACGCACCCAGGCACGCACCCCCTGTGCCCCCGCCCACGCGACCTCCTCCGCGGCGAAGACGGCCATGGCCTCGGCGATCTCGTCGGCGTCAAACCCACACGCCACGCCCAGGCCCCCCTCTTCGACGTCACGGGCAGCTTGCCCCGGACCCGCATAGATCACCGGCGTCCCCTGTGCCAGCGACGCGAGAATCTTCGTGGGATAGGCGTAGTCGTAGCCACCGGGACGCAGCGATGCCAGAGTCGCGGTGGCGCGAGCCATCCACCGGTCGGCCTCGGCGGCGCTCACCGCGGGGATGAGTTCCACGCCGCCGACCCCGCGAGCGCGTCGGGCGAGGGCCTCCCAGCCGCTGCCCTGCCCGACGAACACCAATCGTGCGTCCCCCAGCCGGCCACGCGCACGTTCAAAAGCATCGACGAAGATTTCGGGCGCCAACCATTGGGCGACGGTGCCCGCGTACACGAAGACGGGTCCCGTGCAACGCGGGAAAGAGTCGGGAGACCCGCCCGCGATCTCCTCCGGGACAGCCACGCCGTTGGGCACGACCTCCACGCGGGTCGCCCCGAGGGCACGGGCGCGGCGGGCGACCCCCTCCGACACGGCGATGACGCGACCCGCTCCCTTCAGCGCAAAGGATTCGAGGCCGGCCACCGCGCGCACGACGACGCCCGGGACGCCGGCGAGCGTGGCGGCGTCCGAGACGATATCCGCGCAGTAATACACGTAGGGCACGCGGCGCAGCGCACACGCCACACGCACGGCCGCCCCCGTCGTCGGGGGCGGCTCACAGACGACCACGCCCGGCCGGGGCCCCGCAAGCAGGCGCGCCACGAGAGGCAGGTCGAAGGACAGGTAGGACACGTATCCGCGCACGGCACCCGTCCGGTCCCGCAGGACCGGGGCGCGCCGCACCTCGACCGGGCCGAGGATGCCGCTCGCGGCAGCGCCCCCCTCGCCGCGAGCGGTGTCGCGAGCGACACCGGGGGCAAGGCGCGCGGTGAGGACCCGGACCCGGTCGCCTCCGGCGGCGAGTGCTCGGGCGAGCGCCCCGAGGCGCAGTGCGGCGGCCGTCGGCTCGGGCGTAAAAGTGCGGGTCGCGAGGGTGACTAGCATTGCGCCGCCCCTCCCCCGCCGATGGTGATGCGTGGGGTCCCGACCCACAAGAGCGGATCCGTGATGGCGCGGCCGTCGACGAGGAGGCGCACGCCGGGCAGATCGCCGGGGCGTAGGGCCGCGTAGGCGGCGTGGTCGGCTTGGACGATGGCGACGTCAACCTGTTCACCCAGGTGGTAGGGCTCCCACCCGAAGGCGACGAGTTCCGCGTCCGCGTAGAGGGGATCGTGAACCAGCGGTCGGGCGCCCGCCGCTCGCAGGGCGTCAACGACCCCGACGACACCGGAGAAGGCCGTTTCCTTGACACCACCACGGTAGGCGGCCCCCAGAACGGCGACGCGCAGGCCCTCCAGGGATCCCAGCATCGAGGCCGCCCGGTGGACCGCGTAAGCGGGCATGGCCGCGTTCGCTGCCCTGGCGGTGGACACGATGGTCGCGTCGGGGTCTCCGGCCAGGTACAGGCGCGGATAGACGGGGATGCAGTGGCCGCCGACCGCGATGCCTGGCCGGTGGATGTGGGAGTAGGGCTGGGAGTTGCAGGCCTCGATGACGCGCGCGACGTCGATGCCGATTCGATCCGCGTACCGGGCAAACTGGTTCGCCAAACCGATGTTGACGTCTCGATAGGTGGTTTCGGCGAGCTTGGCCATTTCGGCGGCTTCGGCCCCTCCCATGGGCCACACGCCGTTGGGCCGCGGCAGGTCGTCGCGTTCATGAAAGGAAAGGACTGACCGGTAGAAGCGAACGCCCCGTTCCTCGCCCGCCTCGCTCAGGCCGCCCACCAGCTTCGGATAGCGGGCCAGGTCGGCGAACACGCGGCCCGTGAGGACCCGCTCGGGGGAGAACACCACGTCGAAGTCGCGCCCCTCCACCAGGCCGGAATGCCGCTCGATGAGCGGCTTGTAGCGCCCGCGCGTGGTCCCAACGGGCAGGGTCGTCTCGTAGGAGACGAGCGTGCCGGGTGTCAGGTGGGCGGCGATGGAGCGGGTGGCCGCGTCCATGCTGGCGAAATCGGGACGGCTCTGGGAATCCACGACGAGGGGGACGACCACGATGACGGCGTCGGCTCCCGGGATCGCATCGGCGTAGTCCGTCGTGGCGCGCAGGGAGGCGGATGCTGTGAGGGCAGGCAGGTAGTCGGCCAGGTGGGCCTCGCCCGGAAAGGGCGGCTCCCCGCGGTTGACCAGGGCCACCGTCCGCGGGTTGACATCCACGCCGACGACCGCGTGCCCCCCGCGCGCGTAGTGCACCGCCAGCGGCAAACCGATCTTGCCCAACCCGACGACCGCGATGCGCATGCGCCTCCCCTTTTCCGTCTCCGGCCTCGTTCTTCCTCTCCCAGTGTAGTGCCCCACGCCACCTACAATGGGGGTGTGGAACGCGCTCTCAACCTCCTGCTGTATCCGTCGGACCTGGCATCCCCCGGGCGGCTCGTGAAGATCGCGCACTCTTTGTCCCCCCTTTTTTCCCACACGCGCATCGTCGGCATTGACCGCGGCGCGCTCCCCACGAACCAGGCCGTGACCCCTTCCGTGTCCCTGGAGCGGATTCGGGGTGCGTCGGTGGGGGCGCCCCTGGGCGGCGTGCGGGTCGTGGGCGCGTGGGGGGCGCGCGTGTATCGGCGGTTCGCGCGCGAGGACGTGGCCGCCGTTTCGGCGCAGAACCTCTTCCTCCTTCCCCTGGCCCACGCGCTGGCGCGGCGCACCGGCGCGGTGCTGGTGTACAACGCGCACGAGTTGGAGACCGAGACGGTGGGGTCAACGGGGCTTCGCCAGCGCCTGCAACGGGTGATTGAGCGTCGTTACATCGCGCGCGCGGACGTGGTGTCCGTGGTCAACGAATCGATCGCCCGGTGGTACCACGACGCCTATCCGGGCGTGGATCCCGTCGTCGTCACAAATGCGCCGACGGGCGTGGATGGGGTTATTGACCTGCGCACCCAGCTGGGTATCCCGCAAGGGTCGCTGCTGTACCTGCATTCCGGTTATCTCGCGCCCGGGCGCAACATCGACGCGATCCTGCGCGCCTTCGAACACGCTGCGGGGGCGCACGTCGTATTCGTCGGCTCGGGGGCCTTCGCCGACGAGGTAAAGAGGTCGGCAGCGGCACACCCGAATATCCACTACATGCCGCCCGTGGAGCCGGATCGGGTCCTGGCTCTGACGCGCGGCGCCGACGTGGCGCTGTGTCTCATCGAATCGGGGTGCCTCTCGCACCGCATGTCCACGCCCAACAAGATGATGGAGGCCTTCGCGGCGGGCATCCCGGTCCTGTGTTCTCCCCTGGCCGAGGCGCGCCGTTACCTGGGGGACCAGGCGGCGCGCTGGGTGCTCAAGGACCCGGCGCGCGACCTGGCCACGGCGCTGGAGCGCATCACTCGTGCGGATATCGAGGCCTTCGCTGCACCGCGCATCCCCGCGTGGGAAGAGGGCGCCACCCGCCTGCGCGAGGCCTACGAAGGGGCTCTCGCGGCCAAGCGGGGAGGGGGCGAGCGCCGCTAAACGGACCGTTTCACGCGGGTTTTACCCTCGCTGTGCGCAAGATCGTTGCCCCGCATCGTCACCCGCCGCCCCACGGTCGTATTCCCGGGCAGTCAGGTAAGCCATGACGACCATCCCCGCCAGCAGCACGGCCATGCCGATGCCCATGACGGCGACCGTGGCCTCGATGCCGTATGGGCTCACGGCGAGCCACGTGAGGGGCGCGGCGCAGTACACGCACGCGAAGGCCAACATGCGGCGCTGGTGGTAGGTGGCCACGAAAACGTTGGACAGCGGGGAGGTCGCGACGGTCAGCGCGAGCCACGGCGCCAGGGCGCGCGCGAAGTAGCCTGCCGCCTCCCACCGTGGCCCAAAGACGAGTGGGAACAGCGCGGGACTCGCCCACGCGAGCAGCGCGAACACGGGGATCGAACAGGCCAGGGCGACCCCGCCGACCCTGCGCACGAGCGGAGTCATCTGGCCGGCGCTCGTGTCGGACAGGCGCGGCAAGTACACCTGGGACAGCGCCCCGGCGATCAGGGCGACGGGAGCCTGCAGGGCGATCCACGCCAGGTTAAATTGCCCCAGGGACGCCACCGAGTAACCGGCGATCAGCAGCGGGATGACGCTGGTACGCACGGCGTCGACGACGACGTTCGGGACTCCCACGAGGGCCATCTTCCGGTAGCGCGCGGCCACCCGAGCGAGCGTCGGATCGCCCGGGTGGCGGCGCGCGTCCCGGGCGCGCCACGACAGGTAGGCCACGGCGATGCACTGCCCCGCCACAGTCGCGCCGATGGCGGCGCCCAGCCCCCCGGAGGCCAGGAACCCGCACAGCAGCTGCAGTGCCGCAATCGCGACGGAACGCACCACGGAGGAGCTGGCGATCACGCGAAAACGCCGGTGGCGGGTCAGCCAGTAGGAGCACACCTGCCCCTGCGCCAGGAACAGGATGGAGGCCCCCACGGCCAGCATCCATCCCGCGAGCGCCGCCCCGTAGCGCGCCTCCACCCACGGTCGGGCGAGCGCGGCCACGAGCGTGGCAAGCCCGGAGGCCACCAGAAGACACCGGGAGGCCAATCGGGTCAGGGAACGGGCGGTAGCCTCGTCTCCCGGTGCGGGCAGGACGACGCTCAGATCGAAGCGTGCCCCGGCCACAGCTGCCCCCAGGGTTGCCGCCGAGGTGAAGATACCCAGGTAACCCAGGTCGGCGTCAGTGTAGAGGCGGGCGACGCCGACCTGCGCGACGAACGCGATGAGCTGCGCGAGGAGAGTCCCGCCAAGAAGCGTGAGCACCTGTCGCAGGACGCCGGGGCGCGCGTCGGGGGCACAAGGAGCGTTCGTCATGCCCTCATTTAATCACCTGCCCGCCCGGCTAAGCCCCTAGGATGGGTTCATGCCCGCTCACCCGTTCACGCTGTTGCGCCTGAGCCTCGGGCGGCTCCCGTGAGGGTCGCCCTGACAAAGGGAACTCTGCTGGTTCCCCCGACCTACTTCGCTCTCACGCACGCGGGTGCGATGCCGGAGCTCACGTGGCAGGCCTTCACGCTGGCGGCCCGCGTCCAGGACCCGACCGTTGCGGTCCCCGTCCACGAGTCGGCACCGGGGGCGCTGCGCGGCGCCCTCCCGTCGCGCGTCGTCTCACAGGCGCGGGGCATGGGCGCGATGCGCCGGGCGGTCGGGGCGTGGAAGCCCGACGTCATTCACCAGCACCAGGCCACGTGGTCCCTGCCCGCTCTGGGCGCGGCACGCGACACGGGCGCGCCCCTGGTGGTCACGCTGCACGGAGGAGACGCCTACCGCCGGCTCGGGCGGCCCCCGGGCGCCGCGTGGAACGCATACAACCGCGCCGCCGCCTTCCGCGGCGCGAACCGTCTCCTCGCGGTCTCGCGGTACCTGGCGGACGTCGCGCTGGGCGCGGGGGCGAGCGGGGAGCGCCTGAGCGTGCACTATCAGGGGGTGGACACCTCCTGGTGGACGCCGATGCCTCAAGGCCCCCAGCATTCCCCCACCGGGGAGGTGCCCGTGGTTCTTTTCGTTGGGGCGCTCAGCACCCTCAAGGGGGTCACCGACCTGGTGGAGGCATCAACCAGGCTGCACGCTACCCACCCCCACGCGCTGGTTCTCGTGGGTGACGGGCCGCTCGCCTCGGGCCTGCGCGCAACCGCCCCTGAGCACGTGACACTCACCGGGCCGCTCGACCGAAACGGCGTGCGCGGCTGGATGCGGCTTTCCCGCGTGCTCGCGCTGCCGACAAAACCGACGCAGGGCCGGGAGGAAGCGGCCGGTTTGGTGCTGCTCGAAGCTCAGGCGTGCGGGGTTCCCGTGATCGCCTATGCCACGGGCGGGACGCCGGAAATGGTCGCGCCGGGCGCATCGACGCTCACGCAGGCGCGCACGCCGGATGCGCTCGCGCGCGCGCTGGAGCGGGCGTTGGCGTGGTCCGACTCAGAGCGCGCGGACCACGGGCGGGCGTGCCGGGAGTGGGTCCAGGAACACCGCTCGCTGCGCGCCTCCATCGACCAGCTGCGCGCCGTCTACGATGAGGTGACGCCCTAGCCGCGCCACTTCCTCACAGATCGATGGCCCGCCCGCAGCTGGCGGAGGCCAGGATCGCCTCGACAACGCGCAGGTTATCCACGGCCTCGTCCATGGTCACGTGCTCAGCGCCGCCATCGCGGATCGCGTCGCGGAAACGCTCGTGCTCAAGCGCGAGGGGCTCGCGTTTGGTCAGGGCGTAGCGCACGACCTGCCCCTCGCTGACGCCCCGGAAGGCGGCGATCGCATCCCACTGCAGGGGCGCGTGTCCGTTCTCATAGAAGGTCAGGTCCCCCATCGCCGTGTCCGCCACGAGGGCGCCCCTCTCGCCCGTCACGATCGTCGTGCGGTCCTTGTAGGGGCTCAGCCAGTTGACCAGGTGATTGACGAGGATCCCCCCGGCAAGCACGCCCGAGGCGACCATCATGTCCTCGTGGGGGCGACCCGATCGCGCCGACGTGCGCGCGTAAATGCTCTGGTAGGGGGCGCCCGCCACCCAGGCGGCGAGATCGACGTCGTGCGTGGCCAGGTCTTTGACGACGCCCACGTCGCTGATACGCGCGGGAAAGGGCGACTGCCTGCGGGTCGCGATCTGTTCGATCTGGCCCAGCTGACCGGAAGCGATCCTGGCACGCATATCGATCAGCGCCGGGTTACAGCGCTCCACGTAGCCGACGGCACCCACCAGGCCCGCCGCCGCGAAGGCGTCACGGATGCGCGTGCCCGCCTCCACGCTCGCTGCGAGGGGCTTTTCGACGAGGGTGTGCACCCCGGCCTCTGCCAGGGCCAGCGCGGCCTGCTCGTGGTGGGCGGTCGGGGCGGCGATGATCGCGGCGTCGATCCCGGCCTCAATGAGCTCTCGGACGCCCCCCAGGACGGGCAGATCTCCCGCCACCGCGAAGCGGTCGCCACCCGGGTCTGCCACGGCCACCAGGTCGATACCCGCAGTGGCGCGCGCGTTGCGCACGTGGTGGCGTCCCATTGATCCGATCCCCAGGATCCCCAGACGAATGTTCCCCATTTCAGGCACCGGCTTCCGCGAGCGCGTTCACTGCCTCAACGATGCGGTCCAGGTTGCTTCGCGTGAGCGACGGATAGACGGGCAGGGAGAGGACCTGGGCGGCGGCGGCGCGCGTGGCTGGAAGATCGGTTGCGGGGGCGAAGCACGCCAGAGAGGGCAGCTCGTGGTTCGGGATCGGGTAGTAGACGCCCGAGCCAATACCGTGTTCTTCGCCCAGGGCGCGTGCGAATCCGTCGCGGTCCTCTTCCACTCGGATCGTGTACTGGTGGTAGACGTGGGTGGCGCCCGGGGCCACGTGCGGGGTGACGACGCCTCGCAGGTGGGCGCTCAGGTAGGCGGCGTTGGCCTGGCGCTGGGCCGTCCAACCGCCGACCTTGGTCAATTGGACGCGGCCGATGGCGGCGTGAATGTCCGTCATGCGGTTATTGAGCCCGATGATCTCGTTTGCGTAGCGCTTCTCCATGCCCTGGTTGCGCACGAGGCGTACCCACCAGATCAGCTCCGGGTCGAAGCTGGTGACCATACCGCCCTCGCCGCTGGTCATGTTCTTGGTCGGATAGAAGGAGAAGGCCGCGAAGGCACCGAAGGAGCCGACCGGGCGGCCGTGCAGGGTCGCGCCGTGAGCCTGGGCGGCGTCCTCGAAGATCGCCAATCCTCGTTCGTCGGCGATGGCCTGGAGCGCATCCATTGACGCGGGGTGGCCATAGAGGTGGACGGGCATGATGGCGCGGGTGCGGGGGGTGATCGCTTGGGACGCTGAGGCGGGCGATAGAGTAAAGGTGAGCGGGTCGATGTCCGCGAAGACCGGTGTGGCCCCCGTGATGGCAACGGAGTTAGCGGTGGCCGCGAAGGTGAAGGATGGAACGATGACCTCGTCGCCCGGCCCGATCCCGGCGGCCAGAAGCCCCAGGTGCAGGGCAGACGTACCGGAGTTCACCGCGACCGCCTGCGTTCCGGGCACCAGCTGGCGCGCGAACTCCTCCTCGAAGGCCCCGACCTGGGGCCCCTGGGCGATCATGCCCGTGCGCATGACGTCCGCGACCGCGTTGATCTCCTCCTCCCCGATGAGGGGACGGGCGGACGGGATAAAGGGGTGCTTCACCGTTCCTCCCCGCGGGTTTCGTCTGGCCGGGCGTGCGTCGGCGACCAGGCCCGGGGGGCCTCAGCCGTGAGCCTTCCCCCACGCTCGACGTAGCGCGCGCCGGTAGCCGGGCATACCCAGGCCTCTTCTAGGGCCTCATCGAGCGATTCTCCGGCGCTTTCGGCGGTGTCGCGGACGAGGGGCACGCCGGCCTCGCCGACCCATCCGACGCGACGCGCGGGAACCCCCACGACCAGAGCGTAGGGGGCCACGTCGCGAGTGACGACGGCTCCGGCACCGATGGACGCCCACGCTCCGACGCGCACCGGGGCGACGCACACGGCGCGCGCACCGATCGATGCTCCCCGCTCGACGATGACCCCGACTTTGTTCCAATCCTGGGTGCCCTTGAGGCCGCCGTCCGGATTGATTGCACGGGGGCAGTGATCGTTCGTGAAAACGGCGGCCGGGCCGACAAACACTCCCTCCGCGAGAGACGCGGGTTCGTAGATGAGCGCGTAATTTTGGATCTTGCAGCGCGCGCCGACTCGTACCCCCTCGCCGATGTAGGCGCCGCGGCCAACGATCGTTTCTTCCCCGACCTCGGCGTCTTCGCGAATCTGGGCCAGGTGCCACACGCGCGCGCTGGCCGCGATCCGCGCGCTGGCCGCGACATCGGCATTGGGATCGATCACAGTATCTCCCTCGGGTTTCGTGTGAGCTCAGGCGCGCCCCCGGCGGACGGGATGCCCGCCAGATACCCACACTATAGGCGCGCCGACACCCCAATGTGCGACACTGGACGAATGCAGCAGCGCTCAGACACGTGGGTTGTTATCCCCGCGTTCAACGAGGCGCCCGTCATCGGGGGCGTCGTTGCGGGCGTGCGCGCTCTTTTCTCTCATGTTCTCGTCGTGGATGACGCCTCGACCGACGACACCGCGATCCTCGCCAGACGGGTCGGCGCCTTCGTGGCCTCGCACCCGCTGAACCTGGGCCAGGGCGCCGCCTTACAGACGGGCTTTGACGCCGCCCTCGCGCGCGGCGCCCAATACGTCGTCACCTTCGATGCCGACGGTCAGCATGATCCCGCCGACGCCGCGACGATGGTCGACCGCGCGCGCGACGAGGACCTGGCCTTCGTGCTCGGTTCCCGTTTCCTGGCGGGTGGACACGCTCGCCCGGGGAGGCTGAGGCGAACCCTGCTGCGCTTCGGAGCGGCCGCGGCCCGAGCACGCACGGGCATGGCGCTCACCGACACGCACAACGGCCTGCGGGTGATTCGCTCCGACGCGCTTGCCCACGTTCACCTGACACACACGCGGATGGCACACGCGTCCCAGATCGTCTCGCAGTTGGCCGCGAGCGGCCTTACCGGCTGCGAGCATCCCGTCACCATCTCCTACACGGACTATTCGCGCTCCAAGGGACAGCCCCTGCTGAACTCGATCAACATCGTCGTGGACCTGGCGCTGGGGGGGCAATGAGTACCTACCCAATCATTCGTATCCTCCTTCTCATCGCCCTGGCCGCGATCATTTGGTGGCTCGTCCGCCCGGTGTCGTCAGCGGCCTCGCTGGCCCTGCGCCGACTTGGCATCGGCGTGTTGGTTGCGGGCGCCACCGTCGCCATCCTCGTGCCGTCGCTGGCGAACACGCTCGCCCACGCGATAGGTGTCGAACGGGGCGTGAACCTGATCGTCTACGGTCTGGTTGTCGCTTCGATCGCTCAGATGGTGACGGCCTATCGGCGCGAGGCGCGCGCGGAGGCACGCATGGCGTCGCTCGCCCGCGCGCTGGCCCTCGCGCACGTGCTTCCGCCCGAGGATCCCGGGGCTTTGCCCGCCCCTTCTGACTCCTCTGCCCCCCATCCGCCAGAAGTGGAACGCGCCGCTTCCGGCCCCGCTTCCCCGACAAATACGTCCGATAACGATATGGTTACAAGTAATGAGTAACGTGAATCTGCGGCCGATCCAGCACTCGGCCATCAACTACGGACGCTTCGGCCTCGTGCGCAGCGCGCTTGCCATCTTGATGACCGGCGTGCTCTTCGTCGTCTCCACGGCTGGCTTCGTCTACGCCAAGCTCAGCTCGCAGTTCGCCGAACGCGTTGTCGACATCAACGCCTACACGACCGACGAGCAGAACAAGGCGACCCCCGATTCCTTCGATGGGCGGGCCGTCAACATCCTTGTGGTCGGCACGGACTCCCGCAGCGGGGCCAGCGGCGACGT
Organism: Schaalia meyeri; assembly: GCF_900105015.1. GTDB lineage: Bacteria > Actinomycetota > Actinomycetes > Actinomycetales > Actinomycetaceae > Pauljensenia > Pauljensenia meyeri. Next base: position 56,033 of record NZ_FNLK01000014.1, on the reverse strand, counting down.
GGGTGCCGGCGACCAGGACGACGTCCCGGGCGTGCGCAACGATTCGACGATGGTCATCCACATCAGCGCCGACCGCTCGCGCGTGCAGATTGTTTCCATCCCGCGCGATACCCTGGTTGACATCCCCGCGTGTAAGCACCGCGACGGCTCCAGCAGCGCCCCCCTGAGTAACGAGATGTTCAACAACGCCATGTTCTATGGCGCCGACGGCGGCAACTCGGAAGAAGACATCGTTCCCGGTATCGCCTGCGTTAAGTCGACCGTCGAAAACATGTCCGGCATGACGGTCGACGCATTCATGGTCGTCAACTTCGCTGGCTTTATCGACATGATCGATGCGCTGGGCGGCATCTGGTTCAACATCCCTCACCGCGTTGAGGACGAGGAAGCGCAGCTGTACGTCGATGCTGGCTGTTACAAGCTCGACGGAACCAACTCGCTGGCCTATATGCGTTCGCGCAAGGGCCAGGGGGACGGCTCCGATATCTCCCGCATCGGCCGCCAGCAGCAGCTGATTTCTGCGATGGTGCGCGAGCTGCAGTCCAAGAACTACGTCACCGATCCGGGCGCACTCATTAGTTTCCTGCAGGCCGCGATCAAGGCAGTCAAGGTGTCCTCCAACCTGGGTGACGCCAGCTCCGACGCTACCCTGCTCGTCAACGTCTTGTCGAAGGTCAACCGCGCGAACATCCAGTTCGTCACCATGCCGGTCAAGGAACCCTCCTGGGACCCGAACCGCCGCATCGCGTCCGAGCCGATGGCTCGCAACGTGTGGAACGCGCTGAAAAACGACCAGGCCCTTCCTGTGGGTACCACCTACACCGACGGGAACGGCGCCCAGCTGGTGGTGCCCGACCCGAACGCGGACTCTGCCCAGAGTTCGGGTGACTCCTCCGGCCAGGACACGAATCCCTCCACGCCGGGCAGCGGCGAGGGGAGCACGGACAACACCGAGCAGTCCGTGTCCGTCGACAATAACGCCGCCAACGAGGCCGCGGCCCAACAGACCGTAGCTTCTTGCCCGCCGAAGGACAAATGAGCACTCCTCCCTCGTTCAGGCCCGACCCCGCGCGGCGCCGCCCCGGATCTGATGACGTTCACGTCGTCGGTGAAGAGGTGCGCGGGGGCGCGCCCGCTCCCCCGCCGGAGGCCCTGGCGCCTCGCATGTGGAGGATCAACGAGGAGGAGGCCGACGCTTCCCACCCGCTGATGCCGCGCACGCTGGATCAGCCAAAGAGGAGGCCCACGCCGCGAGGGCCGCGCCGTTCGACTCCCGAGCAGGCGCCCCCTTCGTTCCGGCCATCTTCGGCCTCGATTCCCCCGTCCTACACACCGTCGGGGAGCGGACAGAACCAGGCACAAGCGCGCCCTCCTCAATCGGCGCCCGTCTCCCCCCTCCCCCCTGCGGCACCCCCCGTTCCCGCCGCGACGCCACGCCGCAAGCGCCGTCACCCGATCCTCAAGACCCTGTGTTTCCTCCTGGTTCTTCTCCTCGCGTGGGGCGCTTTCCTGCTGTGGGACGCGAACACGAACATGGGGCGCGTCAGCGCTCTGTCCGGCGGCACCAACACGCCGGGAACCACGTACCTGTTGGCCGGGTCCGACTCGCGCGCGGACGGGGCCGTCCAGGACGGCTTCGACGAATCCGAGCGCGCCGACTCGATCATGCTGGTGAATGTCGCCCCGAACGGCCAGGCCGTCGCTCTGTCGATCCCCCGGGACACCTACGCGCAGATTCCGGGGGTGGGCTGGGACAAGATCAACGCCTCCTACGCGTACGGCGGCCCGCAGCTGCTGGTGGAAACGGTGGAGAAGCTGACGGGCCTGACCGTCGATCATTTCGTTCAGATCGGCATGGCCGCGGTCCCCGGCATGGTGGACGCGGTCGGCGGCGTCACGCTCTGCTACGACAACGACGCCGACGACGCGTATTCGGGGCTCACCTGGACGGCTGGCTGCCACAGCGTGGATGGGAAGACCGCGCTGCAGTTCTCGCGCATGCGTTACCAGGATCCCGAGGGGGATATCGGCCGCACGAAGCGCCAGCGCCAGGTGATTTCCAAGGTCATTTCTGCCGCCGTGTCCCCCTCGACCCTAGTTAATCCGGCGAAGACCCTGCGCGTGGAGCGCGCGGGATCGAAGTCTTTCACGGTCGACGAGGACTCCTCCGTGTTCACCGTCGCCGCCCTGGTGATGGCCCTGCGCAGCGCCTCCTCCCACCAGCTGATGGGGGTACCGCCCATCGAATCGCTCAACTACACGACCAGCGCGGGCGGTTCGGCCGTGCTTCTGCGCGACACCACCGCGGACGATTTCTTTGCCAAGCTCCGATCGGGAACCCTGGTGTCCTCCGACCTGAACCAGGTCGACGGCCTCTAGGAGATCCGCTCGCCTCCGGCTGCTCGACAAAGCCCCGGCCCCGTTTCCTTCTTATCAGGAACGGGGCCGGGACGTCTTGAGATGCGAAGATGGCCCTCAGGTGCCGGGCACAGTAATGGGGCGCGGCCCCGCCTGCCAGCCTTCCCACGCGGAGGCGAGGATCTCATCGACCCCGTTGTTTGCCTTCCAACCAAGATCGACGCCGATGGAGAGGGGGTCGCCGATGAGCTTCGGCGGATCCCCGGCGCGGCGGTCCAGCACCTCGACCGGAAAGTCCCATCCCATCACGCGACGCAGGCCGTCGATGATCTCGCGAACGGACGTGCCCAGCCCGGTGCCCACGTTGTACGTGTGATGCTCGGGCTGGCGTCCTTCGGCCAGCACGTCGAGGGCGGCGACGTGGGCCTCCGCCAGATCCAGGACGTGGATGTAGTCGCGCACGCACGTGCCGTCCGGGGTATCGTAGTCGGCGCCAAAGATCTTGGCGCTGTCGCCACGCTCAACGCGGTCAAGCACCATCGGGATCAGGTTCATGATGGCGTCGTCGGCCAGGTCGGGCCATCCGGCACCCGCGACGTTAAAGTAGCGCAAACCGATCCACTTCAGGTCCCACGCGAGCTCACAGTCCGCCATCATCCATTCGCCGATCAGCTTCGTTTCGCCGTATGGGTTGATGGGATGGCCACCCATGTCCTCGGTGACCACCGGAACATCCGGCATTCCGTAGACGGCCGCGGAGGAGGAGAAGATCATCTGGTCGACGCCTGCGTCCTCCATCGCCAGGAGCACGTTGGCCATCCCGCCGACGTTCTGCTGGTAGTACCACGCGGGGCGCTGCACGGATTCACCGACCTGTTTGCGAGCCGAAAAGTGGATGACGGCCGTGACGTCTTCGTCCGCCATGAGGGTAGACAGCACGGAGCGCGCTTCGTCGCTGGTCACGTCGAGGCGGACGAGCGTGGCGTCGCCGATACGCGAGGCCTTACCACTGGAGAGGTCATCAACGACAACGACGCGATCCCCGCGCTGACGCAGGAGGCGGACAACATGTGCGCCGATGTAGCCGGCGCCACCACAAACGAGAATACTCATGCCTTCAGGATACGCCGCGCACGCTACCGGCTGCTACCCGCAGGAACCGCGTGAATCGACGGGCGCGTCAGGCGCCAACCGGCCGACGATCCTCTGCGGTGGAGCCACCGTCGGCTCCACCACTGCCCGCAGGTCGATGCCGAGCGCGGTCGCGCTCTCATGCATCAGCTGCCCGCCGATGACGGCGACGGTCGGGGGCCTCGATCGCGTGCTCCATGGGGATCAATCCACCGCTGGGCTAGAAGCGACGCGACCTGCGTCCCATCGACATGAGGGGCCCCTCTGGCATGACGCGATCGGGGTCCAGGGACGCTGGAATGGCGGCCACGGAGACCGTAAAGACCGGGGGTTTATTGTTTTTCAGTTCGAGCCGTCCCCCCATCGCCTGTGCCAGGTCGTGTGCGAGGGCCAGACCAATACCCGTCGACCCGTGCCCGGACACGCCCTTTTCGAAGATGTCCGGGGCGAGACTTTCTTCGATTCCCTCCCCTTCGTCGCTCACTTCGATGACGACGCCACGCTTGGAGGAACCCGCGTGCGCCCAGACACGAGTCGTCCCGTCGCCGTATCGCAGCGAGTTTTCGATGAGGGTCGCGAGCACCTGCCCGAGCTTTCCCGCATCCGCCAGGATCGGGCGCTCGGCTTCGTCTAGGAACACCAGGGACCTGCCCGCCGCCTCGAATTGGTCCTCCCACTCTTCGCGGGCCGTGTTAAAGACCTCCAGGATGTGGATCGCCTCGGTCTGCCCGCTCTCTCGCTTGGAGACGTCCAGGAGCTCCGTGACGACGTTCGTCATGCGTTCGACCTGTTCGAGGCAGGTGCGGGCCTCGGCGCGCACGTCTTCCTCCGAGGAGATCAATTCGATCTCCTCCAACCGCATCGATAGCGCCGTGATCGGGGTGCGCAGCTGGTGGGAGGCGTCCGCTGCGGCCTGTCGTTCGGCGGCCAGGCGCCCGGCCATGCGCTCGCCCGTGCGGGCCAGTTCCTCTGAGACCAGGTCGATCTCTTCGATACCCGAACGCTCCACGCGTGCGCGAACGCCGCCCGATCCGATCTGCTCGGCCTGCGCCGCCAGGTAGATGAGGGGGGCCGACAGGTCGCGCGATAGCGAGCGCGCCATCAGCCAGCCGATCAGCATGGAGATCGCCATGCCGCTCCCGAACAGCGCACACACCCACGCGATGCGACTCAGTGCGCCCGACGCGGAGGAGGTCAGCTGCACGGAGACGCCGCTGGGCGAGGAGGCGACCGCCGACATTGTGTGCCCCGGGATGTTCTTCCCGTTGGTCACCAGGTTCGCGTCCGGGATCTTGATCCGGTAGGCCAGCTCACCGCCTCGGCTCTTCGCCTGATCGGCGACCAACGAGGCCAGCGTCGCGGCATCGTTGTTTTCTCCCGCGGCGCGTCTGCGTTCGATGCTGCGCAGGATCAGCTGCGACTGGACCTCCAGGCTGCGCTGCTCGGACGCCCAGACGGACGCGGAGGCAAAAAACGCGCCTGGAAGGCCCATCAGCATGCACACGACGGCGACGACGCTAACGATCATCCTCACCGCGCGTGCGCGCATGGCGGGCCTCCCTTGGCGTCGCGCTCAGCGCGCGTTCTCGAAGCGGAAACCCATCCCGCGCACGGTCGTGATGTAGTGCGGGTCGGTTGCGTCGTCGCCGAGCTTGCGCCGCAGCCAGGACACGTGCATGTCGAGAGTCTTGGTCGAGCTGGTCGGATCCGAACCCCACACCTCGCGCATGAGGGCATCTCGCGCGACGACGGATCCGGCCTCGCGCAGGAGCACGCGCAGCAGGTCGAATTCCTTGGCCGTCAGGCTCAGTTCCACGTCGCCGACGAACGCGCGGTGCGCGGCGACGTCCATGCGGATGTCCTGGGCGCGCAGCTCGCCCTCGGAGGGCTCGGAGGCCTGGCGGCGCAGGAGCGCGCGCACGCGGGCCAGCAGCTCCGCCAGACGGAAGGGCTTCGTCACGTAGTCGTCCGCGCCCGCATCGAGGCCAACGACCATGTCGACCTCATCCGTGCGCGCGGTGAGGATCAGGATCGGGACCCGGTTTCCGCAGGCGCGAATTTCTCGCGCGACGTCCAGGCCGTCCATGTCGGGCAGGCCGAGGTCCAGAACAACCAGGTCAACGCCGCGAACGTCGGCCAGGGCTTCGCCGCCGCTCGCGTGCGCGCGCACGTCATAGCCTTCCCTGCCCAGTGCGCGGGCGAGGGGCTCAGAGATGGCCGGGTCGTCTTCAACGAGGAGAACTGTAGTCACCTGAGCATCTTAGCAATCCCGAACCAAAACTTTCACCTTTCTTGACCCGCCGTTGCGGCCGGTCGGGCGCCGGTTCGGCGGCGTGAGAGGCGTCTAGTCCACGACGCTAGACAGCAGGTAGGGGGAAACCGGACCAAAACCGCGCAAGTCCGCGGTGGGGAATTCCTCGAGTTCGTAGCCGTCTCCCCCCTTGCCTGCGGCGATAGCGGCGGCGGTCGCCGGATCGGTGAGGATTTTCCCGACCGGCGCGATGTCCACGAGGCGAGACGCGAGGTTGACGGTCGGCCCGAACACGTCGCCCGAGCGTGAAAAAACGTCCCCGCGCACGAAGGAAGCGCGCACGGGCAGCATCTCGTCGTCGGCATTCAGGCGTTCGATGAGTGCGGTGACGACGCGCAGCCCGGTCGACAGGTCATCCGCGATGTACAGCACGGCGTCCCCGATCATCTTTACGACGCGCCCGCCCTCCTCGATCACGGCGGTTCGGCTCTCCTCTTCGAAGCGCCCGATAAGCCCGACCAGCGCGTCGCCGAGGATCGTCGATGAGGACGTGTAGGAAACCATGTCGACAAAGCCGAGGCATCGATTCAGCGGGAAGCGGTCATGCCGCTCCTCGTGGCCTCGCTGAGAGACCTCTCGATCGAAGCGTGACAGGGTTGCCTCAAGCTGGCGTCGCCACGAATAGGTGAACATCTCTTGGAAGACGTCGACGTACTCGCGCATGTGGTCCAGCACGTACATGCGGGCGGTCGTGTCGTCCAGCATCAATCGGCGCATCGAATCCTCGACCAGGGCCTCGTACTGCCACAGGGCCAGCCTGTCGGCCAGGTGGGAGCTCGCGCGCAGGAGCGAACGGGACGTCGCGGTGTCAATATCGCCGGACTCAACGAGGTCGTGCCACCGATTGAACACGTCAAGGTCACGCTGAGAAAAGACAGGATCGTCGGCGCCGGGAGCCTGGAAACCCAGGGCGATCCAGAACTGGAAGACGCGCTCGATCGGCGTATTCGTGGCCTGAGAAATGTCCCGGGCGGAATATGTCAGGTGACCGCCGAGCAGCTGAGGAACATAGCTTGTTGCGGTCAGGTCGTCAGGAGCCGCCTGGGACGACGCCATGGGCTCATCCATCGCACATCACTCCTCGTTGGGCTGACTCAACACCACATCAGCGGGTAGACGGTTATCGGATCATTTTTCAAAAGTCACACCGAAAATGCGACCTCTCACACTATTTATTGTAGTGGTCCCATATCCCTTTCACCAGGGATTTGCGCGTTTACCTGCAATAATCCAGATTTGTGCACCAATTGTCAGCCCGCCTGCACGTTTGCGCCCCGATGGTCCACAATGTTCCTATGCGCCTCATACTCGCCTCCGCCTCGCCCGCCCGCCGCGCAACACTCGTCGCAGCGGGGATCACCCCCATCGTCAAGGTGTCAACAGTCAACGAGGAATCCGTCCTCGCCAAACTTCCGGGCGGACGCGCGTTTTCGGGGGGCCACACGACCCCCGGGGACGAAGTTGGGGCACTGGCCGCGGCCAAGTGCGCAAACGTCAGCGAGGCCCTACGCGCGCCGGGCTCCGAGGCGGCGCTGCCCGATAGCGAAGCCGCCCTGGTCATCGGCTGCGATTCCATGCTCGAGATTAACGGCCAGATGCAGGGAAAGCCGCACACCCCCGATGTCGCCCGCGAACGCATTCGAGCTATGCGGCGCATGACCGCCACCCTGTGGACCGGCCACTCGGTCGCCCTCCTCTCCCCTGCCTCGTCCGCGCCGGGAACGAAGCCCAGCGCGCGGACCATTAAGGCCCAACTCACCCGCTGCGCGTCCACCCAGGTCCATTTCGGCGACATCTCGGACCAGGAAATCGACGCCTACGTGGCCACAGGAGAGCCCCTGCAGGTCGCCGGCTCTTTCACGGTGGACGGGCTGGGCGGCCCCTTCATTGAGGGCGTCACCGGCGACTACCACTTAGTGGTCGGCATTTCACTGCCGTTGCTGCGTTCGATGGCGACCGAGCTGGGCCTCTTCTGGCCCGACCTGTGGGATACGCCGCGCCCCTGAGTTTCGCGGCCAATCGAGCGGGTTGCGCCCCGTAGTGTAGGACACATGGAAAACAGCACTGCATGGGGCGTCGGCCTCGCAACGATCACCCTGGACGGAACCACGCTGGACACCTGGTACCCCGCCCCGCACCTGGGCGAACCCGGAACCGACGAGGAGCTGGCGGCCTCGCTATCCGCGCTGGAGCGTCTCGACGACGCGCGCCGCGTGCGCACGGCCGTCCAGGTGACGGCAATCAAGTTGGAGGAGGCTCCGGAAACGACCGCGGACGCGTACCTGCGCCTGCACCTGCTCTCCCACCGCCTGGTCAAGCCGAACACGATCAACCTGGACGGCATCTTCGCGGTGCTGCCCAACGTCGTGTGGACGGACGCCGGAGCGTGCGCCGTGACGAACTTCGAGGCCACCCGCATGCGCCTGCTGGCCCGCGACGGCCGTCCCGTCACGGTCCTGGGCATCGACAAGTTCCCCCCGATGGTGAATTACGTTCTTCCCTCCGGTGTGCGTATCGGCGACGGCGCGCGCGTGCGCCTGGGCGCCTACCTCTCAGAGGGCACCACCGTCATGCACGCCGGTTTCGTGAATTTCAACGCTGGAACGCTGGGCCGCTCCATGGTCGAGGGCCGCGTCTCGCAGGGCGTCGTCATCGGCGACGGATCGGACGTGGGCGGCGGCGCCTCCACGATGGGCACCCTGTCGGGCGGCGGCAATCAGCGCGTGCGCTTGGGCGCGCGATGCCTGCTGGGCGCAAACTCCGGCCTGGGCATCGCCCTGGGCGATGACTGCGTCGTCGAAGCGGGCCTGTACGTCACCGCCGGCGCGAAGGTCACGCTGATCGACCCCTCCGGCGAGGCCGAGCCACGCACGGTGGCGGCGCGCGAACTGTCCGGCGCTTCCAACATCCTATTCCGCCGCAACTCGCAGACCGGGCGTATTGAGGCCATCGCCCGCGCCGGCGTGGTGGGCATCGAACTCAACGACGCGCTGCACGCATCGAACTGACCGCCTCCGCGACGAGGCCGGGCTCCCTCACGCTGCACCCGGCGTTTGCCGGTGAAGACATTGGCTATCGCCACCGCGAAGCGATGCGGCTTGCAGCGGCCTTCATGCGCTCGTCCGTGGCCGTGAGCGCCACGCGAACACGGCCGCGGGCGGCGGTGCCGTAGAAGTCGCCGGGAGCGACGAGAATGCCCAGCTCCGCAAAGCGGTTGACGAGCGCCCACGAATCTGCCCCTGCCGTCGGGTCTGCGACCCACAGGTACAGGCCCGCCGCGCTGGCCGGGTCAACCTCGAGTCCGGCACAGGCGAGGGCGTGCAGCAGCAGGGCACGCCGAGCCTCGTACACGCTCCTCTGGGCAGCGACGTGCTCCGTGTCGGCCAGGGTCAGGGCCATGGCGTGCTGCACGGGGGAAGGAACCATCAGGCCGGAGTGCCTGCGCACCGTCACGATTGCCTGAACCAGCGCGGGATCGCCGTACATGAGGGCCGCGCGGTAGCCGGCGAGATTCGACTGCTTGGACAGCGAATACAGGACTAGCAGGCCGGAAGGATCCCCACCACAGACGTGCGCGTCGAGCAGCGACGGAACCCCCTCGCTCACGTACGGCTCGGACCACGGCAGGGCCGCGTAGCATTCGTCCGAGACGATCACAGCCCCGCGAGCGCGTGCCCAGGCGACGGCACCGCGCAGCTGTTCCTTGTTCATCACGTGACCGTCGGGGTTTCCGGGCGAATTCAGGTAAACCAGGGGCGCGTCGGGCCAGGAGCCGGGGCGAGTCGGGTCAACGGGGATGGGGGTGGCGCCCGCCAGTCGGGCTCCCACGTCGTAGGTGGGGTAAGCGACCTCGGGAACCAAAACGGCGTCCCCCGCCCGCACACCGAGCAGCGCGGGGATCCAGGCGACGGCTTCCTTGGATCCGATCGTGGGAGTCACGCCGGAGCGGCCCACGTCGACCATGCCTCGGCGAGCGCCCCACGCCAGGATCGCATCGCGCACCTCCCGGGTCCCCGCGACCGTGGGATAGCCGTGCGCGTTCGCGGCGTCGGCGAGGGCGGCGCGGATGAACGCCGGGGTGTCGTCAACGGGCGTTCCGACGCTTAAATCACAGAGCCCCCCGGGGTAGTCGGCTGCCCGCGTTTTGGCGGGGGCCAGCTGATCCCAGGGGAACTCGGGCAGGTCGAGGGCGCGGGGAAGGGGAAACGTCATCCCCCCACCCTATCTGACCTTTACATGTTCTCGGCTTTCCAGTCCTCATTCTGGGGCGGCAGCGCGGTAATCATCGGATCGTCATAATCCTGGGCGCCGGTCTTCTGGGCGCCGCCCGGGCTGCCCAGCTGGTTGAAGAAGTCGGCGTTCGCGCGCAGGTAGTCGGACCATTCATCGGGCAGGTCGTCCTCGTAGAAGATGGCCTCGGTGGGGCAGACGGGTTCGCACGCCCCGCAGTCGACGCACTCCTCCGGGTGGATGTAGAGCGTGCGCTCGCCCTCGTAGATGCAATCGACGGGGCACTCGTCCACGCACGCGCGATCCTTAACGTCCACGCACGGCTGCGCGATGACGTAGGTCATGAGACGTTCCTCCTAGTCAGTTCCATAGGCTCGTTGATTCTATTATTCACGTATGAGCAGTCCCGAGTCACCCGGCATCCACGACGACGTTCCCAGCGGCACTATTCCGCCAAATCACGCGAAGAAGCCATTGGGGGCGCGTGAGGAAATTTCTGCACGTACCCCTGGCGCAATTCCCGTGTTGCCGTGGATGCAGTTCGAGGTTGGTGAGCGGATCGTGATCCGCTATCGCCTGGCCGACGGTCTGCACGACGCACTGGGTGAGGCCGTTGAGGTTGCCCCCACCCACGTGAGCGTTGCGACCAGGCGCGGCGTGGTCCGTGTCGACGCGCGAACGATGGTGACGGGCAAGCGCGTCCCTCCCCCGCCGACGCTGTAGCGGGGAACGACCAGACCGTCAGCGGCTCGCGCGGCGCTCGCGCGCGGCGATCTTGAAGCGCTCCTGAGCATCCAGGACGACCTTGCGCACGCGCACGGCCTCGGGGGTAACCTCGACGCACTCGTCGTTGGCCGCGAACTCGAGCGATTCCTCGAGCGTGAGCTTGCGCGAGGGGGTGAGCGATTCGTACACGTCTGCGGTAGCCGATCGCGTGTTCGTCTGTTTCTTCTCGCGACAGATGTTTACGTCCATGTCCTCGCCGCGCGGGTTCTCGCCCACGACCTGGCCTTCGTAGACCTCGGAGGAGGGCTCGACAATAAAGGTACCGCGCTCCTGCAGGTTCGTCATCGCGTAGGGGGTGGCCTGCCCGGCGCGGTCCGCGACGAGGGAGCCCGTGAGGCGCTGCTCGATGGGACCCTGCCAGGGGGCGTAGCCCTCGGAGATGGACGAGGCGATGCCCGTGCCGCGCGTTTCGGTCAGGAAGCGCGTGCGGAAGCCGATGAGGCCGCGGGCGGGAACGACGAACTGGAGGCGAATCCAGCCGGATCCGTGGTTGGCCATGGTCTCCATGCGGCCCTTGCGGCCTGCCATCAGCTGCGTGACGGCCCCCAGGTATTCCTCCGGGATGTCGATCGTCATGCGTTCCATCGGTTCGCTCAGGGTGCCGTCGATCTCCTTGGTGACGACCTGTGGTTTTCCGACGGTCAGCTCGAAGCCCTCGCGTCGCATCTGCTCGACGAGGACCGCCAGGGCGAGTTCGCCTCGTCCCTGGACCTCCCAGGCGTCGGGGCGCTCAGTGGGCAAAACCTTGAGGGACACGTTGCCGATGAGCTCGCGGTCCAAGCGGTCCTTGACCTGACGGGCCGTGACCTTCGCGCCCTTGACGCGACCGGCCATGGGCGACGTGTTGATGCCGATGGTCATGGAGATGGCCGGATCGTCGACCGTGATGAGCGGCAGCGGACGCGGGTCTTCAAGGTCAACCAAAGATTCGCCGATCATGATGTCCTCGATTCCTGCGACGGCGACGATCTCGCCGGGAGCCGCCGAGTCGGTCGAGACGCGCTCGAGACCTTCCGTGGCCAGAAGCTCCGAGATGTGGACGCGTTGGATTGATCCGTCGTGGCGCGCTAGACCCACGTCCGCACCCTTCTTCAGGGTTCCGTTGTGGATGCGTAGCAGCGCGAGGCGCCCCAGGAAGGCAGACGCGTCCAGGTTGGTCACGTGCGCCTGCAGCGGCGCATCGTCGTCGTAAGTGGGGCCGGGGATCCGGCTCAGGATGGTCTCGAACAGGGGCTCGAGGTCCTCGGTCGGCAGCTGAGCGTCCCCGGGGTTTTCCAGGGAGCACTTTCCGGCCTTGGCGGAGGCATAGACGACGGGCACGTCCATCAGGGAGTCCACGTCAATGTCGATGCCCTCGTTCATGAGGTCCTCGCCCAGGGAAAGCAGCAGGTCGGTGGTCTCGGAGACGACCTCCTCAATGCGGGAGTCGGGTCGATCAACCTTATTGACCACGACAATGACGGGCAGGTGCGCCTGGAGGGCCTTGCGCAGGACGAAACGGGTCTGGGGCAGGGGCCCTTCGGAGGCGTCGACCATGAGAACCACGCCGTCGACCATGGACAGGCCGCGCTCGACCTCGCCGCCGAAGTCGGCGTGTCCGGGGGTGTCAATGACGTTGACCGTCACGCCGTCCGTGAGTCCCAGGGCCTGGGCGGCGGGTCCCCGATAGTGGACGGCCGTGTTCTTGGCCAGGATGGTAATGCCCTTTTCCCGCTCAAGGTCGCCGGAGTCCATGACACGCTCACCGGTCTTTTCCACCGTGTCGTGCTCTAAGAAAGCTCCGGACTGCCAGAGCATTGCGTCAACCAGCGTGGTCTTCCCGTGATCGACGTGGGCGACGATCGCGACGTTTCGCAGGTCGGGACGCATGGACATATGTGGACTCCTCGAATATGGATACCTGTTACCGCGTGTGATGGGGCACAAACGGCCCGATGTTGTTCGGCCACCTGACCGATTCCAGACACACGCTTCCCAAGAATATCGGCTTACGGATGGCCGATGCGGACCCCACCCTGCGACTTCCACCACGTCACGACAACAATGGATCAAACCAACCGGTCTATTTGCCGGACAACCTCACATGCCGTTAACTGAGGACTATGACAAACATCGCCGCGCTCGGCGCCGACATCCCCGAGGGTCGAGTCACGCCCCCTCTCGGCGCGCATCCCTGCCGCCCCCGCCGGGCGAAGCCTTCCAAGGTTCATAGGCTCTCCTCCCGCACCATCTCGGATAGCGCGCACGCGCATGACACAGACCCCAGCGACGGAAACGCTTGAGCGAGCGAGACCCGAGTAGGATTGGCTCCAGCTACGAACAGAAAGGCCACCATGGCTCTCACTCGCGCACTCGCGTCCGCCTACCTTGGCGTCTCCCGCTGGAAGTTGTCGACGCAGCCCCTGCCGGACAAGGTCATCGTGATCGGCGCCCCGCACACGTCGAATTGGGACGGAGTGTTCATGACGGTCGCCATGTGGAAGCAGGGCCGTAGCTTCTCCTTCCTGGTCAAGGACTCCGTGGTGAAGGCCCCGCTCCTGGGGTGGTTCGTCAAAAAGATTGGCGGGATCCCGGTGAAGCGCGGCGCCGCGCACGGGCTCGTGGAGCAGGTGGCCACCCGGATCAGGGAGTCACAGAGTTTCACGCTGTGCCTCACCCCGAAGGGCACTCGGTCACCGCGCGACTTTTGGAAGTCCGGTTTCTACCGCATCGCGATGCAGGCGGATGTGCCGATTCAGCTGGGGTTCGTGGACAGCGCCACTCACACCTTCGGGTGGGGGCCGTCTTACCGTCTGACGGGCGACGTGCGGGCCGACATGGACGTGATCCGCGCGTTTTACGCGGATAAGGTCGGCGCGCGCCCGGAATACACGTCGGTTCCTCGCCTGCGCACCGAGGATGAGGACGCATGAGGCTCGCGCGGGTATTGTGCAGCGCCGCAGCCACTCTGGCTCTGACGGCGTTCGGTGGGGTTGCGTTGGCGGATGAGCCAACCCCGATCCGTCTCATTGAGGTCTATGAGATCACGCCGGGGGTGAACGCGACCCACGAGGTGACCCTGTCCACGGACCACCCGTTGATTGGCGAGCAGTGCCAGTCGATGGGGACCGCAGCCAAGGCGACGTCGTCGGTGCTGGTGGATGTCGACGGGGTCGCGGGCTGCCGCTTCACGTGGGTGCTCGAGGACGCCGGTGCCGAGGTCGTTTCGATCGAAGACGGTGGGATCTTCCGCTTCCACTCGGTGTCCGCGAGGCTTCTCGAGGGCTACTCCTCACCCGAGGCAACAGCCACGATCGCGCGCGTCACCCTGGTCGCTCACGCTTCCCAAGTTGAGGAGGCCTCCGCCGGCGGGTCCGTGTCCTCGCACGCGGGGTCCACGAAGACGGACGCCAGCACCGTCACGTGGGAGAACGTCACCGAGGATGTGAGCGCGGCGGGCACGGTTGATGCAACCGGCACCAGCACTCCATCCGCGACGCCTTCGCCCTCCTTGGCCGCGTCCGCGACTACTAACAGAGGAGAACACGAATCCTCGTGGCGCCTGCTGGCCCCGATCATCGGCCTCACTGCCGCCGTGCTCGGGCTCGCCATCGCCGGCGCGGCCGTACGCTTCGTGACGGGGGCGCGCCGCAGGGCCGCCGACGCGCGATTCGACCGCGACGCGTCGGAGCGCGCCGCGCAGCGGCGCGCCTTCGCGGGCGACGCTGCGACGCCTCGGGGACTCAGCCGCTCCGCACGTACCCCCGAGACGCCAGCGCCTGACCAAGGCGGAGCGGACGTCCAGGATTCCGATCGATTCTCCCCTCCGGGGCGTCCGTAGCCCGCCGCGCGGAAAACCGCACCGCTGCCCATTCACGCCGGTTGGGACCGCTTTTTCGTCAGCCGACATGAAAGTAGCGTGTGACGAGTTCCTCGACTGAGACCCTGGATTCTGCCAGGTCGTCCCGTAGGTGCTCGTCGCCCAGGTCGACCAGGTGCGACACCCACGAATCTATGAGGCCGCAGGGGAATACGCCGCGCGCCTCGTAGTCCTTTCGCTGAGCAAGGAGTCGACCGGCGGCCTCGAAGCACGAGGCGGGCAGCTGCTCGAGGCCGGGCGTCTGCGAGGCATCGCCATCGACTTTGCGCTGGCGCGCGTATTTAGCCATGCCCGGCTCCGTCAGCCCAAGGCGCGCGGCGACCGTGATGCCCGCCAGCAGCAGGTGGATGTCCGCGGATCCGTCGGGGCTGCGCAGCTCGATCGTCTGGGAATCGTTGGGCAGGTCGATCAGCTGCGTTTCGGCGGGGTTTGCGTCGCGGAACATCGAATCATCGATGTTTTGCCATCCCAGCGGAACGCGCACCAGAACGGAACGGTTGCGATCGCCCCAACAGATCGCTGTTGGCGCCTCCTGGTGGGGAACCAGGCGCAGGAAGGATGTGGGCGCGGTATTGCCGAAAGCGGTGAGCGACGCGGCATGCGAAAGATACCCGCCGATGACCTTGAGCGCGTCCTTGGTCAGGCCCGATCCTGTCGAGAACCGGTTAACGCCGTCCTTCACCAGACGGGTGTGGAAGTGCATGCCGGATCCGGCTTGCCCGACCGCGATCTTCGGCGCGAATGACACCTCAATGCCATGGGCGTGCGCAACCTCGCGCAGCACCCACTTGGCCAGCACCATCTGGTCGGCAGCATCAACCACATCGACGGGGAGGAACTCGATTTCCTGCTGGATCATTTGGCGCCCGTCCGCCACGAAGTTGCCCACCTCCGAATGCGCGTACTTCACCGCACATCCCATTGTGACCAGGTGAAGCAGGGTCTGCGTGCGCACGTTCTCCCACTTCGAGAAGGGGCCGGACTCGTGGTAGCCCCGCTGGGGTTCGACGGGGAAGAGCTCCTCCCGGTCGGAGAACAGGTAGTATTCCAATTCTCCCAGCGCCTGAAGCTCGCAGCCGGTTTCCTGCCTCAGGGCGTTTTGTGCCTTGCGCAAGATCTCCTGGGGCGCCGAGGCCAAGGGTACTCCGTCCACGTCATAGAAACCGCACAGGATATCGAGCGCCTTGATCGGCGTGAATGGGTTCAGAAAGGCCGTCGACAAGCGCGGCACGACGTACAGGTCCGAGGAGGTCGCATCGACAAAAGTAAAGAGCGAAGACCCGTCGACGCGCTCGCCGAGCGTGAGGACGCGGTCCAAGTGCGCCTTGGATTGGACCGCAAAGTTAAGTGTCTTGAGACGCCCGTCGCCTCCGACGTAGCGCAGGTTCAGCATCGGGATGTTGTTGTCCTCGATATAGCCGATGATGTCGGACTTCGTAAACTCCTTCGCAGGCTTTCCGAGCGCCTGGACGAGGGGGTTGGGACTGAGGGAAATAGTGTCGGTCGACAGCATAGATCACTCCTCATTGAGCATGATTAGGTTCACACGATTGTGACACACTTTGACACCGAACAAAAGCTCTCGCATCACGCGCCAGCGCAACGTTTTTCGCCATCGTCCCGGAGATCTCCGTCCCCTCCCACGCCGGCGCATCCATCCGTTCGTACCCGCACATGGGAAACCCACGCCTGGTCACCCACGGCGACGTTTGTGCCGCTAACACGCCCCTCTGGCCGCTCGCCTCCTCTCTGAACTTCGTTGAAGCGGCCTTGCACCGTGCGTGCGACCTGTTTCCCCGCCTCCTCGTTGTCGCAGAAATCTCCTGGCACGAGGATGAGGGGCTTGCCTGGGAACATCTGTCCGCCCTCATCGAACGCGACACGGCTTACCTGGGGCGCGTGTTTCCCTCCTTCCCCCAGCGCGCGTAAATGAGGGCCGCGCACCCGAGCCAGGTGCGCGGCCCCGTGCCCCCTAGCGGGGCGAGGTTCGGAGCAGGCTTGAAACCCGCCCCACTAGGCTTTAACTAGCGCAACGACCACGCCTTCAACCGCTCCGCAAGCGCGCGTGCAGCGGCGTCCAAACGCGCGGCTTCCGGCGTGTCCTCACGCTTGACCGCGCGCCAGTAGGCGACCTTCGTGCGCAAAAACTCGCGGCGCAGCTCGATGATCTGCGCTTCTTCCCGCAATCGCTCATCCTGATGCTCCAGCAGGGCGACGAACTCGGAAATGTCGCGTTCTCCGCCCAATCCCGACCGCACGTATTCGCGCATGTCGGCGATGGACATGCCCGAGGCGGACAGGCAGGCGACCCACGTCAGCAGTTCGAGGTCTTCTTCCATGTAGATGCGGTGACCGCTGGAGGGGTCGCGCGCGATGGCAGGAATGACACTCACGTCCTCGTAGTAACGCAACGTGGATGCGGGCAAGCCGACGAGCGCCGACACCTCCTTGATGGAGTACGTGCGCCCGGAGCCTGTTCCTGCCATGGCTTCACCCTAAAAGACCTCAAGCCCTTGAAGTCAAGCGGAACTGCGGGACGTGTATCACGCCCTGCGACCTGCGCAAACCGCGCACAACGCGGCCCCCTCAGGATGCTCGGTACGCCACCTCGCAGCCTGCCGGATTCCCCTTCCCGTCACAGCCTCTCCGCCCGCCTCTGAAAGGCCCAAATCGGGCACGTCTGTTCCCTCATCGACACATCCACGCGTCCAACGAGCTCGCAGCCGCCGTTGATGTAGAAACGAGCATTCGATTCCGTTGACGTCACAAATCCGTACCCATACCCGCCTCGCTTCGCCACGAAGTCGGGCAGCACCTTGGAGACGAGCCAACGACCGACTCCGTGGCCGCGCATGCTTTTGTCCACCGAGAGGATCTCGAGGTACCAGTCAAAATGCCCGTTGTCGATGGCAATCTGGTCGGCACGGTCGGTGACGTCAGCAAAGTCGGCGATGAGTCGGGGGGAGGCATATCGAAAGAGGTCATACCCCCCGCTCGTGACATTGCGCATCAGGCCCACCTTGCGGTCGTGCATGAGGGCCGTTGCGATAACACGCCCGTCTTGCTCGACGACGAGGGCTTTCCGTGACCGCTGATAGGCTCGGGCGAGCATGCGATTCATCGCGGTCAGGCACTGCGGGTAATGCTCCGGCTGGTAGAGGTACGGCTTCAGCATGATGTGCAGCGGGTAGTCCAGAAATCCCTCGGTGACAATTCGTGTGATCGCGGGGATGTCTTCGCGCGTGGCGTGTCGGCACTTCATGGGACACTTCCTTCGTGACAGCTGGCAACAACGTCCTTCTTCATTGAAATCCTGACTGCAGGTAGACTCCTGTCATAGTACGCGACACAATACCATCTGACCTTACCAAGAGGGTGCGTTTCTTTTTGACAGTCGCCCCCCTTTCCCTTTACAGCCGGTCAGTTAATCTCGCATTGAGGTCCCCTCGTTGCTTTGTATCCACGAACGGACGATAATCGAGTGACTCATATCAGGAGGACTGCATGCGACTCTCTCGCGCCCTGTGCGCCACGCTCGGGGCACTGTTCATCGCGCTCACGCTACCGTCGGCCACTCACGCTGCCAACGCACCGACCCTGTCGGAGGCATACGTTGTGACCAAGGACGGTCAGGTCGTCGACACGTTGACTGTCACGGATCCCTCGCGCACGATGAGCGAGTCCATCTGCAACCCCTATGTGGGCAATTCCACGGACCACCACGTCGAGTTCATGACGCGCGATGACGCATCCGTTTGCCACATGCAGCTCATGTACAGCCGCCTCCAGGACGATCCTGAGTTCGCGGTCCAGGACTCGGGCGAGTTTGTGTTGACGGCCCGCACGGATCAGACGTTATCCGAGTACCGCAAGATTTTTGGTTCGTCGCTGTCCCTGGCGTCGGTGTTCCTGAGCGTCGAAGGAGAAGTGAAGTCGTCAACTTCCGGGGCATCAACCTCTGCGACAATCTACGAGGGCAGGTCCCTGTCCGTGTCCACTTGGACCACCCCAGTTCCCCAGGTGATCACGGTCAACGGTTCGCTTAACGCTGGCGGCAACCTCTCGACGGGGGGCGGCGCGAACGGCCTGAAGAATCCGTGGGGGGTCACTCCCATCCCCGGAAACGGTGCCTCTCCCGAGGCTGCGGCCGCGGCCTCGTCCTCGGATCCCTCGATCGGCCTGCTTATCGCTTTGATCGTTAGTCTCATTGTCCTGGTGCTCGTGGCCGTCATCATCTTCTACGTGTTGCGCGCGAGGAAATCCGAGGAGTCGTCGAGGGGAGCGAAGCGCCCCGCGCATCCGTCGCACGTCCGGCGTCCCTCCGCATCACGGATCAACGAGGCCGGGGGGCCTCGTGCTTCCACGGCGCCCGTGGCTTTCGCGCCGCCATCCCGGCCTTCCGCGGCCGCCGTTCCCCCGCCGGTCCAGGCGCGTCGGGAATCGGTGGATCCCGATTCCTCCCGGCGTCCTACCCCGCCCATTCCCCCGCCGGCGCCGGCACCTGCACCCAAACCGGCACCCGCGCCGGCACCCAAGCCGATGCCCGCACCCGCGACACCACCCGCGTCCGAACCCAAGCGGGTGCCTGTGTCCAAGCGAGTACCTGCGCCCGAGTCGGTGCCCGCGCCCGAGCCTACGCAGGCGAGCACCTCCACTCCTCCCCAGTCAACCCCAAGCGACACAAGTTTCGCCCGGGGGGATAAGTCACGCCCCGCTCACGCCGCACAGACCAGTGCTGATGCATCCGCGCGGGTGCCGATGACACCGAAGAGGAGGCATTCACGCAGCGGTCACCGCCCCGCGGTCTTCCCTGAGCGTCCCGCGCAGCCGTTCCCGCAGCCCCCCTCCTCCGCGGGTTCAACCCAGGAACCGAGCGTCCCGGACGCGGCCTCGCCACAGCGGGGTGCGAACACCCCGGTTGCGCCGATTCCTGCCGCCCCACCGTCGATCGAAGGCAGCCAAGGTTCCCGCCGGAGCGCTTCCGTGTGGGATCGCGAGACCCACGTCGCATCCGAACGAGCGCCCATTGAGGATTCCTCTGCGGCATCGTTCGCACAGCCGGGCAAACAGGTGCAGGCACGCGCCGTGCCCCAACCCGAGGCGAACGCGCCCGCTCGCGCGGAAGAGGCTCCCGCGCATTTTGCAGCGCCCGTCCCCCCTCCTCCCGCCAGCCTCGACGAGGCGGCCGAAAACCCCGACGAGGCGACCGATACTCTGCTGCTTCCCAGGATTCAGCGAGCCGTCATTCCGATGCCCGCTGCGGAATCCGTCGCGGTTCCCGAACCAGAGCCGATCCTCGCGCCTCCGCCCGCACCCGTCGCGCCCACGCCGGACCCGGAGCCAGTCTTCGCACCCGAACCGGAACCGGCCATCGCACCCCCGTACACACCGGACCCCACGCCGGAACCAGAGCCGGTCTTTGCGCCCGAACCCAAGCCGGAGCCGGAACCGGCCATCACGCCACCGCCCGCGCCCAAACCGGAACCGGCCATCGCACCCCCGTACACACCGGACCCCACGCCCGAGCCGGAGCCGGTCTTTGCGCCCGAACCCAAGCCGGAGCCGGAACCGGCCATCACGCCACCGCCCGCGCCCGAGCCGGAGCCGGTCGTCGCGCCCGAGCCGGAACCGGCGATCACGCCGCCGCTCGCGCCCAAACCGGAACCGGCCATCGCACCCCCGTACACACCGGATGCCACGCCGGAACCAGAACCGGTCTTTGCGCCCGAACCCGAGCCCGCCCCGGCCTCGTTGATGCCTGTTGACGACGAAGCGGAGCTGCCCACCGCTCGATTGCCTCGGATTCGAAGCACCAGTTCCTTTGACTGGTCGACGCCGGCCTCGGCTACGCCCGCCCCCGAGCCGCCGCGACGGGAACACGCGTTCGTGGACACTCCCCCGCTCGCGCCTCCGCCGGCGCGCGAGAGCACGCCGGCCCCCCAGAGCTCGGCGCCACCGCTTCCCTCACAGCCTGGTCCCATGGCCACTCCGCAGGCACCGGCCGCCCCGCAGGCACCGGCGGTGCCACCGTCAGTTCAGGAGGACTGGAACGCGGAGTTCTCGTGGAACGAAGAGGCTCGCCAGGAGCAGGAAGGCGAGTCGAAGCGCCGCAAGCGCTGGGGCTGGGGCAGGCGCCGGAAGCAGCGGGAAGAACCCGCACCCGCCACGCCTGAAGTCGACGAACAGACGCCGTCCGACCGCGTACCGATCATCGCCATCGACGCGCAAGACGATGACTGGAACGACTGGCAGAACTGGAACTCTAGAAGCTGATCCGGGAGATCCGCATCAGCCCGGCGCTCTTCCCAGCACCGACGGTATTTGCGGCAACGGTGACGCCTGTGCGGGCGCCCCGGCCACCCGGCGGCACGCAGGCCGTCAATCGTGCTTGGCCGTCTTCGCAACGATGTCGCTCACCTCGCCGCCCGACACGGTGAGCGAGACGCCCACCCAACGCTCAGCCTCCTGGCAACCCCTGATATGCTTGTGACCAGGTACTCGCATGTCCCCTTGCTATAAAGGAGCTTCCGTGGATTCGCGTTCATCGCTCATCGCGCAGATCAATACCCTGCACGATGAGAAGGAACATCAAAAGATCATTGCCCTCATTGAAGGCCAGCCCCCGTCCGTGTTGGACTACGAGCTCACCAGCCTGCTGGCCCGCGCATACATCAACTACGCGCAACCCTACATGGATTCCTTCCGGGAGCACATCAAGCACGCTGTCGAGCTGCTGCGCGGCGTTGAGGCGGAAGGCATGTCCGACCCGCTGTGGTACTACCGGATCGGTACCGCCCTGTACTGGCAGGACGAGGAAGAGAACGCGCTGACCTACCTTGAGCAATGCCTCGCTATGGATCCGACCAACGAGGACGCTCCGCAGATCATCGCCGAATGCAAGCGCGCCCTCGAACTACGCACGGTCGTGCGTCCCCTCGACATGAAGGCGATCACCGATTTCTTTGATCGCAACGATTACAAGTACGACGTTGAGGACAAGCGCCTGCGCACGGGATTCTCCCAGGGCTATTACATGTTCTCTGTCGTTGAGGACTCTGCGGACCTGAGCATGTGGGGCGCGATCCGCGAGGACGTGTCGATGGAGTTGCGCCCGCGCCTGATCCAGGCGTGCAACGACTGGAACGCGTCCACCAGGTGGCCCAAGGTCTACGTTGCGGCGCTGGACGATGGAACCCAGCGCGTGTGCGCCGAACAGTTTGTGACCGCGCGCTACGGCCTCACTGACACGCAGGTCGGGATGAACATCGACCGTTTCATTTCTGCGGCCGAGGCCTTCTTCAAGGAGCAGATTGAACGCATTCCCGCGCTGGGCGGCACGCAGGAGTAACGCGCCGAGCGGGAGGGGCACCGGCCTGGGCACGAGGCCGGGGTTTCCTAGGCGCCCGCGCACGGAACGTAGACGCTCAGCCCACCGTCTTTGACAAACCCCGTGAGGGTACCGTCATCGCCGACGCGCACGCACGGGTGCGAGCCGATGATGCACTCCCACTCCTGACCCGCGTGGCGCTCCCCCACGTAGAGTCTCTTTTCGGCGGCGTAGCGGTCGGAAACGATGACCGCGCAACCCGATCCGTCCACGTCCGCTTTGCCCTCGCGGGCAAAACCGACCACGTCGGGGTCGTCGAAGGCGTCATGTTGGACGCCGATGGCCGCGCGCGAACGGATCGACATGAGGATGGGCAGCTCAGGCACCGCCGTCAGATCGCCGGTCTCGGGAGTCCCAAAGAGATCGCCCCAAAACACGCAGGGCACCCCGGCCTCGCCCAGCAGGATCAGCGCGTACGCGGACGCCTTAAACCAGGGCGCGACCGTGGACGCCAGCGACTGGCCGGGCTGCGTGTCGTGGTTCTCGACGAAGGTGACGGAGCGGTCCGGGTACGAACTGGTGAGCGTCCCCTCCCACAGGCGCGACAGGTCGGCGTTCCCATCCGAGGTGGAGGCGGCGTGGAGGCGGAAGTGCAGGGGAACATCGAAGAGCATGATGTCGGGCACGGCCTCAAGATAGCGTTCGAGCTCCCTCACGTCCCCGCTCCAATACTCACCGACGGCGGGCAGCGTCCGCCCTGTGGCCGCGCGCAGGTTGGCGATCCAACGCGCGTAGAAGTCGGAGCCGATGTGTTTCACGGCGTCTAAGCGCAACGCGTCCACGCCAGTTGTCTCCACATACCACCGACCCCACCGGTCGAGCTCGGCGCTCACAGCCGGGGCCGTAACGTCCACGTCAGAGCCCATCAAGTAGTCGTAGTTGCCCAGCTCGCCTGCGACGTTATCGTTCCACTGTTTTCCTTCGAAGAGCCACAGGCCCTTGCGCTCCGTGGCCACGTCCCAGTCGACCCCGTGGAAGCACGTCCAGTCCCACGTGAAGTCCGAGTAGGCGCCCGCGCGCCCGGGGAACGTAAAGCGCGTACGCGCCTCGATTGTCTCGGGTTCCCCCACGACCTTGCGCCGATCGTTCGGATCGATTGGCGTGGCGAGCACCGTCTCACAGGCGTCGGCACCCATGCGGTGGTTGAGGACGATGTCGGCGGCAACTGCCACCCCCTCCTCGTGCAGCGCATTGATGGCCGCCAAGTATTCGTCCTTCGTCCCGTACTTCGTGGGAACGGAACCCTTCTGGTCGAACTCGCCCAGGTCGTACAGGTCGTAGACGCCGTATCCGACGTCGTTGATCCCCATTTTGCCCTTGTAGGCGGGCGGCAGCCAGACGACGCTGACGCCCAGATCGGCGATCTCGCGCGCGTGGTGCGCGAGGTAGCGCCAGTGGCTTGCGTCCGCCTTCATGTCCCACGCAAAGGCCTGCAGGATCATGGGTCCCGCCTCGCGCTCTAACGAAGCCAGGGCTGGGTTCTTTGTCTCACTCACCCGAGTATGGTGGCAGGTTGGAACCGCCGAAGGGAAACGGGAGGGGCGAAGCGTGGCGCGGTAGACAGCCAGCGAAGCGCCTGGTGTTTCGCGCTCACGGCCCCGCGTCCCTACCCTTTGACCGCTCCGGACACTAAGCCGGCGCTCATCCGGTTCTGCACGATCATGAACAGGATGAGGACGGGGATCGTGATGATCGTGGATGCGGCCATCACCCCTCCCCAGTCGCTTCCGCGCAGTCCCTGTTGGAACGATTGGAGCCACAGCGGGAGAGTCACCGCGCTATCGCGCGACAGCACGATGAGGGCCAGCGTGTATTCGTTCCACGAGTGGAGGAAGGAAAACACGCTGGTCGCGACGAGGCCCGGCGCCAGCAGCGGCAGCGTCACCCGCATAAACGCCCCCATCCGCGAGCATCCGTCGATCATCGCGGCCTGTTCGAGTTCCTCGGGCACCGCCTCCACGTAGCCTCTCATCATCCACGTGACGAAGGGGAGCACGCCCCCGACGTACAGCAACGACAGGCCCGCCACCGAGTTCAAAAGGCTCCACGCGTCCAGCATTCGGTATTGGGAGATGAACAGCGCTTCGGCGGGGATCATCTGGACGACGAGGACCGCGACGATGAAGCTCCGTTTTCCTCGAAATTGGAAACGTGTCAGGGCCAGCGCGGCGAGCAGCGACAGGGTCGTCGTCGCGAGCACCGTGATGAGCGCGGTCAGGAGCGACATGCCGAGAGCCCGGTGAAAGACGGGGGAAACGAGCACCGAGTGAAAATGCTCGAAGGTGGCCGGCGCGGGCCACAGTTTCGGAGGCGAGGCAAGCAGGTTGCGGTCCGTCTGAAGCGATGAGTTCACCATCCAATAGACCGGCAGCAACCACAGCAAGGCGCACAGGAGGAGGACGATGTTCACGACTGCGACACCGATGCGCGTGCGCAGGGGTCGCCGCCTCGTCAACGCGGCGCGTTTTGGCGAGATTCTACCCATAACGCTCATAGTCGATCTCCCTTCGTGAAGAGCATGTGAATGTAGCGCGACGTGATTACCAATGTGATGAGGAGGACGATGGTTGCCAGCGCGGATGCCACGCCGTAGTTTCCTTGCGAGATGCCGACCTTGTAGATGTATGTGCCGAGCAGATTCGTTTCATCCGATATAGAACCCGACTGTTGAAGCACATAGATCTGCGTGAACACCCTCAGGTCCCAGATGACCTGGAGGACGCCGATCAGAGCGATCACGGGCGACACGGAGGGGAACACGACGTAGCGCAGCCGCTGCCAGTAGGAGGCTCCGTCGATCTGTGCGGCTTCGATGAGGGCGCCGTCAATCTGCGTCATGGCCGCATAGATGGAGATCGTGGCCAGCGGCATCGACGCCCATACGATGATCGCGGAAGCGATCAGGAAGAAGGTCCAGTAGCTTTGCGCGAGCCACGCGGTCTGTGAAGCCTGTTCGAAGCCCAGCACCGCGAGCACGTAGTTCAGCAACCCGAAGTTCTTATTCACGAGCCACTGCCACACCGTCAGAGTCGCAAGCAGGGGCATCGCCCACACGATGACCAGAACCGCGTTCATGAGCGTGCGAATCGGAGCGGAGGCAGCTTTCATCATGAGGGCGAAGGCGATTGCCAGCGCCATGGTCCATCCGGCGGTCCACAGGCAGAAAAGCAACGACTTGGCCGTCACGGTCCAAAAGTAGCTGTCGGTGAGGATGCTGGTGTAATTGTCCAGGCCCACCCACTCCGGTGGGGCGCCGAACTGCTGCTTCAGGCCAAACTTTTGGAATGACATGATGAATTGGCGCAGCATCGGGTAACCGAGGACGACGAGCACGACTGCCGTTGCCGGGGTCAGCAGCAGATACGGGATGCCCCGCCTGCGCGCCCGGCATCCTTTCGCCGGGCGCGCAGGCGTCTTCACTGAGGTGGTCATCGTTGCTCGGTGTTCAAGGCTTCAGTGAGTTTTTGGGCGAAGTCGCTTGCGGTCCCACGCACGTCGGACCCCTGTGCGATCGCCATGAAGAAGTCGCGCAGGTCGCTGTCGCCCGCGGAGGTTCCCCACTGCGGAGTGTTGGGAGTGAGCTTGGAGTTGGCGACGATAGTGGGCGCGATCTTCGCGAAAGCTCCCGTCTGAGCGCTTGCGTACGTGGAGTTGCCCGGCGTCCATCCGGCCTTGGCGACCGACTCTTGGAAGTCCTTCGAATAGATGAGCTCGAGTGCCTTGGCGGCCAGTTCCGGGTTGTGCGCCTTGGCCGCCATCGAGACGGAGGAGCCTCCCGCGAACGTCTGTCCGACGGAGCCGCTGGTCGTACCCGGAATGGGCATCACGCCGACCGCGTCAGCGTCCCAGAGCGATTTGTCGATCTTTTCTCCAATGTTTCCGGTTCCGACCATGAAGGCGACCTTGTTCTCGTTGAAGAACTTTTCGAAGCTCTTTTGAGAGGCCTGGTCGGCGAGCGCGTAGTTGGTGCCTTCCTTGAAGATCTTCTGGATTCGCGTGAGCGAGGCGACGGAGGCCTCGTTATCGATGAGCGAGCTCCAGCGCCCGCCTTCCTGCTTGGCGTAGTCGCCGCCGCCTGCGAACATGAGGGATTCGACGCCGTGAATGTCGACCGCCGCCAGGTACATTCCGGAGAAGCCGTCGACGCCGTCGGGATTCGCCTGTCCGATGTCGATGGCCGCCTGCGCAAGCTCATCGAGGGTGGTCGGCACGTCGATGCCAGCCTTCTGGAGCATATCCTTACGGTAGTAGACGCCGCGGGCGCCTGCATAAAGCGGCAGGGCGTACTTGTGTCCCTCCCAGGTGCCGGCCTCCACGAAACTGGGGATCAACGCCGATCCCCCCAGCGACTCGTATTGATCATCGAGAGGAGCGAACGCCCCGACGGAGGCGAACAGGGCCGTCTGGGTGTTGCCCGTCTCCACCAGGTCGGGACTCTCGGCGGACGAGGCGAGAGACGTCTGAAGCTTGTTGACGATGCCGTCCCAGGGTTGGATTTCGACCGTGAGCGTGTTGCCGGGGTTGTTGGCGGCGAAGGTGTCTTGGAGGTATTTGACAGCGTCGTCCGGTATGGATCCCTCCATGAACCAGACGCGCACGTTTTGTCCGGTGGCCGACGACGAGCCGGAGCCGCAACCGCTTAGGGTGAGGGCACAGGCCCCCGCGAGCCCCATCGCTGCCATTTTCGCCAGGAGTGAGTGAGACATAAGTTTTTCCTCTCGGGTGGGTACGCGACACTGCGTAGTGGTGACAAGGGTCTCACACCCACAAGCATGTGTCAACTTGCGTGACACTTATTCCAGATTTGTTCGCACCGATTGATGAGCGAGGCGCGCACATCCTCCATCGATAGCAGCACTCCCAGGCCGGCGCGGGCAATGTCCGTGGGGAGAGCGGCCCGCACGCTCAGACCGCGAACGCTCAAGGGCAGAGCGCGGGCCTTGAGGGCCCGCTCGACCGGCCCCGCCAGGATCGCGTCGAACCCCGCGACGATACCACCAATCACCACTTCCTCAGGGTTGAGCAGGTGCAGGGCCGACACGAGGGCTTCGCTCAGCTCGTCCGCGACGCTCTGGACGATCGCGACGGCGACCCGATCCCCTTGCCCGGCGCGCTCCACCAGGGTTGCGGTGCTCGCATCCGCCCCCCACACGACGCGCGCACGCTCGTCCACGACGTGAGTGCCAACATACTGCATCAGGCACCCGCGAGAGCCGCACTCGCACGGCCTTCCGCGCGGATCGATGCTCACGTGCCCAATTTCGCCTGCGCCTCCGCGAGCCCCGCGCACGCTGACCCCGTCGACGATCTGCGCACACCCCAGCCCGTAGGCGATGTGGATATACAGCTGGGATTGCACCTTTCTGTCCCCCGCCTCGTACTGGGCGTAACCGGTGGTGCGAACCTCGTTATCGACGACGACGATGCACCCCAGCGCCCTCTCGAAGTAGGCCTTTGGATTCGTACCTCCCCACAGGCGGGAGGCGGCAGAGGCCATGACGTCGCCCGTCGCACTGTCGATCTGCGCATTGACGGCAACATAAGCGGCCGACACACTCGCGCGCAGCTCGCTAAGCACAGCGGTGACGCGCCCCAGCGCTTCCTCCATTCGCCGCTCGCCCGCAGTCGCCGGGTCAAGGTCGTGTCGGGAGGAGTGCACAACCGTGCGATCGGCTCGCGTGAGCAGCACGAGGGTCGAGGTGGCTTGGAAGATGACGGACAGGAGACAGCCGGGGGCCTCCCCGATCCCAACGTCGGCCTTTAGCCCCTCCGCACTGCAGAGCACACCCGAGGCGACCCCATCGGAGACCACGTTGGTGGTCGTCGTCCTGGTGACGGACAGGGCTCGCGCCAGCTCGGCCCGATGCATGGGACCACGCTCCACGAGCTCGGCGATGACGCGTCGGCGATTATTTCCCTTCATCACAACCTCTCACAAAATTCTGTTACTCTACGTAACAGAATACTATGCTGAATCGGAGGCAACGTGGCCATCATCAGTTCATCTTCCCATCCCGAAGCCCTTTCTTCGCACGGGGCGCCCATACCGCACGACCGAAGCGCAGCGCCCGCACACGCGTGGCGCGGGCTGCTCATCGACTCCGCGCGCACCTTCTGGAGCGTCGACACCATGCGCACGATCATCACGCTCATGTCGCGCTACGGTCTCAATACCCTGCACTGGCACCTGACCGACGACGCGGGGTGGCGTTTCCCCGTGCCCGGCTATCCTGCGCTCACCACGGTCGGCGCGTCCATCGAGCGCGAGCCCTACGACTGGTACGACAACGTCGATGCCACCCGCAGGCGCGCCACGTGGCGCGACGCGCCACCATCCTCCACGCACGGTTTCTACAGCGATCAGGAGATACGGAGCCTCGCCTCCTACGCGCGCGAGCGTGGCGTGCGCATCGTCCCCGAGGTCGATATCCCCGGGCACATGGGGGCCGCGATCTACGCGTACCCCCAGTTGGGCAATCCTCGCCTCGCGGGGCAGCTGCCGCGCACGCGACAGTGGCGCAACGACATGCTGTGGCCGTCAGAGTCGAGCTTCCGTTTCGTAGAGGCGGCCTTAACGCGCGTGTGCGAACTCTTCGATTCGCCCGTGATTCACGTGGGCGGAGACGAGTGTCGGTGGGACGAGTGGGAGGCCGATCCCTCCCTGATCGAGCGACTGCGTCCGCAAGGGGTGGCCAGCGGCGCAGACATTCAGCGACTCTTCCTCTCCCACTGCACCTCCGTCTTGGCCGAGCGGGGGCGCACCGTCGGCGGGTGGGACGAGATCGTCGACATTGAGGGCGCGGACCTGCCCGCAGATGCCCTCATTATGGCGTGGCGCGAAGCAGGTGTCGGAACGCGACAGGCGCGCGCGAGCGGACGGCACTGGGTCCAGTGCGACGCGGACCTCCTCTACCTCAACCGATTATCCGGTCCGGTCTCGAGCGAACCCACGGGGATGGACGGCATCATCACCCCGCAGCGTATCTTCGAGGAGCTGCCCGGCGCCCTCACCGGCAGCGGGCTCGTCGGCGTCCAAGCCGCGGCGTGGAGCGAATTCCTCACCACGCCAGACGCCCTGTTCTACCATCTCCTCCCACGCCTACTCGTGGTCGCCGAGATCGCATGGCACGGAGGCGATGCGCTCCCGTGGAGCGAGCTCTCCACACTCATAGACTCGGAAACGGATTACCTGCGCGGCCTGGGTATCGCTTGCCGCCTCCGCACGTGACGAGGCTGGGGCCGAGCCCGCCGCCGACAGTGTGCCGCCCCGGCCCGCGCCTCGTCCATCGGCGGGCATCGTCCATCGAGCGGCTATTTGCCGCGGCCGAAGAATCCCTTGATACTGTCCGCGGCCCCAGAGGCAGCGCTCATCGCGCTATCGGAGACAACCTTGGTCGTCCCCTTGATAGCCTGTTGAGCCCCCTGAAGGATCCCCGGGTCTGTTTCTTCTGGGGTCGCCCCGCTGACCGATTGCTTCCACACCTCGGATGCGAATAACTTTCTTGAGGAATTCGATCGCATACTTTTCAGCCTCAGAGTCCTGCTGAGCCATCGTCTCGCGGAGTTCTGAAACTCCCTGCGAGGGAGTTTCCGTCAGTTCCGTTTCGTCGCTCGTATCGAGCGCGATATCTCGGCTGTCGTCAACCAGCTCTTCCCCAGCGTCGGGGCTTTCGGCATTGTCTGTCATCGCGTCTCTCTTCATTCCGCAACGTCAGCGGACGACTCACATCAAATACGCGATAACTATCGTCCATCCGCTGGCGTTCGGTGCCGCATGTGACCCACATTCATCTCACTGCAATGTACCTGGACCAGATACCCATCTAGCCTGGAAGGATGTGGATCCTCTTCGCCTGTCTATCAGCTCTTTTCGCGGGGGTAACGTCCGTCCTGGCAAAGGCCGGGGTCGCGACCACGGCCTCGTCAGTGGCGACGGCCCTGCGCACGGTCGTCGTGGCCGCAGGGGCGTGGGGCATGGCTGCTCTGGCCGGTTCGGCGACCGACGTTTTCGCTATCGACGCGCGCTCGCTGCTCTTCCTCCTCCTGTCTGGGCTGGCGACAGGGGCGTCGTGGCTGTGTTACTTCGCGGCACTGTCCCGGGGCGACGTTTCCCGGGTGGCACCCATCGACAAGCTCTCGACGGTCCTGACTATCCTCCTGGCCCTGGTCCTCTTGGGTGAAGCGGTGAGCGCGTGGGGCATGCTCGGGATCATCGCAATCACGGCAGGAACTCTCCTGATGGTCGAGCCGACCGACCTGTCTGGGCTACCGCGCGCGCTGCGTCAGGGCGGGAGCTGGCTGATCTATGCCCTCGCCTCGGCATTCTTTGCGGCGCTGACATCCATCCTGGGGAAGGTCGGCGTTTCCGGAGTGGATCCGACATTGGGGACGGCCGTGCGGACGCTCGTGGTGCTGGCGATGGCGTGGGGCATCGTGGCCGCCCAGGGACGCACGTCCGAGGTGCGATTGATTCCAACACGGGAGCTGGCTTTCATCATCGCGTCGGGCGCGGCGACCTGCGCGTCGTGGCTGGTGTACTATCACGCGCTGAAGGGTGGGCCCGCGTCCATCGTCGTTCCCATCGACAAGCTATCGATCCTGGTGACCGTCGGTTTTTCGGCGCTGGCGTTTCACGAGCGTTTCACGCGGCGCTACCTGGTCGGCCTGGCCGTCATATGCGCAGGCACTGTGGCGATGGTGGTGGCGTAGAGGCGGCATCCGACGTTCAGATTCGCTGGCTCGCGCCGTACGACGCCCAAGCCCCCGCAAACTCACTCACTCGCACGGTGAACAGCGCGCAGTGCAACGCGCGCGATGCGCGGGTCGAAGGGAGGCCGCGGCCTCCCTTGCAAACAACCGCTCAGTCTGACGATCACCAAACGATTGAATCGTACCCACGTGATATGACGAGGCGCGTTATTGACGCCAGGCGTTAACACGACAGAAGTTGCGCACGCCTCCCCCGCCTCTTCTCAGCGGTATCAGCGGTAGAAGGCCCCTCCGGCCGAGCGGCGGCCTCATGCCGGAAGATACTCCTCGACAATCGCGTCGAGCCGGGCGCGGATCGCCGCGAAGGGCTGGTCCAGGTCGAGGGTCATCGCACTGACGCGGTTGCCGCTCATGCGGTAGGCGAAGTCGGGTTGAATCTCCTGGTCGGTGGCGGCGTAGAGGAGCACGCCCGAGACCTCGGCGCTCTCCCCCGCGCGCTCCAGCTCGGCTTGTTTGTTCTTCACGTAGGCGAAGATCTGGTACAGGTTCCCCGAATGCACGGTCCTCTTGTCGAAGTTCTGTTGCATCGCACGCTCGTAGTACTTTGCATCGATGATCAGCACCCGGCCGCCCCGCGTGAGCGTCACGTCGCTGCGCATGGCGGGCAGGCCGTCCGAGGCCCCATCGTCCAGCGCCCAGTCGATGAAGGATGCGCTGGCGCGGAGGCGAGGGTGTTCCTTGCGGTAGTATTCGAGAATGAACTTCTCGTACAAGCGGCACATGCGCTGCTCGTCGAAGAAGTCCATCATACGTACGCGTCCATCACTCTGGGTTTGCAGCAGTCCCTTGACGACGAGCCAGCATACCGCCATGAGCATGCGGTACGTGCGGTTGTTGCGGTCGAAGCGCATGTTCCAGTCGACCGTGTGCAGGTCGATCTCACCCACGTTGGCGAAGAAGATCATCAGCTTCTTCAGGCTCTTCTTGCGGGCCGTGGAGATGTCCGCGCGCACGAGCAGGGCGACCGTCGCTTTGATGATGCGGTTCATTGTCGTGTCTGCCGAGAACTCGTCGTAGGAACACACCATCTGGCGACGCAAGAGAGCCTGGGACTTCACGGACTCGGTGACCTCTACTTTCCCGCGCAGGGAGGATCGGGCCTCGGTGCGGCCCACGTACTCTTGCCCGAGGCCTCGTTTGAGCTGGAGCGAGACGCCCCGCTCAAGGATGGCGGCGCACAGCTCTGCGGCGTTGTCGAAGTCTTCGGTGGCCACGGCGCGGTAGCCCTGCTCGGTCAGCACCGAGAAGGCGTAGGCGAGCATGTGGTAGAGGTTTCGGACGCGGATCACCGCAGCGCCCCGCGCAACTTCCGCGCCCACTCCTCGACCTTGGCGGGCTCGTCGAACCAGTATTCCCTGAGCATCGGGACCAGCTCGTACTCCACGATCGAGGAGAGCGCCGCGTGGTCGCACTCGTCGGCGTCCATGTTGCAGAAGTAGCTGTGACCGATGCGAAAGCCCTCGCCGAGGGAATCGTCGGCGGCGATGGCCTCGTTGAGGCGCGCGACCGCGCGCACCAGCACGTCGAAGCGCGGGTCCTCCAGCGAGGCGCGGTACTCGGCAAATCTCTCCGAGTCGAAGGCCGGGCGCAACTCAACGAAGGCGAAGCGGCGCCGCAGCGCGTAGTCGAGCATCGCGAGGCTCCGGTCGGCGGTGTTCATCATGCCGACGAGAAAGACGTTGGAGGGCACGTGGAACAGCTCGCGGGAGTAGAGGAGCTGCAGCTTGCTCCCCCGCTTATCGCTTTCGATGAGCATGAAGAGCTCACCGAAGATCGTGGAAAGGTTGCCGCGGTTGATCTCGTCGATGATGAAGAAATAGTCGTTATCCTCGTCCTCGGACGCCTTCTTGCAAAACGAGTAGAAGGCGCCCCTGACCAGCTCGAAGCCTGTGGTGCAGGGCCGGTAGCCCTCGATGAAGTCCTCATAGGAGTAGCTCTGGTGGAACTGGACCATCATGACGCGCGAGGCATCCTTGACGCCCATCATCGAGTAGGCGAGGCGCTTGGCGGCGTAGGTCTTGCCCACGCCGGGCGCGCCCTGCAAGATAATGTTCTTCTTGGCGCGCAGCACTCCCACGAGGGCGTCGTATTGCGCTTCGTCCATGTAGACCTCGTCGAGGAAGTCCTCCTTCGTGTACTCGGGGTAGGAAACTGCGGGTTCCTCGGTGCCTGAGGCCTCCTCCTCGGCGTCCTCGAAGAATGCCTCGACTGTGGCCACGAACTCCGGGTAGTCGGTGACCTCGGTGAGCGTCTTCATGGCGAGGGGCTTGTCGAGGCTCCAGTGTCCCGCGTGGGTCCAGCGAACCTCGCGGATGTGCGGGTAGTGCCCGCCGTTCGGGTCGTAAACGTAGTCGCCCGTGACGACGCCGCGCCCGAGGATCTCGGAGCGTCCCTTCTTCACGAAGATAACGTCGCCGGGTTTAATCTCGTTGGCGAACTGCCAGACGGCGCGGGCCGAGTTGGTCTGGGACGTGTTGTCGGTGCGGATCTCGAGCAGGCGCTGGCGCATGTCCTCCTTGGAGGCGTAGGCGCTCAAGTCGCCCAGCTCGGCCCAGCCCAGGCCCATGACGCCGCGCTCGTAGAAATCCTCCCACATGCGCGCGCCCTCGCCGGGCGCGTAGAGCCAGTAGCGCGTGGTCTGGACGTCCGCGTCACCGAGGGCGGCGGACTGCACTGCTGTCTCTTTCTCTTTGTCTGTCCGTTTGTTCCGTTGGTTGACCTCTTCGGAGACCCGCCACGCGTACGCGGAAAGGTCCGCGAAGGTCTTGTATTCGTAGTCGCCGCTGTCCATGGCTGAGCGGACGCGGTCGCGCAGCTGCAGGTAATCGGCGGCCGGCGGGGCGTCTCGGAGGGATTCGACGGTGGCCCGAATGTCGCTGGGCATCGTGTTGGGTAGGGCGAGGCACCAGCGGTCGCGCGAGCACAGGTTGAGGTAGGTGAGGGGGCGGATCCAGAAGAGGCCCATCGTGATGTTCCAACCGACGCGGCGCTGGCGCAGGACCGTGTCGTAGGCGGATGCGAAGGCCGCGCGGGCGGGGGCGGTCGGCTGGTCCGCGTATGCCAGCGCGGCACTGAAGACGTTCCACAGTCGCTCTATGTCTGCTTCGTCGCGGCTGGCCTGGTCGTAGAAGGTCGCGTTGATGTTGAGGAGAACCGGGACGCCGGCGAAGTCATCCGTCAGGGGCGAGTTGACGCCGAGGGCGGTGCCGATGCCCGTTGCGATTGCTCGGCGTTTGCGCTCGGCGAGGCCTCGGTTGAAGAGGCCGAAGACGGTGAAGGGGTCGATGTCCGTCGGCGTGCCGGAGGCATCGAGCGTCGGCAGCGTCATACCGATGTCCTCGTACACCTTCTGCAGCGCCGCGATCAACGCCTGCCTGTCGTCCTTGAAGGCGAGCAGTTTGTCGGCGAACTCCATGTAAAAGCTGGTCCATGAGTACTGGCTATCCGTCGTCATGGCCACACCCTACACCCGGGCGACCAGTCACACACCCAGGGTGCACTTGCTCGAAGCTTCCACCATCCCAACACCAGCGGCAAGGAGGGGGCGCGACTTCTCACGACCCGGCCTCCACGCCCCTTAGTCGAGGTCCGCGAGCACACCCGCGTCGCGCGCGGCCTGACGCAGGCGCTTGTCGCGTGTCCACAGTGACATGCCAGGGGTTACAACAACGCTCGCCAGAATTGCCGCATCGACAGCACTCAGCCCCCTACCCCACAGCCGCCGCTCCTGGATAAAATAGCGCACCCCCTGATCATCCACGTTACGCACTATCATCAAGCGTTCTAACGCCTTCAGGAAGATCGACCGGTCTTTCAGGTTGCCCAATGCCAGCTCAGTGATGACGCTCTGGTGCACGCACACCTGATCACGTTCGAGCAGATCGACCAGGACTGGCTCGGTTGTGCGCAGGTGGTCGATCCACACGTTCGTGTCAACGAGGATTCTCATGCGCGCGCCCGGCTCCGCGGCGCAGCCTCCGCTCCTGGATCACTACCGCCGAGCGCAGCTAACTGACGGCCGCTCTCGATACGGACGAGGAGCTCAACCGCGTCTCTGATCAAAACGGAGCGCTCTCTGATCCCAGTGAGCTCCTCAGCGCGGGCGAGCAGGTCATCATCGAGTGTCACAGTCGTTCTCATGTTTACCTCCACCACCAGCATAACATCACCAGCACCATCATTTGATTCGCATTGTGATGCGACTCCGCTTCGCGAGCTACACTCCCAACAGGAAAGCCGGGCCACGCCCTCGCGCGACCCGGCCGCCGCCGCGTTCAAGAACGATCAGACGTTGAACCTGAATTCGACGGAGGGCATCTTACACATGAGAGTCAAGAACTCACCCTCCCTGAGTGTTTACCTGGCTCTCAAAACCCCGTCCCCGCACCATTTAGAAGACTGCGAACACACGCAATGGAGTACCCGGGCTAACACCCAATCTCGCGAATGCTAGCACCAGTCACATACTCCTTACACAATCCTGTGCCAATAGTAACCCGGGTTTCACACGTCAAACGTTCGCGTGCCTTAACTGCCGAAACAAAGAGCGACCTTCCTGCACACCCACGGTATATCTTTCCTCGAGGAATAATACCTTCTGTCGATTCATCTCACCAGGATATCCACTCTTCGCGCAGATGACACACGAAAATCTCGAGGAGCGGCCCGAGAGAGCAGTCTTCAACAGACGTTCGGAAGGGCGACAAGTCCAGGCAAATCGGACCACGAGGTCCCAGCAGTTCACTGCGGACCGATCACCCCTTTCACCCGAGCAGCTCAGTCATGCCCCGATCGAATCCGCGGGTACGGAGCGCCTGCATAGCACGATCCGAAGCTTCCTTCGATTCTATAAACTCCTTACCACTCGCAATTAACTTAGCCGCATCCAACCAGTTCCGCGGTACAGGGATAAGAAGATCTCGCACATGGCCCGGTTCGAGGTGTTGTTGAACCGATCCATACTCATTCATCAACATCTGCGCCATCGCGTTCTCAGACAACAAGAAAGCGGCGACATACGCCCGAATCTCCTCGGATGGAACCCTTACACGAATCATATCATCCGAAACGATCTGCCCCTCCATCACGCTAGAGACATAAGCAAGTCGACCGATTGAACCTGAACGCGTAAGAAGCAAATCCCCCTCGCGAACAGTGACGATTTCAAAGTCGCGCAACTGTTTGTTGGTCGCCTTCGCAAGATCAATCAACTTTGCCGAATCTCGTTTATCCTGAAGCATGGCAGAGGGCGTGAAGTAGCCAACAACATCAGTGCCGGACGACAAGTCTGAAACAATCACATTCTCGGTCTTAAGACGGGGGCCTTTGAAGACCGCAATCCCCTTTTCGAGCTGACCAAGAGTGGTAACCGACCAACCGTCAAGTTCGTCGAATCGACGCACCGTGGCTATCGACTCGTTCAGATGAGGTGAGTAAAACTGCGGGTTGATATTAAGCCGGTTGTCGATATCACTTCGCTTGACCGCATAGCGGAACTGTGAAGCAACTAGACTGCCAGACCGCAGCGCTTTGAAGTCATGAACTATCTCGTCGAGATCATGGTCGATTTCAGCAGTAGGTCGCCCGTCATCGCCTACCACAAAGATCGGCTCCCCCTCCGACGTTTGCCCGACCTTCTGAGACACTGCCATGAAGATATCGTAATCACCCTCTGGAAGCTGCCTCTGCCGCTCCGTCTTTTTGGTAAGAAATACCATACAGGTACGCACCCCTGTATCTGGCTGAAAGGAATCCTTATGTAAGGTGACGACGCCGTCAAGGTACGCCCGTTCGAAGAGCATCTCCCGAGCGCGGTGAGCCTGCGCGGTATCCAAGAAAGCCTTTGGTAACACGATACCCATGCGACCACCCTCGGCTAGCCAATCGAGACACCGCTCAAAGAACAGCAGTTCAGGACTTTGCTGCTGCATCAACTCCTGTACGAGCTCTCCCGTCGCCTTAGATACCACCGTACGATAAGCAGTCTCGTAGTCCGCGAGAATCTGCGGATCAGCGATACGCGATTCGCCCTGCCCTGCAAACGGCGGATTCGACAGGATCACCTTCGGGACACCCCGAGCGCAGCGCGACTGAATCCACGGGTCCAACTTCTCGTATGGACCAAGCGAGTTCGCCTTTGTCATTCCCGCGTGTCCGTCGCCGTTCAACAGCATCGCAGTCTTCGCAAGCTTGACAAGCCTCGGACTAATTTCCGATAGAAAAATGTCATTCTTCGCCTGATCGAGTTGACGTTCACGCTGCGGACTACCCGGAGCAGTTGTCGCAAGGATCGATTGCCGCATATACCGAAAAGCCGAAGTTACGAACCCCCCGGACCCACCGGCTGGATCGAGAACTTTTTCCCCTACCTGCGGATCAGCCATCTGGACCATTGCCGAGACAATTAGACGGTTAGTGAAGAACTGCCCGCGTTGACGCTTCAGGTTTTGATGAGTGTACTGCTCATAGGCAGCACCCATGACATCCCATTCATCTGCATCCTGATAACCGACAACGAGCGACCAGGGTTGGAGAACCGTGACCGCTTCAACAATGGCTGAATCGGGGACCTCAATCCTCTCCCCTTCCGGAAACACTTCTCGATGTCGCTCAGCAAAAGCCTCGAAAAGAGAACGGACGCGTTGGGCAGCAGCCTCCCGACCCTCCGGATTTTCATACTCATCCTGTGAGATATAGAAGGCAGGATAATCACCAGGAGCTGACTCATCCTCAATTTTCGCAAGGAGAATCCTCACCATATCCATGGTGATGTCGTAATCGAAGTTCTCCATGCCACGACCGTAGAGCTTACTGTTACATAGGCGGAACAGACGACGAACATCATGAGGCTTCTCAAGGTCCGTTTTCTTTCGTCGATTGATCGACCCCCATTTTTCATCCACTCGCGGAAGTTCAGTAACGGGAAGGAGTTGTGCGAGCTCCCTATCAACTCGATAGAATTTCGTGTCAGACTCATCCCCGTCAACACCGTTCGTCCAGACACCACCAGGCGCATTGGTCGAGAATATGTAGCTTACGAGTTGCTCATATCCAGACTTAGCATCGGGCTTCTTACACTCAACGACAAACTTGATCTGGCCTTGGTCGCGTCGAGCGGCAGCCGTGGAACTTGCGTAAACAACAATGTCTGCTCGAACTGGCTTGCCCGCTCTGTCTCTAATCTCGCTGCTGCCATGGTAAATCGGGACCTCGCGACGAATGCGGTTGGCTGGATACCCATACTCGTTTATCAAAACCGCGATGAACCCCTGCCGGACGGTTTCTTCCGGTGTAGAGGGCAAGAGCGTTCCATCGGTGAGGCAGATGTACTTCCCATCCTCGTTGAGGATGGGATGCACATCATCCTTACGCTGCCCTGCCACAGCCGCGCTCACTTCTTCCCCCCGGACTCGAGCCCCGACCGGAACTCCACCACGTCCCCGTCCTGCATGACGTAGTCCTTGCCCTCCATGCGGACCCGGCCGTGGGCGCGCGCCTCGGCGATGGAGCCCAGGGAGACCAGGTCGTCGTAGGAGACGATCTCGGCCTTGATGAAACCCTTCTCGAAGTCCGTGTGGATGACGCCGGCGGCCTTGGGGGCGGTGTCGCCCTTGTGGATCGTCCAGGCGCGCGCCTCCTTCTCGCCGGCGGTGAGGTAGGTCTGCAGGCCCAGCGTGTCAAAGCCGACTCGCGCCAGCTTGTCCAGGCCGGACTCGGCCTGCCCGGACTCGGCCAGCATCTCGCGGGCGTCCGCCTCGTCCAGCTCGACCAGCTCGGCCTCGAACTGGGCGTCCAGGAAGATCGCCTCGGCGGGGGCCACCAGGGCGCGCAGCTCGTCCTGCTTCTCCTGGTCATCCATCTCGGCGGCGTCCATGTTGAACACGAAAATAAAGGGCTTGGAGGTCATCAGCTGGAAGGACCGCAGCGCGTCCTGGTCCAGCTTGGCGCCCTCGGGGCCGGACAGCAGCTCGCCGCGCTCCAGCAGCTCCATGGCCGCACGCGCGGTCTCCAGCACGACCGGCTCGGTTTTCTTACCGCGCACCTCCTTCTCCAGGCGCGGGATCTGTTTCTCGATGGTCTGCATGTCGGCCAGGATCAGCTCAGCCTTGATGGTCTCGATGTCCGAAGCCGGGTCCACCTTGCCGTCCACGTGCACCACGTCGGGGTCGTTGAAGGCGCGCGTGACCTGACAGATCGCGTCGGCCTCGCGGATATTTGCCAGGAACTGGTTGCCCAAGCCCTCGCCCTCGGAGGCGCCGCGCACGATGCCGGCGATGTCCACGAAGGACACGGTGGCCGGGAGGATGCGCTGGGAGCCAAAGATCTCCGCGAGCTTATCCAGGCGCGGGTCCGGCAGGGGGACCACGCCGACGTTGGGCTCGATGGTCGCAAAGGGATAGTTCGCGGCGAGCACACTCGCGCGGGTCAGGGCGTTAAACAGGGTGGACTTGCCGACGTTGGGCAGTCCGGCGATACCGATAGTGAGAGACACATCCTCATCCTATCGGAGCGGACCCGCGGGCGTTGCCCTACCTCGTGTGGTTTGGCCCGGCCACGCGGGGCGCATGGGGGCGCGTGGGGGCCATGCCGGCCTTCTTCAGGTCGGCACGCAGGTCGCGAGGCAGCGCAAAGGTCGTGGACTCCGTTTCGGTGCGCGCCACCTCGACGGCGGGGAATCCACGCGCCTGCAACCATTCGATGACGTCGCGCACGAGGATCTCGGGCACGGACGCGCCCGAGGTAAGCCCGACGGTGCGGGCGCCCTCGAACCAGGATGCGTCCAACTCCTCGGCCTTATCGACGCGATACGCGGCGCCCGCACCGGCCTCAAGGGCCACCTCGACGAGGCGCACAGAGTTCGACGAGTTCGCGCTGCCAACGACGATCATGACATCCACCTGTGGGGCGATGTGCTTAACGGCCCCCTGGCGGTTCTGTGTGGCGTAGCAGATATCGTCCGAGGGCGGGTCGATCAGCTGTGGGAATCGCTGGCGCAGCCGGTCCACGGTCTCTCGTGTTTCGTCCACGGAGAGCGTGGTCTGTGAGATCCACACGACGCGGGAGGGGTCGCGCACGACGACGCTATCCACCTCGTCGGGCCCCCCAACCACCTGAATGTGTTCGGGGGCCTCACCGAAGGTGCCCTCAACCTCCTCGTGCCCCTGGTGGCCCACGAGAATAATGTCGTAGTCATCCTTGGCGAATCGCACTGCCTCGCGGTGAACCTTCGTCACGAGCGGGCAGGTCGCGTCGATCGTCGCCAGGTTCCGGGTCGCCGCAGACGCGTGAATGGCCGGGGAGACGCCGTGCGCCGAAAAGACGACGCGGGCCCCCTCGGGCACCTCGTCGGTTTCCTGCACGAAGATCGCGCCCCGCTTGGTTAACGATTCGACGACGAACTTGTTGTGGACGATCTCCTTGCGCACGTAGACGGGCGCCCCGTACAGTTCGAGCGCCTTCTCGACGACGTCGACCGCGCGATCCACCCCGGCGCAGTATCCGCGGGGGGCGGCCAGCAGGATGCGCCCGTTTCCCTCGCCATGTGATTGGGGCAAGGGGGCTTCGGCGCTGGCGCGCAGGTCGACGTTTTCGCTCATGCATCCAACCCTATCGCCCGGGGCGGTGGGCGTGCGCGGGGGCGAGCCCTGTTCCTCATTCGGCACTACCCGCATCCCCAAGGGCGGTGGGCGCGCGGGAACCAGCCGATCACGCTCCCCGCACGGGCGGGGCCGTCTTGAATCCCGGACCGTGTTCCCCACGCCCTGTGCTGGGAGGACGCGGGCTGGCCCAGCGTGTGGCATGCTGGGTCCGTGACTTCGCCCCATCCCCATGCTTCCCCCACGCCAGGCGGCCCTTTAGCGCCGCGCCCGCCCGCAGCGAAAGCGGCTGACACGACGAGGGATAACCCGTGGCCGCTGCGCAGGCTGACGGAGAACATCAAGGTGTACGTGGACCGTATGAGCCCCCTGTGGGTTACGGGCCAGGTCGTCGAATACAAGGTGCGCCCGGGCGCTAAGATGCACTTTTTGACGCTGCGCGACCTGGAGACGGATACGTCGATGACGGTGACGGCGTGGGCGAACATCATGGAAGGCACTCCCCTGGCGGAGGGCGCGCGCGTGGTGACGCGCGTCAAGCCCGTCTTCTGGGAGCGTTCGGGGCGGCTGAACCTGCAGGCAGCGGAGATTCACCTGCAGGGCGTGGGCGACCTGTTGGCACAAATCGAAGCGCTGCGCGCCCGCCTGGCGGCCGAGGGCCTTTTCGCGGACGCGCGCAAGAAACCCCTGCCCTTCGCGCCCCGCACAATCGGACTGATCTGCGGTCGAGGCGCCAAGGCGAAGGAGGACGTGGTGGTCAACGCCTCGGAGCGTTGGCCTCTCGCGCGTTTTGAAATCCGCGAGGTCGCCGTCCAGGGCGACCACTGCGTGGCGGAAGTGGGTGCGGCCCTGGGTGAGCTGGATGCGATCGACGGCGTGGACGTCATCGTCATCGCGCGCGGAGGCGGCGCAGTCGAGGACCTGCTGCCCTTTTCCGACGAACGCCTGGTGCGCGCCGTGGCCGCCGCCCGCACCCCCATCGTGTCGGCCATCGGTCACGAAGGAGACTCACCCCTCCTGGACCTCATCGCCGACTATCGCGCCTCGACGCCAACGGACGCGGCGCGCCGCATCGTCCCGGACCACGCCCGCGAGCGCGACGGGTTGGCGCAGGCGCAAAGCCGCATGCGCGGGGCCCTCGCCGCCCGCCTGTCCATGGAGCGAACAAACCTGGCGCTCGTGGCGTCGCGCCCGGTCCTGCGAGGGCCGGAGGCGATCCTCGACGGGCACCGCGCCACGTTGGCACAGCACGTGAGCGCTCTTCGCGCCACCATCGAACGCCGACTCGCATCGGAGCGCCAGGAGCTGACCCGCTCTCGCGCGACGCTGACCGCGCTGTCACCGCAGGCGACCCTGGATCGGGGATACTCGCTCCTGAAAACACCGTCGGGCGCGCTCATCACCTCCTCGGGACAGGTCAAAAAGGGAGACCTCATCGAGGGGATCCTCGCGTCGGGCCGCATGGTCGCCCAGGTCGTGGGCGCGACCGCCCCCGCACCGCCGGGCAGCCCCTGATCCACAGCCCAGCCCAGGCCTCGTCCCACAGGATAAACAACGTAAGGAAAAACACAATGACCGAGAACGAGCAGCTGCCCGACCCCTATTCCCTGGGATACGAGGCCGCGCGAGACGAATTGGTGCAAATCGTCCAGACCCTTGAGGGAGGTCAGGCCCCGTTAGAGGACACGCTGATCCTGTGGGAGCGCGGCGAAGCCCTGGCGGCGCGCTGCTCACAGATCCTCGACGGAGCGCAGTCCCGTCTGGCGGAAAAGGCCGGGCAGCAGGACCCTGACGCGCGCTAGTGTTGTCCACAGACACCGTCACCAACGGATCGGCGAGGAGAAAGCCATGACACTGCTGTCCCGACCCCACGTGCTCGCAATCGGCGAGGCTCTGATTGACGTCGTGATTACTCATGACCAGCCTGATTTCCCGCATGAGATTCCCGGTGGCTCCCCCGCTAACGTGGCCCTGGCGCTGGGGCGTCTGGGACGCCCGGTGGCGTTGGCGACGTGGATCGGCACGGATGAGCGCGGACGGCTCATCGAGTTCCAGCTCGCGGACTCAGGGGTGACGATCACCGAGGCATCGCGCGGCGCGTCGCACACGTCAACCGCGCAGGCCCGCCTGGATGCCGCGGGAGCCGCGTCCTACACCTTCGACCTGGAGTGGGCGCCCACTCCCCCGATCGATGTCCCCGACACCGCACAGATCCTGATGGCCGGGTCCATTTCCGCGATTATCGAGCCCGGCGCTTCAGCCGTCCTGGATGCGATCAAGCGGGGTCGCGACCACGCGCTCGTCTGCTTCGACCCGAACGCGCGCCCGTCGATCATGGGCGACCCCGATCGGGCGTTGGCTTCCGTTGAGCGTTTCGTCGCGCTCTCGGACATCGTGAAGGTGTCTAACGAGGACATCGAATGGCTCACGGGCGGCGCGGACATCGACCAGGTCACCCGGCGGTGGCTTTCCCTGGGGCCATCGATCATCGTCGTCACCCGCGGCAACCATGGTTGCCTGGTCGTCACCTCCTCGGGCCTGCGTTTCACGAAGACCCCCGCGGATGTGGTGGTCGTCGACACGGTTGGCGCGGGCGACTCGTTCATGGGCGGCATGATCGATGCCCTGTGGGGCATGGGTCTGCGCGGCGCCCACTCGCGCGAGAAGCTGCGCACGCTCAGCGAAGACCGGCTGCGGGTCATCATCAACCGGGCGAGCGCCGCGTCGGACGTAACCGTGTCGCGCAAGGGCGCGAACCCGCCCTGGGCGCACGAGCTGTCCTGACGCCAAGGCGGGCAGACGAGGCCGACGCCTTTGCGGGTTTGCACTCGCACTCGCGCGCGTGAGCGGGCGTTACTTGCCCATGCGGCGTTCGCGCTGCGCGTAGGAGCGCAGGGCGCGCAGGAAGTCGACGCGACGGAAGTCGGGCCAGTACACCTCGCAGAAGTAGTATTCGGAGTGCACGGACTGCCACAGCATGAAGCCGGAGAGGCGCTGCTCCCCCGACGTGCGGATCACCAGGTCGGGGTCGGGTTGATCCTTCGTGTACAGGTGGGCGGCGATGTCAGCGTCGGTGAAGGAATCCGCCAGCTCCGCAAGGCTGCGCCCCTCGGCTAACGCCTCGCGCATCATGGAGCGAACGGCCTCGGTGATTTCGTGCCTGCCCCCGTAGCCGACCGCGATATTGACCGTCATCCCCACCGTGCC
Source organism: Schaalia meyeri (assembly GCF_900105015.1). Lineage (GTDB taxonomy): Bacteria > Actinomycetota > Actinomycetes > Actinomycetales > Actinomycetaceae > Pauljensenia > Pauljensenia meyeri. Next base: position 12,399 of record NZ_FNLK01000014.1, on the reverse strand, counting down.
CGCCGTGTCGGCAACGGAGGAACGCAGGTCGTCGGCCACCCGCTGGGGCAGCAGGGACAGGTCGCCGACGACCGCCAGCTTCCAGCGCCCCTGGTCAGCCAGGAGAGACACGGCCTCGCAGATAATTCGCAGCAGCTCGCCCAACTCCCCCGCGTCGCGCGAGAGATTGTCGGTGGACAAGAGCCACAAAGTGACGATGGAAACGCCCGCGTCGTCGGCCCACTGCAGGAACTCGGAGATCTTGCCTGCGCCCGCGCGATGCCCCTGCGAGGCCGTCGCCCCCAGGGATTTTGCCCAGCGTCGATTGCCGTCCAGGATGACGCCGATGTGCGCGGGCACGGACGCCTCGGATAGCTCCGCTTTGAGGCGACGCTCGTACATGTCGTAGAGCATGTTCCACTGGGCCATGACGTCCCTCCTGATGGTGTCGCGCCTTCCGGCGCGGCGTACGCTTATCCCGTTAAGGGTATCGCGCCGCCGGTCGCAGGGAAACAGAAGCATTCTCGGAAGGCGAGAATCGGCTGCCCACTCAAACCTACGGCGTAGTAACCTACGGGATCGTAGGAAGCATCGACAGAGAGAACCGGATGAAGATCGCATCGCTCGAACCCAAACAGTGGTTTACAGGACAGCTCGTTCAGATCAAACCTAAGCTGCGCGGGTGGCTCCACCTGGCTGCCACCCCCCTGTCGCTCGCGGCGTCCATTGTCCTCGTGTGCCTGGCACCCACCGTGGCAACCAAGTGGGGATCCGCCGTCTACCTGGCCTGTTCCCTCGTGCTCTTTAGCGTGTCCGCCACCTACCACCGCTTCTACTGGGCCCCGCGCTGGGAAACCATGTGGAACCGGTTGGACCACTCCAACATCTTTCTGCTCATCGCCGGCACCTACACCCCGCTGACGATCGCCCTGCTGAACCGCTCAGACGCCACCGTCCTCCTCTCCGTTGTGTGGGCAGGCGCGCTCTTCGGCATCATTCTCAACCTCTTTTGGCCCAATGCGCCGCGCTGGCTCAAAACCCTCATCTACGTCGCGCTCGGCTGGGTCGCCATCTGGTACCTGCCGCAGCTGTGGTCCGGCGGCGGCCCCGTCGTGGTCTGGCTGATCATCGCCGGCGGCATCCTCTACACGCTCGGCGCCCTCGTTTACGGCGCCAAGAAACCCGACCCCTCCCCCACCTGGTTCGGCTTCCACGAGATATTCCACGCCTTCACCGTCGCCGCGTGGGCGTGCCACTGCGTCGGCGTGTACCTGGCGGTGCTTGGCGCCTGAGACACCCCTGCGCCGCGCTATCGACGTTGCCGCGCGCAATGTTGCTACACTCAACACCATGCGCGCCGGCACCCGTGTGTCGGCGCTCGACTACTGACACGTCATTGGAGGAACCATGGCTGACACACAGTGGCTGACGCAGGCGCAGTACGACCTGCTGGCGAACGAGCTAAAGGAACGCGTCGAAGTCAAGCGCGTCGAAATCGCGCGTCTGATCGACGCCGCCCGCCAGGAGGGCGACCTGCGAGAAAACGGCGGATACCACGCCGCACGTAACGAACAGTCCATGAACGAGACGCGAATCCAGGCCCTCCAGGAGATGCTGGAGCACGCCGAGGTCGGCCAGACCCCCGCCGACGACGGAATCGTCGAACCCGGCATGGTCGTCACCGCCCTGGTGGCGGGTCGCGAGCAGAAGTTCCTGCTCGGCTCCCGCGATGCGGGCGGCGACCTGGGTATCCAGGTCTTCTCCGCGCAGGCTCCCCTGGGCGCCGCCGTCATCGGCCACAAGGCCGGAGACAAACTCTCCTTCGAGGCCCCTACCGGACGCATGATCGACGTCGAGATCCTTGACGCCACGCCCTTCGAGGGCTGATCACCAAGCTGCGCCAACGCGTGCGGGTCCCGCCAATTGGCGGGACCCGCACGCTATATCCGCAAGCCGCTCAAGGCCGCGTGGGAGACGCCGGGACCTCTGCCGCGGATTTCCCCTCGCCCGCTGAGGAACCGCCCGCTGAGGCGCCTAACTCGGCTTCCGCTTGCTTGTCGGGATCGTCCGCGGAGGCCGAGGCAACGGGCTCGTCCGTAGTTTCATCCGCGCACACAACGCACTGCCGGGTGTCGGGTTTGCCCGCGTAGGAGGCGGCAATCTCTCGTTCGAGGATTCCCGGCGGCCCGCCCGGCCGGTCCTGCGCGGTGGCCAGCTCGGGCATCGGGTCGTACCCGTGCAGGTACATGATCGTCGCATTGATGAACGCTGCGATCGGAACCGAAAAGATCGCGCCCGCGATGCCCGCGATAGCGGAACCCGCGGTGATGACCAGCATGACGGCCACGGGGTGCAGGGACACCGCGTTCGACATCATGAACGGCTGCAGGATGTTCGACTCGATCTGCTGGACGACCAGGATTATGACAAGCATGATGATCGCCTTGGTCAGGCCCCCGTTGACGGCCGCCACCAGGACGGCGATCACGCCGGAGGTCAGGGCGCCCAGAATCGGGACGAACGCCGCAAAGAACGTGATGACGCCAATCGGGATGGCCAGTGGAACACCCAGGAAGAACGCACCCAAAGCGATACCGATCGCGTCAATGGCGGCGACCTGGATCTGCGTGCGCACGTAGGAGCCGAAAGTCGCCCAGCCGCGAATCGCGCTCTCGTGTACCAGGACGCGGGTGCGCGCCGGAAGCAGGCGCACGCACCACAGCCAGATCGAGCGCCCCTCCTTCAGGAAGAAGAACAGGCAGAACAGCATAGTCAGGCCCGAGGTCGCCAGCGTGCCCACCGATGTGGTGATGTTCAGGGCGCCCGTGGCCAGCGTTTCCTTATTCGTATTGAGCCAGTTGACGAGCTCCGTGCGCAGCTGATCGACCCAGTGGTTGAGGGCGGTGGTGTCGATCTTGAACGGCCCGTTTTTCAAGAACTCGTTGTGGGTAATCGCGTCGAGCAGCGCGCGGAAGCCATCTGCTGCCTGCATCGCCAGCAGCGGCACTTGCTGGATCAGCTCTGCGGCTGCCTGGCTCAGCGTTCCCGCGACCACGAAGAATAGGAGAAGCAGGCCCACCGCGGCGGCCAGCGAGGGCGGGAAATGCAGCTTGCGACGCATCCACGACACCAGGGGTTCCAGCAGCACGGCGACCGTCAACGCGATCGCTACGGGCATGATGACGATCGTCAGCCTGGCGATCCCCCATAGGACGATACCGACCAATCCGACGACGACGAGGGTACGCCACGATATCGCGGCGGCAACCCGGAGGGTGCGCGGGACTGCGGCAGCGACGTCCCCTTCGCCCTGGGGTTCCTCGCGCTCGGACACGACGACGGGCGCCGCTGCCGGCTGTTCGGCGTTCTTCGCGGGCAGGGCGGCGGTGAGCCGCCCCACGAGGTCGGACAGCTTCCAGCGCGTTTGTTCGTGTGTGTCGGCCACGGGCCCTCCTTTGTTTCCCTCCCAAGAGTACTCGCATGATCACGGTTTTCAGCCCTGCGCGCACTGGAAGAGCGCACAGGGCGCATGCGGTGGTGAAATGAGGGGTATGAGATCCATATTTTCGCTGGCACATGTCGGAGTCCGCAATTCTACGCACGCAGTTCTCGGCTCGTCGATGATGGACGAGGCGGGGGCCGGCCAGGAGGTCATCTTCCTGGCGGCCGGATGCTTTTGGGGTGTCGAGAAGGCCATGTGGAACACCCCGGGCGTCGTCTCAACGGCGGTGGGATACATGGGCGGGGATACGCCCCACCCGACCTACGAGCAGGTGTGTTTCCACGGCACGGGGCACGCCGAGGCGGTCCGCGTCGTCTTCGACACGACCGTCACCAGCGCCGCGAACCTGGTTCGCCTGTTCTTCGAAATCCACGATCCCACGCAGGCGGGCGGCCAGGGCAACGACATCGGCGACCAGTACAGGTCACAGATCTGGACGACCACGCCCGACCAGCTGCGCGACGCCACCGCCCTGCGCGACGTCTATCAGGAGGCGCTGACGGCTCGCGGTTTCGGGCCGATCCTAACGGGCATCTCCCCTGCCCCCGACCCCGAGGCAGCCGCGCGCTTCTGGTACGCCGAGGACTATCACCAGCAGTACCTGTTCAAGAACCCGGGTGGCTACGAGTGCCACGCGCGCACGGGGATTGCCTGCCCGGCGCTGCCGCGCGAGTAGCAGCCCTAACGCGTGGGGCGAAAAATCAGTCCACGACTATGATCCCTGACGTTGCAGTGGCCGCTCTCGCGTTCTGGGTGCGACTTTGCTGCTCAAATGAGACGAAAGATGGCTGGGCGCCGCGCGGAAACCGCGCGGCGCCCAGCCATCGTCGCACCCGCCGGTGTCAGGAGACTCCAAGGATGTCGGTGACGAAGACGAGGGTCGCACCGCCGGGAATGCCGGCCTGGGGAACGCCTCGTTCGCCGTAGCCCAGCGATGCGGGGATGGACAGCAGGACGCGGTCGCCCACGCGCTTGCCCACCAGGCCCTCGTCCCATCCGGGGATGACCATGCCAACCCCGATCTGGAAGGACAGGGCCCCGCCTCGATCAAAGGAGTTATCGAAGTCGGCGCCTGACCCGAACACAGCGCCCAAGTAATGGCAGGTGATCGTGTCGCCGGCCTCAACCTCCTGACCGTCGCCCGCACGCAGAACCTCAACGACAAGCTCATCGGAGGGGGTGCCATCGAAAGCGAGGGCGGGCTTGCGTCCAAATTCGCCGGTGACCGTGATGTTGTCCATGGATCTCTCCTTTGCGGTGTGAGTGAACGGTGACACAGAGCGTCAGTCGCGACGCATAAAGTAGGACAGGATCTTGAGGATCTCCAGGTAGATCCAGATCACGTCGGTCATGATCGCGAACGTGCACAGCCAGGAGAAGCGTGCGGGCACGCCGTAGGAGACGCCGACCTTGACAGCATCGAAGTCGCGCACCAGGCACACCACGCCGATGAACACCGCGACCACGCCGATGATGACGCCCAACGGGATACCCCAGATCTTGGTGTTGTTGACGGCCACCATGTTAACCACACCGGTCAGCGACAGCGCGAAGGTGACGGCGTAGTAGATGAAGAACGCGAGGGAACCGATGCCTGCGATGCGGGCCAGGGTTGGGGAGTTTCGCACGAATCCCATGGTGAATGCCAGCAGGGTCACGCCGATGACGACGAGGGTCGCGATGACCGCGGTCACGACGATACCGGGATACAACGACTCGAAAGCGAAGGACACCACGCCGAGGACGAAACCCTCCAGAAGCGAGTAGACGACGATCAGGCCGGGACGTACCTTCTTCGAGAACTGGATAAAGAGGGCGAGGCCCAGGGTCACCACGAGCGAGGCGAACATGATGAGCATGGCCGCGCCCAGCGCAATCGTGCCGGTTGCCCAACCGACGGTCGCGCCAACGAGGAGCAGGGTGAAGCAGATGAGCGACTTGACCACGACATCGTCGTAGGTCATGATCCCGCGGTCCACGGAGTCGGCGGCGGGGGCGTTCATCATCGCCTCGTACGAGGCCATCGAATCGTCGTACCCGGCCGGTGCGGGATAGCCCGCGGGAGCTCCCTGCGGCACCCCGTAGACGGGTCCGCGATCTGCGCCCGCGTATCCTGCCTGCTCTGTCCCGTAGGGGTTTGCCGCACCACCGTAAGGATTCTGAGCCTGCTGGGACGCGGGCTGATACCCGGGCATCGTCGGATAGCCGGCGGGAGTCGTGGACTGGGTCGACCAGTCCTTCACGATCGAGTTCATCACCGGGTTGGCCATTTTTCCTCCTTGATCAGTGATGTGCTATCTCTAGTGTCGCACGAGGCAACCCCGTGTAGGAAACGTAGTGTTATGCGCGCGGCTGAAAGGACAATCCACCCGGGGCGCGCAACGAAAGCGGACGCGTCCCCGGACTCGTTGATGAGAGCGTGGATCAGTACCCCCGGTGGGACTCGAACCCACAACACACCGATTTTAAGTCGGTTGCCTCTGCCAATTGGGCCACGGGGGCGCACCGCGCACATCCAGCCTACGGGAGGCGGGCGCGCAGCTCAAGCTGCGTCCGAGACCATCGCCAGCGCGATACCGTCCAAAATGTCGTGCTCGGAGGTGACCACCTGATCGATGGGATGCCCCACGCTGGCTGCCCGATCCAGCACGCGCCGCACGATGCGACCCCAGATGAGTGCGCCCGCGGCGATCACGTCTTCGCGTCCCTGCGGCATGAACCCCAGGGAGGCCTTCACCGAGGTGGGCTGGTCGACCATGAAGCGCACCGCATCGTCGATCTGGGCCGCGCTCAGTCGGGCGCCGTGAATGAGCTCGGGCTGGTAAGAGGCCAAGCCCAGGGCCTGCGCCGTCAGCGTGGTCACCGTTCCGGCGACCCCCACGAGGGATCGCACGCGCGCCAGATCGACCGACTTTTCGGCCGCGTCCAGCTGCTCATCAATCCACGTGACAGCGCGTTCCTGTTTAGCAGCGTCAACACCGACGGTCGGATCGATGCCGCTAAAGAACTTCTCTGTCACCCGCACCGCACCCATGTCGATCGAAACCGCCTGCTCAACGCGCGCGGACCCCAGCACCAGCTCGGTCGATCCACCCCCTATGTCGACGACCAGCATGGGGGCGGAAACGGACTCGCCCAGCCCAGAAATCGCGCCATTAAAGGACAGGGACGCCTCTTCCGTCCCGACCACCACCTCGGGTTCGACACCAATGACCGCCCGAATCTGGCGCACGAACTCGGCGCTATTCGAGGCGTCGCGTGTCGCGGAAGTCGCCACGAAGCGGGTGTGGGTCGCACCCAGCGCCTCGATCATCCGCTGATATTCGACGGTCGCCTCAACGGTACGCTCGATCGCCGCGGGATCCAGGTACCCGTGCGCGTCCACCCCCTGCCCCAGGCGCACGATGCGCATCTGGCGGGTGAGGTCGCTGAGGCGGACGGCTCCGTCCTCGCCGACGCTGCCGTCGGCGACCAACAATCGGATCGAATTTGTTCCACAGTCAATTGCAGCTACGCGTGTCATCGCTTCGTTTCTGGTGGGTTTTGTCCCGGACCAGGCCGGGGCTGGCTCAGGTGGGCGCACTCAGCAGGAGCAGCGACCCTGCGAGAACAGGCCACGCTCGTCCAGCATCGCGAGAACACGATCACCGATGGGGTTGACTCCGATTCCGGCGGCCAACGAGTGGCCGACCAGCGCGTGCAGGCACTTGACGCGCGCGGGCATTCCCCCCGCGCTCACCCCGGATATCTCAGGGACGTCGCCCAGCGTCAGGCGCGCCTTGATGTAGGCCTGGTGGGCGCCCTCATAGGCGGCACGCAGCTCCGCATCGTTGGCAAGCTCCTCGTTGAACCTGTCCATGACGTGCTCGGCTTCCAGGGTCGACGCGCCCTTGACGGCGGCCGGGTGAGTCAAATAAAACGTCGTCGGGAACGGCGTACCGTCGGGCAGGCGCGGCGCGGTGGCAACCACCGTTGGCCGACCGCACACGCAGCGCGCGGCAATACCGACGACTCCTCGGGGCACGCGACCCAGCTGGGCGCGCAGGACCTCCAGATCCTCTTCACTGGCGTCGGTGATGTGTGAGAGGCTCATTCTCCGCTTTCTTGGCCGGTGGTGTTCGCTTGGCCCGACTGACTGTTCTCAGCCGACGGGACGGGCGTCGAGTTGGGCGGCTGATCCGCCTTCCCCACTAGGATAGCGAGCTGCTGCACCCAGGGGCGCGCCGGTCCAGTCGGCGTCGCCGCGGACGCCATCGCGGAGTCCTGGTATTGCGACCCCGGATCCACCACCGTGTATTGCGTCTCACCGGGCCGCACGTATCCGAGGCGCTCGCGCGCCTGCGTAGAGATGTAGTCGGGATCATTCCACAGGTCCAGCTGGCGCTGCATCTGAGCGTTCTTTTCCTGCTGCTCGGCAACCTGTGTTTTGATCTGCGCCAGTTCGCGTTCCTGCTGCCACCACTGGTAGACGCTGGGAACCAGCATGACGGCGAGGATGGCGGCAACTGTCAGCACCACGACCAGGCGCGTCGAAATGTCCAGCCCACCGATCGACAAAACGGAGGCGCTCTCACCCCCAACACGCTTCTCGGCACGCAGCGCCCCGCGCCTTGCCCCCCGTTTCTTCCGATCAGCCGACGTCGCGTCACGCGAGCCTCGCGCCGAGGAGCCCTCCCCCGTCGCGCGCTTCGAAGCCTGTGCGGCCGCCCTGCGCTGACGCGACTTCTCCGCGTTGATCTCGCGCGTCGTACGCGCCGCCTCCGAAGAGGAACGGCGACGTGGTGAAGGGCGGGAGGAAGAGCGACGGCCATTCATTCCTCTATCGTGCCCTAAGTCTGGTCGTTTGGCTCATCCCCACGCCGAAAAGACTCCGCGCGGACCCTGACGGATCCGCGCGGAGCGATGCGTTAGTCGCCGATGCTCACTTGGCGAAGCGAGGGAAGGCCGAGCGGCCGGCGTACACGGCGGCCTCGCCCAGCTGCTCCTCGATGCGCAGGAGCTGGTTGTACTTGGCGACGCGCTCGGAGCGAGCAGGGGCACCGGTCTTGATCTGGCCGGAGTTCGTGGCGACAGCCAGGTCGGCGATCGTGGTGTCCTCGGTCTCGCCGGAACGGTGTGAGGTCATCGAACGGTAGCCGTTGCGGTGCGCTTCCTCGACGGCGTCGAGGGTCTCGGTCAGCGAACCGATCTGGTTCACCTTGACCAGCAGCGCGTTCGCGGCGCCCAGCTCAATGCCCTTCTTCAGGCGGGCGGGGTTGGTGACGAACAGGTCGTCGCCAACCAGCTGGACGCGGCCGCCGATCTTCGAGGTCAGAGCCTTCCAGGCGTCCCACTCATCCTCGGACAGCGGATCCTCAATGGAGACCAGCGGGTAGTTCGTGATGAGCTTCTCGTAGTAGTCAACCATGTAGTCGGTCGAGCGGCCTTCGCCCTCGAACTGGTACAGGCCGTCCTTGAAGAACTCGGTGGAGGCAACGTCGAGGGCCAGCGCGACGTCCTCGCCGGGCTTGAGGCCGGCCTTCTCGATGGCGGAGACGATCAGGTCCAGGGCCTCGGCGTTGGAGTCAAGGTTGGGAGCGAAGCCTCCCTCGTCACCCAGGCCGGTGGACAGGCCGCGCTCCTTCACGACGCCCTTGAGCGTGTGGTAGACCTCGGCGCCCCAGCGCAGGGCCTCACGGAAGGAGGGCGCGCCGATGGGGGCGATCATGAACTCCTGGATGTCAACGTTGGAGTCCGCGTGGGATCCGCCGTTGAGGATGTTCATCATGGGGACGGGCAGGACGTGCGCGTTGGGGCCACCCAGGTACTTGTACAGGGGCAGGTCCGCGTACTTCGCAGCGGCCTTCGCGACGGCCAGCGACACGCCGAGGATGGCGTTCGCGCCGAGCTTCCCCTTGTTGGGGGTGCCGTCCAGGTCCAGCATGGCCTGGTCAATGTAACGCTGGTCGTCGGCTTCCTCACCGATGAGCTCAGGTGCGATCTGCTCGACGACGGCGTCGACGGCGTCCTGGACGCCCTTACCGAGGTAGCGCCCCTTGTCGCCATCGCGACGCTCGACGGCCTCGAACGCGCCGGTGGACGCGCCGGAGGGGACGGACGCGCGCGCAGCGGTGCCATCCTCGAGGACGACCTCGACCTCGACGGTCGGGTTACCGCGCGAGTCGAGGATCTCGCGTGCACCAATGCCTTCAATAACTGCCACGTCATTCTCCAATCGATTTGTTGCGTGGAAGCGGTCAGTACAACGGTAATACGGACCGCCGTGTGTGGTCACCCCCGATGCGGGAGTGGTTTCGTCATTGGGGGTGAATGATCCCCCCGAGACGGGCGAGACAAGCGACATTGGTCCCTGTCACGCAAGCTGTGAGTGAATGCTCACACGAGTTAGTGCGCACCGCCCCTGGTCGTTCCTCCCTGCAGCGGGGCCTGGCCGCCCTGTTTGTTACCCGCGACCGCGTCGCCGAACAGGGGGGTCGAGGCCGCCTGCGCGCCCCCTTGCGAGGGCTGCGCGAAGCGCGGATTGACGCGCACGTTGGCAGCCTCACGGGCCTCGGTCATGGTCTGGTTGAGGCGCTCAACGACCGACGGATCCGACTTAGCCAGCTGATTCAGCGCCTGAGTGAGGAGGATCGACTTGACGGTCGCGCGCGTCGCGGGGCCGAGCGTGAGGGGGGTGATCCCCTGGCTCTGTGCCACGCGCTCGTTGATCTGATCGATCTGTTCGTCGGTGACGACGGTTCCCACCGACGCGCCCGCGGCCTCCAGGATCGGCTCGTTGATGAGCTGGGCACGGATCTGTTCGCCGGTGATCTGCGACTGTGCGCCCGCCAGGACACTCAACTGCCGGACCGCCTCGGCGACCTCTTCGTTGCTGTAGGACGCCGTGGAGGTGACGACAGCGGCGCCGGGGTGAGCGGAGCAAGCCCCCATGCCCAGTGCTGCGGCCGCGAGAACGACGGCGGCAACCAGCTGACGTGTGTAGCGCACGAGTATTCCTTCCTCAGATGTGTTGCGACGCAATGACTCCAGTGTATTCCACCACAGGCGCTACTCGCCAAAAGGTACGAGAATCTTCGTCACCAGCGTCTCCACCCACTCCAGGAGCGGGCCGTCGGTGAGCGGGCTCCCGCCCACGCGCGAGGTGAGCGGGAGGGGCACCAGCACCTGGCGGAGAGCCGCCTTGATGACGGTGCCCGGGTGCAGTCGCTTGAGGCGCATGACCTGGGAATCACGCAGCTGGACGGGAGAGACGCGCAGGTACTTCCCCTGGGTGACCACCTCGGTGATCCCGGCGCGGCGCACGACCTCGCGCAGCCGGGCGAGGGAAAAGAGCAGGTCAACCTGGGCGGGGATGGGGCCATAGCGATCGATCAGTTCCTCCCGCACATCCGCCTCCTGCTCGAGGGTGGTGATGGCCGCGATCTTGGCGTAGACCTCCAGACGCAATCGCTCCCCTTGCACGTAGTCCTCGGGGATGTGGGCGTCAACCTGGAGGTCCATGCGCACGTCGGTCTTTTCGGCGGGCGCCTCGCCCCTGTAGGCCGCCACCGCGTCGGAGACCATTCGCACGTACAGGTCGAAGCCAACACCCTCAACGTGCCCGGACTGGGCGCCTCCCAACAGGTTGCCTGCGCCACGGATCTCCAGGTCGCGCTGGGCAACCGCCAGTCCAGCTCCCAGTTCGGTGTTTGCCGCGATGGTCTTGAGCCGCTCGTGTGCGGTTTCGGTCAGCGCCTTGTCGCCAGGGTAAAAGAAGTACGCGTAGGCTCGCTCGCGGCCTCGCCCGACGCGCCCGCGCAACTGGTGAAGCTGGGACAGGCCATAGGTATCGGCACGGTCGACGATGAGCGTATTCGCGTTGGAGATGTCCAGCCCGGTTTCGACGATGGTCGTGCACACGAGGACGTCGAACTCGTGATTCCAAAAGTCCTGAATGACGGCCTCAAGCTGGTGCTCATTCATCCTGCCGTGGGCGGTGCGCACACGGGCCTCGGGGACCAGCTCACCGATGCCCGCGGCGATTGAGGCGATGGAGTCGACGCGGTTGTGCACGTAAAAGACCTGGCCGTCGCGCAGCAGCTCGCGCCGGATAGCGGCGCTGACCTGCGCGTCGGTGTAGGCGCCGACGAAGGTCAGGACCGGCTGGCGTTCCTCGGGCGGTGTTTGCAGGATGGACATTTCGCGGATGCCGGAGATGGCCATCTCGAGCGTGCGCGGGATCGGGGTGGCCGACATGGAAAGGACGTCCACGTCGGTGCGCAGGGCCTTCAGGGTTTCCTTGTGCTCGACGCCGAATCGCTGTTCCTCATCGATGATGACCAGGCCGAGTTTCTTAAAGGAGACGGTTCCGGTCAGCAGGGAGTGCGTGCCGATGACGAGGTCGACCTCGCCCGAGGCCAGCCCCGCTTTCACCTCCTCGGTTTCCTGACGGGTCGAAAAGCGAGAGAGGGTCCCGATACGAACGGGGAATCCGGCGTAGCGTTCCGCGAATGTTTCAGCGTGCTGGGTGACGAGCAGGGTCGTGGGGACGAGGACGGCGGCCTGGTAGCCATCCTGGATGGCTTTGAACGCTGCGCGCACGGCGATTTCCGTCTTGCCATATCCGACGTCGCCGGTGAGCAGGCGGTCCATGGGGACGGGCTTTTCCATGTCGGCTTTGACCTCGTCGATGGTGACCAGCTGGTCGGGGGTTTCGACGTAGGGGAAGGCGTCCTCGAGTTCGCGTTGCCAGGGCGTGTCCGGGCCAAAGGCGTGCCCCTTGGTTTGTTGGCGCACGGCGTACAGTCGAATGAGCTCTTTGGCGACTTCGCCCACGGCCTTCTTCGCGCGGGCCTTGGCTTTCGCCCAGTCGGCCCCGCCCATCTTCGTCAGTGAGGGCTCGTCGCTTCCCGTGTATTTGGAGATTTGATCCAGGGCGT
>NZ_FNLK01000015.1 GCF_900105015.1 Schaalia meyeri | reverse complement strand
TGGTGGAGTCCGCGACGAAGTAGGCGGTCGACGCGATCGCGCGGACCTTCTGCTGCAGCTCGATCGAGTAGCCGGAGGAGGCGTAGATGCCGTCCTCCATCACCGAGTTTGCCCCAAACACGGCGGTGTTCACGCGGATGTGGTCCAGCTGGTCGATCGCGGTCGGCCCCCACATGTGCGTCCGGTTGGGCAGCAGCTCGCCCCCGACGAACACCAGGTTCAGCGATGGCTTCTTGAGGATCTCCAGGCCAACCAGCAGGTCGTGCGTCACCACGGTGACGCGGCGGGCGTTGAGGGCGCGCGCAACCTCCAGGCACGTCGACCCCGAGTCGAGGAAGACGGACTGCCCGTCCAGGATCCGCTCCGCCATCGCCGGCCCGATCGCGCGCTTCTCGGCTCGGTTGGGCGAATCGTGCAGGAACTCCTCGGTGTCCTCGTCCTGCGGGACGGGGATCGCGCCTCCGTGGGTGCGGCGCACGAGGCCCGCCTCGGCAAGGTGCTCCAGGTCCCTGCGGATGGTTGACACGTTGACCTCGAGGGCTTCCGCCAGGGAGGACACGGTCTCGAAGCCTGTCGCCTCAATCATGGAAACAATGGTGTCTTGCCGGGTCACGATGCTTCCTTCTGCTGGCTACGGACGGGGGACGGCGGCGGAATCAACGACGGATGCCTGCAACAGGGCATCGCGGACTCCGCCCTCTTGACACTGTAGCGAACTTTCGGAGCGAATGTGCGCGATACCGCGCAACGAGAGATCTCGCGAGTAATCGCAGTCTACGGGGAGTTATTCGCTCAGTATTTGCGTGTAACCGTGCAACCGAGCGGAGAGGACCGCGCGATGATGGCTGCTTCAGCGCATGAGACATGCGCGAAAGAGAGTTGTAAATGCGCGAAAGCGCGTGTACTGTTGGTGATTGCGACGCGGGTCACGCCATGTTGCGTGCGCCATCGCGGGAGATGGCGAACCCACAGCGTCGGCCAACGAGATCACGAGGAAGTGACGACATGAAGATCGGAAGACTGAGCGCGGCAGCGATGTCCATTGCGTCGATCCTGGCTCTGACGGCCTGCTCGACCGTCGGTGGGACGGCCGGGGAGAACCCCGGGAGCACCACCGGATCGGCCTCAGGCGATGCCAGCAAGACGATGGTCACCGTCGTCAAGGTCAAGGGAATCGCCTGGTTTGATCGAATGGACGTCGGAGTCAAGGAGTGGGGCGCCGCCAACGGCTACGACACGCGAACGGAAGGAGGAACGGACGTCTCCCCCGAGAAGCAGATCCAGATCATCCAGGATCTCATCGCGCAAAAGCCCGCGGCCATCACCGTCGTCCCCAACTCCCCCGAGGCCCTCTCCGCGGTCCTTGAGCAGGCCCGAGCCCAGGGCATCAAGGTGGTCTCCCACGAGGCGACCGGCATCAAGAACGTCGACGTCGACATCGAAGCCTTCGACAACGCCTCCTACGGGGTAGACATCATGAAGAGCATCGGCGAATGCACTGGCGGCACCGGCAAGTACGTGCAATTCGTCGGCGGCCTGACCGCCAAGACCCACATGGAATGGGTCGAGGCAGCCTACGACTACCAGCAGAAGAACTTCCCAGGCATGGAGCGAGTCGAAACGCCCATCGAGTCCACCGACAACGAGACCGCCGCCTACGAGAAGGCGAAGGAGGTGCTCGGCAAGTACCCCGACATCAAGGCCTTCCAGGGCTCCGCAGGTAACGACGTGCCCGGCATTGCACGCGCGATCGAAGAAGCCGGCCTCTCCGACCAGGTCTGCGTCATGGGAACCTCCATCCCCTCCGCCTCCGCCAAGTACCTCGCCACCGGATCGATCGACAAGATCTTCTTCTGGGATCCCGCCCTCGCCGGGAAGGCCCAGCTCCAGATCGCCAAGATCCTCGCTGACGGCGGAACCATCACCGAGGGCACGGACCTCGGCATCGAGGGCTACAACAACCTGCACAAGCTCGACGGCTACGACAACGTCTGGGTCGGCTCCGCCCAGATCGCCGCCGACGCCGAGCAAGCCAAGAAGTACAACTTCTAACGAGGCGGCCCCGGCCTCGGCGCGAGAAAGGCGAGGCCGGGGCTCGCGTCCCACGACAGCGCTGTCCACACGACACTCGAAGGAGAGCACATGCGCACCAATGTGGAACAAGCACCGCGCCCCAACGGACAAGGCTCGAGCGCGCACGAGAACCCCTTCCTAGAGGTTTCGTCATATTGTCAAAAACTTTGGCGGCGTCCGAGCCCTCGACAGTGTCGACCTGGCTGTGTGGCCCGGCGAGGTCCTGTGCCTGGCCGGAGAGAACGGCTGCGGGAAATCAACCCTCATCAAGGTAATTTCCGGCGTACACCGGCCAGACTCAGGAACCATCGCAATTGACGGCCAAGAAATCACGGCACTCACGCCGCTCAGTGCGATGAAAAGCAGGCATTCAGGTCATCATGATGTTCTCGGTCCACGGGTGAGGTTGGAGACCGGACGGAGGGGGAGGAGAAGTCCTGGTAGATGACCTGAATGCCTGCTTTCATCGCACTGAGCGGCGTGAGTGCCGTGATTTCTTGGCCGTCAATTGCGATGGTTCCTGAGTCTGGCCGGTGTACGCCGGAAATTACCTTGATGAGGGTTGATTTCCCGCAGCCGTTCTCTCCGGCCAGGCACAGGACCTCGCCGGGCCACACAGCCAGGTCGACACTGTCGAGGGCTCGGACGCCGCCAAAGTTTTTGACAATATGACGAACCTCTAGGAAGGGGTTCTCGTGCGCGCTCGAGCCTTGTCCGTTGGGGCGCGGTGCTTGTTCCACATTGGTGCGCATGTGCTCTCCTTCGAGTGTCGTGTGGACAGCGCTGTCGTGGGACGCGAGCCCCGGCCTCGCCTTTCTCGCGCCGAGGCCGGGGCCGCCTCGTTAGAAGTTGTACTTCTTGGCTTGCTCGGCGTCGGCGGCGATCTGGGCGGAGCCGACCCAGACGTTGTCGTAGCCGTCGAGCTTGTGCAGGTTGTTGTAGCCCTCGATGCCGAGGTCCGTGCCCTCGGTGATGGTTCCGCCGTCAGCGAGGATCTTGGCGATCTGGAGCTGGGCCTTCCCGGCGAGGGCGGGATCCCAGAAGAAGATCTTGTCGATCGATCCGGTGGCGAGGTACTTGGCGGAGGCGGAGGGGATGGAGGTTCCCATGACGCAGACCTGGTCGGAGAGGCCGGCTTCTTCGATCGCGCGTGCAATGCCGGGCACGTCGTTACCTGCGGAGCCCTGGAAGGCCTTGATGTCGGGGTACTTGCCGAGCACCTCCTTCGCCTTCTCGTAGGCGGCGGTCTCGTTGTCGGTGGACTCGATGGGCGTTTCGACTCGCTCCATGCCTGGGAAGTTCTTCTGCTGGTAGTCGTAGGCTGCCTCGACCCATTCCATGTGGGTCTTGGCGGTCAGGCCGCCGACGAATTGCACGTACTTGCCGGTGCCGCCAGTGCATTCGCCGATGCTCTTCATGATGTCTACCCCGTAGGAGGCGTTGTCGAAGGCTTCGATGTCGACGTCGACGTTCTTGATGCCGGTCGCCTCGTGGGAGACCACCTTGATGCCCTGGGCTCGGGCCTGCTCAAGGACCGCGGAGAGGGCCTCGGGGGAGTTGGGGACGACGGTGATGGCCGCGGGCTTTTGCGCGATGAGATCCTGGATGATCTGGATCTGCTTCTCGGGGGAGACGTCCGTTCCTCCTTCCGTTCGCGTGTCGTAGCCGTTGGCGGCGCCCCACTCCTTGACTCCGACGTCCATTCGATCAAACCAGGCGATTCCCTTGACCTTGACGACGGTGACCATCGTCTTGCTGGCATCGCCTGAGGCCGATCCGGTGGTGCTCCCGGGGTTCTCCCCGGCCGTCCCACCGACGGTCGAGCAGGCCGTCAGAGCCAGGATCGACGCAATGGACATCGCTGCCGCGCTCAGTCTTCCGATCTTCATGTCGTCACTTCCTCGTGATCTCGTTGGCCGACGCTGTGGGTTCGCCATCTCCCGCGATGGCGCACGCAACATGGCGTGACCCGCGTCGCAATCACCAACAGTACACGCGCTTTCGCGCATTTACAACTCTCTTTCGCGCATGTCTCATGCGCTGAAGCAGCCATCATCGCGCGGTCCTCTCCGCTCGGTTGCACGGTTACACGCAAATACTGAGCGAATAACTCCCCGTAGACTGCGATTACTCGCGAGATCTCTCGTTGCGCGGTATCGCGCACATTCGCTCCGAAAGTTCGCTACAGTGTCAAGAGGGCGGAGTCCGCGATGCCCTGTTGCAGGCATCCGTCGTTGATTCCGCCGCCGTCCCCCGTCCGTAGCCAGCAGAAGGAAGCATCGTGACCCGGCAAGACACCATTGTTTCCATGATTGAGGCGACAGGCTTCGAGACCGTGTCCTCCCTGGCGGAAGCCCTCGAGGTCAACGTGTCAACCATCCGCAGGGACCTGGAGCACCTTGCCGAGGCGGGCCTCGTGCGCCGCACCCACGGAGGCGCGATCCCCGTCCCGCAGGACGAGGACACCGAGGAGTTCCTGCACGATTCGCCCAACCGAGCCGAGAAGCGCGCGATCGGGCCGGCGATGGCGGAGCGGATCCTGGACGGGCAGTCCGTCTTCCTCGACTCGGGGTCGACGTGCCTGGAGGTTGCGCGCGCCCTCAACGCCCGCCGCGTCACCGTGGTGACGCACGACCTGCTGGTTGGCCTGGAGATCCTCAAGAAGCCATCGCTGAACCTGGTGTTCGTCGGGGGCGAGCTGCTGCCCAACCGGACGCACATGTGGGGGCCGACCGCGATCGACCAGCTGGACCACATCCGCGTGAACACCGCCGTGTTTGGGGCAAACTCGGTGATGGAGGACGGCATCTACGCCTCCTCCGGCTACTCGATCGAGCTGCAGCAGAAGGTCCGCGCGATCGCGTCGACCGCCTACTTCGTCGCGGACTCCACCAAGTTCGGCCGCAACGCCCTCTACAAGGTCCTCGGCATCGACGCCTTCACCGCGGGCATCACCGATTCCTACCTCTCCCCCATCTCGGCCGCCGCCTACCCGATCCCCCTCATCCGGGCCGAGGTGAGTCAGGGGTAGGTCAGAGCCCTTGGGACCGGGGGACCGAGTCCCAAGGTTCCTGTCGGCGGCGACATTCGCCGATCAAACTCCCACCAGATCCGTCAAGGTTCTGAGCGTAAGATCCTTTGTCGTGTCGATTGGGGCACCTCGGAAGACATCGGAGGAGATCTCCCCGCTAGAATCACACACCGACACCACAACTCCCTGCGAGCCCTCACGGTGATCGACAAGCCGTTGAAGCAAGCGGGAGATAGCTAAGGAAATCGCAATGCCGACAGACAAAAGAACGACGCCGAGTATTGAGCAAACTCTTTGGTCTACCGCTGAAACAATGCGGGCGAAGGGGAACCAGGAGGCCTCTGAATACAAGCACGTTGTGCTCGGGCTCGTGTTCCTCAAGTACGTCTCGGACAAATTCGCGGAGCGCCGGGAGGAGCTGCGCCGGGAGCTCGTTGAGGACGGCTTGGACGAAGCGCAGACCGGGTCGTTCCTGGAGGACAGGGACGAGTACTCTGGTCACAACGTCTTTTGGATTCCCGGCGGCGCGCGTTGGGATCAGCTCCAAGCAGCGGCGAAACTCCCCGGAATCGGCCAGCGAATCGACGGGGCCATGCGGTTGATTGAGCGGGCGAACCCATCACTCATGGGCGTGCTGCCGCGCAACTACGGACGCGAGGACCTCAAGGAGGAGATGCTCGGTGAACTCATCGACCTCATCGGCTCCATCGGATTCGGCGCTGACGACGATCACAATGCCGACGACATCCTCGGCAGAGTCTACGAGTATTTCCTCGGTATGTTCGCCGGCGCGGAGAAGGGCAAGGACGGCGGGGAATTTTACACGCCAAGGAGCGTCGTCAACCTCCTTGTGGAGATGCTCCAGCCTTTTTCAGGTCGCGTGTACGATCCATGCTGCGGCAGTGGTGGTATGTTCGTGCAATCCGCGAGGTTCGTTGAGGCGCACGGCGGAAATCGCGACGAACTGTCGATCTACGGCCAGGAGAAGGCTGCGTCCACGTGGAGACTGGCTAAGATGAACCTGGCGCTGAGAGGGATCGAGGCAGACCTCGGCCCTCGGGACGCTGAGACCTTCACCGAGGACCAGCACCCGGATCTGCGCGCGGACTTCATCATCGCCAACCCGCCCTTCAACCTCAAGGGCTACTGGTCCGCCACACTCCAGGACGACCCGCGTTGGGTGTATGACACTCCGAACGACTCTAACGCGAACTACGCGTGGATTCAGCATTTCCTCTACCACTTGAGCCCTTCTGGTAGCGCGGGCTTCGTCATGGCGAACGGGGCGCTCTCCTCCAAAGCAAAGACTGACGGCATCATCCGCCGAGCTATGGTCGAGGCGGACGTGGTGGACTGCATCGTGGCACTGCCCGACAAACTCTTCTTCAACACCGGCATCCCGGCCTGCCTGTGGTTCCTTTCCAAGAACCGTCATGGCGACGGGCACCGCGACCGGCACGGCGAGGTATTGTTCATCGACGCGCGCAACACGGGTGAGATGATCACTCGCGCCCACCGTCAGCTCACTGCTGATGACATCGAGCGAATCTCCAGTGTGTACAATACGTGGCGCTCCCGGACTGAGTACAATGACTACGAGAATGTGCCCGGATTCTGCAAAGCAGCCACTATCCAGGAAATCACCGACAACGACTTCATCCTCACCCCCGGCCGGTACGTCGGACTCGACGACTCCATCGACCCCGATGCTGAGCCGATTGAGAAGAGAATAACACGTCTGACAAACGAACTTCTCAATGCGTTCGAGATAGATCACCTCCTTGAAGAACAAATTCACGTCTCCCTCAAGGAGTGGCAGTGAGGTTTGGTGAAATCGCAGAACTACGTCGGCAACTTGTTCGACCCGACAAATTTAAAGAATACTGCAAATACCTTGGGTACGACAGCATCGCTCCTGGCTCTCTCCATATTACACAGTGGGACACGCCGAAAGCAGTTTCCAGTGCGAAGTTAGCTTTTTTCCCTAACGACACCATCTACGGCCGTTTACGTCCATACTTTCGTAAGGTAGTATGGACAGGGTCAAGCTACGGCATTTGTTCTTCAGACTTCTGGGTGTTTCAACCGAAAAACGGCACTGATCCTCGTTTTCTGTTTTACGTAGCGGCACTTCCTGAGTTTACCAACCTCGCTTCGGCTTCTGCGACGGGCACAAGGATGCCTCGCGCAAACTGGGACACAATTTCCGAGTACGAAATTGCAGACTTCACGTACGAGCAGCAAATGGCAATAGGTGACCTTCTGGGGAGACTTGATGACAAGATCGACTTCAACCATCGCCGACGAGTTCTCTGCCGTAAACTAGGGCTCGCTATTACGGACTATTTAATACGCAATACGTCATGTGTGCCGCTTAGTTACTATGCGGAGTCTATTTCGCGGGGAGTTACTCCAAAATACTACAAGGGTCATAATGCAACGCCTATCTGCGTTTTGAATCAAAGATGCATTCGAGATGGATGGGTGTCGCTCAGCTCAGCACGCCTGATGCTACCTCGCAGGCGCGAGAAGAAATCCGCTATAGCAGAATTTGATGATTTACTTGTCAATTCAACGGGCCAGGGGACCCTCGGCAGAGTCGGTCGTTGGAGTTATCGGGAACCCGTCTACGTCGACGGCCACGTGACAGTCGTAAAGGCTGACCGGCAGCGCATTTCACCGGTTCTTCTTCCGTACCTTGTTTTTCCGCTCCAGTCAGAGATTGAACAAATGGCTGAGGGTTCCACGGGACAGACAGAACTTTCCCCGTCAAGTCTTGGATCACTACAGGTTCCTTTGCTTACTCTCGAAGAGCAGAAGACCGTCGTCGAACAGCTTTCAACACTTGAAGAAATGGCACATCATTGTTCCATCGAAACCAGGATGCTTGCTGAGCTCCGCGATACACTGTTGCCGGAGCTGATGAGCGGGCGGATGCGAGTCGACGAGGCTGGTCGGCTCGTCGCGGACGCGTTTGGAAAGGAGTCAGTTGATGACTAGTTCCGTCTACCGGTTTGATGAATCGACAGTCGAACAGGCCGCGAAGGAGTGGCTTGCCGAGATCGGTTACCGCACCGGATACGCGCCTGTTGACGCCCCCGTGGGCCAGGCGCGCGAGACTCCCGGGGACTGCGTTCTGTGGTCGTACGTGGCTGAAGCACTTGTCCGACTCAACCCTAGGGCGTCGAATGATCTGGTGCGCTCCGCGCTCGCGCGCATTCAGCGTGCCGAGTCCCAGGACGTGATGAGTGAGAACCAGCGGCTTCATGAGCTCATGGTGGCGGGCGTGCCCGTCGAAACCACCGGCGAGGATGGTCGACCCACCACAGTACGGCTGCGCCTCGTTGACTTCAACGATCCGGCGAACAATGACTGGCGCGCACTCAACCAGTTCACAGTCGTCGAGGGGGGCCACAACCGTCGCCCCGACGTGCTGGTGTTTCTCAATGGCCTGCCCGTCGGCCTCATGGAGCTGAAGAATCCCACGGACGAAAAGGCAACTCTGCGCAATGCCTGGAACCAGATTCAGACATACCGCAAGCAGATTCCCTCGGTCTTCTTCCCCAACGTCATCACCGTCATTTCCGACGGCACATCTGCGGCGATGAGTTCCTTCACCGGAGGCTTCGAGCACTACGCTCCGTGGAAGACCATGGACGGACACGACATCGTCACAGACCCTCCAGCACTCGAAGTACTCATCAAGGGTGTGTTCACCCCCGCACGGTTTCTCGACATTCTGCGGAACTTCGTCGTCTACTCGGACGAGCCCGTCACCGACGCGGCCACTGGTCAACGCCGCCGCATGATCATCAAGCGCATTGCGAAGTACCACCAGTACTGGGCGGTCAACGCTGCCGTTGAGTCCACAGTCAGGGCAGCCGGTCCAAACGGGGACAAGCGCGGTGGCGTGGTGTGGCACACCCAGGGATCCGGCAAGAGCTTCGAAATGGTGTTCTACGCGGCCAAACTCATGCGGGACCAGCGCATGTCCAACCCAACACTGGTGTTCATCACCGACCGGAACGACCTTGATGACCAGCTTTTCGGCGAGGTGTTCTCCCCTGCTCAGATCCTTCCCGAGACCCCGGTCCAGGCCACGGGGCGAGACAACCTGCGTCAGCTGCTCACCCGCGCATCGGGCGGCATCATCTTCACCACACTGCAGAAGTTCGCTCCCGGCCAGGACGGGGACATGAACCCGGTGCTCACCGATAGGCGCAACGTTGTTGTGGTGGCCGACGAAGCGCACCGATCCCAATACGGCTTCGAGGAGACCCTCGACAGCCAAGGCCGTCTCAAAGCGGGGCTCGCCAAGCACCTTCGTAACGCACTCCCCGGCGCGACGTTCCTCGGCTTCACCGGAACGCCCATCGAGTCGAACGATCGCTCCACCCGTGCTGTGTTCGGCGACTACGTCGACATCTACGACCTCACTCGCGCCGTGGAAGACGGCGCAACCGTCAAGATTTTCTACGAGTCCCGCCTGGCCAAGATCAATTTGGACGAGGAGCAGCTCGGCCAGTTGGACACCATTGTTGATGACAGTAGCGAGGCAAGCAGCACGGGTGAGGCCGAACAGGCCAAGACCAAGTGGTCGCGCCTGGAGGCTCTGGTCGGGGCGGACTCCCGGCTGGATGCAGTTGCTGCTGACATCGTGGCGCACTGGGAGAAGCGCCGCGCCTCCATGGCTGGCAAGGGGATGATCGTGACCATGAGCCGCCGTATTGCCGTTGCCCTGTACAACAAGATCACAGCACTGCGGCCCCAGTGGCACTCCGACGACATCAACAAGGGCCGCATCAAAGTCGTTATGACCGGCTCGGCGGCCGACCCAGAAGAGTTCCAGGTGCACATCCACTCCAAGGACGAGCGCCGCGATCTGAAGCTGCGCGCCAAGAACCCCGATGACGAACTCGAGCTCGTCATCGTGCGCGACATGTGGCTCACGGGATTCGACGCCCCATCCATGCACACCATGTACGTGGACAAGCCCATGCAAGGGGCCGGCCTCATGCAGGCAATCGCCCGGGTCAACCGCCGTTTCAAGGACAAGCCCGGCGGACTCATCGTCGACTACATTGGGCTGTTCACCTCCCTGCAGCGAGCGCTCAGCGTCTACTCGCCGTCCGACCGGGAGCAGGCCGGTGTGCCAATTGAACAACTCGTTGACGTCATGCTTGAGAAACACGATATCGTCCGAGGGATGCTGCATGGTGTCACCTACGACTCCTCAACGGAACTGTCGGCGAAGGAGCGCCTAGCCCAGTATGCCGCCGTACTGGACCACGTGCTCTCAGACCCGGATCTGACCAAGCGCTACAGCGACCAGGTGCTCGCACTCGCAAAAGCCTACGCTCTGACTGCCTCGCGTCCCGAATCACAAACCATTCGGGATGATGTACGCCTGTTCACCGACGTTCGGGCGGCAGCACTCAAGATCCTCAATCCTGATGCCGGTCAGTCCCAACGAGGCGGCAGCAACCTCGACTCAGTACTGGGCCAGATGGTCAATGACGCTGTCACCGCAGACCAGGTCGTCGACGTTTTCCAATTCGTGGGTATGAAGTCTCCAGAACTTTCGCTGCTATCAGACGAGTTCTTGGACTCCATCGCCCACTCGAACCAGCCGAATCTTCAGCTGGGGCTCCTGCGTAGGCTGCTCGACGACCAGATTCGCACGCTTCAACGCAAGAACCTGGTGCAAGGCCGGAAGTTCTCCCAGATGCTCGCCGAGGCATTGAGCCGTTACACGAACAGATCACTGACAACGGCGGAGATCATCGCCGAGTTGGTGAAGCTTGCCAAGGAGATGCGCCAGGACCAGCAACGATCGCGTGAGCTGAGCTTGAACGAGGCAGAGATCGCTCTATATGACGCGATTATCCAGAACGACTCTGCAATCCTCGAGCTCGGTGACGAAACGTTGAAGACCATCGCACGCGAACTGGTCACCACCATCCAGAAGTCTGCAACCATCGATTGGACATTCAAGGAATCCGTCCGCGCCCGCATGCGATCGCGCATCAAACGCTTGCTGGCCAGGTACAAGTACCCGCCCGACAAGCAGGAAGAAGCCGTGCGGCTCGTGATTGAACAGGCCGAACACCTGGCAACGGGAGACGCGGCGCGGAGCTGAAGTTCCTGCGCGCCGCACCCCGGGTGCCGACCACGCGGATCACAAGCACCCGGGGACCAGCGAATCCGGCTGGCTGTGGTGCCCATGTCTCCTCCTAGTGGCGCGACCTCTCAATCCAAGTTGGACTGACTCCAGGGGTAATCTCTACATCTGTGGGAACTGTGAGGGTTGGGCCATAGACAATGGTCTCCTTGCCGACATGCTGGATAGCAGCTGTATGCGCAATATCAAAGCGGGCGCAGCGGGCGGCATCGTAGAGGTTGTCCCAGACAATCCTTTGATCGTCGTAGGTCAACAACCATGGGTACTTCGCAGCCTGTAGTTTTTCGGCTAGAGCCTTATGGTCGTCGCCATTGAAGGCGTGGAGATAGAGCCTTCCTCCTTGCTCGACGTAGGGCGGGTCCGCATAGACGAGGACGTCCGTGGCGTGGGCTTCCATTGTGGTGAGGAAGTCGAGGCCGTCGAGCTGGGTGACGTGGATGCGGTCGCCCAGGGCGGCAACGTGTTTGACCCTCTCGATAAGCGCCGACTTGTTGTAGCGGGCATCAATCTTCCATTTGCCGACCTGTTCGAACCCGCCGATGGGGCCCGCGTCGAGGATGCCGGAGCGGTTGGTGCGGTTGAGGTAAAAAGTGGCGAAGCCGAGGGCGAGGTCGTCTCCCTTACCGGCCTGGTAGATGGCTCTCTGGTGGTTCCACTGCTCAACGGTGACGAGGGTGTTGTTGATGAGCTGACAGAACGCGTTGGCGCCGTCGGGGGCGGTGATGGTGCGCCAGAACGCGGCAACGCCAACATTGATATCGTTGATGTGGATGTGGTCAACGGCGCCGTCGGTCAAGAGTCGTAGGGCGGCGCCGGCACCTCCTGCGTAGGGCTCGGCGTAGTGGGTCGGGGCGGGGATCTGGGCGCGGATCAAGCGGGCGAAGAAGGGGGCCAGGCGGGCTTTGCCACCAGGGTAGCGCAGGGGGGACAGATACCTCACGGATCAAGCCTGCCCGTTTTTCTTGCTCGTGGCCACCGCACTAGCGGGCGGCTTGGCGAGGTCGGTGTTGATGGCGTTGAGCAGGGGCGTGAACAGGGCGTTTGCTCGTTTGGCTATCTCGGTCGCGGCCGTGAACTGGTAAGAGTGCACACAGTTGTGGAGGTCGCGGACGAAGTGTCCGTCAGCGGTGTCGGTGCGTACTGCCGCCCAGGTTCCAGCTAGCTCTAGGCGGGTGGGGTTCTTGGAGTCCAGGAGAGGGTCGAGGTGACGCAAGACAGCGGCAAGTTTGTCAGTGAGCTGCTTGCCTTTCGGCCTGAGCTTCTGGTGGTCGATGAGTGCATCGGCGGCGAGCTCGACCACGACGCGCGCCGTGACTGACGCAATCTCAGGATGCTTACTGATCTCTAGCTCGCCGCACTCCTTTATCAGCTTCCGGAGTCGGTCGGGCATGCGGGTGCACCGTACGCCATTGTAGAGGTGGGTCTCGCTCTTGCGGGGCTTGGGATGGCGGGATCGGGAGTCGTTTTTCGGGTGAGGATCCGGATCCTCGCCCGGATCCCTTTTCGCAGCATCATTATCTGGAGTGGAAGAGTCTGGTGTCGGCGCGGCATCTGCCGTGTCCCCCGAAGGTTTGGCTGTATCAATGTCTATTGCGGGAGTGACGTCGGCCTCTCCAACGGTTTCCGTCCACACCTTCTCAATTATCTCCTTGGCGACATCTCTGCTGTTGAGAGTGCGGGAGGAAATGACGAGAATGTCGGCAGCGCCGGGCGCTTTGGGATCCTTAGGTTGAGGTGTAAGCATCCCGGTGATGAGTTCATGGATGAACGGCTTGATCTTCTCGGTGTCGACGTTGACGTTGATCTGGCCGGGCTGGGTGAAGCTGGCGCCGAGGAGCTCTTTGACCTTCCAGGTGTAGACGCGGTCCATGAGGGTGTACTGCTCGCGTCGGGCCTGGTCGATGAGGTCGACCAGTGGGCGGTCGTGCTGGTAGGTCTCCTCCAGCCAGTACCAGAACTCCTTCCACTCCACAGGAGCGCTGCCGCTGTTGACCTGGTCGAGGTAGACCATCTCTGGGCCCCAAGCGGCGGTGCCTTCACCGCTGCCTGCGCCATGGTGCTTGAGGTGGATCCAGTAGCGGGCGTCGGCGCGGTGCTCGAACTCTACGCAGCTGGGGTTCAGATAGGAGCTAGTGGTGCGGACTCCTCGTTTGATGCGCTCGAAGGTTGCAACTGTCTGCGGGTCGGGGGCCTTGCTGGGGTTGTCGAGGAGACGGCAGGCGACGAGGCGTCGGTTGCCTTCGAGGACAACGTACTTGCCCTCTTCTTGGACGATTGCCCAAGACTCGGTGGGATTAAGACCGTGTTCGGCGATACTTTTCGCCAAGGCAACGATCTTTGGCCCGAATTCCCTCAGTAGCCGACTCGTGGCCTCTGCCTCGTTCTTTACTGCGGGACGGCCCAGGCGAGGATTTCGCAGGTCGAGATGGAGGCGTTTGATGGAGCGATTCTTGTGCCCTTTAGGAACCATGTCTCAAGCCCTCTCAAACTCAAACGTTATTAATCTTAGGGTTGCGGCCTTCGGCCGGATGGTGAGCGTCAAGGTCCGCATCCTGCTTGAGGAAGCCGCCACTGTAGCACTATAATGCATGGTTGTTCGTCGAGGCGCGACAAACTTCGCGTGGCTCATACTTCTGGCACACCGCTCATTTGTTCATTCTGAGGTGAACTTGCAGCGTGACAGCGTCCGCGTCACGGCGACGCTACCACCCACAAGAGGAGGGTGCCGACCGAGGCACTAGGCCTCTTCGTTCCCAGGACGTATGGCACTGCACATAGAATACTCGGACGCCACTACCATGAATCAGCAGCTGATGACCGACCGTGTGGATCGCTCACCCCAAATCAAAACCATTATTGGACCAATGCGCGCCTCATCGATACATCAGATCATCGGGCCGCAAAAAAGTCGGCTCTCCTGGCGCATCAGCGGCGAGGCAACCACCACCGCATCGATTCCTGCGCTCATTGGACTACTCACTGCGATAATCGCGAGAACACCCGATGATGCCCTATAGCAAGAGGCAGCAAGCTTAACTGGCATAACACAGTCTTTCCTTTCGTATAGGTCGTTGTCACCATCGACAGCCCCTGGCTGTCAAGCAGAGAGTAAGGCGGCCCATCTACATCTGCGTACGCGCGTCACACCAAATTCCTTGTACCCGCTGCTCAGCGACAAGGCAGCCGCGATCGGGGTGAGGACCTCCACCTCGACGCACATACGCGCAGACGTGTTGCGAATAGTTGCATGACGGTTACAGTGTATTCTTATTGTTTCGTGTCGGTTCTTGGCGTATGGTGGTGTGTAAGGGCGCGGTCCCGGTGGTGGGGGAGCGTTGGAGGAGACCTCAGTGTGGAGGGCACACGCCATGGAGATACCACCCCTGTCCGAGCGACCCGTGAGCCAGGAGGAGGAAGAGGCCTTCCTGCGCTCCATTCAACCCCGACGAGGCCTCTTCGGTCGGCGTTTCATCGGCCCGAGGAGATGGCGGCCGGACTGGGCCTGGGTCCCGCGTGTGCGCGGCGGTGGGCGCAGCAGCGGGACAAGCCAGTCCGGCGAGGGGGACGCCACCTTCGACAGCGGCAGTCAGAGTGGGGGTGCCGCCTTCGGCGGTGGGGGCCCGGGTGGGGGCGTGGCCTGGCTGCGTGCTGATCCGGTGGACTGGGGTATCCGCATCGCCGTCGTCTTGTTGATCGTCGCGGGCTGCTACGCCGTCTACATCAACGGTGTCGCCGAGGGCTGGTGGCGCGCCTGGGGCGAGAACCCCACCGCTATTCCCACGCGGTCCGCCATGTCGGGCCGGGCCCCCACGCCCACGCCGACGCCGAGCGCGTCGGGTGAGGCGGCGATGCCGGGCGGCTACCAGATCGGCCCCGACGGCGTCCTGGTACGCCCCGCCGAACACGCCGCCTCCACCTACACCCTGCCCGAACTCCCCCAGGCCGCCACAGAAAACACCGAACGAGGAGCAGAAGCCGCAGCCGAACACTACCTCGCCCTCCTGGTCTACGCATGGAACACAGGAAACACCACACCGTTCATGGATATGTCAGATAGCGGAGACGATTTCCACCAGAAGCTGGCTTCCAAGATACGAGACACATACTCAAGTGGATGGACATACGATAACCGTTCAACGATTGATCGTATTCTCCGCGTCGACCCTGTCGACGCCACTGATACTGACGTGCCGCCCAATACGATTTCTGTCACTTTCCTTACCACTTCATCTGACGGCACGACCTGCCGGGGGCAGAAGATCACGACCAGTGGTTCGGACTATCAAACGGTTGTCGCATTACTTATGACGTGGCGGGACAACAGGTGGATCGTAACTGAAGGAACCGCGGTGAAGCCCGATGCCTAGAATAAAGCCCTCAATCGCAGTTGTTTCGACGTTGCAGGTTGTTAGCCTTCTCGTGGGGCTTGCTACGCCAGGCGCCGTCGCCGATGATGGGATTCCTTTGGATTCTCCGCACTTTCAAGTCGACGGTGACGGCTCCACGGTTAAGTCGGTAGCCTCTGCGGCGGCACAGGAAGCAGCTAACCAGGAGTCCTCTAGCGGCTAGACGGCGTCAGACGATAGAAGTCGGACGACGGCGGATGCCAGCGCTTCGCCTGAGGCGCAGGTGTATGCGGCGGATGACAAGTGTGATGGGAAGACGATGCACACGGTCACGTTGCCCGATGGGACAGAGTCGGCGCCTTTCGCGTGCGCGCACATCACTCGGAGTGGGACGCCCGAGTCTGCAGGAGCAGTGCCTACGACACGGGAGATCCTCTACTATGCGGCTGCCACGATCCACGCTGATGGGGCGGGTTTGCGTAAGCGTCCCGATGGGGTGTCCTACACGAACCGGCGTATCCCCACCCTCGTCACCCTACCCAAACCCACACAGTCACCCTGCTGGGCCGCGATGTCACCGTGACCCTCACCGCTCAGGAGTACACGTGGGACTGGGGAGACGACACACCCAACACGGTGACGTCTTCGCCGGGGGCGGCGTGGGTGAGGGGCATGGACCCCAATACCGACCCGACCCTGATACGCCACTACTACACCGCACCGGGCGGGTGGAAGTCCTTCCTCGACGGCCCCTACCCTCGGGCCACACGCACCATCACCCTGACCACAACATGGAGCGGCACGGCCACCAACCCCTTCACCGGAGAAACCCAAACCATCAACGGCCTCGTCACCACCACCGAAACAACCGACCCCTTCCGCCTCGACCACCTCATCATCAACAACACCGACACCTCAGAAGAAAAACAAGGCCACTGAGAGAGGGATAGCCGATGACCACCCAACAAACACGCCTCACCAGCCTCACTCCGTGGATCGTTGGCACCGTCGCAACGGCCATCGTCGCGGTCGGCTCTGTCCTCGGATTCCGCCTGTTCACAGGACACACGCCAGCAAACGCCGAAGCCGCCGCATCCTCGCAGTCGGCCCAGTCCGATGCCTATACCCAATCCGACAACGCTCCCCAGTCCGCCACCCCCACACCCGTCAGCATCCCCAAGCCCACTCCCCCACCCAACCTCTACGCGGGCGGAAAGGAAGGCGTAGAAGCAACCGCGCAGCGATTCCTCGACCTGTGGGCATACGCATTCAACACCGGCGACACGGAAGAACTCATGCAGCTATGCCAAGACGGCGATTTCTGCGACCGTTTCGCGGAAGACATGCAAGTATTTCACGAACACGAAGTAGTCATCAAACCACTTGAATACACATACCTCGCGACCGATGAGGTATACCCCTGCTACAAACGCTCCGACAACACCGTCGGCATCTGCATCTTTCTGTCAATGTCAGAGAAGCATGCGATAAGCCTACCAGCACGTTCAGGTGAGAGCCCACACGAATACTCGACTGTACGTTCCAAAGAGAGTGACGGAACACAAGAGGAAGAAAACTTGACACTTGGCCTCTTCTTGTCGGAACAAGACGACCATTCCTTCATCATTGTGGGAATCGTGTTGAGAAAGCCAGACAACGCCTAAAGCCAACGAGCCACGCCACCCACAACCGCCAGCGGCCGCCAGGCTCTCCGAAAAGACGGACTACCCCGCGCAACAGCTATTCCCCAGCAAGCTCGTAGCGCACCCAGCGACGCTGACCCGTGGAGATTGCCAGGCCTCGCGACACGAGATCACGCAAATCTGAGCGCGCTTCCTCAGCAGTCACACCAAAGTGCTCCCTATATTCTCCATTGCTCCACGTGCGCCCGTGGCGCATCTCGACCAGCGCCTCCTTCTGGCGCCGATTCAGCTCAACCGCCACGTCCCGTCCAAGCCCGCCGAGCCACGCCAGGTCACCGTCAGGAATCAGCGCCGAATTCGGGAAACGGACCGTAAACGACACCCCATTATCGTAGAAACGTGGCTCCGCCATCCCAGCCTCGCGCAACGACCGGCGAACCTCCCTGATCCCGGTACCCATCGCCTCGATCACCCGCCCGCTGCGACCATGCACATTCCTGCAGATCCCGTAGAGTCGTTCATTCACCGCGGGGTGGTCACCACAACCCAGTCGGTCAACCGTGATTCCCCACAGGCCACCGGGATTCGTCAAACGAAACCCATCTCGGGTGATCCTCAGATCAATACCTTTTCCCCGCGACGCCTCGGAAAGATCACGGTGAACCAGCGCGTTCGCGCTGACCTCGCGGGCGGCCAGCAGCGGCACCGCATACTCCGTCAGACCATCTCCGTCACGAGTGACAAGCTGCCTCGACTCCACGTTCCCTCTGACCCACTCCAAGACATCGTCCAGTATGACCGGCAACGCGCCCGTAAAATCACGCCGATTCACCGCCCTCACATCCCCACTCCCCTCAACCGCTGCCGTGAGTGTCAGGTGCGGGAGAAGACGCTGCGGATACTCGCCCAGCGCATACAGACCGGCAACCGACAACTCTCCGCTCTGGCGATCCGCAACAACGCCCGTGTTGTAAAGAACCTCCTCGTCGCTATAGTCGGCGAGACGCGACGTAGTTTCACGAGCGGATGCCAAGTACTGGGACACCAGGGTCTGGTCGAGATCGCGGGGCGAACTGCCACGCACCGGGTCCGCGTCTGCAGTTGGTCGACGATGGCGCAGCAGGAGCATCTGCTCCTCCGATACCGCCATCTGATAGTCCCCGTCGTACTGGCGTAGATACGCTTTCTTATCCTTCAACCAGCGCACGGGCTTCTCGTTCACATTAGCGCCCTCAACGTTAACGACCCCGATCGCTTTGCCGTCCAGATCAAAGGCACGCACATCTACCCTGATCGGCGCGCTGAAACCATTCCTCGCCTGGTTAGCCGCTCTCTTCAACAGGCCATCAACGTCATCGACGCCGACGACGTTGATCCCATCCCGCTCCGACACGCCCAGCAGGATCACGCCTCCGCCCGGCTTGTTCGCGAACGAGCCCAACGTCGGCCCCAGCTGCTCCGGCGTGTATTCCGAAAAGGTCTTCGCTTCGATCGACGTGGTATCGCCACCGCGCAGCTCAAGCACAGCCAGGGCGCCCAGCAGGTCATCAAGATCGTTGATAATAGAACTCGGTTTCTATCTCATAGACCCCGGTTTCTATCTCATAGACCCCGGTTTCTATCTCATAGACCCCGGTTTCTATCTCATAGAACCCCACTTGTATCTCATAGAACTCTTCATCAACCCCATAGAAGCTCATAGAAGAGGCAGACAACATCATGGGAAGACGCCGGGAAGCGCAGGGCCGGAGCCGACGCGCACGCCACGGGACACCGCCACCCCCACGTCCACCGCACGAGTGTTTCACGTGAAACACTCGCCGACGATCGGCGATACCGGCAGGGAAACAGGGCTTCACGAGCCGCAAGCGCACACACGCTTACAAGCACGCACACGCGCCCGGACCCAGACACCCGGCGAGCGCAAGCGCAGTGGCCGGCCGGGGATCGCGTCGGGGTTCCCCGGAAGACACCCCCGCGAGCGAGACACCCCCGCGAGCGAGACACCCCCGCGAGCGAGACACCCCCACGGGCGAGACGCCTCCGCGAGCGCAAGCGCAGCCGGAAGCCCTCACAAGGGCGTCATCCCCGCCTCTCGCGAAGGGTCCGCGCGAGGAGGCCGTGCCTCGGCGCGAAGAGCCAGGCGAGCACGAAGCACGCCGTGAGCACCAGGACGATCGTGGCGCCCGTGGGCACGTCCAGCGCCCACGACAGGTACAGGCCCACCAGGCCCCCGCCGGCCCCCAAAACGGGCGACAGAACCATCATGGTGCCCAGCCGATCGCACAGCAGTCGCGCGGTGGCCGCGGGAGTGACGAGCAGCGCGAGGACCAGCACGTTTCCGATCGTCTGCACGGAGATCACGACGGCGAGCGCCACGGCGACGTACAGGGACAGGTCCGCGGCGAGCACGCGCACGCCCGCCGCCCGGGCGCTCTCGCGGTCCAGCGTCACCGCGACGATGGGCCGGTGAGCGAGGAACAGCATGAGCAATACGAGCGCAGCCCCAGCCAGCACGACGGGCACGTCGGAGGCGGGGATGCCCGTGATCGACCCGAAAAGGAAGTCCTGCAGGCTGCCCGCGTACCCCGGCGCGCGCGCGATGATCGCGATGCCGAGGGCGAACGCGCCGACGAAGAGCACGCCGATGACGGAGTCCTCCTTGAGCCTCCGGTTCTGCGCGAGCAGCGCCACGAGCACGGCGGTCACGACGCCCGCGAGAGCCCCGCCGAGCACCAGGGACCCGCCGCACACGAACGCGATCGCCAGGCCGGGGAACACGGAGTGCGCGACGGCGTCGCCGATGAAGGCCATGCCGCGCAGGACGACGTGCACGCCGACGCTGCCGCACACGAGGGCGGCGACGACGGCGATCAGCAGCGCGCGCGGCAGGAACGCGAGCGCCGGGTTCATCAGGTCGCGGAAGAAGTCCAGGGGGCTGAGGAAGTCGGTGGTCGCGACCAGGCCGTGGCCGGCGGCGTGGATGACGGTGTTCATGCGCGCACTCCCAGGGCGTCGAGGATGGGGTTGTCGGAGCGCACGTCGAAGGCGCGGATCCACGGGTCTGCGTCGGTGAGAGAGCCGGGCGTGCCCGAGGCGATGATTGTGCGCCGCAGCAGGTACAGGCGGTCGCATCCGGCGCGGGCGCCAATCAGGTCGTGGGTGGTCATGAGCAGGGCGCGGCCCCCGTTAGCGAGGGAGCGGAACAGGTCCATGAGCATCTCCTGGGTGGGCATGTCGAGGCCCGTAAAGGGTTCGTCGAGCAGCAGCACAGCGGGCCGGATGGCGAGCGCCCGGGCGACGAGCACACGCTGGCGTTGTCCGCCAGAGAGCTCCCCGATGGGCCGACCCGCGAGGTCGCGCATGCCGACGAGGCCCAGGGCCTCCTCGACGGCCCGAAAGTGCGGGGTGCGGGGCCTTCGCATCAGTCCCTGCCTGACCGTGACGGCCTGCAGGACGGCGCCACGCACGCTGATCGGGAAGTCCCACGCGAATTCGTGGCGCTGCGGCACGTACCCGATCGCACCGTCGGTTTCGACGCGCCCGGTCGACGGGATCAGGCCCAGGATCGCGCGGATCAGTGTGGTTTTCCCAGCGCCGTTGGGTCCGATGAGGCCGACGAGTTCCCCCGCCTCGACCTCCAGGTCGACGCCCTCAAGGACGCTGCGCCCGCCCAGGGATGCGCCCACAGAGGTGACGCGAAGCTGGCTCACCTCTCCCCTCCCCCGCTGGCCGGGCCGTCCGAAGCTGAGCCCTCGTCCGAGCCATCGCCCGCGGTCGAGGCAGCACTCTTGCCCGCGCCTGAGCTCTCATCCGCAGTCGAGGCAGCGCCCGGGTCGGCGGCCGACGAAGCGGAGTCGGCCTCGGCGATGGCGGCGGCCTGTTCGGCACGGCTGCTGCGTGCGCGAGCCACGACAAGGGCGGCGATGAACGCAACGGAGACGATCACCGCGCCGATAAGGGCGAGGAACGCCCAGTCGGGCAGGCCGCCTTCGGAGGCGGAGCCGTCGGCGGCAGCCTCGCCGGAGGAGCGCTGGGCTGAAGGCTTGCCGGAGGCGCCCCCCTTGGACGGGGACGCGGCGGCCTTATCGGTGGGCGGGGCCATCGCGAAGGCCTCGGAAGCGGAAGCGGAGTCGCCGACGGCGAAGCGCAGGGTGGTGGAGGCGCTCACGGCCTCGCCGGAGGTGGTGGTGCCCGAGAACGTGACGGTGGCCGTGTAGGTGCCGGGGGCGGAGAACGCCCAGTTGGCGTGCACGTGGGTGCCGGAGTCGATCCACACGTCGCCGGGAGCCGCGCCGGAGTCGGCCAGCAGCAGGGGCTTGCCGAAGGTGCCGGACTGCAGGAACAGCCAGGCGCGGCCGGGACCACTGACGGGGCCGACGCGCATGGTGAGGCCGCGGTCGATGGTGGCGGTGACGGCCGGGTCCTGGGTGTTCCAGCCGAGCCAGACCACGTTCGGGTTCTGCGTCTGGGGGATCACGTGCACGGGCTTGCCGGCCACGTCGGCCAGGAACGGGTAGTCGGCCGAGTCGGGCGCGGTCATGATGGCCGAGTCGGATACTCGCAGCACCGTCTGGTTCGGGTCGTGCCAGACGCCGCGTCCGGCGTCGTCGTGGCGCAGGCCGGCCCGCCATTGCCCGTCGATCAGGCGAGGCCCGAGGTCGAGGTGCCCGACGCCGATCTCGGCGGGCTCGGCCGACCATTCTTCGTGGGCGGCGACGCTCTGGGCCAGGTCGGGGTCGGTGGGGTCGGCGAGGGCCACGGGCGCGCCGATCACACAGGCAAGCGCGCACAGCAGGGCAGCGATGGGCCAGCGCACCACGCGCATGGCACGAACGCGGGGCCCCGACGCTGACGGCAGGACCCGGCTGAGCTCGGCAGCAAAGCCTGAGGCCAACGCGGCACGAGGCAGCCGCAGGGCCCGACCGGAGACAGCAATCGGACGCCGTTTAGCCCTGGGGGTGGCGGCAGGGCCCGGCCGGGCTTCGAGACGCGGCGCAGAGCGCAGCTCGGTCGCCGAGTCTCGCGGGCGGGCCGCCGCCCCCAGGGCACCGAGACGGCGGACGAAAGAGGAAACAATGTCAGCGTTCATGGCATCTCCTTGCCGCCCAGGCAGCGTGCCAGTGAGCGGGCGTTGTGTTGCATCATGTCGATGTAGGTGGGTGCTTGGTCGTCCAGGGTGTCACCGTAGAGCGGACAGATGTCGACCCCGGCATCGGTGGCGGCCGTGCGCAGGGTGGATCGGGTGCGCGCCAGGTTGGGTTCCAGGAACACGGCGGGGATGTTCGCATCTGCCAGGGTCGCCTGGAGTTTGATCCGGTCGGCGACGGATGGTTCGACGCTGGGATTGGGTGCGACGAAGCCTGCGACGGTGAGCCCGTAGGCGTTCGCCAGATACCCGTACGCGTCGTTTGTGGTGACGAGCTTGCGCGCTTCCTTGGGGATGGAGCTGATGGTGTCGCTGACGTAGGCATCGAGTGCGTCGAGGCGCGCGAGGTACGTGGCGGCGTTGGTACGGTAGGTGGCCTCACCGCCCGGGTCGACGCGGGTGAGGGTGTCGCGGATGACCCTCACGTAGGCCTGCGCGTTATGGACGTCGTGCCACAGGTGGGGGTCGATGTCGCCGTGCACGTGTTTGCCGAGGACCGCCTGGGGCAGCATGTAAACGTTGGCGCCTGCCCCTCCGATGAATCGGAACGTGGCCTGGCCGGGAATCGTGGTGAGCGCCCGGGTGGGTACTTCGATGACGGCGTGATCAAGGTCGGTGCATTCCATGGTGGAGGCCCCGGCGCCTGCCGCGTTCGCCTGCGGAGAGCAGGGGGCCGAGTGTTCTTGGTCCCCGGAGGAGCCAACGGAAAGCGCGCCGACGTCGGATGCGAGTTCGACGCGTTTGGTGGCGAGGTTGACGGTGATGTCGGCGTGTCCGCCGCGCAGGATGCGGCGTCCTTCGGCGGCGGCGATCTCTTCGGGTGGGGTGCCGACGGCGAAGACCGCTGTGCCTTCCCCGACGGGGGTGGGTGTGGCTCCGGGGGTGGTTCGTAGGCTTGCGCGGAAGTGGACGCGGTAGACGCCTGGGGCGGTGAACGCCCAGCTCATGTGCTGGTGCGCGTCGGCGGGCAGGTGCGCGGTGTCGGCGTCGTATCCGGTGGCGGCGTCGAAGCCGTCAGAGGATGCGAAGGCGATTTCGGGCTGGCCGAAGGACGTGGTGAGGTAGGCGGAGGCCTCGCCGGGTCCGTCAACGCCGGTGGCGGTGAGGTCGATCTGGGAGGCGCGGGTAGCGCCCAGGTCGGCTCCGTCTCCCCAGACGCGCATGCCCAGCCAGGGGGTGTCGAGGGCCCGGTCTTCGACGAGGGGCAGGATGGTCGCCCCGTTCTTTGCTGCTTCCTCGGCGACGGACACGGACTGGGAGCCGGTGGGCAGGTTGGAGTCCAGGGCCCGGATGAGGGCGTGTTCTTCGAGCATGAGGTAGTTGGAGAAGGCGACGTCCGCGTAGGCAACGTCACGGATGGTGCGCAGGGAGGGTTCCCACGAGTGTGGGTCGGCTCCGTCTGGCACCATCTGGGTGACGTGGGCGCGCTCGCCCGCGACGCTTCGCACGAGGTCGGCGAGGATGCCGGTCGTGGTGACGACGCGTAGCTCCCCATCGCTGGCGGGGTCGGGTGCGGGCGCGCACCCCGCCAGCGTCGCTGTCAGGGCTAACGTCGTAGCCGCGAGCGTACACCCACTCCCCCGCCACCCACGGGTGGGGCGGCGGGGGACGGTGGTGCGTGGGCCTCGTTGATTGGAGGTCACGACTTGGCACGCTCGAGGCGTCGGCGGCCGATGGCGCCCACCCACACGCAGGCCGCGCCTGTGAGGGCCCACGTGAGGGACACGACGGCCAGGGGGATGGTGTCGGCGCCGGTGGTGGCCAGGGACAGATCGCAGTCTTTACCGGATGCGGTGCGGCCGACGACCTGGGAGACCATGGGACGTCCGTTCGGACCCAGGGCACCGGTGGCGGTGAGCTCCCCGCCGCTGCCGAAGCCGCTGCCGGACAGGGCGGCGCCGTTGGGGGTGACGCGCATGGAGATGGTGAGCGTGTAGGTTCCAGGCGCGGTAAACACCCAGTTCTGGTGGGCGTGCGTGTTGGCGCCGAGCGTGTAGGTGGAGCCGGGGCCGTCGAAGACGTGCTCGCCGACGCCGGATCCCAGTGCTCCCGCGTTGAAGACGGCGACGCGTCCGGGTCCTTCGACGGCGTCGAGGCTGAATTGGACGCCCCCGGTGGTGCCGGTGACGATTTCTTCGCGCTGGGAGTTCAGGCCCAGCCACGGGACGCCCGCGATCTGGGTGGAGGGGATGAGCCAGACGTTGGATCCGGCGGAGGCGACGAAGCTAAGGTCTGCGGGCGCGCTGATG
This sequence comes from Schaalia meyeri, assembly GCF_900105015.1. Lineage (GTDB taxonomy): Bacteria > Actinomycetota > Actinomycetes > Actinomycetales > Actinomycetaceae > Pauljensenia > Pauljensenia meyeri. The sequence goes on along the minus strand of NZ_FNLK01000015.1, from coordinate 159,029 downwards.
CGTGCGGCGTCTCCGAGGGCGAAGGTCAGGGACGAGGGATCGACCCACTGGGCGGGCTGCGAGCGGTCGTCCTTGATGCGGGCGACGAGGGTTCCGTTCTCGATCGCGGGCCCCAGGTCGAAGTGTCCGTCTGTCGCGTTTCCGGAGGCGCCCTCGCCGACGCTGAAGGTCAGCTTGGTGCGGGCGGTGTTCGCGGGTGCTTTCGACGAGGCCAGGGTGGCGGCCTCTGCTTCCGTGGCCTCGCGGGTGATGCGGGTGGCGACGCAGCGTTCGGCGCCGCCGCCGCTCGAGCCTCGGGGTGTCTGAGTGGTGGGGGTTTTGCCACCGGTCGTGGCACCGCCCGATGTGTTCGGGGGGTTGTCGGTGGCGCCGCCACCGCTTGCGCCGGAATCGGTGTTTTGAGCCTGTCCCTGGTCGGCGGTCGAGTTCGACCCGCCCTGGTTAGCGCCGGGGGTGGAGGGGTTGGTGCCGGGCCGGTTGGCGTTGGGCCCCTGGGCGGCGTCGGAGACGCACGAGGCCTCGTCGGCCACGTCGATCGTGTAGGTGTGCGCGACGCTCTGGGCGGTTGGTGCCCCGGTGGCCCCCTTGGCCCAGGCGCCCGCCTGGACGGTGAGAACGTAGCGGCCGGCACGCGTGAAGAGCCAGTTGACGTGCTTGTGCGCGGGGTAGGGCTGGTCGATGTCGTCGCCTTCCGGGGCCAGGTCGAAGCTGTGGTCGGCGGTGACCGCCTGCGCATTCCCGCTCAAGCCGGAGGTGAAGGCGTAGATGCGACCGTCGCGCGGGCCGGAGTAGGTGACGTGGAAGCGTGCCGCGTCGTAGCCGCCAGCTGTGATGCCCAGCGTGTCCCATCCGGGCCACAGGACCGTCGCCTGGTTGTCGCCCGACTGGCCGAGCAGGTAGGCGGAGCTGGGTGCTCCGGTGGCCTTGCTGATTTCGGTCGGGATCTGGGTGAGGGTTGATTTCGAGACTGCCAGCAGGGTCTGTTCAGGTTCGCGCAGAACGCCGCTGCCGGTCGCGTCCTCTTTGATGCGCAGTGTGAGCGCTCCGCTTGCGTCGGAGGTCAGGTCGAAGATGTCCGCGTGTCCACGGTCGAGGGTCGCGGTGGTGCCCTGGGGGGCGGCGCGCATAGCCTCGCAGGATGTGATGGCGGTCGGCTCGGCCGCGGGTGTTTCGGGGTTTGCCGCGGCGTTGTCTTCCGTCGTGTTGGCCGTCGCGGCATCTAAGGTGGTGCCCTCTGTTTGAGTGGCCGTATCGGGGCCTGCGGTTGCCTCGCCCTCAGCCTGGGCCACTCCGGGGACCAGGAAAGACGTGGCCGCGAGGGCCATCGCGGCAAAGGCCCGGGCGGCTTGGCGGCCCGGGCTCCGGTGCATCGTGGGGTTCATTGAACTCGTCCTCTAGGTGCGTCGCACGTGAGTATTGAATGAGAATCGTTATCATTCTATGCCTGCTCACCCCGGGCTGCAAAGTTCTAGCACCCGAAACCTTGCTCGAAGTGGAGATACCACGCGATCGACCCCTCACCACACGCCACATCCATGACCGACACCACCCGACCGCCCCGCATGATGAACTGTTACGTACAATAAAGAAACGGTGCGAAATAACTTATTTATCGCCCGAATACTCCGCACCGCAACGACGCAGCGTGGCCGCTCCCGCACGCACCGCTCACCTTAGTGTAGACGGCCACTTTTCTTTGCAATCACTTGGTTTTTCGTGCGATGCATCTTACTGTCCGCACGGTTGATTGTCCGGACTGAAAGGGATAGGCTATAACCATCAAGCGCCTGACACAGCTGCCAAGCTCGTCGGGCGCTTTTCTTGTTTGAAACACGCAGGGTCGCGCCGACGCAACCCGCGTTGGCACACTCCGCGTACGAGGCCCGCCGGTTGATCCCCGGCCTCGTCAAACAGGGATACAACCCACGATACAATCCCAGGAGGAGCAAAACATGTTCTCTACCATCGACATCATGGTCGCCCAGGCCCACATTGATCAGATCAACGAGCTCGCCGAGACGAAGCGTTTCCGTAAGACCGACCGTCACTGAGATTTTTCCGGCGCCGCCAACGTAGCACGCAAGTCCGCAGACCCCACGGGGCTGCGGACTTCTTGTATATAGATGCTGATCGCCACTTCTCCTTTCACACGCATCCCCGCCCAAGCAACTGGCACTCACCCCCAACGAGCGCCGGCCACACCCAAGCACGACAGCCAGCTCACCGCCCACGCCTCCGCGCCCACTCCCCAGCCCTGGCACGATCCGCAGTCAGCTATCTGCATCCTCGAGACAGAAAAGACGCTGTTGCCACCTGCTCCCATTCCTCCACAGCCTCGCGGTACAGGCACCACCCCCAACACGGCACCGCCGCCCCACGCATGACACCCACGCCACCCCCGCGAGCGCAAACCAGCAAACGTATGAAACTGGCACCACCCCAGCACGCCCCAAAGTCCCCAGTTTGAGTCTTCTCACCCGCGCAGGGGCGACGCCGGTTTCAACGCGCCATGCGCGCACCCGGACCAGCCCGAACACGGGTGGCGTATCGGCGAGATCGCTGCTCGTGAACTGGGAGTCGTCGTCATGGTCAGTTGGTGACTGGGCAGGAACCGTGCTCGTGGATACCAACCTATCCAGGAGCGCATGGTCCATTCACGAGGCGCGACCCACAAGCACACCTCCCCTACCCTGCTATCCCACCGTGGCACCGCAGGCGGAGCTTGTGGATAGAAGGAGTGTTCCGAGGAGATTTCGGTGAGTCATCCGGCGTTTTCCCCTTGTCGAGATGACGCAAACAATAGGCGAAGAGCTCGTCTGCTCGTTCTTCAGGGCTCTTGTCACCGAATAGATTCCGCGCACGAATGCGGTAGAAGCCACCATCAACAAGGATTGCCGTTCGTTCAGTAAAAATAGCCACGTTGCTACTCCTCGACATATAAAAAGCCAGTCATCGGCATCTCCATATCGGCGGAGGGTCAACGGCTGGCTTTGCTGCCTCTGATGGTAGCACGATCGAAGCACTCGTCACCTGTTTTCACCCACAACACAGCACGTCCCGATACAGGCTGCCACAGGCCTGGCCGGGCTTCGAAATCGATCCCTCCCAGCTCGGACACGGGTGGCGATCTCGCGGCCTGCCCGCCCGCGGGCACACAACGAAGCCATACCACAGCAACACAGGCCAGGCGACGGCCGGGCATCAGGCGGGGCGCGGGCGCGATTGTTTCACGTGAAACATCTGCCCATCCCCACCCCAACACCACGCGTGACCCAGAAAGTGGCACACTTGACCTATACGGATAACGCGACTTCACACAAAGGATGGCACGCCCTTGACTCAGCCCTCATCGCACGGAGCGACCCCGGCCTCATCCGGGAAGGCGCCCTCGCACGGTAACCGACTCGATCCCTGGTATGACGTCTACGCGGACCGCGCCCACAACCTGCGTGCCTCCGAGATCCGCGCGCTCTTTTCCGTGGTTTCTCGGCCCGAGGTCGTCTCACTGGCGGGAGGAATGCCGAACCTGAAGGACCTGCCGCTGGACAGCTTGGCCGCCTCCGCGGAGAAGCTCATCCGCAACCACGGGGCAAAGGCCATGCAATACGGCAGCGGGCAGGGCTGGGAGGTGCTGCGCGAACGCATCACCGAGGTCATGGGCTACGACGGCATCGTTGGCGCCGACCCTGACGATGTGGTCGTCACGACGGGCAGCCAGCAGGCCCTCGACATTGTCACCGAGCTATTCGTCAACCCCGGCGACGTCGTTCTCGCGGAGGCGCCCTCCTACGTGGGCGCCCTCGGCGTCTTCCGTGCGCGCCAGGCCGACGTCGTCCACGTGCCCATGGACGAGGACGGGATCATCCCCGAGGCCCTCGTCGATACCATTCGCGACGTGCGCGCCAGCGGCCGGACGATCAAGTTCATCTACATCATCCCGAACTACCACAATCCCGCCGGCGTCACCCTTTCCGCGCAGCGCCGCCCGATCATCGCGGACATCTGCCTGCGCGAACACATCCTCATCGTCGAGGACAACCCCTACGGCCTGCTGGGCTTTCACAGCGACCCGCTGCCGGCCATCGCCTCGTACAGCCCCGAGGGCGTTGTCTATCTGGGTTCCTTCTCCAAGATGTTTGCGCCGGGCTTCCGCATCGGCTGGGCGTACGCGCCGCACGCGATCCGCGCCAAGCTGGTCCTGGCGTTGGAGTCCGCGATCCTGTGCCCATCGATGGTCGGCCAGATGACGATCGCCGACTACTTGAGCAGCTACGACTGGTACGGCCAGGTGAAGTCCTTCCGCTCAATGTACGCCGAGCGCTGCCGTGCCATGCTCGCCTCGCTGGAAGAGTTCATGCCCTCGTGCACGTGGACGGTCCCCGACGGGGGCTTCTACACGTGGGTGACCCTGCCCGACGGCCTCAACGCAAAGGCCATGCTGCCGCGCGCCGTCCGTGCTCAGGTGGCCTACGTGTCGGGCACGGCCTTTTTCTACGACGGCCAAGGATCGAACCACATGCGCCTGTCGTTCTGCTACCCGACGCCCGAGGAGATCCGCGAGGGCGTGCGCCGCCTGTCAACTGTCGTCAATACCGAAAAGGACATCGTCGACATGTTTGGAACCGCCTCAATCGACGAGGCCGGGGCCGCCTCGACCCGCTAGGTAACGTTAGGAGAAACCACCCATGGCCACGAAAGTTCTCATCATCGCCGGCGGACTTACTCACGAGCGTGACGTGTCGGTCCGTTCGGGTCGCCGCGTCGCCAATATCCTTACTCAATTCGGCTACGAGGTCATGCGCTCCGACGTCAACGCCTCGCTGAGCGAGGCAATTAGATCTTTCGCACCCGACGTCGTGTGGCCCCTGGTGCACGGTTCGATCGGCGAGGACGGCTCCCTGCAGTCGTTCTTGGAGTCCGTCGGCATCCCCTTCGTGGGTTCTTCGTCCGTTCAGGCCATGCTTGCCTCGAACAAGCCCACCGCGAAGGCACTGCTGGGTTCTGCCGGCATGGCGACGCCGGGGTGGGTGACGCTTCCGCAGGCAATTTTCCGCCAGCTGGGGGCATCCAACGTGCTCAGCGCCCTGGAGGATTCCGTGTCCTTCCCCGTCGTCATTAAGCCCACGGATGGTGGCTCGGCGCTGGGCATTTCGACGGCGCACGACGCAAACCAGCTGCGTCGCTCGATGGTGGATGCCTTCGCTTATGGGCAGCGGCTCATGGTCGAGCAGCGCATCGACGGGCGCGATGTCGCCGTCTCCGTGATCGATCTGAGTGACGGGCCCATCGCCCTGCCCCCCGTCGAGATTTCTACGGACGGTGGCCGTTACGACTACGACGCCCGTTACACGACCGACGAAACCGAGTACTTTGTCCCCGCCCGTTTATCCGAGGAAACGCTCGCAGACCTGCAGGCCGCAGCGGTCGAGGCCCACACAACCCTGGGTCTGCGCGACCTGTCGCGCATGGACTTCGTGGTTGACCGTGAGGGAACCTGCTGGTTCATCGACGCGAACGTTGCCCCCGGCATGACGGACACCTCGCTCCTGCCTCAGGCAGCTAACGCGCTCAACGATTCCTCCTTCGCCCATCTGTGCGCCGACATCGTTGATTTCGTCGCCGCCGGCCGCGTGGTCTCCTCAGATCCCCAGGATGCCGACCGGGCCGTGGCTGACTCCCAGGAGGACGCACAGTAAGAACGGCGGAGAGGGTAGTTTGACGCCCGACAGACTTGGGGCCCGCCGGGGGATACATCCTCCCGGCGGGCTCATTGTTTCACGTGAAACAATGGGATTGATTAGAGTCCGAGGAACCCACCGGGCGCTGCCCGAGTCACGTGAAGCTGGGCTTTCGAGCAGCAGAGTCGCAGCGAGGCACAGAATGTGCGCCACGCGAGAGACAGTGCGGAGCGAAACGCTGGTGCGAATCCGATGCGTGATTGGGCCGACTGATGCACGGGACAAACGACGTCGCCCGACTGGATGCCATGAACGCTGATATATCCTCAAACGCGGCAAAACAGCTGTAGTGCCCGCGACGCGTGGCTGCAGCTGCCCTTCCGGGCGTTAGGCCAGGAATCCCAGCTGCTCCAAGCGCTCGCGTGCATGCTCCACGCCCTTCCAGACGATGCCCTGAACCCCCATCAGTTCGGCGGCGCGCACGTTTTCGCGCCGATCGTCGATGAACGCCACCTGTTCGTAAGGCGTGTTGATGCGATGCAGGACGTCCCGATAGATGCCGCGCGCGGGCTTGCAGATTCCGTAGTCGCAGGAGAAGGAGAAGAAATCGAAGAGCCTGCCCCACTCCGATCGCCGAATCGCCTTCGCAATCGGATAGGGCGCGTTCGACAAGATACCCACGCGAACGCCCTGCTGACGCAACTGACGAACCAGACCCAGGGTCTGTCCGTTTGCGGTCGCCATGCGCGACGCGTCCAGCGCCACCAGAGCGCTCAAAAGTTCCTTGGTCGGCTCCGGCTTTCCGCAGTCACCCGCAATCCGATCCCAAAACTCACGATCCGGCAAGCCCGCGTCATAGTCGCCTCGATGCGTCCATATCGCCTGATCGACCAGCGACGTCAAGGCACGCGAGCCGTCGCCAAGCATCTCGGCGATGATGTGCGGATCGGGGTGAGAGTCCACCAGGACCCCTCCGACATCGAAAAGCACGGTGCGCGAACTGCCTTGGGCGTTCATGCCTTTCGCTCCTTCTGGTACTGCGCGGGCCCACCGGCGGACCCTGTAGAAGTAGTCTAAGCGTTGAAAGAATCGCAGAATAGTGCGGAAAATGTATGATTGGAAACATACCCCGCCTGACCTGCGAAAAGACGTATAAAGTTCAGTCAGCGCAGAATGAGATCCGCAATCCGCTGGAGGTCATCTGCGCCGGCGAATTCGATGACGATTCGCCCCTTCTTGCGCCCCTCGGTGATGGACACGCGCGTATCGTAGGCGTCGGATAGGGCAGACACGACGCTCTCCCCCAGCGGCGACAGCGGGCGCTGCTGGCGGGGGCGCGGGCGCGAGGCAGCCTTCACCTTACCCAGGCGGGCGATCTCCTCGGTGGTACGCACCGAGAGCCCCTCCGCTACGATACGCTCCGCCAACCGTTCCATCTCCTGGGGGCTGGGCAGGGCCAGCAGGGCGCGGGCATGTCCCGCGGTGATCACCTGCGCGGCCACCTTCTTTTGGACGGACGGCGGCAGTTTCAGAAGGCGCAGAGTATTGGCAATCTGCGGGCGTGAGCGTGCGATCCTTTTTGCCAGCTCCTCCTGAGTCGCACCGAAATCCGCCATGAGCTGCTGATACGCGCTGGCCTCCTCCAACGGATTGAGCTGAGCCCGATGCAGGTTTTCCAGGAGCGCGTCACGGAGCAGATCCCCGTCCTCGGTCTCCCTGATGATCGCCGGAATCGTTGTTTCGCCCGCGAGCTCCGAGGCGCGCAGACGACGCTCACCCATGATCAGCTCGTAGCGCGCTTCGGGCTTGTCAGCGAGGAACTTCTTGAGTTTTGCGGAACGACCCGTGGCAGGGATGCTGCGGACGACGACGGGTTGAAGAACGCCGACCTCCCTGATTGAGGCCGCCAGTTCTTTCAGATCCTCCTCGTTGAACACCTCGCGAGGCTGCTTCGTGTTGGGAACGATCTGATTGATAGGAATCTCGGCGAAGGAGGCGCCGGGAACCGGCAGCAGCTGTCGTTCGTCAGATGTTTCACGTGAAACATCCTCGCGCTCGTGAACGCGGTCTGAGACGGAGCGTGACGGATCACCGGCGGACGTGGCGATGTCGCCGCGCCTCCGATGCGAGGTACCGTTTCCATCACTGAAACCCCCGTCCCCCTTGGCCTTTCGACCGGCCGCGCCAGCATCAACGGGTGGCATCGCCGGGCGTTTCTTCTGTGACGAGGCACCGGCACGCTTGGGCTGGAGAAGATCCTTCGCGGAGCCTCCCCTGCCGCGCGCGGACGATCCCTCAGGAAAGAAGACGTCGAGCGGGCGCGAAGGCGTCGAACGCGTTGATTGCGACGTCTGCTCGGGAGCCTGAGGGATCAGCGCTCCGAGACCGCGACCCAGTCCACTGTGCTTGCGAGCGGCCTTCCGACCCTCAGACTTCGATGATGCATCCGCCATTGCAATACTCCTTCAATTACGTCGATCCATTGTTTCACGTGAAACAATGCCGCGCGCTCAGCTCGGGAGCGCCGTTGATCACTATCTTGCAGCTATATCCACAGGTGTTGTCAGTAGGTGCCAGGCCGGATAGACGACGGTGACGGTCGCAATGTTTCACGTGAAACAATCACTCGCCACTATCCGCCAGCCGTCGACACAGCTCGAGCGCCGCCTTGCGGTAGGCTATCGCGCCATTATTCCGCGCGTCGTAGGTGATGACCGTCTGACCGTAACTGGGGGCCTCGGAGATGCGAACGGAACGGGGAATGACGGTCTGAAAAGTCTGATCTGGAAAGTGCGTGCGAACCTCATCCTCGACCTCCTCCGACAGGCGGGTGCGCTTATCGGCCATGGTCAGCAGCATTCCAGACACCCGCAAGCCGGGATTCAGATCAACGCCGATGCGTTCAACCGTGTTCCACAGCTGACTCAACCCTTCAAGCGCGTAGTACTCAGCCTGAATGGGAATCAGAACGTCGTTAGCGGCAACCATGACGTTGAGGGTCACCAGACCAAGTGACGGAGGACAGTCGATTAGCACGATGTCGACGTCGCGATGCGTCGCCACGTACTCACGCAGCGCCACGTTCAGCCGATACTCGCGATGAGGCACATCCACAAGCTCGATCTCGGCGCCGGACAGGTCGATGGTCGCGGGGCTAACGAGGATGCCGTCAATGTCGGGGCACTGCTGAACAACGTCTTCGACACGCGCGCCGCCGATGATCACATCGTAGGTCGATGGCGTGCCGGCCGAATGCGGAACCCCCAGCGCACTGGATGCGTTACCCTGCGCGTCCGCATCAACAACGAGGACCGTCAAACCACCCAGCGCCAAACCGGCGGCAAGGTTCACCGTTGAGGTCGTCTTGCCAACTCCGCCCTTTTGATTTGCCACCGCGATGATGCGCGTCGCCTCGGGCTTAGGAAACTCGGCACCCTCAAGGATCTCCAAATCGCGCAGATTACGTTCGATCTGAGTAGACAGAGGGGTGTTGTTATTGCTCATGACACCTTCCTAAGTTCTGCCTCTAGTCTACGGGGAGACGGACGCACTTCCATCATCGAAAGCCCGTGATGCATGAAGGTGCACATAATCGCGTGCCCGCACACCAAAATGCCAGAAAAAACGTTCTGTAGGATCAATTCTCCTGGCCGAACGAACAAAGGCTTCGAAGCAGTCGAGCAACGAAACGATCTGAGAGAACAGTATATTGTGTTTCAGATCACAACAAACGAAGGCTATCGCGCTCCGTGATACTTCTCCCTCGCGCGGAAGCTCCCTACTTGATGCGCGTGCACACCACCACGTAGGTGGACTCATCCTCCATGATGGATGGAACCTCGTGTATCTGAGCACGCAGGTGATGTCGGCGCAGCTCGCCGGATGCCTCCTCGACCTCGATCGGCGCACGCCTGCCCTTGAGGGCCACGAGCGATCCACCCGGAGCGATGAGCTTCGAGGTCATGCGAACGAGCTTGCTCATGTTGGCCACGGCCCGAGCAGTCACCACGTCCGCCTTACCTTTGCCGCGCAACTCCTCAGCGCGAGCCTGATGAATCGTGACGTTATCCAGGCCCAGATCCTCCACCACGTCCATCAGCCATTCGACGCGTCGCGCCATGGGCTCGGCCAGGTGCACGTCAAGGTCGGGACGGCACGCGGCAATCACGATGCCGGGTAGGCCCGACCCCGAACCGATGTCCAGCACCTGGCGCTCCTGCCTGCGCGGCATAAAATCCAGCACCGCCGCCGAATTAACGATGTGCCGGGACCAGATACGTTCCATGTCGCGCGGGCTAAGAAGGCCCCGGATCTCGCCTTCCTCCTCAAGCATCCGCGCGTACTCGCAAATATCAGAGAAAGCCGATCCGAAAAAGCCCCGGACGGCCCTGGTGGGTTCTTCTGGAACGAAGGGGTCGCCTGCTTGACGACCCCTGACCGTTCCCTTCGATTCCTCACTCACCGTCTAAATCCGGGGCCAGGATAACGACGCGCCGGTGTGGCTCAACACCCTCTGACTCGGAGGTGAGCCCATCGGCGGCGACCACGTCATGGCAGACTTTACGCTCAAAGGGGTTCATGGCCTCCAGCTTGACGGCCTCCCCGCTGGCGCGCACCTGGGCGATGGCCTCGCGCGTGATGTCCTGAAGCTCTTCCTTACGCTCGGCCCTAAATCCGGCGATGTCGAGCATCAGACGCGAACGCTCGCCGGTCTCGGTCTGAACGGCCAGGCGGGTCAGCTCCTGGAGCGCATCCAAGACCTCTCCGTCCTCACCGACCAGGCGGTCGAGCGCCTCGGGGTCGTCGGCGACGATCTCGACCGATGCACGACCGTTCTCGACGTCGATCTCGATGTCGCCGTCCAGGTCGGCGATGTCGAGCAGCTCTTCCAGGTAGTCGGCGGCGAGATCACCCTCTTCTTCGAGGCGGGTGAGCTTACCTGCGTTGTCGTCACTCATGACGTCTCCTCCGTGGTGGGGAATGGGGTCGTATTGGTCTCAAGGTTACCCTCGAGTGCCCGGACCGGAAAACTGTGGTGGTCAGCGCTTGTTTCCGGAGCGGCGGCGCGCCTTACGTCGCGCGACACGGCGGCGCTCGATCTCTTCGGCGCTGAGCGAGCCGTGTCCGCTATCCGTGGTGCCATCGGACGCATCGGCCGAGGCCTTGGCGGCGTCGCGCTCGAGGGAGCGGCGGTTGCGGACCTTCTTTTGCATTTCGGCACGCTGGGCGGACGCTTCCTGTTTTGCGATGCGCTTGTCGACGGCCGCACGCAGCCCGCGCATCCACTGTTCGTCGGGCAGGGTGGTCCACTTCTGGCTGGCCAGGTTGCGGTAGACCGTGATGATCTCGCCGACCGACATGGAGGCGGGGAAGTCGGATGCGACGTGTTGCTTCTTGGCCTTGGAGCGAACCTCGGCGAGCGTGCGCTCGTTGAGTTCGTCGACGCGCGGGTCGGTGGCGGGGTTACCGAGGCCCGCTCGCTCGCGGTCGTAGTCCTGGAAGAAGGGTTTGGCCCATTCCTGGTAGGCGGCCTCGCGCGAGGAAAGCAGGTCGACATAGGCGCGAGAACCCGGCGTGGGCATAACCTTGATGGTCCAGTAGGCCTGGGCGAGTGCCCAGAACGATGCGGTCACGGTGTAGATAACGACACCCATCTGGAAGAAGACACCGGAGAAGATAAACATCAACGGCATCACATACATCATGGACCGCTGTGACTGGGCCATAGGATTGTCGCCCATGTCGGGCATGTTGCGCGAGAAGGACAGGCGCATCGACACGAACTGAAGAACGACCATCAAGACGATCGCGACGACGAAGACGGCAATGCTCACGGGCTCGCCGGAGGAATCGCGAATGGTGTGCGACAGGGGCACGCCAAAGACGGTCGAGTTCACGATCTCTGAGGAGACGGCTAAGTTGAGGGGACCCAGGTGATCCGTGGGCTCTCCGCGGTAGGTGTACGTGCCGGAGGCGATCGAGGAAACCGCGATGATGGCGCGGTACATGCCGAAGAGGACGGGCATCTGCACCAGCATCGGCAGGCACGACGCGAAGGGTGAGACCTTGTGCTTGCGCTGCAGGGCCTGCGTCTCCTCCATCATCTTTTGGCGGCTGGCCTGATCCTTCTTGCCCTTGTACTTATCCTGAATCTTGCGCATTTCAGGCTGGATGGCCTGCATGGCGCGCGAGGACCGGATCTGCTTGAGGAACAGCGGAATGATGGCGATGCGCACCAGGATGGTGAGCAGCACAATGGACAGGACCCACGCCACGCCGGAGCCGGAGGAGAATCCCAGCATCACCAGGAGGTTATGGATCCACACCCACAGGTAGGAGATGGCCCACGCGAATGGGTGGAGAATTGCATCGAACATGAACTATTCGCTTTCGCCGTGGCGCTTTTGCGCCGCTGTTTCATTATTCCTCAGTGGTCCGAGGCCCTGGTCGGTTCCTCGGTCATCGTCTATGGGGTCGAGTCCCATCGGGGCTGGACGAACCCAGTTGTCGTGCCCGGCCCAGTCCTCGGGCGGGACCCAGGGGTCCGGCTTCCACCTCCCACGCCGGGGCACGTGGTCTACCCCTCCCAGGCTCCAGGGGTTGCACCGCAGGAGCCGCCAGGATGAAAGTATCAGTCCCTTGATCGGTCCGTGGGTGCGGATGGCCTGGAGCGCGTAGGTGGAGCAGCTGGGGGCGTAACGACACCTGGGGCCAAAAGCCGGTGAGATGAAGCGTTGGTAGACGAGGATAGGCGCTGAGACTATCGCGCCAAAGGCGCGGCTCACGGCGCTCATCGCGCATCCCATTTGCGCCACGCTCGCCTCATCACGCGGTCCAGGTGGGAACCGAGTTCCTTCGAGGGGACTCCCAGGGCCTGGGAGGAAGCCCTCACGACGACCCTGCATCCTTCGGGCAGGTCCTCGATCCGACCCCGCATGAGGTTCCGCAGCTGCCGCTTGACGCGGTTGCGTCCGCTGGCGCGCTTAATCTCCCGCTTAGGTACGACGAAACCGACGAGGCGGCTGTTGCGCTCCTCGTCGGCTCGGACGTGGACGACAACCAGCGGATCCCCTGCGCGCGCTCCGTGCCGGATCGCGGCGATAAAGTCCGCTGGGTCAACCATGCGGTGCGCGCGCGGCAGCACCGGGGTGTCTCAGGCGGACAGCTTGGCGCGGCCCTTGCGACGGCGGGCAGCCAGAATGGCGCGGCCGGCGCGGGTCGACATGCGCAGGCGGAAACCGTGCGTCTTGGAACGACGACGGTTGTTGGGCTGGTAGGTCCGCTTGGTGGTCACGGCGATTCTCCTCGGCTCAGTGGTCTCCCACTCGTTTTCGGTTCGGCTGCCCGCCCACGAGGGGCGGCAGCTGGGGACGCACGCCCAAAATGGGCGCAAACAAAAACCAAGATTAAGCGGATCCGGGCAGCTAGTCAACGCGGCAACGTTACGCACCGCGTCACACACAGCATCCACAGCTGTGCAAATCGCTGTGGATCACCATCGTCCACAGTTCGTGGATGAGGGGGTTTATCCACAGGCCATATTCACTTTTCGTTTCCGCACGCTGACGCGGACCCAAAGATGTAACTACAAAACTGTGATTCCATGAAGGTTCTCCACAGCTTCATCCCCAGTCTGTGCATAACACTGTACGCGGGCTACACTGCGGAGGTACGCATCGGTCACGTACGGAACAGAAACGTCGTGACCTAACTCACCGATTAGTTGTCCGGAGGTCGCCGTGGAGTCGGATTCCCTCACACGCGCGTGGGCTGCCGCCCTCGCCGCAGTCCCCACCGACGAGCTGGGTCCCGTCGCCGCTTCCATGCTGCGTTCCGCACGGCCCCTCGGTGACATCGAGGGCACCATCCTCCTGGCTGTTCCCAACGGATTCACGAAACAGTGGATCGAAGACAAGGCACAGTCCAAGCTCACGACCGCGCTCTCTGTAAACCTGGGCCGAACGGTACGAATCGCCATCACCGTCGACCCCTCGCTGGAGGTCGTCACCGACGAGGAGGAGCCGCCCCCAGCCAAGGCCTCGCCCAAGCCGCAAAGGGAAGCGATGCAACCGCCGACGCCAAAGCGGGAGGATCACTCCCCCGCCCTGGTCACCTCGCCCACGGACTCGGGACCAACCCACCTGAACCCAAAGTTCACCTTCGATACTTTCGTGATCGGCCCGTCCAACCGTTTCGCGCACGCCGCCGCCCTGGCAGCCTCGGAAACGCCCGGCATCGCGTTCAACCCCCTGTTCATCTACGGCGACTCGGGGCTGGGCAAGACTCACCTGCTGCAGGCCATCGGCCACAACGCGCTGTCGATGATGCCCCACCTGAAGGTCCGCTACGTCAACTCCGAAGAGTTCACGAACGAGTTCATCAACGCGATCCGCCTCAACAAGACCGACAACTCACAGGTTGAGGCCTTTCACCGACGCTATCGCGAGCTCGACATCCTGCTCATCGACGACATCCAATTCATCGGCGACAAGGAACAGACGGTCGAGGGTTTCTTTCACACATTCAACGCGCTGCACAGCGCCAACAAGCAGATCGTCCTGACCTCCGACCTGCCGCCCGCCCAGCTCAGGGGCTTCGAGGACCGCATGCGGTCACGGTTCTCCTCCGGTCTGCTCGTGGACGTGCAGCCGCCGGACCTGGAGACGCGCATCGCGATCCTGCACAAGAAGGCGGACGCGGAAGGCCTGGAGGTGACGCCCGAAGTCTTTGAATACGTGGCCTCGCGCATCTCCTCCAACATCCGCGAACTGGAGGGCGCACTCGTGCGCATCGGGGCGTGGGCTTCCCTGTATCAGGAGCGCATCGACCTGAACCTGGCGCAGATGATGCTCAAAGACTTCGTATCCAACCCCGACGACAACGAGATCACGGTCAGCCTCATCATGAGCCAGTGCGCCGTCTACTTCGGCGTAACGATCGATCAGATGGGTTCCTCGGAACGCAGCCACAACGTGGTCGAGGCCCGCCAAATCGCCATGTACCTGTGCCGCGAACTCACTGACCTGTCGCTGCCGAAAATCGGACAGGCCTTCGGCCGAGACCACACGACGGTCATGCACGCGAACAAGAAAATCTCGAAGCTGATGAAGGAGAAGCGCGAGACCTTCAACCATGTGTCGGAGCTTACAAACCGCATTAAGCAAAAGGCCCGGGAATCGTGAAATCCCAGGGGGCACACACGAAAGTCGACGCCCGCGCCACATTCACAGGAGCTGTGAAAATCTGGTGGACGAGGGCCGGGTGCCTGTGGAGAAGCGGACACTCGGTGTGGATCTCAAAAAATTGTCGTTTCGTCTATCCACATGAGTACGTGAGAGATCCACATCCGCATCCCGGGATTACAACACAGTAATTTCCGCGATTTTTCGCCGAAAAGGACAGTTTTCCACAGAACTAACAGCCCTTATGATGGAGGGCTAGTTCAAAGACATTGAATTTTCACAGGCCACCGTACAGTAGCCTCGGGCTCAGGTGTGGCCCGCCAGGCCGTGATCGCGCCCCGCATCGGTGCACATATGGGTAAAGTAGTCCTCGATCCGTTTTGTGTTTTGGAGGCAGCTATGAAGTTCACCGTCGCCCGCGATGTTCTGGCCGAAGCCGTTTCGTGGACCGCCCGCGCACTCCCCGTGCGCCCGGCGTCGCCGATCTTGGCAGGCGTGCGCATCAAGGCCGAAGGTGACGAGTTAACGCTGTCCTCGTTCGACTACGAGGTGTCCGCGAACTCCCACATTCCCGCGACTGTCGACCAGGCCGGCGAGGTGCTGGTGTCCGGTCGCCTCTTGGCCGACATCTCAAAGTCCCTGCCCGCTAAGCCTGTATCCGTCGAGTTGGACGGTCAGAAGGTCACCCTCGTGTGCGGGTCCTCCCACTTCACATTGGCCGTCATGCCCCTCGACGAATACCCGCTGCTTCCCGCACAGCCGCAGGTAATCGGCGCCATCGACTCCGCCACGCTCTCTCAGGCCGTTTCGCAGGTTTCGATCGCCGCCTCGCGCGACGATACGCTGCCTTTGCTGACGGGGGTTCGCATCGAGATCAACGGCCCCGCTATCACCCTGTTGGCCACCGATCGCTACCGTCTGGCCATGCGCGAGCTCGACTGGGAGCCCACCGACACCTCGATCGAGGAAGTCGCGCTGGTTAAAGCGCGCATCCTCCAGGACGTCGCCAAGTCCATGACCTCCGGCGCGAAGGTCGAGGTCGGCCTGTCTGGCGAAACCCAGCCCGGATCATCATCGCTGATCGGATTTGCCGCCGCGGGACGCCGCACCACCTCGACCCTGATGGACGGCGACTACCCCGCGGTGCGTCGCCTCTTTCCCGAATCGACGCCGATCCAGGCCGTCGTCGACCGCCACGCCCTGCTGGAGGCCGTCAAGCGCATGTCCCTGGTTGCCGAGCGCAAAACTTCTGTTCGGCTGGCCTTCACCGCCGGCCAGCTGGTTCTCGAGGCCGGACAGGGCGACAACGCCCAGGCCTCCGAGGCCATCGAGGCAACCCTGCACGGCGACGATATTTCGACCGCGTTCAACCCGCAGTTCCTCATCGACGGCCTGCAGGTCTTGGACACCGACTTCGTTCGCTTCGGCTTCACCCATTCCACGAAGCCGGCCGTCATCACCGGCCAGAGGAAAGCCGACGAGGGCGAGGTCACGCAGTTCCGCTATCTGCTGATGCCCATCCGCTTCGGCGTCTGACGTGCGCGTCTCCCACCTGGCTCTCGACGACTTCCGCTCGTGGAAGCACGGAGTTGTTGAGCTGCCCGCCGGAACCACGGTCCTGGTGGGCGCGAACGGGCAGGGTAAGACGAACGTCGTCGAGGCGCTGGCCTACCTGTCCACGTTCTCGTCGCACAGGGTGGGCGCGGAGACCGCGCTCGTGCGCGTCCCCACCGACGAGGCCGATGCAGTCCCGGGCGGGGCCGTCATCCGCGCGCGTGTCGTGGCCTCGGGCCGCGAGCAGGTGGTCGAGCTCGAAATCGTGCGCGGAAAAGCGAACAGGGCACGCATCAACAGGGCCCAGGTGAAACCCCGCGACATCCTGGGAATCGTGCGCACGGTCGTCTTTGCCCCTGAGGACCTGTCGCTCGTGCGCTCCGATCCCTCCGTGAGGCGCGCTTTCCTGGACGATCTGGCCACCCAGCTGCGCCCCATGCACGCCTCCGTGCGCTCGGATTTTGATCGCGTCGCCCGCCAACGGGCAGCTCTCATGAAGAGCGCGCAGGGAGCGGTGCGCAGGGGGAAAGTCCCCGACCTGTCGACTCTTCACGTGTGGGACTGCCAGTTTGCCGCGCTATCCGCCCGGATCACAGCGACCAGGGCCGCCATCGTGAGCGACCTTAAGGCGTTGGCCGCTCGCTCCTACGACGACGTGGCCGACTCTCCCCGACACCTGCAACTGGTCTTCGATGCCTCCGTCGACCGTGTGATCGGCACGGATCCGGGCAATCTTGCCAGCGCAGACCTGAGTGACGTGGATGCGCAGACCGATCGGATGCTCGCAGCCCTGGCCCACGTGCGCGAAAAGGAAACAGAACGCGGCGTCAACCTGGTGGGGGCGCACCGCGACGACCTCGTCCTCAGTCTGGGATCTATGCCCGTCAAGGGCTACGCCTCCCACGGCGAATCCTGGTCCGTCGCACTCGCCCTGCGTTTGGGCGCCTTCGAGTTGCTCACCGACGGCGAAGAAACCCCCATTCTCATCCTCGACGACGTTTTCGCCGAACTCGATTCTTCGCGGCGCGCCGGCCTGGCCGCCCTGGCCTCGAAAGCGGAGCAGATCATCGTCACCTGCGCCGTCGCTGCGGACCTGCCCCCCACGCTGGACCACCACACCCTGCATGTGCGTCTCGATCCTGATCGGGGAACGATCATCGAAGGGGCTGAACATGGCTGACAGCGCACATCTTTCCGACGCCTCGGCGCGCGCGAACGATCCCGGCATCGTGACACAGGCCGATGACGCCGACGAATTCGTCGTCCGCGCCCTCGAACGAGCTCAACGAGTCGCGCGAGGTCACGGCTATACGCGATCCACCCTGCCATCCTGGGGGCTTAACGAAACGCGGCCTCGCCGTACCCTCGACGGATCCAGCGAATACGCCGCCATCGAAACCGACGGACTGGGCCGTCTGGGCGACGAAGATGGAGCGGCGGCGCGCGCGACCGCCCGAGCCGCCGCGTACGGGCACGCGGGCCGCCTCGGATCAACGCCCCCATCCCCCGACGAGGATCCCGAAGGCGACCTTGATGCGCTGCGCCGAGCGCTGGCCACCACCGGCGCGTCGTGGAGCCGTTCACCCGGCCTGGCCGCCATGCGCCCGCGCTACAGGCGGGCGAACTCCCTGGGCGCCATCCTGGCCAAAACCATCAGCTCGCGTGCCTGGGATACCCCCACCAAAATGGGGTCCATCATGGCTCAGTGGAGGACCATCGTTGGACCCCAAGTTGCTGACCACGCCCGCATAGAAACTTTCGAAGGACACCGACTGATCGTGCGCACCGACTCCACCGCTTGGGCGAAGCAGCTCCAGCTTCTGCTGCCCACGATCGAGAGGCGCATCGTCGAGGAAGTCGGCCCCGGCGTGGTCGAACAGGTCATCATCCGCGGTCCCGTCGCCCCCTCCTGGAGGAAAGGCCCGTACGTGGTGCGCGGACGCGGACCACGGGCCGACTACGGATAGGACGCTCGGGTAAGAGTACCCCCGATGAGCCCCCTGCGGTGCGACGGAGTTTGCTACGCTGATGCCTGTTGGCCCGCTCTTTTTGGGGCCTGTTGAGGAGAAAAAATGAGCAATCCATACGCGCCGCAAGATGGTAAAGGCTGGGGTGGTTATCCGCAGGGGCAGCAAGGTTATGGGCCTGATCCCTACGGCGGGCAGGGCCAGCAGGCCGGATACGGAGGCTACCAGCCAGGTTACGGTCAGCCGGGTGGCTACGCCCCCGGGCAGTACCAGGGGGAGCCTCAGGCGGGTTATCCGCAGGGCCAGCAGGGTTATGGGCCTGATCCCTACGGCGGACAGGCGCCGGGCGGTTTTCCGCAGGGCTACGGTCAGCCAGGTGGTTTTCCCCAGGGCGCTCCCCCGCAGAAAGGTAAGTCGAAAGCCCCTTTGATCATCGGCATCGTTGCCGGTCTCGTCGTCTTTGCCATTGTCGTTGGCGGGGTCGTGTGGGCCATGTCGGGTTCCGGATCGTCGGATCCGAATGCCGGTTCCTCACCGAATGCCGGTTCCTCACCGAGTGCCGACTCCTCGCCGGGTGCCGATTCCTCCGCACCCGCGAACGGAAACGGAGGCTCCTCGGGGGCGCTCCACAGCCAGCAGGTTTATGGCTCAAACGTCACCTTTGACATCGTCAGCATCGAGAGTGGCCCGCAGGACGATAACAAAGATGAGACTATCCGGGTCGTCTATCGCGTGCACAATAACGAGAAAGAGACGATACCGACCCTTGAGTACGTGAAGCCCTACCAGAACGGGGAGAGCCTCGAGCATGCCAGCTACCTGTTCGTGTCCGCGCCCAAAGACTACGAGCTGGTTCCGGGCTTGGAGGATGTACAACCGGGGAAGTCCGGCGAACTCGTTGCCTATTACAAAGCCCCTAAGAAGAACACTCCGGTTGAGTTCCGTGACATGAGCTGGATGGTTCTCGAAGCGAAGGGACAGAAGATGGAGTATTGGACGTGGCAGCCGAAGTGATTCGGTGAAGGGTTCGCCGGGGCGTCCGCGCAGGCGATCCGCAAAATGGTGCCGATGGGCACGCGTGGCGCCTTTTGCCTGAGCACGATGGGTCGCCCTCCTCATGGAGGGCGACCCTGTTCGTTCCCACCGTCACAATTGAAATGTGACTGGTCACAGTGGGTTTTTCGTTGAAATCACACAGTTTGTAAAGTAACCCTCCGCGCCTGTCAATCCGGGGTAGAACCGCCATTTTTGATAGAATCTGCAAGGTTAAACATGATTTTCGCGCAATGCGAGGGGAGCCACGTGGCTGACAACGAGAAGAACGCCGAAGGCAAACAGACCTACGGCGCATCGGACATCACTGTCCTCGAGGGCCTGGAAGCCGTGCGTAAACGCCCGGGCATGTACATCGGATCCACCGGCGAGCGCGGCCTGCACCACCTGGTGTACGAGGTCGTCGACAACTCCGTTGACGAGGCCCTGGCAGGCTACGCGGACCATATCGAGGTCACGATCCAGGCCGACGGCGGCATCAAGGTCGTCGACAACGGCCGAGGCATCCCCGTCGATGAACACCCCACGGAACACAAACCCACGGTCGAAGTCGTCATGACGATCCTGCACGCCGGCGGCAAGTTCGGCGGCGGCGGATACGCCGTCTCCGGCGGCCTGCACGGCGTCGGCATCTCCGTCGTCAATGCGCTCTCCACCCGCGTGAACACGGAAATCCGCCGCCAGGGTTACGTGTGGCGCATGTCGTTCGCAAACGGCGGCACCCCTATCACCGAGCTCGTTCGCGGCGAAAAAACCGACGAGACGGGCACCACCCAGGTGTTCTACCCGGATCCCACGATCTTTGAAACCGTCGAATTCGACTTCGAGACCCTGCGCCAGCGTTTCCAGCAGATGGCCTTCCTCAACAAGGGCCTGCGCATCACCCTGACCGACGAACGCGAGTTCGCGACCGACGAGGGCGACGAGATCGCCGGCAAAGAGGCGGCCTCGGACAGGGAAACGAAGGGGCATCGCACGGTCTCCTACCGCTACGAACACGGCCTGCGCGACTACGTGGAATACCTGGATTCGGCCAAGAAGACCGACACGATCAATAAAGAGGTCATCGACTTTGAGGCCGAGAACGACGAGGACACCATGAGCGTCGAGATCGCCATGCAGTGGACCAGCGCCTACTCCTCCTCGGTCCACACCTTCGCCAACACGATCAACACGACCGAGGGCGGCATGCACGAGGAGGGCTTCCGCACGGCGCTGACCTCCCTGGTCAACCGCTACGGCCGCGACAAGGGGATCATCCGCGACAAGGACGATAACCTCACGGGCGACGACGTGCGCGAAGGCCTGACCGCCGTCATCTCGATCAAGCTCACCGAACCCCAGTTCGAAGGACAAACCAAGACCAAGCTCGGCAACACTGAGGCGCGCACCTTCGTGGCACAGCAGGTCTACTCCAAGCTCACCGATTGGTTTGACGCGCACCCCGCCGACGCGAAGGCCATCATCGCCAAGGGACAGGCTGCCCAGGCCGCGCGCGTCGCCGCACGCAAGGCACGTGAGGCCACGAGGCGTAAGGGTGTCCTCGAATCCGCCTCCATGCCCGGCAAGCTGCGCGATTGCTCGTCCCGCACCCCCTCTGAGTGCGAGATCTTCATCGTCGAGGGTGACTCCGCGGGCGGCTCCGCGGTCGGTGGCCGCGACCCCGAACACCAGGCGATCCTGCCGATCCGAGGCAAGATCCTCAACGTTGAAAAGGCGCGCCTGGATCGAGCCCTGTCCTCCGACACGATCCGCTCCCTCATCACTGCCTTCGGCACGGGCATCGGTGAGGATTTCGACATCTCCAAACTGCGCTACGGCAAGATTGTCATCATGGCGGACGCCGATGTCGACGGCCAGCACATCGCGACCCTGTTGCTGACCCTGCTGTTCCGCTACATGCGGCCCCTCATCGAAGGCGGCCACACCTTCATCGCGATGCCCCCGCTGTACCGCATCAAGTGGACCAACGCCGAGCACCAGTTCGCTTACTCCGATCGGGAACGCGACGAATTGCTCGCGGCAGGCGCGGCGGCAAACCACCGCCTGCCCAAGGAGGGCGCCATCCAGCGCTACAAAGGCCTCGGCGAAATGAACGATCATGAACTATGGGAAACCACCATGGATCCCGACCATCGGATCCTCAAGCAGGTCACCCTGGACGAGGCCGCGGACGCCGACGAAACCTTCACCATCCTCATGGGCGACGACGTTGACAGGCGCCGCACGTTTATCCAGCGCAACGCCACCGACGTGCGCTTCCTCGACATCTGAGAGAACCACCACCGGCCCGCGGCTGCAAGCCCCCGCCGCGGGCCGTGATCAAGCAGGAACAACGTAAGGAAAAAAGTGAGCGACGAGCAGATTACGGACGCGCGACACATCTCGGAGACCGAGCGCATCCGACAGGTCGACCTGCAAAAAGAAATGCAGCGCTCCTATCTCGACTACGCCATGAGCGTCATCGTCGGACGCGCCCTGCCGGACGTGCGCGATGGCCTCAAGCCCGTCCACCGCCGCGTCCTGTACGCCATGTATGACGGCGGATACCGGCCCACCTCCTCCTTCTCCAAGTCCTCCCGCGTCGTCGGTGAGGTCATGGGCAACTACCATCCGCACGGCGACGCGGCGATCTACGACGCCCTGGCGCGCCTGGTGCAGCCCTGGTCGATGCGCTACCCGCTGGTGGCCGGGCAGGGTAACTTCGGAACCCCGGGCAACCTGGGTCCCGCCGCCCCCCGTTACACGGAATGCAAGATGGCGCCCCTGGCCATGGAAATGGTTCGCGATATCGACGAAGAATGCGTCGACTTCCAGGACAACTACGACGGACGTAACAAGGAACCCACCATCCTGCCCGCCCGCTTCCCGAACCTTTTGGCCAACGGCTCCGAAGGTATCGCCGTCGGCATGGCCACGCGCATCCCGCCGCACAACCTGCGCGAGGTCGCGCGCGGCGTCGAATGGGCGCTCGCCCATCCCGAGGCCACCCGCGAAGAGCTGCTCGAAGCGCTTTTGACCATCATCCCCGGACCCGACTTCCCCACCGGCGCCACCATCCTGGGCCGTAAGGGCATCGAGGACGCCTACCGCACGGGCCGCGGCTCCATCACGCAGCGCGCGGTCGTGAACGTAGAGGAGATCCAGGGACGCCAGTGCCTGGTCGTCACCGAACTGCCCTACCAGGTCAACCCCGACAACCTGGCCGACAAGATCGCCCAGCTGGTGCGCGACGGACAGATCAGCGGCATCGCCGACATCCGCGACGAAACCTCGGGCCGCACCGGCCAGCGCCTGGTCATCGTCCTCAAGCGTGACGCCGTCGCAAAGGTCGTTCTCAACAACCTGTACAAGCGCACTCCCCTGCAGGAAAATTTCTCCGCGAACATGCTGGCCCTGGTCGACGGCGTGCCCCGCACCCTCTCGATCGACGGATTCATCCGCCACTGGATCACCCACCAGATCGACGTCATCGTGCGCCGCACGCGATTCCGCCTGCGCAAGGCCCTTGAGCGCCTGCACATCCTGGAGGGCTACCTGAAAGCACTCGACGCCCTGGACGATGTCATCGCCCTCATCCGTCGCTCCCCCACCGTCGACGAGGCCCGCGCCGGGCTGATCGACCTGCTCGACGTCGACACTGTCCAGGCCGACGCGATCCTGGCCCTCCAGCTGCGCCGCCTGGCCGCCCTGGAGCGCCAAAAGATCATGGACGAGCACGCCGAGCTCAAAGCCCGCGTGGACGACCTCAATGACATCCTGGGCACCCCCGAGCGCCAGCGGGCGATCATCTCGGAGGAGCTCACCGAGATCGTCGACAAGTTCGGCGACGAGCGCCGTACCCGCATCCTGCCCTTCGATGGGGACATGTCGATGGAGGACCTGATTCCCGAAGAGGACGTCGTGGTCACCATCACACGCGACGGGTTTGCCAAGCGGACACGCACGGACAACTACCGCTCGCAAAAGCGCGGCGGCAAGGGCGTGCGCGGCACCCAGCTGCGGGGCGACGACGTGGTGGAACATTTCTTCGTCACCACCACGCATCACTGGCTGCTGTTCTTTACCAACCTGGGGCGCGTCTACCGCGCGAAGGCCTACGAGATACCCGAGGGCGGCCGCGACGCCAAGGGGCAGCACGTCGCGAACCTGCTGGCCTTCCAGCCCGACGAACACATCGCACAGGTCCTGGCAATCCGCACCTATGAGGACGCCGACTACCTGGTCCTGGCCACCAAGCGGGGCCTCGTGAAGAAGACCCCCCTCAGCCTGTACAACTCGCCCCGATCCGGCGGTATCATCGCCATCAACCTGCGCGAAGACGAGGAAGGAAAATCCGACGAGCTGGTGTCCGCGCAGGTCGTCATGGCCGACGAGGACCTGATCCTGGTGTCGCGCGACGGCCAGGCTGTGCGCTTCACGGCCACCGATGACCAACTCCGCGCGATGGGACGGTCCACCTCCGGCGTGCGCGGCATGAAGTTCCGCGGCGACGACGAGCTGCTGTCCATGGAGGTGCCCCACGAGGACACGGATCTGTTGATCGTCACGGAAACCGGCTACGC
This sequence comes from Schaalia meyeri, assembly GCF_900105015.1. Taxonomy (GTDB): domain Bacteria; phylum Actinomycetota; class Actinomycetes; order Actinomycetales; family Actinomycetaceae; genus Pauljensenia; species Pauljensenia meyeri. Next base: position 135,030 of record NZ_FNLK01000015.1, on the reverse strand, counting down.
CAAGCGCACCCCCGTCGAGGAATACCCGACCAAGTCGCGCGGCACGCTCGGCGTGCGAGTCGGCAAGCTCGTCGACGAGCGCGGCGGGCTGGTCGGAGCCCTCGTCGTGCGGCCCGACGAGGACGTCATGGTCATCACGGAGTCCGGCAAGCTCGTCCAGGTCAACGCCTCCGACGTGAGGCCCACCGCCCGTAACACCATGGGCGTCATCTTCGCCCGACCGGACGACGGGGACCGCATCATCGCGATCACCCGCAGCTCCGATTCTGCGGGTGATGAAGATGACGAGGACGCGACCGCCGAGGAGGCCGGTCTGGCCGACGCCGCTAAAGACGAGGCGGCGGATGCCGACGGCGGCAACGCCCCCGAAGAGTCCCGCGAGTGACGCGAAATCGCGGGGCAAGGGGCCGCCTCATCCCGTGATCAAGCTACCAAAGCGGCGCGGATCCAGCACCGGGGCCGGGCGATGCGGTAGCCTGGCAAGTAGAAAGTGTGACCTGGAAGGAAACCCATGAGCGACCACGTCTCGAGTGCCCGCAGCGACGCTCCCCGTCGAGTTGACCTGGCGATCGCGCGTATTGACGCGTGGACCGTCATGAAAGTGTCGTTCCTGCTGTCCGTCGCCCTGGGCATCGCCACGGTCGTCGCCACGGTCGTCCTGTGGCTCATGGTGGACGCCATGCACGTGTTCAGTCAGCTCGAGGAGTTCTTACAGACCGTGGGCGCCGGCCGCTACGTGGAGCTGCTGGACTACGCGCGCCTGCCGCGCGTCACCTCCTATGCGACGATCGTCGCGGTCATCAATGTCGTGCTGCTGACCGCCCTGTCGACGCTGGGAGCCATGTTGTACAACGTCGTCGCCTCACTGGTGGGTGGCATCAAGGTGTCCCTCATGGACGAATGAGGAAACGCGCCTGGGGGTCGGCTTGCAGCCGGCCCCTTTTGCTGTGCCCGGAATCGCGCCGGTCGCACCGGTTGTGCGGGACGTCAGCGTGGCTCGTTGATGCGCGTTGGACGCACCCTGAGCGCCAGGTGGAGAACCCGGGCGAGCAACGCGCCCGAGCGCGACCGGTCACGGGAGTCGCGCCGCAGCTGCGGGCCCTGCGTCAGCCACGCATAGGGGTTGTGGCTGAGCGGACCGGGCCAGGAGGAATCCACGACCGTCGTGGGCACCGGCAGGGGCAGGAGCGGACTGACCCAGGAGCCCGCGGTGACGTAGGCGCTCGTTAACGCCGCGATCCCCGAGAACAATCCGGAGTCGACGACCTGCGCGGGAAATCCCACCGGGTCACAGGCGTACACGTGCTCAAGAGAGCCGGGGGTGGCGGCAGCGGCAGCATAGAGCGCCAAGTTACCGCCCTTTGAGTGTCCCAACACCGAGACCGGTCCGCTGGCGTGCTCGGCCGCAAATCTCAGGTATCGCGCCGCCCACCGCTGAGAATCCGTCGGGAAGTCCAGGCCGAAACGCGCGTCCTCCGCGAATCCGACCGAGCTCGCGTCCGTCCCGCGGAAGACCACGTAGGCGGCGCCGGAACCGTCGACGAAGGTCGCGGCACCGAACTGAGCGAGCGGGCGGGAAACCAGGCGGGTGACCGCGTGGCGCACCAGCAGGTCGCGAAAGCGCGGGCTGGCACCGACGGCCTCCAGGAGGGGGCGGTCGCGGTGCGTGACCATGGCGTGGCGGTACAGGGCCCGTATGGACGAGGCCCGGGCAACCTCGCGCAGTGCGCACCCTCGGGCAGACCGGGGGCCTGGCAGCGCGTGGAAATCCACGTTGACCAGCGCGCAGAGCGCCAGGGCGTCGGCAGGCGTCAGGTCGGCGCGAAGCGGCGCCACCGCGCCTTGAACGTAGTCGATGATTGTGGTCACGACGCTTCCTTCTCTCACCGCGCCATCGCGACATCGTCGTGTTGGACGTCACCAACGCTCAGTTTTGCTGGATGCCTCTGTGCTGTGTACTATATCCGAGTGTCCGAAAGGGCGCCGGTTGGGCCTATAGCTCAGTAGGTTAGAGCGCAGTCCTGATAAGACTGAGGTCGGTGGTTCGAGCCCACCTAGGCCCACCATCCGCAGGAGAGTGAAAGCGGAGGATCACCGTGAAAAAGTGGGTCACATGCTGTGTGGTAGTCGGATCTGCCGTGGCCGTTGGCGTCGTCGTCCGACAGATTCTGGTCGATCTATCCGATAACGCCAACCTGTGGAAGTCCGTAACGGACACCGTGGAGGAATGAAATCCCCGATGGGGCTATGGCGCAATTGGTAGCGCACCTGCTTTGCAAGCAGGGGGTTACGGGTTCGAGTCCCGTTAGCTCCACCCGCGACCCGCAACCGACAGGTTGCGGGTCTTTTGTGCACCCGCTTTTCTGTTAGGTGGTTGCTGAACCCGCGGTCTTAACCCGCGGGGGTGCGCGTAAGCGGGTTGACGGGCGTGACATTTATGGACCCCGCTGACCTGCCGGATGAGGCCGGCCCCGGGCGTCCCGGACTCGATAGGACGCGCCCCCCAACACTCACCACATAATCCCGCCCGAAGGAACCAGGCAACCACTGCACCGCAACCCCTGGGACCAAACCCCAGCCGCACATCCTGCCCGATAACCCAATCCCGGGCGGTAACGCCGAGGCCATCGCCCGATGTGCCAAACCGGGCGTCGTCAACCGGGCGGTCATTCCCGTGGGGTCAGTGCCCACATTGAGCGCATGTGTAAGACCGGGAACACTGCCGAGTTTCCCCCACTATTCGTTCACAACGTTGTCCACAGTTGTGGATAAACCGTGTGGAGCAAGTCTGACACAACTGGTCAGTGATGCAAAATCTGACCCGATATCGAAGGTCTGTCAGGCATTGACCGCGATAGACACTTCTCGGTGATGCCTGGCAGAGGCGGTAATCGCCTATACACAGGCGCCCGGGGCAAAGAGCCCCGGGCGCCCCAGTAAGCAATGTCCGCGGCCCTAGCGGGCCTTTTTCAGCGCGGAGGATCCCAGCATGAAGGGGGACAGAATCATCGACGAACCCAGGCCCACGCCGAAGCCTCCGAGAACGTCCGTCACCCAGTGCACGCCCAGATACAGGCGCGTCACGCAGATGAATGCGATGAACACCAGGGCCGCAACCCACAGCAGATGGCGGATGCGGCGGCCGAGGCGCGTCATCGTCAGGACCAGAACGAGCGAAATCACCAGCGCCGTCACCGAGGTCGCGTGTCCCGAGGGGAAGGAATAGGAGTCCTCGGTGATCACACGGAAGGCCTCGTCAGGCCGGGGACGCGCGTCGATGTGCTTAATGAGGTAGCCATTGACCCCGGATAGGGCGACGGAGCACAGGATGTACAGGGCGTGCATGACCTTCTTGATCAGCCACCACACCGCCGCCGCCACTGCGAACGCCAGGGCGACCGCGCGCTTTGGGTCGAACAGCCAGGATGCCCCCGCCATGAACGAGTTCATCGCGGGGGTGCGAGAGGCGATGAAATCGGACCATACCGCGGTGTCGACGGGCAGCGGATTCTTTATGAATCCGCCGACGACGGCGACTGCCAGGACAATGATGGCCCCGGCGATGACAGGGGGCGACAGAAGGCGACGAACAATCATAGGGAAAATCCTACCGTAGTGTCAGTCGTTTGCGCCGCAGTCGTACACCCACCTGCCCGCGCGACGGCTAAACCGCGATCGCTCCCGCATGCTCCCGGTTTCGCCCGTACGCTGGTCCCTCCAGGAGGCCACGAACGTGACGGTTCCCTCCTCGTCGTCGATCCCTCCGGCCTCGGCCCCGAGGATGCGCAATCCCGTCCACCGCGTGCCCTCCACCCAGTACGGCGGGGCAGGGCGAGTGCGCGGATGCCACGTGCGAAACAGGTAGTCCTCGTCCCGCAGGGCATAGGCCGTGTAGCGCGACCGCATGAGGGCCTCGGCTGTGGGGGTCGCGTCGCCGTCCAGATAGCGCCCGCAGCACTGCGACAGGCGCAGCCCGGACCCGCACGGGCAGGTGCCAGGCCGTGAGGCGTTCGCGCCCAGACTCCCCGCGGGAACGGTGGGGGAGCGGCTCACGCCTGGTCGCCCAGGGACGCGAGCCAGCGCTCCGCGTCCAGCGCCGCGCGGCAACCGGAACCGGCAGCCGTGATGGCCTGACGGTACGTGCGATCCACGGCGTCACCGCACGCGAACACGCCCTCGACCGACGTGCGAGTCGACGGCTCTTCGACCGTGATATACCCGGCCGCGTCCAGGGCGACCTGGCCGCCCAGGAATCCCGTGCGGGGCAGGTGGCCGATCGCCACGAATACGCCGTCCACGTCGATGTCTCGGATCGATCCATCGACGGTGGAGGCCAGGCGCAACCCGGTGACGGCCTGGTCGCCCAGGACCTCGCTGACGGTCGCGTTCCACTCGAAGGAGATCTTTGGGTTGTTCAGCGCGCGCTCGGCCATCGTGCGGGATGCGCGCAGTGCGTCGCGACGGTGTACCACGACGACCTCGGAAGCAAAGTTCGTCAGGAACGTGGCCTCCTCCATGGCGGAGTCGCCGCCACCGATGACGGCCAGGCGGCGATCCTTGAAGAAAAAGCCGTCGCAGGTGGCGCAGTAAGACACGCCGCGTCCGGAGAACTCCTGTTCGCCCGGAACGTCCATGTGGCGATACTCCGAGCCGGTAGCCAAGATGACGGCGCGCGCGTAAAAGACCTGGTCCTCGGTCGCGACCGCCTTGACGGGGCCCTCCAGGTTGACGGCGAGAACGTCCTCGTAACGCACGTGAGCGCCGAACTTTTCGGCCTGCGCACGCATATTGTCCATCAGCTCGGGACCCAAAATGCCCTCGGGGAATCCCGGGAAGTTCTCGACCTCGGTGGTGTTCATGAGAGCGCCGCCCGCCGCCAGCTGACCCGCCAGGACGAGCGGAGAAAGGCCCGCGCGCGCGGTGTAGACGGCCGCCGTGTAGCCGGCGGGACCCGACCCGACGATGATCACATCGTGGACGGTCGCCCCGTCGGGAACGTCGGTGGACGGGATCGACACCTGGGCGGCATCGGGGGTGGACTCAGTGGTTTCGGCCGACACCAGGCCGGGAATCGTCACGAAAGACATGCGTACCCTCCTTCAGGGTTATTGAACTGAAAGCTCGGAGATCCAGGCCCAGTTACGTCCGTCCTGACTTTTCGGCATCGATCGGAACTGCAGCGCAATCGAATCGGTCTCGACGGGCGTGGGCAACTGAATCTTCGTCGTCGGAGACAACGTCGAGGTGGCCAGTTCTGTTCCGCCTCGGGGGTTGCCGGGGTCCGTGACGTTGCGCACCACGATCTTGCCACCAGACGTGGCCGCGTCCATGTTGAGAGTCACCGAAGACACGGTAGCCTTCTGCTGCAGCTTGACGACGATCGTGACCGCAGTCTCATCGCGGAACTGATTCGTGTCGAACCAGCGCGAGCTCCACGACGTTGACGGGTTCGAGTCGATCATGTTGATCGCGCGGTCCGGGTGATCGCCGTCATCGTTGTTCCACGACAGGACCTGCACGGAGGAGATCACGGGGGTCACGGAATCCTCCGGCGGTGGCGTTGTCGTCAGGTTGGGCGCCGGCTCGTCCGATTGCCGCGTGGACGTACCCGCGCGCAGCGACTGTCCCAGATCCAGATCGGTGACCGGGCGCGTCGCCATCCACGGACCCCAGATGGCTCCGATGAGGAACAAGACGACGCCGAAAGTCAGCGCGGGACGCGTCGGGTCAATCAGTTTGCCGGAGCGTTCGGGGCTGCTCGCCTCAGCCTCCGACTCGGCCGTGATCGGCTCCGCGGGAACGGCGGGGATGGCTTCCATGACCTCGGTCGGATCCTCGACGGGCGGCGTGGGCACGGGAGCGGGTTCCACCGCCCGCACGCGGGGAATCTGGTGGGTCGACGGAGCGTTTTCCAAGGGTGCCGGGTGCGGGTAGTCCTCGGGTTTGACCTCGCCGGTACGCGCGTAACCGCCGCTGGCGCGCACGGCTGACGGGGGTGCCAACGGGAACGCGGTCGCCGGAACCTGGGCTGCATCTACCGGCGGAACACCAGCGGCATCTGCCGTCGAATCCACGGCTTCGACGCCGTATTCGGCCAGCGATTCGGGAATCTGTTGGGCGTAGCCGCCATCGTCCGGGGCAGCGCCGAGGGCCGCCTCGTCGGGCGCCGGGATCGGGGGGATGCCGGCCGCCTCAACGCCGGATGACGGGGGTGCGGGGACCGGCGGGGCTGGGCGCACCTGGTCGAACGACGGCAGGTTCGTTTCGTTACCGGTTCCTTCGGGCGCGGGAGCCATTGGTTCCTCCGTCTCGTCGGGTGCGCTTTCCGTCATTATCGCAGCTGGATCAAGGGTCGGCGATGAAGACGCCGCCAGGATGCTCACAACGGATGCAGGCACGCGCAGGCGCGTGAGCAGCGGCCGCATCATCGTGGCGGACTCGCGGGGGGCGGCGAAACGCAGGACCAGCAGGTATACCAGGGCGGTGATGGTCGAGATCACGGTGAGCTTGACGCCGGCCAGCAGCATGCGGGCCAGGGTCGATTCCACGTTCGTGTGAATCCCCATCAGCCACAGGGCGCCAAACCCGACGATTCCCGAGGCCACGGCGGCCGCCAGGTAGGAGACGTAGGAGCGCAGCAGGCCCGCGCGGTCGACGAAGCGGTTTTCGCGCGACACCCACACGACCGCGATGACGCCCTGCGTGAGGCGGCAAGCGGTTTCGCCCAGCGCGGCGGCGACGACCCACCAGCGCTCCCCGGTGAGGGCGTAGAGAGACCAGCCGACGATGACCTGGATGACGGTCGGGCCGATGCCCATGAGGAACACGGGCTTGACGTTTTCGTAGGCGAAAAAGACTCGCTGACTCATGAGGACCATGCCGGTCGAGGCGACGCCCGGCATGAGGGATGCGAGGACCAGGGCATAGGCGGTGACGGCCTGCGGGTCGCCGGCCTTTGCGGCCATCGCGATCTCCATCATGGGCACGGCACCGGCCATGAGGATCGCCGCGGCGATCAGGGTCAGCGACGTGATCGTGCGGACGCCCAGGTGGTAGCTGTCGGCCACGGCCCGGTCGTCCCCGTCGGCGACGGCACCGGCCATGCGGGTAAAGATCGCGGTCGTCAGCGACACGGTGATGAGGGACTGGGGGACCATGAAGATCATGAAGGCCGTCGAGTAGGCGAGGATGCCGACGACGCCGCTCTGGGCACCGTTGCGGCCGATAAAACCGTCCGCCATGGCCGCCAGGTTGTTCGTGGACAAGACGCCGACCTGGGAGACGCCCAGCGTCGCGAAGGTCCACCCCGCCACGCGCGGCATCGACCCAAAGGAGGTGCCCCGGAAATGGAAGTCCGGTTTGAAGGAGATTCCTGCGCGCCTCATGGGCCACAGGAGGCACACGGCCTGGCAGATGACGCCCAGCGTGGCCGAGCCCGCCAGGACCCAGAACTGTGCGCTCGTCACGTCGCCCGCGGGGATCCCGCCGAGGGGGGCACCGCCCCAGATCGCCAGGAAAACGCCGAGGCCGCCGATGCCCACGACGTTATTGATCACGGGAGCCCACATGTAGGGGCCAAAGATCTCGCGTGCGTTGAGCAGCTCGCCCAGCAGGTTATACAGCCCGTAAAAGAACAGCTGCGGCAAGCACAGGAGGGCGAAGAGGATTGCCAGGTTGCGGATGTCTTCGGTGTATCCCGCCGCCGTAATCATGACCAGCAGGGGTGCGAGCACCATCGTCACGAAGGTCACCAGGAACAGGACCGTTCCCGCCAGCGTCAGCAGGCGGTTGACGTAGGTGTCGCCGTCGCTGCGGCGTTTGATGGCGCCGACGATCTGCGGGACCAGCACAGCGTCGAAGATGCCCGAGGCCAGGAGGTTAAAGACGGTGTTGGGCAGCGTGTTGGCCGTCTGGAAGGCCGCGCCCACGCCGCCCGCGGTCGCGCCGACGGCGGCGATCAGCATTGCGTTGCGCACGAAGCCGAGGATGCGCGACACCATGGTTCCCGATGCCATGAGCGCCGACGCCCTCAGGATCGATCGGCGAGGCGATTGCGAGCTCATGGGGACTCCTTGTCGGTGGCGGTCTCTGATTCGGTGGGTTTGTTCTTGGCGGCGGGCGTTTCCTGCCTCGCCCGTACTCGTCGGGAGGCCCGATTGCGCAGCGAGCGCGTGATGCCGACCAGGAAGAGGAGCCCGAAGAGGGAGGCGATGACGGCGGTGATCGTGTCTTCCCACCCCGCTCGCATGCGCACGGTGACGGTCCGGGAGTCGTCGAGGACGACATGGTCGGGGGTGGTGACCTTGTAGGTGACCTTGATGTTGCCGCTGCCGATCGCCCCGACGGGAACCTCGACGGTGGTGGCGGCTTTCGCCGCGAGCACCTGGGACAGCGCCGGGGTCGCGCGCAGGCGCGGGTCGTCGGGCACGAGGGTGACGTCGACTCGGATCGGCCACGCGAGGTTGTTGCGCACCAGGACGGGGAAATTCGCGGACTTGTTGATGAGGTTGACGGCCGAGGAGGGTTCGACGCTCACGGAGGACAGGAGCTTCGTGACCTGGGATGTGAAACGCGTTGCCGCATCCAGTTGCCCACTGGGCGAGAGCTGGGCGGACAGGGAGGGCAGGATCTGGGGCGTGACGGACGCGTAGACGGCCTCGGGGTCGTTCGTTGCGTTGGCGAGCGGCGCGAGCTGGGTGAGGGAGGAGGCCATGGACGTGATGGCGGTTGACGTGTCGGTCTCGAGAGTTCCCCCTCCGACCGTCTGGCGTTCGACGTCCGTAGGTTCGCTGGCAGTGATGTCGGTGAAGGACACGGGGCTCACCCAGCGAGGCGATAAGAGCGCGTTCATGCGGCTGGTGAGCGGTTCGTTGATGGCGGTTCCGCGGCCGGCGGCGGCGAAGAGGGTGCGCGACGAGGACGGCCGCTCGCGCGCGATGATCGCCGTGATCGCGGTGAGGGCCTGCTCGGCGTCCAGCTGGTCGCCGCCGCTGGCGTTCCAGGACAGGATCGCCGCGATGTCGGCCTGCTGAGCGAGCGCGTGTGCCCCGGAGCCATCCGTCGTCGTTTCCCCGGTCTCGGTGTTGACGTTGACGCGCGCGAAGGACGTGAAAGGAACCTCGTCTGCGGGGGCGAGGGCCGATGCCGGGGCAATCGTGATCTGGTCTAAGGACGCGAAGTTCGTCAGTAAGGACGTGCCGAAGGTCGCGTCAGCCGACCATGCGACGTTGCGCAGGACCGTCGGACCCGAATCGGGCTTGCTCGTCACGGTGGCGCTCTGCCCGGCCCCGCTGGTCGTCGTGCCCGCTGCCGCGCTGGGCGAGGCGGAACTGGACGGTGAGGGGCTGGGCGTGGGAACTGGGGCCACCCAACCGGCTTCGCGCAAGGTGGATGGGAAGCGGTCAATGGAGCGCAATGCGCGGTCCCAGAAGTCGGAGTTGCTCGACAGGGCTATCGCGCCGAAGTCGGCGTCGCCCTCGGGGAGTGCGATGACCTCCGTCGCGGTGGACATGAAGGACGACACGAAGGCCTCGGCCTGCAAGTCGCGGGAGCGCTGGGCGGGGTCGGTCGACGTGGGCGCGGGCGTCGGGGTGGAGGACGGGCTGGGCGAGGCTGTGGGTGGGCCCGATTGCCCGGACTGGCCCTCAGATTGCCCGGACTGGCCCGACTGTTTCGCATCGGGGGAGGGGGACGGGCTGGGCGATGCCGTGGGCTGGGGACCGTGGGGGATCATCAGGGGATCGACAGCCAGCGTCACGCCGGACGTGCCGGCCAGATTCAGGACGGCGGAGCGTTCGGCCTGGTCCTGCTTGGCGCCCGTCGAGGTCCAGGGGACCACGGTGCTCACGCGGGAAGCGGACACCTGCGCGCCCGAGTCCCACACGATGATCGAGCGATCCTTACCGGAGTACTCGCCGGAAGAGGCAGTGACGGTGGCAACGCGCGGCCCCCACTCGTGCGCGTCGGACAGCGGCAGCGACGACGTAGGGATGCGGATCTCGAAGGAAACGGTGGCGCCCCTGGCGACGTTGGACAGCGAGGCCGACGCGACGTGCGTGGCATCCGGCTCGTCCTCGGTGAGCGCGTTTGTGAGCGCCGCGACCGAGATGGGCGTCTCGTTGGCCACGAAAGTTTCGAGAGACACGGACGCGAGCGTCGTCGGCGAAGTGTTTCGTACCGTGCCGGATATGACTACTTCACTCTCGTTTGTAATGATCCGTGGGGACAGGGAGTTAATCGAGACCGACAGCCCCGACTCGGTTGGAGCTGTTCCCATGACCGCCGGCCGGGAATCACCGGATTTCGGCTCTTGCGCGGGCAGCGGATCAGCCCCGGTCTGGTGGAATCCGAGACCGAAGGGAAGCATAATCGCCGCTAACAGGGCGGCCACCCAAGCCGCGCGCCTATTCACGGCCATCCCGATACAGCAGGTCCAGGGCGATGCGGACGATGCGGCGCTCGTTGGGGTAGGCCAGCTGCCGGGACACGTCCCGCAGGGGAACCCAGGCTGCCTCCTCGGCCTCGTGATCCGGGTCCCCGTCGACGCTGATGGTTCCGCACTCGTAGCCCATCAGGTAGTGGTGCACGACCTTATGAACACGGCGGTCGCTGCCCGAAAACCAGTAGTCGATCGAGGCCAGGTGACGAATAATGCGGCCGTGAATGCCGGTTTCCTCCGCGACCTCGCGCAGCGCGGCCTGCTGGGGGGTTTCGGACCCTTCCAGGTGACCCTTCGGCAGGCACCACTCGACCCGGCCAGCCCGATTGCGCCTGGCGATCAACGCGGCATAGGGAATTCCGTCACGTACATCAACGACGATGCCGCCCGCGCTGGTTTCCGCACAAATCGGCAGGTGAGAGCGGCCCACGCGCACAGAAGCGGACCGACGCGGGGGTCTGGGCACCCCGGATCGGCGGTTAACTGAACGTGCAGGCATGACTCCACTTTAACCGTTGGGCGGCCCCCGGTAGTCGACCAGGGCGCTTTCCTGGCATGCTTAGGGGCGATGAGTACTCAGTCAGCCTCCCCCCGCGTTGTTCCCGTGAGCGCACAAAACGGCGAAACGACGGACATTCCCGCCCTCATGGCAAACGCCACGAGGACATTCGCCGCGCTGCCGCCCGCAATTATGGAACTCGGCACGATTTTTGACCGGGCAGGGGAGGAGCTGGCGCTCGTCGGCGGACCGGTGCGCGACGCGTTCCTGGGAGTGACGCCAAACGACTTCGATATGGCGACCTCCGCGCGCCCGGAGCGCACCGAGGAGCTGCTGGCGAAGTGGGGCAACTCCACCTGGGACATCGGCAAGGAGTTCGGCACGATCGGCGGCCGCCGCGGGGACCTGGTCGTCGAGGTGACGACCTACCGCACCGACGAATACGAGATCGGTTCGCGCAAGCCCGAGGTCACTTTCGGCGACACGCTTGAGGGCGACCTGACGCGTCGTGACTTCACGGTCAATGCGATGGCGATGCGATTGCCGCAGATGGCGCTCGTTGACCCCTGCGGCGGCCTGGCCGACCTGGCCGCAGGCAACCTGCGCACCCCCGTCTCCGCCGAACAGTCCTTCGACGATGACCCGCTGCGCATCATGCGCGCCGCGCGTTTCTCTGCGCAGCTGGGCCTCGACGTTGACGAAGGCGTCATGAAGGCCATGGAAACCATGGCCTCGCGCCTCAAGATCGTCTCCGCCGAACGCATCCGCGCGGAACTTGAACGGCTCATCGTCTCGCCCCACCCGCGCCGCGGCATTGAGCTGATGGTCCACACGGGCGTCGCCGACATCGTCCTGCCCGAGGTCACGGCGCTGGTGTCCACGGTCGATGAGCACAAGCGCCACAAGGACGTCTACGAGCACACCCTCACCGTCGTCGAGCAGGCCATGGACCTGGAGACCAGCCCGGACGGGCCCGTCCCCGCCCCCGATTTCATCCTGCGCTTCGCGGCCCTCATGCACGACGTGGGCAAACCGGCAACGCGCCGCTTCGAGCCGAATGGTTCCGTGTCCTTCCACCACCACGAGATCGTCGGCGCGAAGATGACGCGCAAGCGCATGAAGGCCCTCCACTTCGACAAGGCCACGATCGAGGCCGTCACGAGGCTGGTCGCCCTGCACCTGCGCTTCCACGGCTACGGGGAGACCGCCTGGTCCGACTCCGCGGTGCGCCGCTACGTCGCAGACGCGGGCGACCTGCTGGAGCGGCTGCATCGCCTCACGCGCGCCGACTGCACGACCCGTAACCGCCGCAAGGCCAACTACCTGTCGGCTGCCTACGACGATCTTGAGGCGCGGATCGCCGCCCTGCGCGAGCAGGAGGAGCTGGACGCGATCCGTCCCGACCTCGACGGCGACCAGATCATGGAGATCTTGGGCCTGCGCCCGTCCCGTGCCGTCAAGATCGCCCGCGACTACCTGCTGGAGCTGCGCATGGAGCGCGGCCCCCTCGGCGAGGATGCGGCTCGCGAGGCGCTCCTGGACTGGTGGGCTTCGGATGAGGTGCGCGCCCTGGCTGAGGAGTACCAGGCTCAGCAGGCCCGCTGGGAGGCGAAGGTCGCGGAAAAAAAGGCGCGCAAGGCCGCCGCGAAGGCCGCGCGAAACGAGCAGTAGCACGACCGCGGTCGCGCCGCGACCATCGTCACGCCCGCGCGCGGTGCACCCCCGGTGGCACCGCCGTACGCTGGTGACAATCGAACGATTCCTAAGGAGAGTCACCCAATGAGCACGTTTACCCCCGAGAAGGCGTCGGCCGACATCGGCGTGTACGGACTGGGTGTGATGGGCGCGAACCTGGCCCGCAACCTGGCCCGCAACGGCTACGCGACCGCCGTTTTTAACCGCACGCAGGCGCGCACCGACAGGCTCATCAGGGAGCACGGCGACCAGGGAACCTTCGTTCCCTCCTCCACCCTGGAGGGTTTCGTCGCCTCCCTGCGCGCCCCGCGCGTGGCCATCATCATGGTCCAGGCGGGCCCGGCAACGGACGCCGTCATGGAGCAGTTGGCCGCCCTCATGGAGGACGGCGATATCATAGTCGACTGCGGAAACTCGCTGTTCACCGACACGATTCGCCGCGAGAAATGGGTGGCCGAGCGCGGCCTGCACTTCGTGGGCGCGGGCGTTTCCGGCGGCGAGGAGGGGGCCCTGTGGGGGCCGTCCATTATGCCGGGAGGAACACCGGCCTCGTACGACCGCCTGGGCCCCATGTTCGAGACGATCTCCGCCACCTACGACGGCGTGCCCTGCTGCACGTACATCGGCGCGAACGGTGCGGGCCACTTCGTGAAGATGGTTCACAACGGCATCGAGTACGCCGACATGCAGGTCATCGCCGAGGCATACGCCCTGCTGCGCGAGGGCCTGGGCGCCGAGCCCGGTGAGATCGCGGACATCTTCGCGACCTGGAACCGGGGCGAGCTCAACTCTTACCTGATCGAGATCACCGCCGAGGTGCTGCGCCAGGTGGACGCATCCACGGGCGCGCCGCTCGTTGACCTCATCGTCGATGCTGCCTCGCAAAAGGGCACCGGCAAGTGGACGGTGCAGACCGCCCTGGACCTGGCCGTCCCCGTGACCGCCATCGGCGAAGCGACGTTCGCGCGCGGGGCCTCCTCGGGCTCGGCTCAGCGCTCGGCCGGACAGGGGATGGCCGGAAACGCCTCCCCCCTCGTCATCGACACGGACGAGGCCCGGGCCGCCTTCGTGGAGGATGTGCGGCGCGCCCTCTTTGCCTCCAAGATCGTCGCCTATTCGCAGGGTTTCGACGAAATCGAGGCCGGAGCCGCCGAATACGGCTGGGACATCGACAAGGGGGCGCTGGCCCGCATCTGGCGCGACGGCTGCATCATCCGCGCGGCGTTCCTCGATGACATCACGCGCGCCTACGAGGCCGACCCCTCCCTGCCGCTCCTGCTGGCCGCGCAGCCCTTCGCGACCCGATTCGAAGAGTGCACGCCCGCGCTGCGTCGCATCGTCTCTCAGGCGGCCCTGGCCGGGGTCCCGATCCCCGTGTTCGCGTCCTCGCTGGCCTACTTCGACCAGATCCGCGCGACCCGCCTGCCCGCCGCCCTCATCCAGGCTCAGCGCGACTTCTTCGGCTCCCACACCTACCGTCGCACGGATAAGGAAGGCGTCTTTCACACCCTGTGGGCGGCCCCGGGCAGGCCCGAGGAACAGTGGTCGTGAACTGACCCGGCATTGTGGCCTCGAACAGGCGATCGCGCGACTGCGCATCCTCTGTGTCGCACCCCATACTTTGGGGATCTTCGGGGAAACACGGTTACGCTAGAGATACAACAATCCGCGAAAGGGCGAACACGTGGCGACTCACAACGGACAAATGGACTGGAACGACATCATCGGGTCGGGCGGAACGAACGCGGCCGGGCCCGATCAGGCGCCCTCGCGGCGTTCGGTGACCTCAGCGCCCGCCACGCGCTCATCCAGGAAGGCCGCCACGGCCTCGTCGGAGGGACGAAAGGGCCCCGCGAAGAAAAAGAGGCGCTGGGCCAAGCGCATCGGCTTTGGGTTCCTGACCCTCATCCTCGGTGCCTTTATCGCCGGCATGGGCGTGTTCCTGTACCTCTATAACACGCTGGCCGTGCCCGCCCCGGACGATCTGGCGCTCGCACAGAAAACAGCGGTCTACTACGCGGATGGCACCACCGAGATCGGGACGCTCGGCGACATCAACCGGCAGATCATCGACACGACGACGCTGCCCGATTACGTCTCCAAGGCGATCGTCGCCTCCGAGGACCGCACGTTCTACACGAACTCCGGCGTCGACCTGAAGGGCATCGCCCGAGCCCTGGTGAACAACCTGCTTGGCGGCGCGCGCCAGGGCGGCTCAACGCTCACCCAGCAATACGTCGAACGCTACTACGTCGGTGAAACCACGTCGTATGGCGGCAAGCTCAAGGAAGCTGTGCTGGCGATCAAGATCAACCGGGAAAAGTCCAAGGACGAGGTGATCGGCGCCTACATGAACACCATCTACTTCGGCCGCGGCGCGTATGGCATCGACGCGGCCGCGCAGGCGTACTTTGGCCACGGAGCGAGCGAGTTGACCCTCTCCGAGGCCTCGCTGCTGGCATCGGTCATCCCCGCGCCCTCCGCGTGGGATCCCGCCGTCAACCCCGAGAAGGCAAAGGAGCGCTGGAACCGCGATCTGAACCTGATGGTCGTGGACGGCTGGATCACGCAGGATCAGGCGGACGCCGCGGTCTTCCCCCAGACCATCGACCCGGAAACGCTCAACAGGGAGTCCATGACCGGCACGAACGGTTACCTCATGGCGCAGGTGAAGTCAGAGCTGATCAAGTCCGGCCAGTTCGACGAGGACAAGATCAGCCAGGGCGGCCTGCGCATCACCTCCACGATCGTCAAGGAACACCAGGATCAGGCGATCGCCGCCGCCGAGGGGATGAACAAGGTGAGCGGCTGGGATCCCACGCACCAGCACGTCGCGCTGTCGTCCATGGATCCCGAGACCGGCGAGATCCTCGCGGAGTATGCGGGCGCCGACTATCTGACGCGCCAGCAAAACGCGGTCACCCAGGACATCGCGATGGCGGGCTCCTCCTTTAAACCCTTTGCGCTCCTGGCCAACGCGCGCCAGGAAGGCTCTGTCTACGACACGTATTCGGGCAAGTCCCCGCAGTACTTTCCGGGCATGAATGTGCCCGTCTCGAACGACGGCGGATACTCTTTCGGCAACGTCACCCTGGTGCGCGCCACCGAATACTCGATGAACACGGCGTACGTCGCTTTGAACCAGGACGTGGGCCCCGAGAACACCCTCAAGGCGGCCGTTGACGCCGGGATCCCAGAAGACACGCTGGGTCTTAATGGCCAGCTCTTGAATGTTCTGGGCTTTGCGTCCCCGCACAACATTGACCTGACGACCGCGTATTCGACGATTGCGAACGGCGGCCAGCGCGTGAATGCGCACATCGTCAAGAAGGTGGAGGATTCCAGGAGCAAGCTCCTCTACAGCGGTGACGTCACCCCGAAGCGCGTGTTCCAGGCCGAGGAGATCTCGTCGATCATGCCCGCCCTCGAGGCCGTGACCGGTGGGGATGGAACAGCCAGTAACGTCGACCGTTCCATCCCGCGCCTGACGACAGCGGGCAAGACCGGGACCGCGTCGGATCAGCTCTCCGCACAGTTCGTCGGATTCGTTCCCGGAATGGTGACGGCCGTGTCGATGTACCAGTCCGATGACGAAGGAAACTCCGTGCCGCTGGATAACATTGGCAGGGTCAACCAGTTCCACGGCGGCGACTGGCCCGTCGACGTGTGGATCGACTACATGAAGCCTGCGACGGCGAACATGACGACAACAGACTTCACGTGGAAGGTCAGTTCCAAGCGCCGGGCGCGCAAGAACACGCCGACGCCCGCCCCGAGCGCCACCTCGGAATCCCCGCAGTCCCCCAGCGAACCCACGGACGAGCCGACGCCCTCCGCGCCGCCCACCACCGTGCCCTCGGACGGAAACAAGGGGGGCAACAAGGGTAATGGAGAAGGAGACGGCAATGGAAACGGCGGCGGTAACGGCAACCCGCCGGGCAACGGTAACCCGCCGGGCAATGGGAATCCGCCGGGCAACGGCAACCCACCCGGAAACGGCGGGGGTCAGAACAACAATAACCGAGGAGGCTAGCGCCGCCGCGTAGCCGTGGGCGCGGCCCCGGCGTGGCGCGCGGTGCATCCTCGTGGGGTTTTTCGCCCGCCCGCCCGTGCCCGCTCGTGAGCGCGTCGGCGCCCACTTTGTTGGCCCTCACACAAAAACAGGGGTGGCCACCGCCAGAGCGGTGGCCACCCCTGTTCGGTGGTTCCGGAGCTAAGCCGTCACTTCGCGGCGGACACGCGAACCTTCAGGTTCGCGGACACCTCGGGGTGCAGCCCGACGGTCACGGTGTGGTCGCCAACAGCTTTGATGGGCGAGGCGATGATGACGCGGCGACGGTCGATGGTCTGTCCCAGCTGCTCCTTGACCGCCTCGGCGATCTGGGCGGCGGAAACGGCGCCGAAGAGGCGCCCGGCGTTGCCGACCTTACCGGTGATCTCGACGATGGCGCCACCCTGCAGGGCGTCGCGCACCGCGCGCGCGTCGTCGATCGTGGCGATCTCGTGGCGGCGACGGGCCGCGGCGATCTGGTCGATCTGCTTCTGCGCGCCAGCCGTCCACTTGGTGGCGAAACCGCGGGGGACCAGGTAGTTGCGGGCGTAGCCAGCCTTGACTTCGACGACCTCGCCTGCATGGCCGAGGCGCGGGACGTCGTGGGTGAGGATCAGTTTCGTGGTAGCCATATCAGCTGTGTCCTTCCCTATCAGCGGCCGGTCGAGGAGTAGGGCAGCAGGGCCATCTCGCGCGCGTTCTTGACGGCGCGAGCGATCTTGCGCTGCTCCTGCGTGGAAACACCGGTCACGCGGCGCGCGCGGATCTTGCCGCGGTCCGAGATGAACTTGCGCAGCAGAGCGGTGTCCTTGTAGTCGATCTTTTCGATCTTGGCCGACTTCAGTGGGTTGGCCTTCTTCTTAATGGGCTTGTTGCGAAGTTGAGGCTTCGCCATGATGGTCTCCTAGTGAATCCGGGCGGACATGTCCGCCCCAAGCGTGTTGTCTTCGACGTGGCGCCACCGGGGGATACCCGGGGATACCGACGTTAGAACGGAGGCTCGTCGCCAAAGGAGGTGGCGCCGCCGGAAGGGGCGGAACGCCACGGGTCCTCGGGGGAGCCGCCGGTCGGTGCGCCGTAGTTGGCACTGCCCTGGCCGTATCCACCCTGTCCGCCGCCGTATCCGCCGCCCTGGGGGGCTGCCTGCGAGCCGCGGTTATCGGACTGGTAGCCGCCACCGCCGGCGGGCGTGGTGCGGGTGACCTGCGCGCGCGCGCGACGCAGGGAGGGGCCGACCTCGTCGACCTGCATCTCAACGACCGTGCGGCGTTCTCCCTGCTGGGTTTCGTACGAGCGCTGGGTAAGGCGACCCGATGCGATGACGCGCATGCCCTTGCGCAGCGACTCGGCGACGTTCTCAGCCGCCTCGCGCCACACGGAGCAGCGCATGAACAGGGTGTCGCCGTCGCGCCATTCGCCGGCGTTTCGGTCATAGGTTCGGGGGGTGGAGGCCACCGTGAAATCGGCGACCGCTGCTCCGGACTGCGTCCACCGCAGTTCGGGATCGGCGGTCAGGTTGCCGATGATTGTGATGACGGTATCTCCGGCCATGTCGGCTCCTCGGGCTTAGAGGGTGTGGTATCGGCTCAGTGAGCGTCGGGGCGCAGAAGCTTCGTACGGAGAATGGTCTCGTCGATGCCCATGCGGCGGTTGATCTCGAGAGCGACCTCGGGGGTCGTGGTCATGTCGATGACGACGTAGATGCCCTCGGAACGCTTCAGGATGTCGTAGGCAAGGCGGCGCTTGCCCCAGACGTCAACGTTTTCGACGGATCCGCCGCCCGCAGCCACGGGTGCCAGGTACTTTTCCATCGTGGGGGCGACGGTGCGCTCGTCGATCGAAGGATCGAGGATCACCATCAGTTCGTATTTACGCACGTTGGTTCCCACCTCCTATGGTCTTTGCGGTCACGGACGGTCCGTGACAGGAGGGCGTTGCGTATGGCCCGTGAGGACCTGTTGGACTTTCCGCGGATACGGATAGTCCAACCACACATTTTACACGCTTGAGGGCGATGCTGCCAGGGCGTTTCCGGTCACGATTCGTTCGATGCCGGACGAGGCGCGGGGTGCCTCGCGTGCATGACCTCAGAGGGTACGCGCGCCAAGGGCGTTGGTCAGCGCCCGCATGCCCGTATAGACGGCGGCGTAGGCGAGCCACACGAGCGCGAGCGCCAGGCAGGGGCGAGCAGCCAGGGCGGTCGAGTGGGCGATGCCCCACAAGGCGGGCGCGTAGGCAACGAGGGTGACGACGGACGCTGCGGCCAGGTAGCGGCCGCGTCCCGCGCCGATCAGGATTCCGTCCAGCAGGAACACGTACCCGGCGATGGGCTGGAAGAGAGCGCCGACGATGAGGGCGACGGTCGCGTAGTCGATGACGGTGTGGTCGGTCGTGAAAATGCGAGTGATCCACGGGGAGGTCACCGCCAGGGCGAGGCCGACGACCGCGCCGAAACCGACCCCCCAGCGGGCGAGGGTGCGCACCAGGGGGCGCATGGCCCCCCGCTGGCCGCTGCCCTGGGTGAATCCAGCGAGCGCCTGCGCGGCGATCGCGAGGGCGTCGAGGACGTAGGCGGCGAAGCTCCACAGCGTCCACACGATCTGGTGGGCGGCGAGCGCCTGCGTGGAGATGGCGGTGACGGCGGCCAGGGTGGCCAGCAGGGCGACGCGCAGGGCCAGGGTGCGCACCAGGAGAGGGACGCCAGCGACGGCTGCTGACAAGAGCCCGGATGTGGAGGGGCGCAGGCTGACGCCCTCCCGGCGCGCGCCGCGCGCGACCACCCACGCCAGGAAGGCCGCCATGAGGCTTTGCGTGATGGTCGTCCCCAGGCCGGACCCGGCGACCCCCAGGCCGAGGGGGTACATGAGCGTCCAGTTCGCGGCCGCGTTGAAGGCCGCTCCCACGGACGCCGCGACCAGCGGGGTGCGCGTGTCCTGCAGGCCCCTCAGCGTGCCGGTGGTGGCCAGGACCACGAACATGCCGATCAGGCCGGGCGCGGAGGACCGCAGATAGGCGCGCGCGTGGGGCATGGTCGCCGCGTCGGCCCCCAGCCAGGACAGCAGCGGGGAGGAGAAGAGAGTCAGGAGGATCGCGGCGAGCGCCCCCAGGCACACGGCCAACCACATGGCTTCAACTCCGGAGCGCATTGCCAGGTCGCGCCTCCCCGCCCCCAGGTGCCGACCCGCCAGGGAGGTCGTCGAATACGCCAGGAAAATGAACAGGCCGACGACGGTGTTCAGGACCGTCGACGCGATGCCCAGGCCAGCCAGCTCGGGGGTTCCCAGGTGGCCGACCATCGTGGAGTCGATGACGGTGAAGAGAGGTTCGGCGATGAGCGCGCCCAGGGACGGCAGCGCCAGGGAGAGGATCGCGCCCGTGGTGATCGTTGGCACCGACGGTCCCGGGTTCTCCTCCCGCGGCGACGAGGAGGTCGGGCCGCCGGCTCCGTGGGTGCTTGTCATGACACGCTCCATTTCTTTTCCACAATATGTGCACAGGCCTGTGGAAAGCCGCGCACTCGGAAATTGTAGACGGCTCAATGAATGACAACGATGTGACTGTGATGAGCATATCTGCGCTGACAGATCGGTCATTTGGTGCTGTGCACAGGCTCCTTCGGCGTGGTGCACAGGCTATCCACAATGTATGCACATGCCGGTGCACATCGGCGCTCGCGCACCCGCCGCCGACGCGTTAGTCTTCCCTGGAGGATCTCTATCCGCAGCCGCGCTCGCGCTCGCGGCCCCAGCGACCACGCCTCGCTCGATAGCCGCCGATTCACCCGAGAGGATCACCATGTCCGACGACCAATTCGACCGCGTCCCCCCGCAGGACATCGACGCGGAGATGAGCGTCCTCGGATCGATGATGCTGACGACCGAGGCCGCCAACGTGGTGTCCGAGATGCTGCGTGGGCAAGACTTCTACCAGCCCAGCCACGAGACGATCTTTGACACGATCATCGAACTGAACGGACGCGCCGAACCCGCGGACGCGATCACCGTCGCCGGCGAGCTCAAGCGCGCCGGAATGCTCTCCAAGGTGGGTGGCGCCGCCTACCTGCACAGTCTCATCGCGTCGGTTCCGACGGCCGCGAACGCCGCGTACTACGCCCGGATCGTGCGCGAGCGCGCCATTATGCGCCGCCTGGTCACTGCAGGCACGCGCGTCGTCCAGCTCGGTTACGCGGACGCCGGCGGCGACGTTGACGAGATCGTCGACCAGGCACAGGCCGAGGTGTACGCGGTCTCGGACGGCCGCGAAACCAGCGATTACGTGTCCATGACGCAGATGAGTTCGGACATCCTCAACGCACTGGAGGACATCGAAAAGAACCGAGGCAAGCTCAACGGTGTCCCCACGGGATTCACCGACCTGGACGAACTCACACAGGGCCTGCACGGCGGGCAGATGATCATCGTCGCCGCGCGCCCCGCTATGGGTAAGTCGACGCTGGCCCTGGACTTTTGCCGCTCCGCTTCCATGAAGCACGGCATCACCTCCCTGATCTTTTCCCTGGAAATGAGCGCGCAGGAGATCGCGATGCGCATGCTCTCCGCAGAGTCCGGCGTGCGCCTGTCCAAGATGCAGGCCGGACAGATGAGCGACGTGGACTGGCGCAAGGTCGCGGAAACCACGTCCCGCATGAGCGAGGCACCCCTGTACGTGGACGACTCGGCGAACATCACGATCTCGGAGATCCGCTCGAAATGCAGGCGTTTGAAGCAGCAGGAAAACCTGGGCCTGGTCGTCGTTGACTATCTGCAGCTCATGACGAGCGGTCGACAGGTGGAATCGCGCCAGCAGGAGGTCTCCGCGATGTCGCGAAACCTCAAGCTGTTGGCGAAGGACCTGGATATTCCGGTGATCGCCGTCGCCCAGCTGAACCGTAACTCCGAGGGGCGCACCGACCGGAAGCCCATGATGAGCGACCTGCGCGAATCCGGCTCCCTGGAGCAGGATGCGGACATCATCGTTTTGCTGCACCGGCCCGACTACTACGACAGGGAAGACCGCCCCGGCGAGGCCGACATCATCGTCGCCAAGCACCGCTCGGGCGCGACCGCGACCGTGACCGCCCTGTTCCAGGGTGACATGGCGCGCTTCGTCAACTACACGGGCCGCCCGGAGCCGGGCGGCCGGTAGGGGAGAGGCCCAGGCCCGCTACCGGCCAGGCGCCGCCGAGCGCGCCAGGCGCCTTGCCCGAAGGGAGGTGAGCGCCCAGTCGCCGCTCAGGCACCCCAGGGCCAGCCACACGACCCCCATCGCGACCCACCGGATCGTGGGAACGTTTTCCCCGAAGATGAAGAGTGCGACGAAGAGCTGCAGGGTGGGGCCCAGGTACTGCAGGAAACCCATGGTGCCCAGGGTGAGGCCCCTGGCGGCGGAGGCGAACATGATCAGCGGAACCATGGTCAGCGCCCCCGCGCCCACCAGCAGGGCCAGGTGCACGCCCCACGGACGGGTTCCCTGGCCGGACGCCAGCGCGTGGAAGGACGTGGAGGAAGTGGCCACCAGGTACGCGTAGTAGCCCAGCAGGATGGGCGAGACCGCGGCTGTTTCGATGGCCATGCCGGCCAACGGGTCAACGCGAGCGGCCACGTCTTTTTTCACCAGGGAATACAGGCCGAACGTGAGGGCGAGCGTCAGGGATACGATCGGGATGGAGCGCTGTCCGACGATAAGGATGACAACGGCGAGGCAACCCAGGCTAAGGGCGAGCTTGTGGACGGGGGTGACGCGCTCACGCAGCACGATGAGGCCCAGGGCCACGGTGACGAGGGGGTTAACGAAGTACCCGATCGCAGCGTCCGTCGTGTGGCCCGTGAGGATGGCGAACACGTACACGGACCAGTTGACGACGACCAGAGCCCCCGCGACCGTGAGCCGCCACAGCGCCCCCCTGTCCGCGACGAGCGCGCGGATCTTCCCCAGGGAGCCCGTGAGTGCGAGCGCCGCCAGGCAAAAAACCAGGCCCCACACAGCCCGGTGGACGATCACCTCGACGGCCCCGGCGGGGGATAGCCGGAAAAAGTACAGGGGGAAGAAACCCCAGATCACGTAGACGGCGACGCCCAGGGCGAGGGCGCGTGGTTCGTTCTTCCGGGTGCTCATGCCCCCAGTGTACGAAGCGGCCTGGTGCGCGCCTCGCAATGGTGAGGTGCCTGCTGGCCGTGAACAGCGCTCCGGTTGCGGGCGTGGGCGGGGCACACGGACACGGCCTCGTCGATGCCGAGGACCACGCTCAGCGCCTCCAGGTAGCGCTCCTGTTGACCCTCTTCGCCGGCCTTGCGGGCCATGACGGTGGGGTTGTGGACGAGTCGGGCGGCCAGGTGGCGCAGGGCCCGCGCCGCTTTCTCGGGCGAGATGGGATCCTGGCCCAGAAGAGCGATCTCCGCGTCGACGATGTCGAAGACGCGGGCGCGCAGGTGGCGCACGACGGGGTCCATTGAGCGGGCGCCGAGGCCGCGCTCGAAGGAGTCCACCTCCTCGGAGATGATCGCATGGGCGCGATCGAGCGCGTCGACCTGCGCGTCGGGCACCGACCCCTGGATCGTAGGCAGGTCGATGAGGGTGATCCCCGGCAGATCCGCGATGGAGGCGTCCGCGTCGCGGGTGAGCGCCAGGTCCAAAACAACCGTGCGGCCGGCGCGCTGCGCGAGGGAACGGGTCAGGACGGCGGACCCCAGTCCCCGGCAGGTGAGCACCAGGTCCGCGCGGCGAAGGGCGTCCGGGAGGGCGTGCGCATCGACCCAGCCGATGCCTCGTCCCCGTGCGAACTCTTCCGCGCGGCTGGACGTGGAGTAGACGCACACGTCCAGGGCGCCCAGGGCGGCCAGCGTGCTCACAGAGGCGCCCGCGTACGCGCCCGTCCCGACGATGAGGACCCTGGTGTCCTCCCACGCGGGCAGGTGGGCGGCCGCCAGGTTCAGTCCGACGGCGACGACCGAGCGCCCCGCTCCCGCCAAACTGGTTTCGGTGGCGATGCGCCGCGAGGTCGCGGACGCGCGCTCCACGGCGCGACCCAGGTCGCAGCTGAGGGTCCCGTCCTCCCATGCGCAGTGCGCTGCGCGGCGCATCTGCCCCGCGATCTCGCGTTCCCCGACGACCATGGACTCCAGGCCCGCGGCCGTCGCGAACAGGTCGGTGAGGGCGTCGCGCCCCCACAGGTGGCGCAGCTTCACGTCCTTCCTCGCCATCGCCGAGGCCCGGGCCAGCTCGCGCTCGACGGTGTCGCGGAGCGCGCGGGGGTTGGCCGAGGCGGGTGCGTCGATGTAGACGGTGACGCGGTTGCAGGTGCGCAGGACCATGACGCCGCGCGCCTGAGGGCACGCGCGTGCCAGCGTGGGGCCGAGGTCGGTCGCGCCGGAGAGCCGGGCGATGTCGTCGAGGGGGGCGTGGCGGTGGTCCGCTGAAAGCATATGAACAGTCACAACGTTCCCATTTAAGGGCACGAGGGGCGTCGGTGTCCCAACGGCCGACGAACGAGGGTTGGTGACGCCCGTGTCACGATGTTTCGATGGTTGAATATTTGGCATTCTCCCGCGGCAAAGGGGATGGGAAAAAGCATTATTTCAACAGCTGAGGCCGTGGCACAAAATGGTACCCACTAAACTGGACGGTGCCCGATGCGCACGAATTACCGCACGGACCCCTATCTAAAATAAGGAAGAGACATGACGATGCCCCCGCTGCTGGCTGCCTTGACGGGGCGGCGTGGACCCGCCCCCGTGTGGTTCATGCGCCAAGCCGGCCGCTCCCTGCCCGAGTACAGGCAGCTGCGCGCCCGCGTGGGCCTGCCCATGCTCGAGGCCTGCCTGGTCCCCGAGGTCGCCGCCGAGGCGACCGTTCAGCCTGTGCGCCGCCACGGCGTGGACGCCGCCGTCCTCTTCTCCGACATCATGATCCCCCTGCGCCTGGCGGGCGTGGGGGTCGAGATTGAGCCGGGCGTGGGCCCCGTCCTGGACCACCCGTACCGCACGCGCCAGGCAATCGATGAGCTCACCCGTCACTCCTACGGGTCCGGCTCGTGGACCGACGCCGCTGGAAACGCCCGCGATTGCGGTGAGGGCGCCCGAGCGGTGCGCCAGGCCGTCGCCCTGGCCGTGCGCGAACTGGGCGAGACCCCCCTCATCGGATTCGCGGGCGCCCCCTTCACGCTGGCCGCCTACATGGTCGAGGGACGCCCCTCCCGCGACCACCTGGCGGCCCGGGCGCTCGCCGCCTCGGATCCTGGCGCGTGGGACGAGCTCATGGGCTGGTGTGCGCGCGTGACCGGCGACTTCCTCGCCTCCCAGGTCGAGGCCGGCGCCAGCGCCGCCCAGCTCTTTGACTCGTGGGTGGGCTCCCTGTCCCCGCGGGTCTATCGCGACTCGGTCGCGCCGTACTCGCGCCGCGTCGCCTCCCGCCTTGCTCGGGCGCGCGTCCCGGTGACCGGTCGGCGCGCCCCGCTCATTCACTTCGGGACGGGCAGCGCACCGATCCTGGCCGATATGGCTGCCGTCGGGGCGGATTGCGTGGGCGTGGACTGGAAGACGGACCTGGCGTGGGCGATCGAGCAGGTTCCCGGCAAGGCGGTCCAGGGGAATCTGGACCCCGCACTGTTGCAGGCTCCGTGGGACGTTATCGAACAGGCCGTTCGTCATATTCTCGCCACCGGTCGAGCCGCTCCCGGCCACATTTTTAACCTGGGGCACGGCGTCCCCCCGACCACGGACCCGACGGTGCTCACCCACATCGTGGAGCTGGTCCACGACGCGGGCAGGTGAGCCGCGTGGAGACGCATCCAGGCATCCCAACCGCCCCCGGGGCGGTCGTGGTCGGTGGGGGAATCGCGGGCCTTACGGCGGCGTGGGAGCTGGCACGGGCTGGGCAACGCCCCCTCCTGGTCGAGGCCCGCGGCTACCTGGGCGGCCTCATCGCGCGCGGCCGCATCGCAGGGACAGACGTGGACCTGGGCGCGGAGACCTTCGTCATTCGCGGTACCGACGTCTGCTCCATGATCGCCGACCTGGGACTGCGCGCCGCCCTGCCCGCCGGGTCCGGCGCGCGTCTTTTCGCGCCCGCGCGCCAGGGCGGCTGGGAGCTGCGTCCCTTCCTGCGAGAATCCTTCCTGGGGATCCCCGCTCGCCCGGACGCCCCCGACTGCGCCCACGCCTTTGGGGCTGACGGGGTGCGGCGCGCCCTCCTCGACGCGTCCATGGGCCCCTCCGTTGGGATGGACCGGGCCGGGGATACGCTGGCCGGTTTCGTGGCCGCCCGCATGGGGACCCAGGTGCTTGAGCGATCGGTGCGCCCCATCGTGAGCGGCATCTATACCTCCGATCCGTCAATGCTGGCCACCGACGCCGTGGCCCCCGGGTTGCGCGCCGCGACCGCGCGCACCGGCTCCCTGGCTGCGGCGGTCGGCGAGCTCCTGGCCCGCTCGGGGACGCGCCGCGCCCCCGAGGCCTGCGTTGAGGGCGGCATGTTCGTCCTGGTGGACGCCCTGCGCCAGGCGATCGAGGCCGCCGGGGGAACCGTCTGCACCCGGATGGGGGCCCGCACCCTGTCGCGTGACGGCACGGCCTGGAGGTGCGACGTGGGGCCGACCCGCCGGGGACCCACCCCCAGCGCCGAGCCGGTCCCCGACGGGCCGGGCACGGCCATCCGCGCGCCGCGCGTGGTCCTGGCCTGCAGCGCGCAGGCCGCCCTGCGGATCCTGGATGGCGCGGGGATCCCCGCTGGCCCGGACGTGAGCGTTCCCAAGGGCGCGCCCATCGCGCGCCTCACCCTGGCCGTGCGCGCTCCCGAGCTGGACGACGCACCCGTCTCACAGGGCCTGCTGGTCGCCCCCGCGCCCGCGGGCGATCGCCCCGTCGAGGCCAAGGCCCTGTCCCACCTGACCGTCAAGTGGCCGTGGCTTGCGCGCCGGTTCGAGGCCGGCACACACCTGTTGCGCCTGTCCTACGGCCGCTACGGGGAACCCGAACCCGAGGTCGACCTCAGGCGCGCCCTGGGCGACGTCCGAGCCATGACGGGCGTGCGCATCGACCCCGACGCTGTTGTCGATCACCTGTTGGTGCGCTGGAACGGCACGCTCCCACCCCTGCCCCCGGACTACCGTGAGCGGGTCGCTTCCCTGCAGGCCGCTGTCGCCTCGCTGGGGGGCCTGGCCCTGACCGGCGCGTGGGTCGCGGGCACCGGCGTCGCGTCCGTCGTCTCGCACGCGCGCGCGAGCGCGAAAGGACTGTCATGACCGCTCGCACGCTGATCCTGGGCACACGAGGATCTCGGCTGGCCCTGGCCCAATCCGCCGCGGTCGCCCGCGCCGCCTCGCGCGCGGGAGCGGCGATGGGCCTCAACATCACGGTCGAGCTGAAGGTCGTCCGCACCCACGGGGACGTGACCGCGACACCTCTCGCGTCCCTGGGTGGGATCGGAGTGTTCGCCGCCCAGCTGCGCCTGGCCCTGCTGGAAGGCCAGTGTGACCTGGCCGTCCACTCCTTCAAAGACCTGCCCACCGCACCCGTTCCTGGCCTGCGTATCGCGGCCGTCCCGTGCCGAGAAGACCCGCGCGACGCCCTGTGTGCCGCCGACGGGCAGACCCTGGCGGACCTGCCGGAGGGTGCGCGCGTCGGCACCGGGTCGCCGCGCCGCGCCGCCCAGCTGCTCGCCGCCCGCCCGGACCTGCGCATCTGCGACCTGCGCGGCAACGTCCCCACCCGCCTGTCCCGCGTGCGCGGTGTCGATCTGGGCACGGACGTCGGCACCGCGCACACGGCCCTCGGGACGGGTGAGCCACTCGAGGCCGTCGTTCTGGCCCTCGCCGGCCTGAAACGCCTGGGCCTTGGCGGCCACGCCACGCACGTCCTGCCCCCCGAGGCCATGATGCCCGCACCCGCCCAGGGGGCCTTGGCGATCGAGACGCGCGACGACATCGACGCCGAGCTGCGCTCCGTCGTCGCCGCGCTGAACGACCGGGGCACCGCGCTCGCGGCGAGTGCCGAGCGTGCACTCATGGCGTCCCTCGGTGCCGGGTGCGCGGCACCCGTGGGCGCCCTGGCCCGCGTCAACCAGGACGACTCTGCCCTGGTCATCGACGCGCGGATTGTGGCGGTGGACGGGTCCGCGTCGGTCGAGGCCCGTGACACGCTGGCGCTCACGGATAACGCCTGCGAAGCCGACGCCGCCACGGCGGGCAGGCGCTGTGCGCAGAACCTGCTGGCGGCGGGCGGCGCAAACGTGGCCGACCTGCGCGCATCCAAGCCGCTCAGGTCACCCTCGTGAGCGCGCCAGAGGGCACGGACGCGTCCCGGGGGCAGGGCGAGGGCCCGCTGGTCGGCAGGCGCATTCTCCTGGGCCGCCTCAAGGAGCCCGATGCCATCGCGCTGGCCCTGACGGAAGCGGGCGCGCACGTTGACGCGCTGGCCCTGACCGTCTCTTTACCCCTTGAATCCCCACGACTCGACCAAGCGCGCACGGACCTGGGTGGCGGCGCCTACGCCTGGGTGGTTCTCTCCTCGTGGAGAGGCGCCCGCGCGGTTGCGCCCCTCCTCGCCGACGCGCACGCGCGCGGCACTCGCATCGCGACCGTCGGAGCCGCCACCGCCCGGTGGATCAAAGACTGCGGGAAGGTGGCGCCCGACCTGATCGGACAGGGTTCTGCCGCCGCGCTGGTGCGCGCCTTTCCACCGGTCACGGGCAACCAAAGAGGCCGCGTCCTCATCCCCCGATCCGCCATCGCGCCCCCAAACCTGCCCGACGGGCTGAGCGCTCTCGGCTGGAGCGTTGACGCGGTTGACGCCTACACCACGCGGCCCGCAACCCCCGGGGACATCCCGACAGACCTCGCCGATGCCTACCGGAGCGGCCACTTCGATGCGCTCCTGCTCACCGCTTCCTCCCAGGTGCCAGCCCTGCTCACCCTCCTGGGCACGCCGCCTCCCACGACCCCGGTCGCCACCATCGGCGCGCCCACCGCCGACACGGCGCGACGCCAGGGAATCGGCGTGGCCGCCCACGCCGATTCCCCCGGACCCGACGCGGTTGCCCGCGCATTGACCGACATCCTCTCGCCGACCCAAGGACAGCAATGACCACCGTGCCCACATCCGTCACCTCCTACCTGGCCGAGGCCGGGGTGGAGGGTGCCCCCACCCCGACCGTTCGCCCGCGCCGACTGCGCTCCACGCCCGCGATGCGCGGCCTGGTGCGCGAAACTCACGTCGATCCCGCCAAGCTGATATGGCCGGTGTTCGTCCGCGACGACATCGACGAGGCCCGCGAGATCGCCGCCATGCCCGGCCAGTACCAGCACACGATTGATTCCCTGCGCAGGGCCGCCGCCCAGGCCGCCGAGGCTGGGGTCGGCGCGATTGACCTGTTCGGCGTGCCAGCCATGCGGGACTCGACCGGCACCCAGGCGTGGGCCCCGGACGGCATCCTCAACCGCGGACTGGCCGCCGTACGCGCCGAGGTCGGCGACGCCCTGGTCGTGTGCGCCGACACGTGCCTGGACGAGTTCACCGATCACGGGCACTGCGGTCTTCTTGACGGATCGGGTGGCGTCGATAACGACGCCACGTTGCCCCTCTACCAGGCCATGGCCATTTCCCAGGCGCGCGCCGGGGCGCACATGGTGTCCCCCTCGGGCATGATGGACGGGCAGGTGGCCGCGATACGGGCGGCCCTTGATCGGGCGGGGCACGCAGACGTCGCGATCCTGGCCTATTCCGCGAAGTATGCGTCCGCCTACTTCGGGCCCTTCCGCGAGGCTGTTGGATCCACCCTCACAGGTGACCGCCGCACCTACCAGCAGGATCCCGCCAACCGCCGCGAAGGGGTCTTCGAAGCGCTCCTGGACGCCGCGGAGGGGGCCGACATGCTCATGGTGAAACCGGCGGGCCCCTACCTGGACGTCCTGGCCGACGTGGCTGCCGCATCCGACATTCCCGTCGCCGCCTACCAGGTCTCCGGCGAGTACTCGATGGTCGAGGCCGCCGCCGCCAACGGCTGGATCGACCGGGAACGCGTCATCGACGAATCCCTCACCGGCATCTTTCGAGCGGGTGCCGACTCGGTGCTGACCTACTGGGCGCCCGAAGCTGCCCGCCGCTGGCGCTGAGCGCGGGTAGGATGGAAGCGAAACAAACCCAGGCCTCGTCCCGTGAAGGTAGCCGTGACCAGTAACGAAACAGCGTTTTTTCAAGCGAAATCCGTGATACCCGGCGGCGTTGACTCGCCCGTGCGCGCCTTCGGGGGCGTCGGCGGCACCCCGCGTTTTATCGCGAGCGCCAGCGGCGCGACCGTCACCGATATCGAGGGGCGCACCTACGTGGATCTGGTCGGCTCGTGGGGGCCGGCGCTCCTGGGTCACTCCCATCCCCAGGTCGTCGCCGCCGTCCAGGAAGCAGCCTCGCGCGGGCTGTCCTTCGGGGCGCCCACGGAAACCGAGACGTTCCTCGCCCGCGCCGTGCGGGAGCGCGTTCCCTTTGCCCAGCGCGTCCGTTTCGTTTCCACCGGGACCGAGGCGACCATGACAGCGATTCGCCTGGCGCGCGGCGCCACCGGACGCGATCTGATCGTCAAGTTTGCGGGGAATTACCACGGGCACTCAGACGGGCTGCTGGCGGCCGCCGGCTCCGGCGTGGCCACCGGCGGACTGCCCGGATCCGCGGGTGTTCCCGAGGCGATTGCCGCGCAGACGGTCGTGCTGCCCTATAACGATGTTGATGCGCTTCGCGGTTGCTTCGACGAGGCGGGTGGCCGCATCGCTGCCGTCATTTTCGAGGGCGCGCCCGCCAACATGGGTGCCGTGCCCCCGCGCCCGGGATGGAACCGCGAAATCCGTCGCCTGTGTACCGCTCACGGCGCCCTCATGATTCTCGATGAGGTCCTGACGGGCTTCCGCGTTGACCCCGCCGGCTGGTGGGGACTGGAGGCCGTGGCCTCCTGGGTGGATGGCGCCCCAGCGGGCGAGTTCAGCGCCGGGTTCGTCGATGACTCGGCGGTGGGTGGCGCGGATTGGGTGCCTGACCTGGTGACCTTCGGCAAGGTCGTGGGGGGCGGCATGCCGCTGGCCGCCGTGGGTGGCCGCGCGGACGTCATGGATCTTTTGGCGCCTGTGGGACCCGTCTACCAGGCGGGTACGCTGTCGGGCAATCCGCTGGCCACCGCCGCGGGCCTGCGCACCCTTGAGCTGGCCGACCGGGGCGTGTACGACCGTGTGAATGCCTCGGCTCAGGCGATCAGTACCATTGTTTCCGATGCCCTCAGCGCCTGCGGAGTCGCTCACCGCGTCCAGCGCACGGGCTCTCTGTTTTCGTTCATGTTCGGCGAGGTCGCTGCCGCCTTTGGCGTGTACGACTACGAGCAGGCGCGTGCCCAGGAGGCGTGGCGTTACGGTCCGTTCTTCCATTCCTTCCTGTCCTCGGGCATAGCACTGCCGCCCTCAGTGTTCGAGGTTTGGTTCACCTCCGCGGCGC
This sequence comes from Schaalia meyeri, assembly GCF_900105015.1. Classification (GTDB taxonomy): domain Bacteria; phylum Actinomycetota; class Actinomycetes; order Actinomycetales; family Actinomycetaceae; genus Pauljensenia; species Pauljensenia meyeri. Next base: position 103,882 of record NZ_FNLK01000015.1, on the reverse strand, counting down.
ACGGTGACGCCGAGATCGAGGCGATTGCTGCGGCCGCCCCGGCGGCCGCGCGGGCCGCCGCCCAGGCGCGGCCTCCGCGGCTGCCCTGAGGGCGGGTCCGATCGGGTTCGATCAGAGGTTACGCTGGCTCGCCCGCTCATTTGGCTTCTTCGAACATGGTGAAGGTGGGGTCGGGTTCGAAGCAGAAGGTTGCTCCCCCGGGGTTGGGGGTGAACCACACAGTGCCCGAGTAGGCCCGTTTGAGGGTGAAGGTGCCCACTCCCTCGACGGTGGCGGACTCCCCCAGGCTCACTTCCGGCACGTAGGCGATGTCGTTCACGTGATTGCCTTCAATCGTGAATAGGGAAAATCCTGCGGTCTCGACCCCCATGTTGATTTCTCCCCAGGCGTCGAACCTCACCAATGAGTCGTCAGTCAGTGTTCCTAGGTACGTCGCGTTCTGGTGAGGTTCCGCTCCTACCTGGTATTGGCCTTGGCAGGTGATGCGGGTGCCTGTTTGGAATCGTTTCCAGGGCCAGGCGTAGGCGATGTGGGCGTAGGTCCAGGCGATGACGAAGACCAGGGCGAGGATGGTGAACACGGTGCGCTTGCGCGGGGGCTTAACGCTCACGGGACCCGCCCTGCGGTGAGGGTGGTGAGAGTGCTTGTCCTCATTTCACTCGTTGTTTTCCTTCTCGTATGGTGAAGGTGGGGTCGGGTTCGAAGCAGAAGGTTGCTCCCCCGGGGTTGGGGGTGAACCACACAGTGCCCGAGTAGGCCCGTTTGAGGGTGAAGGTGCCCACCCCATCGACGGTGGCGGACTCCCCCAGGCTCACTTCCGGCACGTAGGCGAGGGTGTCTATCTTGCCGTCAATCTCTGCGGATAGGCCGATGCTGGCTGTCTCGACCCCCATGTTGATCCTGCCCCTGGCGCCGAAGAGTACGGGGGAGCCGCCGGAAAGAAATCCCAGTAGGGGAGCCGGAGTGTTTGGTATAGAGCCGACGCTGTATTGGCCTTGGCAGGTGATGCGGGTGCCTGTTTGGAATCGTTTCCAGGGCCAGGCGTAGGCGATGTGGGCGTAGGTCCAGGCGATGACGAAGACCAGGGCGAGGATGGTGAACACGGTGCGCTTGCGCGGGGGCTTAACGCTCACGGGACCCGCCCCACGGTGACGTCGCCGAAGTTGGCGAAGAAGTCCCTCCAGCTCATCGTGAAGGTTGCCTCCGTTCGACTACCGTTGGGGGCATCGTTGTGCCCCCACGGGTTCGTGAGGGTCACGCCGTTGCCGTCCGCTCCGACGACGGTGTAGACGTGGCTGGAGGAGACCTGGATCCTCGTCGGCTCCCCGCCGACGATGACGTCTGCGGGCCCGGTAACGAGGCCGGACTCGGCGACGACCGGCTTGCCCGTGTTGACCGCGGCTATTGCGGCAAACATGGCGGCCGCGTTGGTGGAGTTCGTGAGTGGAATCGGTGCGGTGAGCTTGCCGGAGATGTCCGTCATGGTCAAGGCCGACAGGCTCCCGGAGGCTCCCCACGTGGGGAACTTCCCCCGTGTCCCGCCCATGTGCGATTGGACGAATGCCTTCTCGAAGATGGAGCCGAGGTCAGCGTTGCGGCTCCTCCCGGCGGTATCCCCATGCTCCAGTACGTCCTGGACAAAAACGCGCCTGCGGTTCCTGCCGAACCCGGGGAAGTTCACGTAGAACCCGTCCACCTTGCCGTCGGCGCCGTAGTGCGGGGTAATGAGGCTCGCCAGATACCTGCGTCCCGCCTCGGTCTGGTTATAAGCGTTGAGCGAGGCGAGCAGGTGGCAGTCTCCAATTTGCCCTTGCTTGATACTGAACAGGGTGGATGAAGGATTGCTGAGGTGGGCGAGGATGCTGTTGATCTCTGTGTCTGTTAGGGAACGTGTGTCCCCAATGTCGATGTGCTCGTCTTCGACCGTGTGGATATCCTCCGGCGTGAAATACAGGGCCTCCCTGAGGGAGGCCGCGGTGTTCAGCGCCTGGTTCGACAGCTCGTTCTTCGCGTCGTCGTAGCTCTTTTGCAGGTAGGAAAGTTCCTCCTTAATGGAAGCCTCCTGCATCGCCCTGTCGGCGGGGGTCATCGCCTGGTATTGCTCCCACAGCTCGTCCGCCCGGGCACGGATCCCGTTGACCGAGCCAATGACCCACTCCAGAGTGAAGTAGTAGCTCTTCAGCGCGTTCGCCGCCTGGAGGGTGCCGTCCTCCCAGATGCCAATCTCGCGTTTCTCGACGCTCGCGCTGTTGATGAAGGCGTCTTTCGCCTGTCCCTCCCAGTCGATGCACCGGCTGATGACAGCGTTGACGCCGGTGTACAGCTCCCCGATCTGGCGCGAGCGATTCCTGATTTCGTTCTGACACGACCAGATCGAGCCCAGATCCCCCGTCACAGCCGGAAAGCGCTGCGAAAATCTCGCTTCCATGATTCCCTCGTTTCTACAGCTTCGCTCGAATCGCCTCGAAGACCGCCGCCACTTCGTCGTCGGTTTCCTGCGTCGCATACGCGGTAGCGTGCAGCCCGCTGGCGGTCTTGTTGAGCCACTCCCGTGTGGCCTGACCGCGCCTGTTGTACATGGAGACAAAATACATCAGCGCGTCTCTCACGGCGCTATCTCCACAGTCGAAGGACTCTTCACACTTGTCCAGCCCCAGTTCGCTCATCCCGTCGGATAGCCGACCCATTTCCCCCGAGGCCTCTTCCAACCTGTCTGTGTCCATGCGAAAACCGTTCATCACATCCTCCTCGATGCAGTGGTTGACAAATAGACTCTAATAGGGGGTGAACACGATTCGCAAGTCTCCGGGGGCTCCAATGCCCGGTTTTTCGGCGCTCACATGGACGAGGCGGGGGGAGGCAGGCAAAGAAAAAGCGCGACACCTCGGCGGTGTCACGCTGGGATGGGAGGGGCGCGCGTTCGTCGCCCCGCAGTGTCTCAGGCGCGCGTGCGAGCGATCGAGATGATCGCGGGGGAGACGATCAGGGCGGTCAGGGCGATGACGACCGCCAGGACCATCGATGACACGGAGGCGACCTGCAGGGCGGCGGCCATGCCGAGTCCGGCCAGGACGACGATGAGGGCGACGAAAACGGAAGCCGAGGCGGTGGCCTGGCTGATGGTGGGCGCGGTCTCAGCCTTGACGATGTGGTCCATGGTTCTCCTTGAGTTTGTCTTCGCGCGGAGGCGCGAAGCGCGCCCCGCACGCCAGCGTGTTGTGTGGGCCGGTCGGCCCGCGCCGCCCGGGAGGGCGGCGGCATCAAAAAACGGGGCCGACCTGCGTCGCCCCCGTTGGTGCAGTACCTATTCTACGGCGACGTGGCCGCGCGGTCCATACCCACACAAGTCCTTGTAAGGCACCGCACAGTTGTCGCGTAAAGGGTTGGCAAAAGACTGCCATCGCCGGGAAAACGGGACCGCACACCAAAGCATCGCATCGTTTCGCGCGGGTGCGCGGGGCGCGTCGCGGCGCAAGCCGGGCTATTGCGGGCCGGCCAGCCGCACCGGCACGATGGCCCTCACGTCCTCGCCCTCGAAGGGCACGCAGCCGATCGCCACGTCCACCCCGAACACGTCCGCCAGGGTGGCAGCGTTCATCACGGAGGACGCGGGACCGACCACGGCCTGGTGGGTGGAGGAAAAGAGCGCAACCTGGTCCGCAACCCTCAGGGCGTGAGCCGGGTAGTGCGTGTTCATGATGACGGCCAGCCCCCGATCCTTCACGAGGCGTTCGAGCAACCCCAGGACGATCAGTTGGTTGCGGAAATCCAGTCCGGTCTCCGGTTCATCCAGCACGAGGACCCGCGGGTTCGCGACGAGCGCGCGGGCAATGAGGATCATCTGGAACTGCCCGCCCGACATGGTCGCGCATGGCATCTCCGCCAGGTGCGAGGCGCCGATCTCGTCGAGAACCTCCCGGGCCATCGCCTCCTCGCGAGCCCCCGGCTGGGCCAAGGTGCGCATGTGCGGTGCGCGCCCGACTATGACCATCTCCAGGCCGGTGAGCGCCACGTTGGACGCGTTGCGTGCCTGCGGAACGTAGGACAGCACCCGGCCCAGCGCGCGCGTCGACATGTCGGAAATGTCGGTGCCGTCGATCAAGGTGCGCCCGCTGTCCCACTTTTGCAGGCCGATCATGGTGCGCAGCAGCGTCGTCTTCCCCGCCCCGTTGGGCCCCAGGACGGCCAGCAGGGAACGCTCCGGGACAGTAAAGCTCATGTCACGCAGGATCGGGGCGGGCGCGCCGGGATAGGTGAAGGTCGCGCCCTGAACGCTAATCATCGCGCGCCCCCCGTCCGGCGCAGCAGCACGATAAAGAACGGCGCGCCGATGATGGCCGTCAGGATCGAGATCGGTATCTCCGAGGCGGACAGGGAGCGTGCCAGCGTGTCGATGACGATCATCAGGGCCGACCCCAGCAGCAGGGACGCGGGGATAACGGCGCGATTGTTCTGCCCACACAGCATGCGCGCGCAGTGCGGCACCAGCAAGCCCACCCAGCCGACCTGGCCGCACATCGAGATCACCGAGGCCGTGATGACCGTCGACGCGACGATCAGGATCGCCCGCATCAGGGAGACGTTGACGCCGGCGGAGCGGGCCTCGTCCTCGGAGAGGGACAAGATGTTGAGCTGCCAGCGCAGCGCCACGATCACGGTGACGCCCGCGACGATGAAGGGCGCGCCCAACGCGATCTGGTGGTAGGTGACGGCCGCCAGGGATCCCATGAGCCAGTAGGTGATTTCGGGGAGCTGGCTGGTCGGGTCGGCCGTCAGCTTCAGCAGCGACAGGACGGCGTTAGCGAGGGCCGACACGATGACGCCCCCCAACACCAGCGTGATCACGTTGAAGGAGCCCGTCCTGGTGCGCGAGATCGCGGTCGTGAAAGCCATGGTCCCCAGGCCGACGGTCAGGGCGGCGGCCTGCACGCCGATCAGGTTCCAGTCGAGCAGCAGCGCGATCACGGCGCCGACGCAGGTCCCGGCCGCGACCCCCAGCGTGTCCGGAGTCGCCAGCGGGTTGGAGAACAGTGACTGGAACGACGCACCCGCGACCGACAGGCCCCCGCCGACCAGGATCGCCACGATAATACGGGGTGCGCGCAGGTCGAACACGACGGAGTTGACGCGCGGGGAAACCGCGGGACCTCCCCAAAAGCGTGCCCGCAGGGCGGCGACCACATCCTCCAGTGACACGGAGAACCGTCCGATCATCATCGCCGCGGCCGCGCACGCGACGATCAGCGCGATCAGGGCGGGAATCACCCACGCGCGCAGCCGCCCGTTCCTGGTCAGCAGTGACTTCATAGGTGTCCTCTCCCCGGGGAGCCCGGGAGTAAAACGCATAGCGGAGCCCCGGCCTCGTCGATGAGGAGACGAGGCCGGGGCCGGGCGTCAGGAGGCGGCGTCGGGGTTAACGATCCGGCGCGCCTGTTCGTCGGTGAGCGTGAAGTTGTACATCTTCTGGTAGTAGTCCTTCGTGATGGCAACCAGATCAACGTCGGTGAACTGGTCGGGGTACAAGGATGCGCCGATCCAGTTCGCCACGATCGGGGCGTCTGGGTTGGGGGTGAACCAGTTCCACATGCCCAGGCCGGTCGAATAGACGCGGCCGTTCTTCACGGAGGACAGGGTGGACAGGTCCACCCCCTCAACCGAGTTCGTTAAAACGGTATTCGCCGTCATGTTGGACATTCCCTTGCCGGTGACCAGGAGGACCTGCGGGTCCCACGTGAGGACCTGCTCGAAGGTGACGGGTGTGCGCGATGTGTTGGTGTCGCGCGAGACGTTCGTGTAGTTCAGGGAGTCGGCCCACTCGCCCGTGAACCAGCCCTCTTTGCCTCCCGCGACGGCGAGCTGCCCGTCGGCCGCGCTCATGAGGACCATCGTCGAAACCCGCTGATCCTCCGGGACCTTCGCGGTGCGCGCGCGGGCGTCGGCGACCAGGTTCTGGCCCAGCGCGATCTTGTCGGCCATGTGGCCTTCCTGGTTAAAGACGTCTTCGAGGAGCTCCATCCACTGCGTGTAGGTCTCCGAGGGGTTCCCCATCGTGGTGAAGCCAACGGCGGGGATGCCAGCTTTGCGGAATATCTCGCCGTGTTCCTTGTTGAAGGCGTTGTAGAGGACGACGTCGACGTTGAGGTTCAGCAGGGCCTCGGCGTTGAGCTCGCCCTTGTCGTAGTAGCCGGTCTCCACCTGCATCATCTCGGGGGCCATCTCCGCGGCGATCGTCTGGCTCATGGCCTTGACGCGCGCGGCGCTCATGCCCACCAGGTTGGGTGCCTTGCCGTCGAAGTAGGCGAGGTAGGTGGATTCGATCGGGATCTGGTCGATGGCGACGCGGGTGATCTGAGCGGGCAGGGTGACCTCGTTACCGCCGTGGTCGGTGATCGTCCGGGTCGACGAGGCGCCGGCCCCCTTGGTGGTCGAGTCCGACTGGGCGGTGGTTCCCCCGGTGCCGCCGCAGGCGGTGAGCGTCAGGGCGGTGGTCAGCAGGGCGGTCAGCGCCGCGAGGCGTATCTTCATCGTGTCCTCTCGTGTCTCAGGGATTACGAGGGAAATGCTACACAATATTAGGTAAACCTCACAAGGGTTTTTGGCGCTTTATGACGTGGTGTGTTATCCGCGCCCCTGGGAAGGGCTCGGTTCAACCGCAGAGACGCCGGGCGCCGCGAGCGAAGCGTCAGGGCGCGGTGCCGGGCGGTGTTCGACGAGGGTCGCCGGGGACTTCGTGGCTGTTGACTGGCAAGATCTATTGACTGGCAAGAAGCGTGACATTACCGTTGCATGGATGCTCCCAGATACCTCCTCTGCTCCCGCGCAGGTAAGCGCCTCCGGCCGCCAGCTGGCTTTGAACTGGTGGCGAGTGGTCGCCATGATCTGGAGCGGCCAGGCGTTCTCCATCGTCACCAGCGGGGCGTCCGGGTGGGCGATCATCTGGCACGTTACCACCACCGAGGGTTCGGCCCTGAAGCTCGCCCTCGTCATGGCCCTCTCCCAGCTGCCCCTCGGGCTGCTGGCCCCCCTGGGTGGCCTGGCCGCGGACCGCTACAACCGCCGCACCGTCATGATCGTCTCCGACCTGGGTGCGGGCGTGATGTCGCTGGCGTTGGGGGCCCTGGCGTGGTTCGGGCACGGCACCTTCGCCCTCATATGCCTCTTCGCGGCGCTGCGCAGCTGCTTCCAGGCCTTCCACTTCCCCGCGATGAGCGCGGCCATGCCGATGCTGGTCCCCGAGAAACACCTCATGCGCGTGAATGCCCTCGACCAGGCCATCGGATCGATCGCCAACATCGGTTCTCCGGCGATCGGCATCGCCCTCTACACGGCCTTCGGGCTGCCCTACACCCTGGGCCTGGAGTTCGCAGGGGCGCTCCTGGCGGTGGGCGGCCTGGCACTGGCCAGGATCCCCTCGGTTGAGGCCGAGATGCCCCCGACCATCATGGGGCAGATCCGCCAGGGGTGGAGGGCGCTGAACGTCCACTCGGGCCTGGTCATCCTGATCGTCGCCCTCACCGCCGGGATGATGGTTTTCGCCGCCATTCAGGCGGTGTACCCGCTCATGGCGCAGCAGCACTTCGGCGCCGACGGGGGCATGGTGTCCATCGCCGAGGCGATCACGGGCACCTGCATGCTGGTCGGCGTGGTCATCATGATGGCGTGGGGAGGGGGCCAGCGGTTGGCGCTGCTCATGAGCTGCACGATCGTCATCGTCGGATTCCCCATCGCGGCGACCGGCCTGCTTCCCAAGAGTGGATTCTGGGCGTTCGTGGCGCTCATGGGGTTTGCCTGCGTGTTCCTGGCGTGGTTCCACCCGCCCCTGATGACCCTCATCCAAAGGCACGTCGGAGAGGACAAGGTCGGGCGCGCAGTGGGGTTCTTCCAACTGATGCTTGGGCTGGCGATGCCCCTCGGCGTCGCCCTGGGCGGTGCCATCGCCGATTGGACGGGACTGCCCGCCCTCTTCACCGCCGCGGGCCTCTTCTTCTGCATCCTCGGAGCGGCCATGTACGCCGTTCCTAGCATCCGCGACCTCGACGCTCCCACGCCCGCCGCGTCGCCTGTCGACGGCGAGGGCTAGAACCTCGCGCGGCGGGACCCGGTTGCCGCAGACCCGTAGGTTGATGGCATGTCCTGTACGGGCACCCTGTTGCCCTGTCGCCAACACGTGCGCTACGAGGTGGTTGGGCGTGAACACTCTTTGCTGTGCCTTCACCGCGCGGGAACAACGAGCCGACCATTGTCCGCTCGAGATGACGATAGTGCCCGAACACTAGCGCTGGGATCGGCCACTGCGATTGTATGGGAGACAGGAGAAAGAAAACCCGGGAGCCACGGGTTGCTGGGATACAACCGAGAAGGGATCCACGATGGGAAGCGTGGTTTGTGCGCGTAGCGTGTGGAAGGAGATTCCCCACGAGCGAGGCTTGCTTACGGTCGTCCGTGACTGCTCCTTCGATGCCGGTCCCGGGATGACCTCCCTCGTCGGGCGCTCGGGTGCGGGCAAGACCTCCCTCCTCCACGTCTTGTCGGGTTTGGATGCGCCGACGCGAGGGGCCATCGCGGTGGATGGTGTGGAAGTCTACGCGTTGAGCGAGGCGCGACGCACCCAGTTCATTCGTGACCGCGTGGGTTTCGTTTTTCAGGATGCGAACCTCGTCCCCTACCTGACCCTCGAAGAAAATGCCGTCCTGCCGCTCGAACTCGCCGGCCGAAGGGTCAACGGCGCACAAGCACAACTGGACCTCCTATTTACCCGATTCTCCCTCGCCCGCAGTCGTCGCACCAAGGCCGAAGCTGCATCGGGGGGCGAGGCTCAGCGTTGTGCGATCATCCGAGCGCTCATCACGCAACCGCGGGTGCTCTTCGCCGACGAACCCACCGGAGCGCTGGACTCGGGCAACTCGCAGGTTGTGCTTGAGGCGCTGCGATCCATTGGAGACTCTGGTGCAACGGTCGTCATCGTCACCCACGACCCCGTGATTGCATCGTTGTCCGACCGCGTGGCCTTCATGCGGGACGGGAGGGTCACCCACGTTGCCACAGACCTATCTGCCAGCGAGGTCCTCAAGGGTATGAACGAGCAGCACGAGGAGGTGTCCGATGCTCAGATACGCACGCAGGATCTTGACCAATGACTGGGGTGCCTGGGTTCCTCTCATTGTCGTCATGTCGCTCACGACCGCACTCGTGGGTGTGTGCGCGAACCAATTCGCCTGGACGCGCTCGTCACGCTTCCTTGCCGCAGTGCAGGTCGCGGGCCTGCGAGCTCAGGAGTTCCATATCGTTTCGGTGTCCATCTACTGTTGCGTTGCCCTCATCGCCGCTTTTTCTCTCACCATCATCGGCGCGTCCACAGTCGTACGCTGTGCCCCGGACTTTAGCCGCTGGCGACTCCTGGGAGCAACCCCCGCCCAGGTAGGGGCTACCGCTTTCACTATGACGGCTGCGGCAGGTGGCATCGGCGCGCTCGTTGGTTCCTTTCTCTCGGTGCCTACGTCGTTCGTCCTTATCCCCTGGTTTAACCAGCTGGCCGCTCAGAGCTTTCCGGGTGGAACCGGAGATTTCAATCCGGCCTTCGCACCTTCTCCCAAGGCTTTGATAGCCTCGCTGGCCTTGTCGTGGCTCACCTGCATGCTGGGTTCGCTGGGACCCGTGGTGAGGGCGGTTCGCATGCGGCCTATAGAGGCGCTCCGTTCCTCGCATGCAGGAGCAGCCCGCGTTTCGGGCCATCCGATGGCCGCAACACTGGTTGCCTTACTCGCAGTAGTCCTGGCGATCGTTGGGGCGGGTATCTCGTTGCCGGATGAAACGGGTCGAGGCGGGGCGCTCAGCTCACTGATGCTGTGGCCGGGTGTCCTCCTGTTGGTGGCGGTTGCCCTGTGGGGCGCGAGGGGAGTGAAAGCGGCCATCGCTTGTGTGGGGATGATTCCTGCTCGCATGGGGGCGCCGATGGGGGTTCTCGCAGGCAAAGCGCTGTGCGCGCGAGCAGGGCGTAGCTCCATCACCGTGACTCCCCTTGTCACTGCCGTCGGGGGCGGGTCGCTCCTCCTGTGTGTGATTCGTACTTTTGAGCGCATCATGCGAGCCCAGGGAGTCCAGGAGGCCTTCAACTACACCGATACCGTTGTACTCGTCATCTTGGTGTCTGTCTTCGCTTTGGCGACCGCCACAGCGGTGACGGCTCTCAGTGCCGGTGACCAAGGGCCGGAGATTACAATCCTTCGTACCCTGGGCGTGTCACGTGCTCAAGCATGGCGAATGGTGGTCTGGCAGGCTGCCCTCCTGGCGGCAGCGACCGGGCTGCTTGCCCTCGCCCTCGCCCTGGCTACAGCGGGCATTGGTTTGTTACTCTCCCTACGTCTGTTCGCAGTCCTGGCGTTTTGTCCGCCGGTGGATTTGTGTCTAGCTTTCGCCCTGGCTTCCTTCCTGTCGGTGGTGTCTATCCTTCGGTGGCGACTCGCCGGGTGGATTGGTCCGCGGCCGGCACTGCGTGAGGATACTCGCGGTAAGCAGGCTGTTGCGCGAAAGGGGACCTGATGGGTGGTGACCCAGGAAAGACCAGAGGCTACGTGAGCTGGGTTCCGATCCTGGTCTGTGTGTCCTACGAAGTCGCCCTCTTTGCTTCGTTCATGGTCCCAGGGTTCCCTGGCGGCCCCGTCATTCCCGGTGGCCTGGCCCCCATCTCTGCTATGTTGATTGCGGTTGCGTCGGGAGCTGGAGTTGTCGGCGTCGCTGTTCGCCGTGCGCACCCCGTCGTGGTGGCGGTGGGAGCTGTCGGCCTGTACGTGGTATCCACCGCGTTCGGTGTTGGTGCTTTCCTGGTCCTTCCTGCGATCATCGCTCTCTACTCACTGGGGCGCCACACGTCTGCGCGTGTAGCCGCAGCGGTCGGTGCGGTCTGCTCGGCGGCGACGGCGGTCGGCGCTGCCGCGGGGGTTGTCGAGGGAAAAGGGACGGAGGCATTCGTTTCGTTGACCACGTTCGCGATGGTCTGCTGCTGTGGCATGGTGCTCCGTGCGCGCGAAAGCGCCCACGACACCATGCGTCGTGGCAGGGAAGCGAATCTACGGACTGCGGCAATGGAGCGAGAGCGAAACCTGGCGGTTGCTCAGTCCCGGGTGGCGGCCGAACTCCACGACTCGGTCGGCCATGGACTGACCACGATTATCGCCCTGTCCGAGGGTCTGACCGGGGAAACAGGCGATGCAATGGTCGACGAGGCGCTGGCGGGTATCAATACTGTCGCCCGAGAATGCTTGGCGCAGACGAGAGATGCGGTGCGTGCGCTGAGCCCGGGAGCGCATACCCCCGTGGATCCGGGCAGGCACACGTGGGATGACATCCATTCCGTCATCGCGAATGCCCGACGGACAGGCATGTCGGTGACCTTCCATGAGACTGGTCGTCGTTCGTCGGATACGCGCCAGGCGGCCCTCGCCTTCGCCGTCGCGCGTGAGGGAATCACGAACGCGCTCAGGCATGCGCGGGGAGCCTCAATGATCACGGTGTCGTGGGACCACAAGGACACCGGCTGGGTGGAGGTGTCCGTCCGCGACGACGGACAGCACGAAGCACCCGGCGACGGTGCCGACGGGGGCCCGCCGCTTCCTATCGTCGCGTCGCCCCACTCGGGGCTGTCGATGGTCCGTTCCCGGGTCGTGGAGGCGGGCGGCGTCTGCCAGGCGGGGTGGTCCGGGGCGGGCTGGGCGCTGCACGCGCGCATCCCCTTGTGGTCGAGGGGCGAGGGGGAACATGATGAGGCTGGATCTAGTGCGCGATCGGGGATAGGAGCCGCGTGATGATCCGCGTGATGGTTGTTGATGACCGGCGCCTCTCTCGGATCGGGGTCTCCCTCATGCTCAGGCACGACCCCGATACGGAATTGGTGGCTGAGGCTCAGGACGGATGCGAGGGCTTGGAGAAGCTCGATAGTCTCTCGCTGCGCGGCCAGGAAATGCCTGATGTGGTTTTGATGGATGTGCGTATGCCGAGGCTGGACGGGATAGACGCGACGCGCCTGGTGACTGCACGCTACCCGCAGATCCGGGTGCTTGTCTTGACGACGTACGACCAGGATGATTACGCGTTCGGCGCCCTGGCTGCGGGAGCGTCGGGTTTTCTCCTCAAGGACGCCACCGCCCGACAGCTGTGCGATGCGGTCCATGCGGTTGCCCGCGGTGATGCCGTGCTCACTCCTCGCCTAACAGGCGAACTGATCCGTCGCGCGGCGGCATCTCCGACCTTTGGCGGAGTCGGTGGAACGGGATCGAGTGAGGTGTTTGGGGCACTGACGCCCAGGGAACGCCAAGTGGCCGCTTTGGTTGCTGATGGGCTATCGAATGCTGAGATCGCAGGGAAACTCGTCATCGAGGTCACGAGCGTGCGCAGGTATGTGAGCAGGATCCTGACTAAAACGGGCCTGCGTGACCGGGTGCAGATCGCAGTCGCATGGCACCGAGCTGACACAACCCCTGGTCGGTCTTAAATCCGGCTGGACAATCTGTGGCCGCCGCGACAGTGCGATGAGGGCGCGTCGAGCTTGCGCGCATGCGCGTCCTTACGGGTTAACGTGCGCGTCGGCGGCCTCGGATCAGGGACACCGGGCGGCGCGGATCCTGGGACGCAGGTGAGCATGGGCGCCTATACCCTTGCCCACAGGGAAGTGGGTCAAAGTGAGCGGAAGGAAGGACGCAATGCCCGGGAAACTGGATCTGGAGCGTGCCCTCGTCATCGGGGTCGCCTCCAGCGCGCTCTTCGACTTGAGGTCTTCGGACGCGGTGTTCCGCCAGGATGGCGAGCAGAAGTACCGCGAGTACCAGCGCGACCACCTTGACAACGCACTGGCACCGGGGGTGGCCTTCCCCTTCATCCGCCGCCTCCTGACCCTCAACGACCTCTCCGAGGACGAGCGCCTGGTCGAGGTGGTCATCCTGTCGCGCAACGACCCGGAGACGGGGCTGCGCGTCATGCGCTCGGTTAAGCACCACGGGTTGGACATCACGCGCGCGATCTTCATGCAGGGCCGCTCTCCCTACCGTTTCATGGAACCGCTGCGCATGTCCCTGTTCCTGTCGGCCAACGAGACTGACGTGCGCGAGGCGATCGGGCTGGGTTTCGCGGCTGGCCGCGTCGTGGGGCGCGCGGTGGCGGACGACGGGGGCACCGACCTGCGCATCGCCTTCGACTTCGACGGCGTTCTGGCCGACGACTCCTCCGAGAGGATCTATCAGGAGGGAACGTTGGAGGCGTACCAGGAGAACGAAAGCGCCCTGGCCGACGTGCCCCTCCCCAGGGGCCCGCTGGCGGCCTTCCTGGAAAAGATCAACCACATCCAACGGATTGAGGACGCCAAGCACGACGCCGATCCGGAAGGCTACGAACGCAGGGTCCGCGTCGCCGTCGTGACGGCGCGCAGTGCGCCCGCCCACGAGCGCGCGATTAACTCGATCCGTGGGTGGGGGCTGCGCGTCAACGACGCGTTCTTCCTGGGAGGAATCAACAAGGGACCCATCCTGGGTGTCCTGCAGCCGCATATCTTCTTTGACGACCAGCGCCGCCACGTGGACACGGCCTCGGATTCAACGCCCAGCGTCCACATCCCCTTCGGTGAACTCAACAGGGCGTAGAAGTCCCGTGAGTTCCCCAGCTTCTTCGGTGGCCTGGGCAATGGTAATGGAATGGGGTGATCCCCGGTCCACGGGGCACCACTCCCCGGGTCACACGCGAGATGCAATGCGGGCGGTGGGGCCCGGCGCTCGCAGATCAGGGCGGTGCCTGGGACACTAGGGGCATGAGTTCCACCGCGCGCGACACCCGCCTCCTCACCCCCGTCGAGGTGGCGACCGCCGGTGCGTTGTCGGGTCTGGCCGTCACTTTCGGCCTCATCGCCGCCGTGACCCCCGTTTTTCAGCTGCTCTTCCAGGTCGCCACGGCCGTCCCCCTCGCCATGGTCGCGCTCAAGCTGCGCCCCCGGGCATCGGTGGCCACCTTCGCGTCCACGGTCCTCCTGGCCATCGCCGTCGGAGGCATCGCCACGGCGGGACGATCCTTCCAGGCGGCCCTGGTCGGCCTCATCATCGGCTTTCTGCACGGGAAACGCGCGTCGTGGCTGAGCGTCGGCGCGGTCGCCGTTGGCCTCGGCGCCATCTGGGGCATCGGGACAGACGTGGCCTTCTGGTTTCTCTCCGACCTGCGCGCCCTCGGCCTCGAAAGCATCCAAAAGATGCTGAATGGATTCCTGCGCCTCATCGAACACATCCCGGGCTCCGGGGGCGTCGTCGACGCCGGGCACACACTGGGCCAGTGGATCGTCGACGCCTGGTGGGTCTGGATTCCCATCACCCGCCTCGTCGGCGTTGCCTTCCTGGTCCTGTCCGCCCGATGGCTCCTGGTGGCGATCCTGCGTCGCATCTCCCTCGACGCCGGGTGGGATCCCCTGGTCAACACCCCCACGCGCGGGAGCGACGCCGATCCCGATACCCCCGCCCGGCCGCCGCTGCCCCTGACCCTGACCGACGTCAGCTTCACCTACCCGGGGGTCGATCACCGGGCCCTGAGCGGCATCACCGTGAGCTTCGAGCGCCCCGAATACACCGTCATCGTCGGGCACAACGGATCGGGCAAATCGACCCTCGCGCTGCTCCTGGCCGGAGCCGAACCCGACGAGGGCACGCGCACAGGGGGCGGCGTCCTCGGGGCGGTCGGCGGGACGGCGCTGGTCGGCCAACGCTCCGAACTGCTGGTCCTCGGACAAAGCGTGGCCGAAGACATCACCTGGGGTATGAGCGCCCAGCAGGTGCAGGACCTCGACCTGGATGAGCTTCTCGGACGCGTCGGGCTGTCCACCCTGGCCGACGCCAACCCGCGCTCCCTCTCCGGCGGGCAGCTCCAACGACTGGCGCTCGCGGGAGCCCTCGCCCGCTCGCCCCGCCTGCTCATCTCCGACGAATCCACCGCCATGATCGACCGTGCCGGGCGCGCCGAGATGCTCCACCTGCTCGCCTCTCTGCCCCAGTGGGGAATCGCCGTCGTCCACATCACCCACGACCCCGCCGAGGCCGACCGCGCAGACCGCGTCATCACGATCGACGGCGGTCGCATCCTCTCGGACATCCGGGGCGGGGCCGACCTGTCCGCTGCCGGATACAAGGCCACCCGGCCCAACGGCGACACGGAACCTCGTGTGCCCCCCAACAACCCATCCACCGACCGGGCGCGCGGCGGCGCCTGGGGGAGCGAGGGCGCCTGGGCGCGCGCGGAGCCCTGGGGGAGAGGGCCGTCGTTCATCAACACGGAACACCTGTGGGCCGACCGCGTTGCCCACACCTATGACCTCGGGACCCCCTGGGAGCGGCCAGTCCTGCACGACGTGACCCTCATCCTGGATCCGGGCCAGGCCATGCTCATCACCGGCGACAACGGATCCGGCAAGACCACGCTCTCGCGTATCCTCACCGGACTGCTGACCCCCACCTGGGGAAACGTGACCCTCGGAGGCAACCCCATGGAACGCAGGGTCGGCGACGTCGCCCTTTCCATGCAATTCGCGCGTCTCCAGCTCCAGCGCCCCTCCGTGCGCTCCGATATCCTGGCCGCCGCCGGACACGGCCCCCGAATCGGCGCGACATCCGCGCGCCGCAAGGACGCCCTGCCCCGGTGGGAAGGCGATCACCTGGTCGCCGAGGCGATGAAACTGGTCGGGCTGGACCCGGCCCTGGCCTCGCGCGGCATCGACGACCTCTCCGGCGGTCAGATGCGGCGCGTCGCCCTGGCGGGGCTGCTCGCCGCGCACCCGCGGGTCCTCATCCTCGACGAACCCATGGCCGGCCTGGACACGGAATCACGTGACCTGCTCATCTCCGTCCTTGACCAGCGCCGACGCGCCGGACTGTCCATCCTGGTCATCTCCCACGATCTGGAGGGGATGGACACCCTGTGCGACACCCACCAACACCTGTCCCAGGGGGTGCTCTCGTGACCGACCCCCACAGCGCACCCGGAGACGGCGCCACCGGGGACAGGTTCTTTGCCACCCCAACCGGCCCCGGTGAAACCCCGCCGCGGCCAAGGCCGCGCAGGAGCGCGGGCTTCACGCTGCCTCGTCCCCTGCCGTGGGCGACGCCCCTATCGCGCGCGTGGCCCGGCACCCTCATCGCCTGCTGGACCCTGCTCACCACGTGCGTGATACTGCTGCCACGATGGTCGACGCTCGCGATCGTCGGCTCCCTCCTGGCCGTCGCCTCCGCGATCATCCGCCTGCCGCGCAGCGTCGCCCCCCGCCCGCCCGTGTGGATGATGTCCGGGGTAGTCGGCGGATGCATCGGGGCGTGGCTGGGGGACGGACTTGAGCTGTTCCTGCGCGCTACCACGCTGGCCGTCATCGTCCTGTGGGGATCGTCCCTGATCGCGTGGGTGACCCCCACGGCCGCCCTCGCGGGTGCGCTGCGCTCCTTTCTTGCGCCCCTGCGCCTGGTGGGAGCGCCTGTCAACCAGTGGGCGCTGGTCATGGCCTCTGCCCTGCGAGGTCTGCCCATGCTGCGCGATCAAGCGCAGGCCGTGCTGGATACCGCCAAGCTGCGGCTGGGCACGGACATGGCAACCCTGTCCGTGGGTGGCTACGCTCGCCTGGGCGTCGACGTCATCACCGCGATCCTGTCGGCCGCCTCGCGGGGAGCGGCCGAGACGGGGCGCGCCATGTCCATGCGCGGGTCTATCGCGGCCGCGGAATCGTGCGGGCGCGGCGGTGGCGAAAAAATGCGCCTCGGGTGGGTTGACGCGTGCATTATCGCCGTGACCCTGCTGGGAGTCGCCGGGGTCGTTGCGTGCAGGCTGTTGCGGTAGCCTGCCGGGGTACGCCGACCAGCATCCGCCCGGGGCGGTGGTATTGCTGGACTGTGGGACGAGGGGACGCCGGGGCTGCGGGGTGCGCTGTGCCCTGGGTCATGCGGCGCTGATTTGACGCGGGGGGTGGGATGCCCCTATTCTTTCTGGGTACGCGCGAGTGGCGGAATAGGCAGACGCGCACGGTTCAGGTCCGTGTTCCAGTGATGGAGTGGGGGTTCAACTCCCCCCTCGCGCACGATTAACCGCAGGTCCCACGGGATCTGCGGTTTCGTTTTACCCGGCGCATGCGCCCGGGTGCCGTGGCCTGGGGCGACGCGATCGACGGGGAAGAGGCCGAGTAAAGGAGCGAGCGTCCAGACGGGGCGCGCCCGCCCCGCCCCGGTTTCACATTTTGTGTGTGCTGGCATACACTGATCGGATAGTATCCACGCGAGACGATGAGGTCTTCCCATAATGGCTCGACGCTCCAGGGGCGCGGTGTCTATCAATCCACGCTCCGCCCAGAACATGTCCACGCGGCCGTCCGACTTCTCAAAAAAGAACCCGGTCAAGACCTTCGGTGTCCTGGGTGCGGTGGCCTCCATCGTCATCTGCCTGTTCATCCAGCTGCCGGGCCTGGACGCGGCGGGCACGCGGATGTTCGGCATCTTCCTGGCGGCCATCCTGCTGTGGGTGACGGAGGCCGTGCCCCTGGCGGGCACGGCGGTTCTGGTCATCTTCCTGGAGGTCCTGCTGATCTCCGACCACGCGCTGCTTGACGTCGGGGACGGGGCGCCGACCTACACGAAGTTCTTTGGGGCGCTCGCCAACCCGGTGATCATCCTGTTCCTGGGCGGCTTCATGGTGGCTGACGGCGCGGCGAAGTACAAGCTCGACCGAGCACTGTCGGCGGTCCTCCTCAGGCCCTTCATCGGCAAGCCGCGCCTGACCGTCCTGGGCGTCATGCTGATCACCGCGATCATGAGTATGTTCATGTCCAACACCGCGACGACGGCGACGATGTTCGCCGTCATGATGCCGGTTATCACGGCCCTACCCGAGGGGAAGGCGCGCACGGGCATCGCCCTGTCGATCCCGGTGGCCGCGAACGTGGGCGGCATCGGAACCCCGGTGGGCACGCCTCCGAACGCGATCGCGTTGGGAGCCCTGGAGAACGCGGGGCTGGCCGTGACGTTCCTGCAGTGGATGCTCGCCGCCGTGCCGCTCATGCTGGTGCTGCTGGCCCTGTCGTGGGCATTCATCGCGTGGCGCTACATTCCCGTCGACGCAACCTTCGACATCGACACGTCTGCGCGCTTTGAAAGGTCGCGCAACGCGGTCATCTTCTACGTGGTCGCGGGGCTGACAATCCTGCTGTGGATGACCGAGTCGCTGCACCACGTTTCCGCCAACATCGTCGGCTTCCTGCCGGTCGTGATCCTTTTGATGGCGAAGGTCATGAGCGGAGACGACCTGCGCGCCCTGGACTGGCCCGTCCTGTGGCTGGTCGCGGGCGGAATAGCCCTGGGTTCGGGCGTGGCCGCCACCGGGTTGGACAAGTGGATGCTCGGTTCGATCCAGTGGGCATCGATCCCGGGCGCCTTGCTGATATTCGTGCTGGCCCTCGTAGGGTGGGTGACCTCGAACGTCATCTCGCACTCCGCGTCGGCGAACCTCCTCATCCCGATGGGCATGGGCCTGGCGACGACGGTGTCGACCAGCGCAGCCGAGATCGCCATCGTCATCGCGCTGGGTTGCTCCCTGGGCATGTGCCTGCCCATATCGACCCCGCCGAACGCGATCGCGTACTCGACCGGCACCACCCCGACCCGCGAAATGGCCGTGGTCGGCATCGTCGTGGGCGTCGTCGGCATCATCCTCTTGGCGTTCGTTGCGCCGCTGACGTGGAGCGCGATCGGGGTGATGTGACGTGTCCATGGATGCGGCCGTGGCCGGCTCGGGCGCGCAGGCGCAGCCCAGGCCGGGGCTGGCCCGCGGGTGGACGCGGGGCCCCATGGCCGAGGACGCGTCGGTGCTCGCCCGCACCGACGTGCGCAGCGGCGGGCACCGCGCGGGATACCCCATTCACCTGCTGGTCGTCGGCGACGACTCACGTTCGATAGCGGCGCCGGTCACCCGCGACCTGGCCGACGCGTTCCCCGGGCTGTGCCTGGACCGCGTGGACGGCGCCGGCGACCTGGTGGACTACGGTGCGAGCCTGGGGGCCCAGGACCACGTGCTCATGGGCCTGGTCACCTCCGAAGTGCCCGATATTGACGAGCTGATCGACTGCGCGGCCACGATCCCGGTGCTGCGCGGCATGCAGTGGGTGGTCGTCACGGACGCCGCGCAGCACCGGGACCTCGCCCGGTGCATGCAATCGGGTGCCCTCTCCTCGGTCCTGAAGTCCCCGTGGACGCTGCCGCTGCTGGCCGGCCAGGCGTACTCGACAATGGTGCGTTACCTGCGCGGATGCGGATACTCGGAGGGCCAGATCCGCTCCCTCATCGCCGACCCGCCACCATTCGCGGTGCAGGGGCCGCTCCTAGAGGGCCTGGACCGAGACGAACACGAGGTGGTCATGGAGCTCCTGGCCGGCGTCGAGCGGGTCCTCGGCCAGCGGCCGCGGCTCGTCGTCCCGGGGGGAATCCAGCTGGTGACGCAGGGGGAACCCGTGTGGGCCGTGTATTTGGTGCTCGACGGAAAAGTGTCCCTGCACCGTGATTCCGCGAGGGGCGAGGTGCTGGCGCACCTGGCGTCCTCCGGCCCGCTCATCGGCCTCGTGTCCCTGGCCCGCGCCGAGAACGCGTTCTTCACGGGCACCACGACGGGCGAGGCGACGCTCGTGCGCCTCACGACCGAGCAGCTGCAGATCGTCATCTCCGAGGACCCCTCGATCGGTGCCACGCTGACGGCGTTAGCCATCCGCTCCCTGACCCGCCGCCTCATGCGGGCCGAGGACCTGCACCTGGAGAACGCTATGCTCGCCGAGGACCTTGAGGCCCAAAAGCAGGCGCTGGCCGCCACCCTCGAAGACCTGCGTGCCACCCGGGCCGAGCTGGTCGAACGCGCGCGCTTCGCCATGCTTGGCGAACTCAGCGCGGGGATCGCCCACGAGCTCAACAACCCGGTGACCGCGCTGGTGCGCGCCGCGAAACACCTCCACGAGGACGTCGACTCGGTCCTCGCGTCCCCGGCCGCGGCCTCGTCCCGGGAGGCCATGGCGCGCGCCCTGACCGTGCCGCCGCGCTCCACGTCCGTCGAGCGTGCCCTCATCAGGGAGCTCCTGCCCGTCGTCGCAGACCACACCCTGGCGCGCCGCCTGGTACGCGCGGGGGTGCAGGGGGCCGAAGGGGCACGAACGCTCGCGCGCACCCCCGGAGGCATCGACGCCTACGAGGCCGGGGCGCGCCTGGGAGGTTCCCTGCGCTCGGTGCTGGCCGCCTCCGATCGCGTTATTGAGCTGACGCAGTCCCTCAAGGGATACGCGCGCCCCGATGCTGAGGATCTCAAACCGGTGGACGTGCGCGACGGCATCGACGACGTGTTGCGCTTGACCGCGCACAGGGTGCGGGGCATCCGTATCGACTGCGACTACGAGGACGTGCCGCCCGTCTACGCGCACCCCGCGAAGCTGCAACAGGTGTGGACGAACCTCATCGTCAACGCCGCAGAGGCCATCGAGGACGAATCCGCCGACAAGGCCTCGGCAGCGGAGAACGCGGGCGGCGTGCCCGAGCTGCCGGCGCGCGGCGAGGCCGATGCCCTGATCCGCATCACCGTGCGACCCGCACCGGGGTGCGTGAGCGTCACCATCTGCGACAACGGACCGGGTATAGACCCGGGAATCGTCGACAAGATCATGGAACCCCACTTCACCACCAAGGCGGGGCGCGTCAGATTCGGGCTGGGCATGGGCATGTCCATCGTCCGAACCATCATCGCCGACCACGGGGGCTCCCTCGCGATCGACACCCACCCGGGGTCCACGACCATGCGGATCCTGCTGCCCACACAACCACACGAGGAGGAATCATGACCCTGACAATCCTGTCCCTTGAGGACGAAGCAGACGTGCGTGACGCGCTTGAGCGCGATCTCGAACAGTTCTGGGATCACATCAGGCTTGAGGTCGCCGAGGACGTTGACGACGCGTGGACCGTCGTCGACGAGATCGTCGAGGACGGGGATGAGCTGGCGCTGGTCCTGTCCGATCACCGGCTGCCCGGCAAGTCGGGCGTGGACTTTCTGGTGGAGCTCATGAAGGACGAGCGTTTCGGCGCAACCCGAACGGTGCTGGTGACCGGCCAGGCGGACCAGTCGGACACGATTCGGGCGGTCAATCAGGCTGGCCTGGACTACTACATCGCCAAGCCGTGGAACCCCGACGAGCTGCGCGAGACGGTGCGTGACCAGCTCACCGAGTTCGTCCTGGAAGCCGGGGTTAATCCCCTGCCCTACGTGAGTGTTCTTGACGCGGTGCGTGTCATGGAGGCGATTCGCTGACCCGGCGGCGCTGGGTTGCCGCCGGACCGCGATGGTTGGCGTGGTGGCCGCCGTCGCGTGTGTCAGCTCGGCGGAGGCTGAGCGCCCGGGGCGTTGCACATCGTGACGCCCTGGAAGCCGGCGGCGCCCAGGACCTGGAAGATATCGTCCAGGAGCACCATCGGCTCGGCGGTTGTGGGGGTGATGTGATGGGCGGTATATTGTATTTACGGTATGTATTCGATCCAATGAGGGTGGCGGCATGGAGTTTTCACATGTGCGTATTAAGAACTGGAAGAACTTTCGGGATCTGAGCTTCGATGTAGGCCATAGGCTCTTTATCGTGGGGCCGAATGCTGCCGGTAAATCGAACCTTCTTGACGTCTTTCGTTTTCTTGGGGACATCGTCGCGCCAGGCGGCGGAATGGCCCAGGCCGTGGAACAGCGTGGAGGGCTAAAGAAGGTACGCAGCCTGTTTAGTCGGCAGCACCCTTCTCCGAGCATTGATGTAAAAATGCGGGACGGGGACGATGAATGGCGGTATGTGTTGGTCATTCGCCAGGAGGGGTCCGGACATCGGAGGGTGCTGGTTGAGGAAGAGAGGGTTGAGTTTAATGGGAAGCGGGTGCTAAAGCGCCCGACAAAGGGGGATAAGGAAGATACGGAGCTGCTCACGCAGACGTATTTGGAGCAGAAAGTAACGAACAAAGAGTTTCGCAAGATTGCTGATTTCTTTGCGCAGACCAGGTACTTTCATCCCGTTCCGCAAGTAATTCGGGGACTGACGGGCAATGAGATCAAAGCCGCGGACCCATACGGTTCCGATTTTATTCGGCAAATTAGCGAAACGCCTAAGAGAACGCAGGATGCTAGGCTGAAGCGCGTGCAGGCTGCCCTTCAACGGGCGATTCCGGAGTTCGAGAAGCTGAGGCTGGAAAAAGATTCTATGGGCGTGCCGCATTTGGAAGCAGCATACAAGAATTGGAGGCCGCATGCGGCGTGGCAAAATGAGACGCAGTTTTCTGATGGAACCCTGCGATTACTGGGGCTGCTGTGGACGCTGGTCGCGACTCCTGCGGAGAAATCCAGTGTGTTGCTTCTTGAGGAGCCGGAACTTTCGTTGCATTCCGCGCTTGTATCTAAGCTTCCTTCTGTTTTAGCTGATGCGAGGAAGAACGCGAAGGGAGCCGTTCAGGCCATCTTGTCAAGCCACGCCACTGAGGTGGTGGATGATGAGTCGGTTGGTGCGGAAGAGGTGCTGGTGCTTCTTCCTGGAAAGGACGGAACGAAGGGAAGTCTGCTCAGTGACCGTGAAGATGTTACGTGTTACCTCGATATAGACACCCCTTTCTCAGAGATCATTAGTATTCTCTTGGGCACGGAGGGTACGCCTAGTTTTGGGCTCGGATCATGAGTCATCGGATGTCGGCCTTGGTTTACGTCGAGGGAGAGACTGATGTGCCTGTGGTTTCTGCCGTGATGAAGGCAGCGGGGTGGGGCAGTGATGAGTTTATGGTGTTTGCCAAGGGTGGGTTCCGTGAAGTGGGGAAGATACTGAGAAAACAGGCCGTTAAATCCTCGCCAGTTCCAAGGATCTTTATTATTGATGCTGACGGTCATTGTCCAGTCGAGGTTAGGCGTTCACTCCTTCCTGGGGGAAGCGTGGAGAGTGTTCTCCTGCGTGTTTGTGACAACGAGATCGAGAGCTGGATTCTTGCGGATGACCAGGCTTTCTCACGCTTCTTTAACATGCCTCTCGCGAAGGTGGAGTCCCCGAATGGGGTGGACGCCAAGGAGCGGATGCTGCGCTGTGTATATTGGCTCGGAAAGAGCAATGCGCAAGACTTTGCGCGAGAACCCAGCAAGCACTCAGGGAAGTACAGATTCGGGAGCCGCTATCACATACTTATCAGACGGTTTATTGACGAGGAGTGGGACGCTCGGCGAGCGGCACAGCGGTCTGACAGTCTCAAACGAGCTGTTCAACGTCTTGGCGAGTTGCATGATCGATTTATCGGCGGGGAGTTAGGCTAATGATCATCATCAGGGCATGGGGGATATGTTTTGATCGACGTTGCTCCCTGCCCTACGTGAGTGTTCTTGACGCGGTGCGTGTCATGGAGGCGATTCGCTGACCCGGCGGCGCTGGGTTGCCGCCGGACCGCGATGGTTGGCGTGGTGGCCGCCGTCGCGTGTGTCAGCTCGGCGGAGGCTGAGCGCCCGGGGCGTTGCACATCGTGACGCCCTGGAAGCCGGCGGCGCCCAGGACCTGGAAGATATCGTCCAGGAGCACCATCGGCTCGGCGGTCCCGGCGGCGAACTCCGGGTGGCGGATCTCGATCGCCGCCATGCCCCGCGGATCCGGCACCGGTTCGGTGTCGAAGTGCTGAGACAACAGCGCGTTGGCCTCCTCCAGGTCCGCGGGCGCCCCGAAGACCCAGGTCACGGCCTTGTTGCCCGCCCCCGTGGGGGTGCGGTGAATGTACATGCGCGTCATGAGGATGCGACGCCCGCAGCGCGGGAACACGTCGCCGACCCGCGTGAACAGGGCGATGTCGGCCAGCTCTCCACCCATCGACGAATCGACCAGCGCATACGCGTAGGCGCCGATACCGCGCAGGGTCAGGGCGTCCGCGAGCAGACCCATGACCTCGTCGCCGAAGGGTTCTGGCTGAAAGTACACGCCCTCGCCGATCGTCGGCGCGTCCGGCCCCAGGAGGGAAATGCTGAATCCCGCGTCGGCGAGCGCGTCACGCACGAGGGCAACGTTGTGCTCGGGGAACGGGTGCAGCGCGGCCGCGTTGGTGGCGATACGTTCGATGAACACGTACGTGGAGAAACCAAGCTCAGCCATGCCCCAATTGTACGGGCGCTCACCCGAGGGCGGCGGTCCTCCACTCTCGGATGAGCGGAGGCGGCCGGCCTCGTCACGAGAGGGGAGTCAGCGCAGGCACAGCCCCTGTTCGTGCAGGACCTCAAGGATGGGGGACACGTGCGCGCCACCCACCCCGATGGCGGTACCCACCAGGTGCGTGAAGGATTCCAGGCGCGAACCGCTGCGCAGGTCGTAGTACTCGGTGACCTCGCGGTCGTAGTCGGCCAGCAGCTCCGTGTAGGACTCGACGTGCGGATACGTGTTCTGGCCAGTCATGACCGACAGCGGCAGGCGAGGCTTCATGCCCGGCTCCTGGTCGGGGTGCCCGACGATCATGCCGAGGATCGGGAACGTCAGGGGCGGCAGATTTAGCGCCTCGACGACTCCGCGCGGATCCGCCAGGATGGAACCCAGGTAGACGGTCCCCAGGCCCATGGACTCGGCGGCCACCACCACGTTCTGGGCGGACAGCAGCGCATCCTCCGCCGCCGCGAGGAACAGATTCATCGAAGACAGGGCCTCCGAGGAGACTCCCTGCTCGGC
Source organism: Schaalia meyeri (assembly GCF_900105015.1). Classification (GTDB taxonomy): domain Bacteria; phylum Actinomycetota; class Actinomycetes; order Actinomycetales; family Actinomycetaceae; genus Pauljensenia; species Pauljensenia meyeri. The sequence goes on along the minus strand of NZ_FNLK01000015.1, from coordinate 79,155 downwards.
GCGGATACGGCTGTTTCGGTACATGTCGACCAGGAAAATGAACAGGTCGCCGGCGGTTCCACCCACGTAGGGTTGGCCGGAAGCCGCCGCGATCTTTTCGCGGATCTGCGGGTCGGTGATGTGCAGAATCGTGCACGCCTGCAGGTAGGAGGCCGTAGCCGTGTGGCGGGCCACGTCCATGAGGGTGGTGACCTCGGCGTCGGTGAGGGGCTGCTCCTTGTAGGCGCGGATCGTGCGGTGGGCGAGCTGAAGCGCAATGGTGTCGTTCGTCATGTGTTCATTCTACGATTGTCACGTGAAAAGAATCGAGGCTTTCGGACCTTTCGCGTTGCCCTCGGCGGCGGTGCCCGTGGCCGTGCCCTCGCCCGCGGGCGAGCTCAGCGGCCTGCTCGCCGGGCCGAGCGCGTCCTCCCTCGTCGATGGGGTGTGCGCGGCCTCGTCGCCCCGCGCCTGTCAAATCGGCGCGAACAGGGTGCTCCTCGTCCCCGGATACACCGGGTCCAAGGAGGACTACGCCCCCGTCCTGCCCTTCCTGGGCGGTGCCGGCTGGGACGTCCTGGCGTACTCGCAGCGCGGCCAGGGTGGGTCCGCAGCTCCCCCTGGCCTCGGCGCGTACGGGATGAGCGACTTCGTCGGCGACCTCGTCTCGATTGCCGAGGCATGGGCCGGGAAGACGGGGCGCGTGCACCTCGTGGGCCACTCCTTCGGCGGGATCGTCGCGCGCGCGGCCGTCGTGGCGCGCCCGGAGCTGTTCGCGTCGCTCACCCTGTTTTGTTCCGGGCGGGCCGCTTACGAGTGGATGCACACCCTGCCGATCCTGGACCCGCTGCCCGTGGGCGAGGGGGCCCGCGAGCGCGTGCTGCGCGCCTACTTCCCGGACATGAACCTCGCCGAACCCACGGTGGGGTGGGCGGAGTTCCAGCGCGTGCGTGCCCTGGCGACCTCCTCGGAAAATCTGGTGGGGATTGCTCGCATCCTCGTGCAGCTGCGGCCCGACACTGCGGCGCTTGCGGCTACCGGCGTGCCCGTGCACGTCGTCTACGGAGACCGGGACCAGACGTGGCCTCCGTCGTGGTATGCGGCCGAGGCCTGGGACCTGGGGGCGCGGGAGAGCGTGATCCGGGGCGGGGGACACAGCCCGCAGATGCAGTACCCCGAGGAATGGGCGCGCCATGTCGGCGGATTCTGGGGCGACGTGGACACGGGGGCGCTGGTCTGGTCCGTGTGACGGGCCGGGTTGTGACATCGTTCCAAAATCGCGCGTTGTAACGCGTGCGTGTGAGCTTCGACTTACTATTGTGCCCATGAACAAGCGTTCTATCCTCACCGCGGTGCTGGCGCTCGGCCTGGGGCTCACCGCCCTGACCGGCTGCGCCACCGATTCTGATCCCGCTCACTCCTACGTGACGCCGAAGGACGTCAAGACAGTCGAGCGTCCCATCGCGCAGATCGACGACAGGGGCATCAAGGTCCCTGAGAAGCGCGACCTGAAGGTCAAGCTGGCCGACTTAGAAAAGGCCGTGAAGTGGACGATTGAGGTCTCTGATCCGACCGCCCTCGAGGTCGGCAAGTCCGAGAAGAACGTCGTCACCCTGCATCCGCTGCGCGCACTGGGGGAGGACGAGGATGCCGTGACGGTGACCCTGACCGATCCCGATGGGGTCAGCACTGAATTCCCGGTAACCATCACCCCGGGCGCTAACTGAGACCGTCGCCGACACCCTGAAGGGGGCCGGGATCGCTACGATCCCGGCCCCACACCTTGCTGCGGGTGTGTGCAGCGTTGCCTTGGCGCGCCGAGCCCGTCATACGTGTTCGACGTAGCGTTTGATCGCGCCAAGCGGCAGCATCAGATGGTTGTCCGCCCCCGGGCAGGGAACGAATTGCGACGACTGGCTGAGGTAGAAGTCGCGCGCCTGTTGGTCCGCGCAGTGGACCAACAGTGCTGCAAATCCGACTTCACGGCTGAGGACGTAGGCCCGCAATAGGGCATCTTTCAGCAGCGCCGCGCCGATGCCTCGCCCCTGTGCTCGCCGGTCGACGGCCAGACGGGCAAGCAAGAGGCAAGGGCAGGGATCTGGACGGCGCTGCGGCTTTAGTTGAGCCGGGAGCCTGCCGCGCTCCACAGAACCCATGGCGAGAGCGTAGAACCCGACCGTCTCAGGCTCCTGTACCGTGACGAATACGCGCCCGTTCCGCGCTTGTTGGTTCTGCCAAGCGTAGCGGTGGAACCAGTCATCAATCTCGTCGTTCCCCGATTGGAAACGCGCGCGGTCATCCCCGTGGGCGAGGGGGCGTGGCTCCTGTAGGACTGATACGTGCATCAGTGATCAGGGGCGCGCGGGGCTCGTATCGATGTGGGTGCCAAAGGGTGAGGGGCGCTCGAAGAGCTTGCGCAGTTTTGGATCGTCCTTGAGCGGGGCCTGGAGGATTGCTTCAAAGTGCGCGTACTGCTCGTCGTTCAAGACAAATACGCGTTGGTCGGTCAGGCGTCGCTGCGCTTCCAATGCAGCTGCGGACAGGACGAAATCGCTGACGCTGCGAGCTTCCTGTTCTGCTGCGCGGCGAATGAGGGTGTCCTGCGTTTCGGTCAGGCGCAGGTCCAAGCGCCGTGTCTTCGCGGTGCTCATCGGTATCTCTCTCATTTGTACGTATGTTATCCGTACGCAATGTTTACTGTAGCAACGATGAGGAAAGATGGGGGGAGGCTTGTTGCACAAGTATGGGTGATCCATGACATGTGCCTATGTGTCTATCGCTCGTTTTGGTGCTCATGCCGTCCGGTTGCGTGACGACTTAGGCGACAGGTCTGTTTATGTCGCGGCGTTGGATGCGGCGGCTACGGGGAAGGGGTGGGGCCGGGATCGCTACGGTCCCGGCCCCACAGGGGCGTTCACTGGGTGAACTTGTCCTTCAGGTCGGAGGCGACTTCGGTCGCCTTCTCCTTCGCGGCCTCGACAGCCTTGTCGACGTTTTCCTCGCCGACGGTCTCCTTGACCTTCTCGAAGCCCTCTTCGGCCTTCTTGGTCAGGTCTTCCAGACCCATACGGTCCTCCTTGAGTTGTGGTTCCGCCCGCCTGTCCGGGCGGGTGCTGCAATCCTATCGCCGCAGGTCCCAGCAGGCCTTGGGGTGGAAAGGCACATGCAGAGAGCGCAGGAGTGTATCGCCGGTGACTCCCGTGTGGCCATGAGACGGGTCATGCGTGAATGTCCCACGTTCATCGCCGGCGGCTCCCGTGCGGCTCTGGTCCGGGTGGACTCTCGGGTGCCGTGTTGTGGAGCTCCTGGGTCGCTGTGAAACCGTGGCCGCCCCCGCTCGGTCGAAAGCGCCCATATGAGCTTTCTGACGCGGAGCAGGGGTGACACGGGTTTCAATTCGGTGATGCCGATCCGGTGCAGGGGCGGTGCCGGTTTCGCTGTCAGGGAGGGAAGGGCGGTGACAGTCGGGCGGCGACCGTGGGAACGAAAGCGTCGCAGGCGGTATGCGCTGTCACTCGCAGGCGACCCCGTCGTTGTCGCGATCGAGTTGAGAGCGATAACCCGGCTCGCCCCGATAGATGGGAGCAGCACCGGCTCGGCGTGCTTCGGTGCAGTTCTTGTAGTACGTTCCCCCGGATTCTCGTGCGGGTGTCGACTCCCGTGCTTCGGTCGTTTCCTGGGGGATTGGGGCAGCAGGGGGAGCAGCGGGCGCGGGGGGTGGAGTTGGTGAGGGGCGAGGGGGTGTCTGTGTCGGTATTGGAGTTGGCGTCGTGCGTGCGGACGGTGCCGTGCGCGTTGGTGACGGAGTAGGGGCGGGATCCTTGGTGGCGGTGAGCGTAACCGACGTCGAAGGGTCGGTGTTCTTCGAGCCATTCGGATCTTGGGCGGTAACCGTATAGCCGTCGGCGTAGCTCGACTGGGATATCGTGAGCCCCCTTCCATCAAGTGCTGTGATCTGCCTGAAACCCGCTTCCTCGAGCGCCTTCACCGCGCGGGGGAGACTGAGTCCCACCACGGACGGGATGTGCATGCTTGCGCACGACGAGAGGGAGAGGGCGGCAAGAATCGTGCAGACAACTCCAAGAACCCGGAGATCATTGCGTTCTCGATGAGAAACAGCGGACATGTTGGTGACTCCCTCCTGTGGGACTGCTCTAGGGCGCGAGGGCAAACGCTCACACCCTTGCTGAGTATCCTATGTCGCCCTGGTGCGGTGGCGCACGTAGTTGGTCATCGGAGTTCGGCAGGCTCGTCAGTCACAGTCGCGGCGAAGCTGTCGATCGCCACTACGAGGCATCGGCCGGGCGCGAGCCCCACGATGCCCTACGCGGATAGTGGGCAGGTGATGGGCTCGCAGATCGGCTAGTAGGCTACCCGCGAGCGCAGTACCAATCCAGCCGTATACTTCCCTATCCGCACGACGACGGCCGTTCTGCGAACATGCCCCATGACCAAGACCCTGGAGGCAAGCCCGGCGGCGAGGTCGTGGCACCGCAGCGGCGAATCGGGGACCTCTCAGGGGCCGACCCGGGCGGACCCCCATAGAAATGCATGCCGCGTCGGTCCTACTGTCGAATCATGACACACAACACGGCGGGTCTGGTGACCCGAGCACTGACGAAGACATACATGCGCGGGCAGATGCCCGTCCACGCGCTGGCCGGGGTCGATCTGACGCTGCCGCAGGGGACGCAGGTGGCGATCATGGGGCCCTCCGGCTCTGGCAAGACGACACTCCTGCACTGCCTGGCGGGCGTCCTGCGCCCCAGCTCTGGGTCTATCACCCTCGACGGCCAGGAAATGACGGCTATGTCGGAGAAGGGCCTGTCGGACCTGCGCCTGCGGCGGTTCGGTTTCGTCTTCCAGGACGGCCAGCTGCTGCCGGAGCTGCCCACGGAGGAGAACATTGCGATGCCCCTCATGCTGTCGGGCACACCCAAAACTCAGGCTGTTGCTCGCGCCCGGGAGATCCTGAGGAACCTGGGCCTGGACGGTGCCGGCCCGTACCGGCCCGGACAGCTCTCGGGCGGACAGGCGCAGCGCGTCGCGATCGGCCGCGCGCTGGCGACGAACCCGTCGGTGATCTTCGCGGACGAGCCGACGGGTGCCCTCGACCAGGCGACCGGCGGGGAGGTCATGTCCCTGCTGACCAGCGCGTGCGCGTCGACGGGGGCGTCGCTGGTTCTGGTCACCCACGATCCGGCGGTAGCCGGCCGGCTGCCCCACACGATTCACGTGCGTGATGGCCGCGTCTTCCTGACGGGCCCGGGCGCTGGGCCCCAGAAGCCGGCCTCCGCCTCGCCGGAAAGAATCCCGGGTGCCCCCGTGGGGGGCGGCGCCGTGCGTCAGGGGGTCCTGTCATGAGTGCGGTGCGCACCACGGCTGAGGCGCTGCTACGATCCCGCGACCGTGCGACCTCCGTTCTGACGGTCGCCGCTTTCGCCTTGCCGCACGCGGCACTGTTGGCGGTGACGGGCGGAGTGATGGCGTTCATGTCGCGTACCGAGGCGGCGATGGCGAGCGGCCTGGGCGAAGACCCGACCACCATTGAGGGCGCGACGAGCATGTATGTCCCGTTGGCCTTCTTCGCGGCCACACTGATGATCGTCCCGATCATCTCGATGGGTGCGGCAGCTGCGCGCCTGGGCATGAGCAGGCGCGAACGTGACCTCGCCGTGCTGCGGCTGGTGGGCCTGGCACCCGCCCAGACGAAGCTGGCGTGCATCGTCGAGACCTGTGTTTTTGCGGCCGTCGGCGTTGTCGCCGGTTCGATCCTGTACGCGGTGACGCTGCCCGCGTGGGGTGCGCTATCGTTCCAGGGCCGCCCGATGGGTGTCGGCGAGATGTGGGTGGGAGTCGTGGTGCTCCTGGCCGAGGCTGTCGCCATGATCCTCCTGGCCGCGCTCTCCTCGTGGCTGGCGATGCGCAAGGTCGCGATCACCCCCCTGGGTGTGGCGCGGCGGTCCCACACCGGGCAGGTGAGCGCTTTGGGGCCAATCCTGGGGCTGGTTCTCCTGGTCGCGTGGCTCGTTGTGGGTGGCTTCGCCATGAATCTGGGTGCCGCGATCGGAATGGCGATTTTCATGGGATTCCTGGGCGCGATCTTCCTAGTCGTGAACCTGTTGGGCGTCTGGTCGATCAGCGTGATGGGACGCATCATGGCGGGCGCTTCGCGCAGCCCGCAGATGATGGTGGCGGGCAGGCGCCTGGCAGACGACCCGCGCAGCGTGTGGCGCTCCTTCGGGGCGGTGGCCCTGGTTGGCTTCATGGTGGGTGTGCTGTTGCCGGTGAGCGGAGCGGTGTCGACGTCCGGCGACACGGCCATGGACGAGGTTGCCCGCATCGTGACCGGCGACATTCAGCGCGGCATGATGGTGACCTTCGCGATCACCCTGGCCCTGGGTGCCGTGTCGACGGCCGTCAACCAGTCGATCCGCGTCATCGACTCCGCGGAGCAGATGCGCGCCCTGTCCTACATGGGTTCCCCGCGGGGCTTCATGGATCGCAGCCGCCGCCTGGAGGTTGCTGTTCCCGCCTTCGTGATGGTGGGGGGCGCGATGCTGCTGGGCATGCTGTTCATGTCCCCGATGATCATGTCGGGTGCGGTCGCGGGGTTTGTCGCGGCCATCGCCGCGGCGCTCGTGGGTGTCCTCATCATTGTCGCTGCCTCCGAGGCAACCGTTCCCCTGCGCCGCCGCATCCTGGCGAACATGCGCGAGGGGCGTGAATAGGGGAGCGGCCCCATCCGTCCCGTGAGCGTGCGCGGCCCCGGCCTGGCCCCTATCGGCGAGGCCGGGGCCCTGGCGCATAATTCGAGGGAATTAATCGGCCAAAAGCCTATGATTAGCTCCTGATGAATGTTAGGATGACGCTGTTTGTGGTCGTATGACTTCGATGGAGAAAACGTGTATCGCTCGTCTTCCCAGTACTCTCACGCGGGGGGAGTCGGCGGAGCCGCGCGAGGAGCGCGGGTCGCCAGGCCCCGCGCGCGTCGCCGCCGCCCCGCGCCGCCCTCGTACCCGCCCGCCCCGCGCCAGTCCGCCCGTGCGCGCGCCGAGCTGGACGAGGAGATCTTTGCGCTGTCCGCTTCCGCGCGTTCCCCCTGGCAGGCGAAGGGGCGTCGGGGCTCGCGGGTGGTCGCGCTGGTCGTTCCCGTGCTCGCCGTCGTGGCCGTCGCGCTGTGGTGGTGGGCCTGAACCTGATCGCTTGGGGAGAGGGGGTGCGACGATGAACAACCACCCTGGGACACTGCACGGCCGGGTGCCAGATGCGGGGATACCGCAGCCAGTTCCAGGCGTCGGCGGGCCGAATGCAGCCCAAGCTGTGGATCATATTTGGGGGAATCGGCGTGCTCCTCCTCAGCACTCCGGACATCGCTACGTTCCTCATCGATTTAACGCCGGGGGATCATACCGATAATGGCGATGGCTTGTACTGGGTGTCAGGAATCCTCCTGATCGTTACCGTGCTCCCGGGCCGCCCGCTCGCGGGTGTCATTCCGGAAAGGAGGCCCGGCCTCGCGCGTGGGCGTGAGCGCCGCGCTCGCGCGTCGGGCACAATGGAGGCATGAACACCCCCACCGACCCCGCGCGCTACGCGGGCGCCGACCTGCGGCTGGCCGCCGTCGATATGGACGGTACCCTCCTGGATGATGACAAGAACTTCCCGCCCGGAATGGACGAGCTGCTCGACCGGATGGACGCGCGCGGCGTCACCTTCGCGCCCGCGTCCGGCCGTCAGGTGTGGACCCTGCTCGATATGTTTCCCGGACGCCCCGGCATGACCGCCATCGGCGAAAACGGGGCGATCGTCATGCGCGATGGGGTCGAGGTATCTTCCAGCCCGCTCGACGCCCCCACCATGCGCGAGGCCGTCCGCCTGGTGCGTCAGGCCACGTCCGGGCCAGGGGCGATCGACGGCGGCCTGGTCCTGTGCGGGAAGCAATCCGCCTACGTTGAGCGAACCGACGACCGCTTCGTTGATGGCGTGATGCCCTACTATCACCGCACCAAGCGCGTCAACGATCAGATTGCCGTGGTCGACGCCATCGAATCGGGCGCGCTCGATGACGCGATCGTCAAGCTTGCCGTCTACGCCCTCGAGCCGGTCAATGCGCTCGCGGAGGCAACGCTGTCTCGTTTCGCCGACACTCACCAGTACGCGATTTCGGGGGCGAACTGGGCGGACCTGCAGATCCGTGGCGTCGATAAGGGCCGGGCCGTGCGCGAGCTCCAGCGCTTCCTCGGCGTCGATCGGTCCCAGACCGCAGTCTTCGGGGATGCCGGAAATGACCTGTCCATGATGAGCCAGGGTGACCTGTCCTTCGCGATGGCCAACGCCTCGCCCGACGTCGTCCGGGCCGCACGCTTCGTCGCGCCCTCTAACAACGAGGCCGGGGTTGCCCAGGTGCTGCGCTCGCTCCTCGGGTGAGGGCGCCTTGCGGCGGCGGTGCCCATCCGATAGTCTCACGGTTTGACGTAACTATCGGATGGAGGATTCCATGGGTGCACCCGATAACCCCGTTCCCTATCCGGGATCGAATTCCTGCCAGGGATACTCGGCTCAGCCGGTCGGTGAGGCGTACCCGGGAGCGGTGCAGTCTCAGGCACCGTACTTCCAGGGGGCGCAGCCCGGGGTGCAAGCGGGGTGGGGATACCAGAACACGAACACCGGGGTGCCGGGGTACCCGCCGATGGGTGCGTACGGGTACGCCGGGGGCATGCCGGTGCAGCGTCGCTCAAAGAACACGGCGGCACTCGTTATGTTCATCGTGGGGCTACTCTTGAGCGCTTCGCCGGTGCTTGCCTTCCTCATCATTTCCGCCATTCCCGGAGACCACGGCGATGGCGGGGACGGCCTGTGGTGGCTGTGGGTGTTCCTTGTCTTGTACGCGCTTCCGGTCGGCGTAATAACGGTGGTCGTATCCGCTATCGTTGCGCTGACCTCTCGAGCGGTATCGCGCTGACGCTTGATCTTGCGCCCCCTTCGCCGGTCCCCATCCGTGATCTCCGAAATCATGCATGACGGCGAGCTGACGGCCCATGGACTCGCGGCCCCGTGCCAGATTCGAGGGAAGGTTACGGGGCCAGGGCGGCCTCGTACGTACGCTTCATGCGACGCAGCCCGCGCCAGCGCGGCTACAGTGAGGGCTTGAGTCGAAAGCCCTCAACGGGCCCGGTCGATACGAACAATGAGCTGGTCGACTGATACGGGTGTTCCTGCGATGACGATTATCGGTGATACCTGGGGCTGGTTCCGATGTGAATGGGGTTGGCGACGTCCGTGTTAGCGAGGTATGACTCGTCGGTGCCTCGATAGGCGTAGGAGTCGTCGTAGGCGATTTCGGTGGGGGCCACCAGGCCATCTGCGTACTGCTGGACTTCTGCGGGTGTGGGGCTGGTCTCGCCGCCCTTGTCCGCCAGGGGGTTCTCGTCGGGGTACTGGGAGGGATCCGTGTTCACCAAGGCCCCCGCATCGACCGCGCCGTATCCCGTGTACTTGTTCCAACCGCTCTGATCGCTCAGGCCCGTGTGCGTCAGAACCTGCAGGATCTGGTTGCTGGTGGCGTCCGGCCACTTTTGGCGGGCCAGGGCCAGGAAACCGGCGACGAGGGGGGTTGAGTTTGATGTTCCGTTTGTGGGATCGTTGTTGCCTGTTTCGTAGTTGCGGGCCAACATCGGTCCGCCGACCGCGGCGGTGGTAACGCCCCTGCCCCACGAGGAATATTCTGCTCGCTTGCCGTTCGTGTCGATAGCGCTGACGCTGACGACACCGGACCACTTGCCGAAGCTGTCAATTGTTTCGTCGGTCGCGTCGTTACCGGAGGGGCTGACAATGATGACCCCCCGTGCGTTTGCGCGAGCAACTGCCCACTTGAGGGACTTAGTGGTCTGGGTATTCGATGACGACACGCTGATAATCTGCGCGCCATCATTAATCGCGTGATTGATTAACGAGGTCGGGCTGACAGCGCCAACACCGTTCGTTCCTATGCAATCACTGCCAGACTCATCGCCCGCCGAGCTGAAGCTCGTGCGGTAGCTGAGCAGGCGTGCATCCGGGGCAACGCCGTAGTTCTTGGAGACCAGCAGCGAGGCCATGGCCGTGCCGTGGCTTTTTGATCGAAGCGATGATGTGACGGTGCACGGCGTCTTATCGGTGACGGTAGCGCCCGCCAGTTCGGGGGCGCTGGCGTCGACTTCGCCATCCAAGACGGCGATGGTGACGCCTTTGCCGGTGTAGCCCTTGGCTCTGGCTTGGTCGAGGTGGTAGTAGGCGTAGTAGGACTGGTCGGCCGCCGTGATGGTGTCGGCAGCGGCAGCGGGGCCGACGGGCAGAACCGCAGCCGCGGCCGCCAGGGCGGTGGCGCAGGCCCGCACGCGCACACGACGGGCGCGGGCGTGGTTGGTGTTCACCATTGGCGAGGATCCCATCCGTCGTCTTTCCTGGGTGCGGGAGCGATGTCCTGGTCCGACCCGTAGGTCTGCGACATGGGGTTCACGTAACCCTCGGGCAGATCGTCCTCAACGTCATCTTCGTACTTGAAGGCCTCGTACGTGCGCCGCCGCGCCTTCCTGGAGCCCTTGCCCAGCCCGCCGGCCCCGGCGGCTCCGGCACCTCCCATGAAACCGCCCATGCCGACGCGCCCGGCGGTAGACCCTGCCGCACCCGACGCGGGCGTGTCGGCACCAGGCGGGGTGTAGGTGCCGTACCCGGTACCGGAGTAGGTTCCCGCCTGCAGGTTGGTGCCTGCGGCCATACGGCCCGCGGCGCGCGCGCCGAGCGCACCCGCGCCCAGGGCTCCGGCCAGGTGGCCCGCCGTGTCCGATCCGGGTCCACCGTTGATGCGCCACAGGGGATGGTCGCGGTCGGTGGGAGGAGCGGGGGTGTATCCGCCGATGGTGCCCCTGGTGTGGCGGTCCCCGCCGACACGGGTATGCAACAGGTCGATATCCATCAGATCCTGGGGGTTGGTGATCGGGTTGGTGCGCGTTCCCGGCTGCCCCTCGGTGTTAAAGCGGTTGTGGATGCGCCGGGACTGAAGCTTATACGCGTCCCGCATCCGTGCGCCCTCCGCGTCCGGGTCATCGAACCCGGCCGGATACAGACCCGATTTCGCGCTGCGCAAGGAGCTGCGCCCGTAATCAGAATCCCGATCACCCGGATACATCCCCGGATCGTGAGGGGACACCCACTTATAGCCGTCTTCGAGTTGGCGCACCGTCGCAGGCGAGGAGGGTTGGGGCAGGTTGCCAGGACTCCACCGTGCGTCGTCATCCACCAGCTTTTGCTGCTCCTGCACCACCCTGCTGGCCAGGTTGGCCAGGGCCTGCATGGCCTCGTTGAGGCGGGTCAGGATATCGGCGGCGTTGGCCTCGCGCTGGGCATTGGCCTGCGCCGCGATCGCGTCGTACAGGGCCGCGCCCGTGGCCGCCACGGCGTTAAACGGCTTGCCGTAGATCCCGAACTGCTTGAGCACGGGGATCGTCACCTCGGCCATCTGACGCAGAGAATCAAGGCGCGCATCCACCAACACCGGGGACAGACGCTCGGCCTCCTCGCGAGCGTGGCGCATAACGCGACGCATTTCCACCTCAATCTGCGAGGCGGAGAGGAAGGACGCCCGCCATCCGGCCACGCGGTTATCGGCGCGCTGAAGCCAGCCGTTGATGGCCGTGCCGGCCGCTCCCTCGAACCCCTGATAATCGCGGAGGTGTCGAATACTCTCCGATGAGCCGTTGATGGCGTCCATCGCTGTGGAGTGTTCGCCGTCGTATGCCGCCAGCGATTCGTTCGCCTTTGCTGCCTCCACGAACCGCATGAGCCGCTCGTACATCGGGCTGCTAACCATGGTGGTGTCCTTTTCCTGGTCTCAGAAGCCGGAGGGATTGCCGGCGGTCGGCGCATCCGTGGGCTGCGAAGCGGCGTTGCTGATAGAGGAGTCGGCGTTCATGGCGGCGCTGTTGCTCGCCATCTGCTGCACGATGTTCTCTTCCGTCTGGGCGAAGTCCTTTTCGGTCTGTTCGACCCTGTCGCCGAAATCGGTGATGCGGGCCTGCTCCGAAGAGAATCCGTTGGCCGCGCCGCTGTACGCGGCCTGAAGCGCGCGGCGTGCCGCGTCGACACCCGGTTCGTCCCCCCATACGGATGACACCTGCGCCTGCGCAAATGTCTCGGCCACCCTGGCGGCGCTCCCCAGGTGCGCCCCTCCCTGTTCCGCGTCATAGCGCGTCTGTTCGTGTTTCTGGGAGTCGAAACCGACACCGTTCAAAGGACCCTCCAGGAAGTAAAACCGCAAGCCTAGCCTACACAGATCGATGAGACGAACACCATCATATGACCGTCCAGGGAGTCACGCAAAAATGTGTTCGGTAACTATGATCGAGGCGGGGCTCATATTTCCCGGTGGTCGCGGGAGAAACCCGAGGCGGCACGGACGAATGGTGGGGGCCGCAACGTAGTGCGTCGCGGCCCCCACCAGTAAAAGCCTCGTTTAGAGTCCGACCTCACTCGGTCGTTTCAAAGGTGGCCTTCTCCGCCTGGGTCTCCGGCACGAAGGAATCCGTGTCCAGATCCGCCCAGTATTCCTCGGCCCACGGATCCTCAATCGGCTGCGAACGCTTCCACAGGATGTAACCCGCGCCGGCAACCGCGCCGACCAGGGCCGTCAGACCCAGGACGCGCAGCACGCGGCACTTGCGGCGCTTACGCGTCGGCGTCGTCAGGGCCAGGGCAGACGCCTCCGTCGCGCGGCGCGCACGATCCGACAGGGGGCCGCGAGCCGACAGGGCGGCTCCGGCCTGGTTCACCGCGAGCGATGCGCGGGGCAGGTAATCGTCCACCAGGTGCTCGCGGGCGTTCTCAATCGCAGGCCCGGCCGAAGCAGCGGCGGCCTGAGCGCGCGCGGCGGCGGTCTCAATGGCGGGGGTCGCGTGCTCAATCGCGGAGTTCAGCGCGGCCTGAGCGCGAGGGGCGGCCCAATCGACGCCCATATTGGCCAGATCCGCTGCCTTCACGGCAACCTTCCCGGCGTAAATGGCGGCCGCGTCCCGAAGGTGCTGAGACGAAGTGCGCAACTTATCTGCATCGAAAGTCGGCGAAGTAGCCATGATGTCTCCGTTCCTGTCCACAATTGGCGGGGCGCAAACGCGCCACCCACCTCTATTGTGCTACAACCGCCTGTGATCCGCAGCCAACCGCCCCGCCTAAAACGCGGGACGGACAGGAAACACCCAGGAAAAGGTGCGACCATTGTCCCCATGAAAGCAATCTTGCACACCACCGCCGGCGACATCACTGTCGAACTGTTCCCCAACCACGCGCCAAACACGGTTGGTAACTTCGTGTCCCTGGCCAAGGGCGAGCGCGAATGGGTCGACCCCTCGACCGGCCAGAAGACCTCCCGTCCCCTCTACGACGGCACCATCTTCCACCGCGTCATCCCCGGTTTCATGATCCAGGGGGGCGATCCCCTCGGCACCGGTACCGGCGGCCCCGGCTACCAGTTCAACGACGAGATCCACCCCGAGCTGAACTTTGACGAACCCTACCTGCTGGCCATGGCCAACGCCGGCAAGCGCATGGGCAAGGGAACCAACGGCTCCCAGTTCTTCATCACCGTGGCCTCCACCCCGTGGCTGCTCGGCAACCACACGATCTTCGGCAGGGTCACCGACGACGCCTCCAAGCGCGTCGTTGACGCCATCGCCGCGACCGCCACGGGCGCGGGCGACCGCCCCGTCCACGACCAGGTCATCGACTCCATCGAGGTCCTCGACTGACCTTTTCCTCCTCTTCATGGACGAGGCCGGGGCCACCCCCGCTGCCCAAGCGCAGTTGGTGGGGTAAATAGCCCCGGCCTCGTCCCCTACCCGCCATCCGAAAGGGAACCAATGAGCCTGCCGAGTTACGGTCAACGCTCCGATCCGCGCGCCGCCCCCGACTGCCCGCGCCACCCGGGAGAGCGCAGCGTCGATTACTGTAAGCGGTGCAACCGGCCGATCTGCGTGGACTGCGCGGTCCCCACCGAAGTGCGTTCCATCTGCGTGGACTGTGCGGCGTCGAAGCGCAGCTGGTCGGGCCGGGCCTCGCGAGCGGTCGCGACGGGCGCCCCGGTCGTCACCTACACGCTCATGGCTATCTGCGTCCTCATGTTCGCTTTCACCTGGGTGATGCCCCTCGCGGGCTCTGCGCTGACGCTGGTTCCCGCCCGCCTGGCTACTCACCCATGGACCGTCCTCACCAGCGCGTTCCTGCATGGCGGGATCCTGCACATCGGCTTCAACATGCTGACGCTGTACTGGGTGGGGCGGGCCATCGAACCCGCCCTGGGGTGGTGGCGCTACCTGAGCGTCTACCTGGTGAGCGCGCTGGGCGGCTCCGCCTTCGTGGTCGCCTGGTGCCTGATCCAGCCCTCGCAAATCTACGCGGGGACCGTCGGCGCGTCCGGCGCCGTCTTTGGCCTCTTCGGCGCGGTCTTCGTCCTCCAGCGCCTGCACGGCTCAGACACCACATCAATCGTGGTCCTGCTGGCCGTTAACCTGGGGTACGGCTTCATCGCCAGCGGAATCTCGTGGCAGGCCCACATTGGTGGCCTCCTCATCGGGGCGGCCTCCACCTGGGTGCTTACGCGCCTATCCCGCCCGCGCCCGGGCGTCACCGAGGCAGCGCAGAACCGCCGCCAGGTGCTGGCCGCGGTCGGCATGCTCGCCGGTCTTATCGCGCTTAACGCCCTGGTGTTCCGCGCTCTCCTGTTGGCCTATGGAACGTGATCGGCGCGCGGCCGTGCGCCGGGGCCGCGGGCGAGCCGTCTGAGGATGACCTAACATGGTGGAGGGCCTGCTCATCAATGATCGGGCCTTCCCCCATACCCCCGCAGGAGACACAATGACCGGACCCTGGGACCTGTACGATCAACTCATTGACGAGATTCCCGCCGACCTCACCGTCACGCAGATCCACACTGAGGGCAAATGGCGCCGCGTCTCCTCCAGCGAGGACGGGGCGGGCATGGCTTTCGGCATGAACGTCCAGTCCCGACCGCGCGCCGCCTCCGACCCCACCACCCTGGTCGGCCGCCCCCTGCGGGACGTCGCCGCCCTGGCGAAATCCTGGAACTTTGAGGACGCAGGCATCGGCATGGCGGCCGTCAACGCCTACCACTCCCACCCCGAGCGCGCCCTTGCCCGCGGATTTAGCCCCTGCCCGGAAAACAACTGGGCGCGCACCTTCCACCCGTACGCGCCCCTCGTGGTCGGCAAACGAGTCGCCATCATCGGGCACTTCCCCTTCGCGCCCGCGGCCCTGCCCGACGCCGCAGAACTCATCGTCCTAGAGCGCAACGTCCTCGACGGAGACTACCCCGACCCCGCGTGCGAATACCTGCTGCCCGAAATGGACTACGTGTTCATCTCAGGATCCGCGTTCGTCAACAAGACCATGCCGCGCCTGCTTCAGCTGGCCGGAAGCGCCCACACCGTCGTATTGGGCCCATCGACGCCCGCGTCCCCCGCGCTGCTGCGCGCCGGCGCAACGACCGTCATGTCGTTCGCCAGCGCGCACCCAGCTCGCCTCGAAGACGGGCTGGCCGGACGCTCCCTGCTTGGCATGTACGACGCCGGCATGAGGGTCCAGCTCAGCCGCGCTTAACCGGCCAGGCGTTAACGCCAGCGGAGCGTCATCAGGAAGCCGACCAGCATTGTGCCCAATCCCACCGCGATGTTCCACGCGCCCAGCTGCGGCACCGGATAGGTGCCCGACGAAATGTAGTACACGACGACCCATAGCAGGCCCAAGATCATCAGGGTCACGAACGCAGGCGCCCACCAGGCGGGGCTGAGCGGAATACCGTCGGTCCAATTCTGGATCTCGGTATCGTCCATGACCTCGTGCCCATTCTTCTTACGCTTCTTGGATTCGGCCACGTCGGGTCCTCTCTGTACGGCCCGCGCGGGAAGACAAACCGCCCGGCGGTGATGAATTAGTCGCAACACTAGCGTAGTCTCGGACGTGAGAAGTGCCAAAACGCAGCGCCACGGAAGGAGTGAAAGATGCCGAGAATCAGTCGCCACACCGCTGGCGTGCTCGCCGTGACCGTCGCATCGGGCCTCCTCTTTTCCGTCTCCGCGCTCAATGAACGCAAAAACCCCGCGGCCACCTCCGACCTATCGACCCTGGTTCGCACCCGACAGGAACGGGTTGGGGAACTCGAAAACGAGATCTCCTCCCTGGACGCTCAGATTCAGGGCTTCTCCTCCTCGCCGCAATCCGGGGCGCCCGACGAGGACGCATTCACCACCCGATCCACCCGGCCAGTTTCGGGTCCCGGCGTTCAAATCACACTCTTTGACGCGCCCGCCGGAGCGGTACCCCCCGGCGCCACCCCCGACGACCTGGTCATCCACCAGCAGGATCTCGAGGACACCATGAACGCCCTGTGGAGCGGCGGCGCCGAGGCCATGACCGTCCAGGGGGTACGCATCACCAGCCGCACTGTCATCCGCTGCATCGGCAACGTGATCCTCGTCGACGGAACCAGCTTCTCCCCGCCCTATGTGATCCAGGCAATCGGGGATCCCGCCGCCCTGCAAGCGGCGGTTAACTCAAACCCACGTATGGTAAATTACCAGACCTACGTCACCAAGTACGGCCTGGGGTGGGACATGCAAACAAAGGACGCGCTCAACTTTGCGCCCGCCACAACCTCTCTGACCGTCAACTATGCAACCGTGGAGGAAACGAATGGGTGAACACGTCGCCCCCGCCTCGCCGATGAAAAGAAAACGCTCCAGCATCTTTTGGAACATCGTCGGAGTCGTCGGAGAACTGCTCATCACCTTCGCTTTCGTCATCGGCCTATTCTCCGTCTGGCAGCTCTATTGGACCACCTACGAGGTCTCGGGACAGGTCGAGAAAACCATCGCCTCGTACGAGGACGACCACCAGCCCACCAAACGCACCCAGGGCGAAATCCGCACCGACGACCCGCCCGAGTTTGGCCGCGAAGTCGGCGCCGGAGAGGTCTACGGACTGGTCCACGTGCCCACGTGGGACTGGATGAAAATCCCTCTCGCCGAGGGCACCACCAAAGACGTGCTGGACCAAGGCTGGGCCGGACACTACGACATGACCGCCCAACCCGGCGGCGTCGGCAACTTCTCCGTTGCCGGACACCGCCGCACCTACGGCAACAACTTCCGCTGGATCGATCGACTCACCCAGGGCGACAAGGTCGTCGTGGAGGTTGACGACCACTACCTGGTGTACTCCATGGTTTCCTCCGAGATCATCGACGCCACCGACCCCACGCAGATGCGCGTCGTCGCCCCCGTCATCGACGACGTTTCGTGGTCCGAAACCCCCACCGAACGCTGGATGACCATGACCACCTGCCACCCCGAATACGGCAACTGGCAGCGGTTCATCGTCCACCTCAAGTTCGAATCATGGACCCCGAAGGACACGGGCGTCCCCGCCGAGCTCGTTGACGAACCTACGAACTGAAAGGCCCCTCATGTACGCATGGATCTTCCGCCACCTCCCCGGGCCCACCTGGCTGAAAGCCATCGAATTCCTGATCCTTATCGGCGCGGCCGTCGCCGCGCTCTTCACCTGGGTCTACCCCTGGGTCCAGTCATACCTGGAGCTCGGAGACTCCGTGGGCGGTGCCTGACCTGCCCGCGCGGGAAACGGGCCGCGAAAGAGAACCTGGCCTCGTTAATAAAGGAACGATGCGGGCGGGCCTCCTACGCTGGTTCGTGGATAGGAAACGCGCTGCTGGATAGGAAGTGCGTTTCTGGATAGGTTATGCGCTCGTGGATAGCTTATTAACCTATCCAGAAGCTCATAACCTATCCAGATGATTGTTTCCTATCCACGAAGCAATTTCCTATCCAGGTACGCGGCCTCACTTACCCTGCGCGGGGCTTATCCTGCGGGGCGTCACTTCTTTTTGTTCCCGTTGTTGTTGCCGCCCTGAGGCCCCTTGGAGACCTTCAGCTTCACGGTCGAGTTCTTCTCAACCTTCGAGCCTTCGCCGGGTTCGACGGACAGGACCTGTCCGGCCGGCTGATTGTCGGCGACTTCCTCGACGGTCACCTTCAGGCCCAGGGCCTTCAGCTTCGCTTGAGCATCCTCGCTGCCGATTCCGACAACAGTCGGGATCTCAACCTGGGCGCTCTTGCCGTTCGAGACAGACACACCAACCCGGGTGCCCTTCTTGACCTTCGTGCCGGTGGAAGGATCCTGGGAAACGATCCGATCCTTTTCCTTGTCCGAATCGACGCTCGTCACGTTGCCCAGCTCCAGGCCGACGGCCTTCAGCGCGCTCCTGGCCTGGTCCTGGCTCATACCCTCAAGGTCGGGGACCTCAACCTGATCGGAGCCGGAGGACAGGTTGGCGCGGATGGTCTGACCGGCCTTGACTTTGGAGCCGGGGGAGGGGTTGGTTTGCGCGACCTTGCCCTCTGGGACGCTGTTGGATGCAATCCTGTTGGCGTCAAGCTCCCACTTCAGGCCCAGGGCCTCGACGGCCTTGCGGGCGTCGTCGGGGCTCATGCCCACCAGGTTCGACGGCAGAGTCACTGAGTCGGGTCCGGAAGAGATCGTGACGCGCACGGTTGCGCCCTTTTCGGCCTGCGTGCCCGCGGCGGGGTCTGTCGAAGCAACGGAACCCTCCTCGACCGTGTCGGAGGCGATCTTGTCGGGGTTGAGCTCCCACGTGAATCCGGCTGCCTCGATCTGTTCCTTCGCGTTCGCCTGGCTGAGGCCCACGACGTTGGGAACCGCGAGGGTTTCAGGGGTCGCGGCGCGGCGCGTCAGCGCCCACACGGACCCGCCGATCAGGAGCAGGGCGATCACGACGAGGGACACAATGATCGCGGTGCGGCGTTTACGGGCCTTGCTGGCCTCCTTGGCCGCGTCCTGTTGGGGATCGACGGGGGGAAGCGACGTGGAGGTCGCGGCCATCGCTGGGGCGCCCTCATGCGCGCCAATCGCTGACAGGGGTGTGGTCGCAGCCGTCTGCGCGCCCGCCAATCCCGGAGCGGGCAGTACCTGGGTCGCCCACGAGTCGGCGGACGGGGCACCCACGTCCAGTCCGTGGGCCACGCACTGCAGGTCCGAGAGCATCGCCGCGGCGCTGAGATAGCGATCCTCGCGGTTTTTCGCCAGGGCCTTGAGCACCACGCGATCCAGGGGGTCGGGGATATCGGACAGGATTGACGAGGGGGTGGGCGGGATCTGCTCAACGTGCTGATACGCGACGGCGACCGCGGAATCGCCCTTGAAGGGCGGGCGCCCCGTCAGCAGTTCAAAGAGGACGACACCCGTCGAATACAGGTCCGAGCGGGCGTCCACGGTCTCGCCGCGCGCCTGCTCGGGGGACAGGTACTGTGCGGTGCCCACGACGGCGTTCGTCTGCGTCATCGTGGCCTGCGAGTCCGTCAGGGCCCGGGCGATGCCAAAGTCCATGACCTTGATCTTGCCGTCCGAGGTCAGCATGATATTGCCCGGCTTGATGTCCCGGTGCACCAGATGGTTCGCGTGCGAATACTCCAGGGCGGACAGGACGCCCGACACGATCTCGACGGCCTCGTTGATCGGAACGGCCGTGCCATCGGAGATGAGTTCCTTAACCGTGTGCCCCTCGACATACTCCATGACGATGTAGGGCACGGCGACTGAGCGACGGACCGCGTCTTCGACGATCTCTTCGCCCGTGTCGTAGACGGCGACGATGTTCGGGTGATTCAACGACGCCGCTGACTGCGCCTCGCGGCGGAAGCGCGCCTGGAAAATCGAGTCCTGCGCCAGGTCACGCCGCAGCATCTTGATTGCGACGACGCGCGACAGGCGAGTGTCGAAGCCCAGGTGGACCTCGGCCATTCCGCCGCGCCCGATGAGCGAACGGACCTCGTATCGGCCAGCTAGACGGTGGGCCATGGGCTCTGCCATGTCCTAACCTCCTCGATAATGTGTGCCCCCGCACTTGGATGTATCAGGGAGCCAAGCATGTGTCTGATCGTAATAGCTAAGAGCGCAATCAGCGCAATCACGATGATTGCGGCGACAACCGCGCGGATAATATGCCTGGATACTGGGACGGGTGGGGCGACGGCGCTGCGTGAGTACGCTGTTTTCGTCGGCGGGCGCGTGTGCTGTGCCGTTCGGGCGTCAAGCTCGTGCCAGCGCGGCCCCCGCGACGTCTTTTCCGGTTGCGGCTCGTAGACGGAGCGGCGCGGCCGCGTGGAGGGTTTCTTTGTACGAGGCTGGGGCACGGTGCCGTACACCCGGTGCGTTGAACTCGATGCTGAGCGTGACGATGACGAGGCTGACCGCGGCGCGGGTGAGGGTGAGCGCGGCGTAGACGAGGCCGTGGACTCCTTTTTGCGACGGCCGTCCTGGCCGGGGGCGGGATGGGGGAAGCGCTGGGGACCTGATTGGGCGTGCTGACGCTGGGCCTGTTCGGCTTCGCGGCGCTTGCGGGTCTCGCGCAGCTCGCGTTTGCGCTGTTCCTCCTCGCGGGCGACCCGTGCGCGGCGTTGCTCCTCGGCGACGTCCTCGGCCTGGCGGTGTTCGGCGCGCTGGCGCAGGCGCTCGGCCAGGGCGGCCCGTCGGTCCTCCGGCGCGGCAGCAGAGCTGGAGGGGTCGGCGGCGGAACGGGAGGGGCCAGCGGACGACTGGGAGGGGGCGTGCTTTGTCGGAGGCGTTGGACTGGGAGCGGGGTGCGAGGCCCGTGCGTTGCTTCGAGGCGTCGGCCCCTGCGGGCGGTCGGCCGTGGGCTCCCCCGCGGGGGTGGTCGTTGCCCGTGCGGGAGAGGCCGGCCCCTGCGGGCGGTCGGCTGATTTGGGAGAAGCCGCTGCCCCCGCGATCATCGCCGCCCCCGCGGAGGCGGCGGAGCGCACCGGGACCGGGGCCCCCGTGAGGGACGCCGACGCGGCTGCCGAAGCCGCCGGTGCAGCGGCCGCGTGGCGGCCGGTCGAGGTGAGGGAGCGGACCGTGCCCGAAACGGGTGCCGCGTGCTCGCCCGTCTCGGGGTGGAGACGGCGAACTCGCGCAGGCGCGGGCGCGGGTGCCGGGCGTGGGGCAGGGGAAACCTCGGCCTCGTCAAGGACGCGCGGAGCTGAGGCGTGACGGCCCGTGGTTGGGATTGGCGCGGAGGAGGGGGCGATCGTCGTCGCCTCGTCCAGGACGGGCATCGCGTGGCGGCCCGAGACCGAGCGCACCTTGGGGGTCAGGCCGGACGGGGGTTGCAGCATTTCGTCGGGCAGTGTGCGGCGCGTCAGGTGACGAACGGGAGCGACGATCGGCACGGAGGGTTGCACGGGCGTGCGTATTTCGGTGGGGTGCTGTGCGGACTTTGGGAGGGGCAGGGGGCGTGGGGTGACGGAAATGCCCATGGCCTTGGCGGCGCTGGCGATCTCGCGGACGGCGGCTGAACCGGACTCGGGCCGCTTCGCGGGGTCCTTTTCCAGCAGGTGCAGGATCACGTCGGCCAGCGGCGCGGGCACGAAATCCGGCAGGGACGGCACAGGGTCGTTGACGTGTGAGAAAGCGATATCCACCTGAGTCTCGCCGGTGAAGGGGCGGCGCCCGGCTGCGGCCTCGTAGGCGATGACGCCCAGGGCGTACAGGTCACCGATGGGCGTGGCGATTTCACCCATGGCCTGCTCGGGCGGCAGGTACTGGGCGGTGCCCATGACCATGCCCGCGGCCGTCAAGTTGACCTGACCCTTCGCGCGCGAGATGCCAAAATCCGTGAGCTTGACCATGCCGTCGGGGCGGACCAGAATGTTCGCGGGCTTGATGTCGCGGTGGACGACGCCCGCGCGGGCCGCGGCCCCCAGTGCCATCGCGACCTGCACGAGGATCGGCATCAGGTATTCCGGTTCGATGCGGGATCCGCCGCGCAGGTAATCCGTCAGCGGATAGCCGTCGACCAGCTCCATGATGATCCAGCCGATGCCCTCTTCTTGACCGGAATCCTGCGTGTTGGCGATGTTCGGGTGCGAAATAGCCATCGAATTGCGGGCTTCGAGGCGCAGACGCGACAGCGACAGCTCTTCGCCCGTCAGTTCGGGACGCAAGACCTTCGCCGCGACGATGTGCCCGCTGACCCGATCACGGGCTTTCCACACCTCGCCCATGCCGCCCTGGGCGATCGGGGTGAGCAGCGTGTAGCGCCCACCGAGTACCCGCCCGGCGCCGGAAGTCATGCGTGGTGAGCTCACTTTAGCCCCGCTTCCAGGACGGCCCGAGCAATCGGTCCGGCCACTTTTCCGCCGTGCGGGGTGGGGGTGTTGTCGTCGCCCTCGACCAGGACGGCGAAGGCGATCTGCGGCTTATTGGCCGGGGCGAAGCCGACGGCCCACGCGTTCGCGCGGTTGCCGTTGCCGGTCTCTGCAGTGCCGGTCTTTGCGGCGACCGGCACGTTCGGCAGGGCCATCGTCGTGCCGGTGCCGTAGGGCTGGGAGACGACGCCTTCCATCATGGATGTCAGTTTCGAGGCCGTCTCCGCCGAAATCGGGCGTCCCGCGTCCGTCGGGCTGGTCGTGCGCACCACCTGGTTGTCCGCGTCCACGATCGAAGCGATGAGGTGCGGGCTCATCATATGGCCGCCGTTCGCGATGGTCTGAGCGACCTGCGCCATCTGCAGGGGCGTCGTCTGGACCGTGTATTGGCCGATCGAGCTCATCGCCAGCTGCGCGGGGTCCGTGCCCGTGGGGAACACGGAGGGCGTCACCGGCAGCGGGACCTGCGTTTCGCGGCCGAAACCAAAGCGGTTCGTCACGTCCGTGAGCTGCTGGTTCGTCAGCTGCTGGGAGGCCAGGACGAACGTCGTGTTACACGAACGCGCAAAGGCCTCGGCCAGGGTCGGGTTACCGTCGCCGCACCTCGAGGATTCGATGTTGGAAACCTCGGTGTTCGTGCCCGGCAGGGTCGTTGATACGGGCGAGGCCAGGCGCGTTTCTGGGGACGCGACGCCGTTTTCGATCATGGCGATTGTGGTGAGGATCTTGAACGTCGAACCCGGCGCGTAGCGCTCGGAGGTCGCGCGGTTCAGCAGGGGGTTGTCCGGGTCGGAGGACAGGGCAGAGAACGCGTCCGTGACCGAGGTCGCGTCGGAGGAGGCCAGCTGATTCGGGTCGTACGTGGGCGACGAATACATGGCCAGGATCGCTCCCGTTGTCGCGTCCAGCGCGACGACGGCGCCCTTGCGGTCGCCGAGCGCATCGGCCGCTGCCTTTTGCATGGCGGCGTTCAGCGTCAGCTCCACGCCGCCGCCCTGCCGGTTCTGGCCCGTCAGGAGGTTGCGGACCCGCTGGCCCAGCAGGGTCTGCGACTGGCCGTCCAAGACGTCCTCTTCGGCGGCCTCCAGGCCCGTCGATGCGTTTCCGACCGACGAGAAGTACCCCGTGACCGGTGCGTACAGGGGCCCATTGGTGTAGGAGCGCACGTAGCGTTTCGAGTCGCCGTCGCGCTCGGAGACCGCAATCGCCGTCTTGTCAACGATGATGGGCCCGCGGTCTGTTTCGGCCGCGTGCAGGATCGCGCGCTGGTTTCGTGGGTCGCCGTTCAGTGCGGACGCGGAAATAAACTGCGTGTTCGTGATTCCCATGCCCAGCAGGGAGAACATGAGCAGTACGATGACGAAAATCTTGCGAATCTGAGCGTTCACGAGGCTTCACCCGCTCCCACGGCCGGTTGGATACCTGAGTTCCACGGCGCCGGTGTTGACGCCGGGCGCCTGGCCGCGTCCGACACGCGGATCAGCAGCGCGACCGTGATCCACGAGGACACCATCGAGGATCCGCCGGCCGCCAGGAAGGGGGCGGTCAGGCCGGTCAGCGGAATGATCCTGGTGATGCCGCCGAGCACGACGAACAGCTGAATCGCCAGCGAGAAGCTCAGGCCTGTCGCCAGGAGTTTGCCGAAGCCGTCGCGCACCGCCAGCGCGGCGCGCAGGCCGCGCTGGATGAGGATCAGGTACAGGACGAGGATCGCCGCCAGGCCCATCAGTCCCAGCTCCTCGGCGAAGGAGGACAGGATAAAGTCCGAGTTTGCCAGGGGTACCAGCTGCGGGTAGCCGCGCCCCCAGCCCGTGCCCATCAATCCGCCGGAGGCCTGGCCGAAGAGACCCTGCACCAGCTGATACGAGCCGTTGTTGTAAACGTCGGAATCCAGGGCGTTCATCCACACGTTGAAGCGCGTGCGGACGTGGCTGAAGGACTGGACGGCAATGAAGACTGCCGGAATGAACAGCGTGAAGCCGATGACCAGCCATGAGACGCGGTTCGTGGCCACGTACAGCATCGCTACGAACAATCCGAAGAACAGCAGCGAGGTCCCCAGGTCGCGCTGGAGGACCAGGATCGCGATGCCGATCAGCCACACCACCATGATGGGTCCCAGGTCGCGTGCGCGGGGCAGCCGCATTCCTAGGAATTTGCGGCCGCCGATCGCCAGGTTGTCGCGGTTCGTCACCAGGTAGCCGGCGAAGAAGACCGCCAGCGTGATCTTTACCAGTTCGCCCGGCTGTACCGAAATGGGCCCCAGGTGGATCCACACGCGCGCGCCGAAGGTTTCCTGGCCCAGCCCCGGGATCATCGGCAGCAGCAGCAGAAACAGGGAGAGCGCGCCGAAGGTGTATGTGTAGCGGCGCAGCATCCGGTGGTCGCGCAGCGTGATCAGGATGATGGCGGCGATGACGATCGCGATGCCCACGAACAGGGCCTGCCGGAAGCCGACCACGGGCTCTCCCCTGCGGGCGTAGGACAGGTCCAGGCGGTAGATCATTGCCAGCCCCAGGCCGGTCAGTGCAACGGCGATCGGCAGGATCACCGGGTCCGCGTAGGGGGCCAGGAAATGCACCCCGACCTCGGCGATGACGGCCAGCACGACGAGCACGCCCACCTGGGTCAGCAGGTCCGCGGGGATCTCCCCCGTGTAGTTCAGCGAGGTCAGCACGTAGCCAGCGATGCCCACGAACAGGGCCAGCCCCATGAGGGTCAGCTCCAGGAAGCGGCGCGGCCTGGCCGGCGCGATCGATACGGTGGCCATTACGAGGCGCCTCCGCTCTGCGCTCCCGACTGTTTCGCGCCGGACTGGGGGTTCGAGGACGAGGCGTCGGCAATGGAGCGCCTGAGTCCCTCAATATAGGCGTCGATGTCGGCGCGCGAGGAGCGCAGGACCGGGGTGTCCAGGCGCTGTCGGTCCACGGGTGCCAGGTCGGCCAGGGCCACGTTGGATACTTCGACGGCGTGAGAGAGCTGCCATGGGCCAATCGACTGGGGGATGCCCTGGTAGATGACGACGTACCCGTCTTGGCCGATCGCGTAGTACTGGGTTTGCGTCCACATCCAGGACATCCACGAGGCGGCCACCACGAGGACCGTCACGAGCGAGATGAACACGGGCGTCCACCAGGAGGTGGGGGGCTTGAGGTCGTCGGACGCCTCGTCGTCGTCCCCGCCGTTTTCCGAGGACGAGGACCCCAGGGCGGCGGCGCGCGCCGCCGCCCCGTCGCCGCCGCGCGACCTGGCGTTGCGGTCGAGGGCTGCGGCGCCGACGATCTGCGGGGGAGCGGGGGGGAAGGCGCCGGCGGGAACGATGTCGGCGATGACGCACGTGATGTTGTCGGGTCCGCCCCCCAGCAGCGCCAGGCGGACCAGTTCGTCCGCGCATTCGCCGGGGTCCTTGAAGTCGGCCATGACCTGGCCGATGGTTTCGGGGGACACCAGGCCGGAGAGGCCGTCGGAGCACAGCATCCAGCGGTCGCCGACGACGGCCTCGCGGATCGTTTCGTCGGGGGCCACGTCGGCCTGGGCGTCACCGAGGATCTTTAGCACGACGTTGCGGTTGGGGTGGTGTTCCGCTTCCTCCGGCGTGATCTGGCCGGTATCGACCAGGTATTGGACGAAGGAGTGGTCGGTCGTGACCTGCGTGAGGGTGTCGCCGCGCAGCACGTAGGCGCGCGAGTCGCCGATGTGGACCATCGCCAGGCGGTTACCGCTGCGCATGAGCGCGATGCAGGTAGTCCCCAGCCCCTCAAGGTCGCGGTCGCGGCTGGAGCGGTCGGTGAGTTCCTCGTGCGCGTCCAGGAGGGCTTCGCGCAGGAGGGGCAGCATCGAGTCCGCCGGGTGTGAGTCCGTGTCGAGGGGGACCAGGTGCGCCAGGGCAACGGAGGAAGCGATGTCGCCTCCGGCGGGTCCGCCCATGCCGTCGGCGAGGACCAGCAGGTTGGCTCCGGAGTAACCGGAGTCCTGGTTGTTCGAGCGCACCAGGCCCACGTCCGAGCGGGCAGCGTAGTGGAATTGAACGGCGTTTCCTGACATGTCAACCCACCAATTCCAAAGTGGTTTGGCCGATGCGGATAACGTCGCCGATCTTGAGCTGGCGCGGGGTGGTCAGCCGTTCGTCGTCGATGAAGGTGCCGTTTCGGCTGGAGAGGTCTTCGATCCACCAGCCGTCGGACTGGGGGGTGAGCGCCGCGTGGCGGCTGGATGCGTATTCGTCTTCGAGCACCAGGGTGCACGCGGGCGAGCGGCCGATGACGATGGGGGCCTCGCCCAGGGGCAGCATGGTGCCGACCAGCGGCCCGCCGGTGACCAGGAGGTCTTTGGGGGCCAGCGGGTTCGCGGGGGTGGCCTTTTTTTCTTTGCGTTTGTCGCGTGAGGCTTTTCGGCGTGAAGCAGCCTTGTCTCGTCCCTTGCCGCGCGGGGTGACGACGGTGCCGAAGATGTCGCGTCGCAGCGTGTTGACGGCGGCGAGCACGAGGAGCCAGAGCAGCACCAGGAAACCGATGCGGAAGACAGTGAATGCGAGGTCTGTGGTCACTTCATTAAACTCCGCTCTGGTCTGGATGGGTCCAGAAGAGGATCTTGGTGCGTCCGATGACGATCTGGTTGCCGTCGAGCAGGGTTGCGGCGTCGATCCGGTGGCCTTCGACGAAGGATCCGTTGGTGGAGCCGAGGTCCGTGGCGATCACGCCGGAGGGGGTGATGCGCAGTTCGAGGTGGCGACGCGAGACGCCCGAGTCGTTGACAACGATGTCCGCCTCAGAGCCGCGCCCGATGACGGTGACGGGTTCGGTCAGCAGCCACTTGTCGCCGTCGATGTCGATGATGGGGTGTTCGGGGGATGCGGACGAGGCCGTGGCGGGCGCGGCGGGTCCCCTGCGGTTTTCTGCGTCAACCTTCAGGGTGCCGCTGGGTTCCGTGGCGTCTGCGACGAATTCGATCGTGACGGGTCCCAGGAGCGAGTAGCTGTTCGCCGAGGCGTGCTCGGTTGCCTGCTGGGCGAATTCGTCGGCGAGGACGTCCAGTGAGGCTTCGAGGGAGGACAGGTCGGCGCGCGAGGAGTAGACCGTGAAGTGGTTCGCGGCGATGATGCGCGTGGCGGAGACTTCCTGGACGGATTCGTCCATGGCGCGGCGGATCGCCGTGGTGATGTCCACGGGCTTGATCCCCGACCGAAACACGCGCGAGAAGGCGCCGTTGACGCCTCTCTCGACGGCGCTCTCGAAGCGGTCGAAGATGCTCATAGTCGTGCTCTCCTCATTCCCCCGCGCGGTGTGCGCGACGTACGATTTGGGTGGAAGCGAGGCCGCTCCCAGTCACAGTCTAGCCGCCGTGGCAAGTGCCGTGGCTCTATCTACTGGGATGTTTGCGTCGAGATGAGGTTTGTGCGCCCGCGTGCGAGGCGCGTCATGGCGGGGAATACCTCATAACGATGCGCCTGTGACTTCTGGTGTAATTGTTGCATATGTGATTGTAAGTGTGCGGGAGCAAACAAAGTCTGGCTCCGATCGGGCGTCCTCGTCGGCCCGGGTGAGTCCCGTCCAGGCGTCGGGCCTCTCGTGTTGGGCAGGCGGACGCGGGCGCGCCCGCAGAGGCGGACATACCCGCATCGGCGGATGCGCCGATGCCCGCGATCAGTTCACAGCGGGCCGGGCGGGGCTCAGAAGTTCCAGTCCTCGTCCTCGGTGTCCACGACCTCGCCCATCACATAGGACGAGCCGGAACCGGAGAAGAAGTCGTGGTTTTCGTCCGCGTTCGGGCTCAGGGCGGCCAGGATCGCCGGGTTCACGTCCGTCGCATCACGTGGGAACAGGGCCTCGTACCCCAGGTTCATGAGCGCCTTGTTCGCGTTGTAACGCAGGAACTTCTTCACGTCCTCTGTCAGGCCCAGCGGGTCGTACAGGTCTTCCGTGTACTGTTCCTCGTTCTCGTACAGCTCGTACAGCAGCGCGTACGTGTAGTCGCGCAGGTTGTCCTGGCGCTCCTGGCTGGATTCGTTCACGGCGAGCTGATACTTGTAGCCGATGTAGTATCCGTGGACGGCCTCGTCACGGATGATGAGGCGGATGAGATCAGCCGTGTTCGTCAGCTTCGCGTGAGCGCTCCAGTACATGGGCGCGTAGAAGCCCGAGTAGAACAGGAAGGATTCCAGCATGGTCGAGGCGACCTTGCGTTTTTCGGGGTCATTCCCGTCGTAATAGGACTTGACGATCTCGGCCTTTTTTTGCAGCGCCGCGTTTTCGTTCGACCAGCGGAAGGATTCGTTGATCTCCTCCGTGGACAACAGCGTCGAGAAGATCGACGAGTACGACTTCGCGTGCACCGATTCCATGAACGCGATGTTGGTGTAGACGGCCTCCTCGTGGGGGGTGCGCGCGTCCGGGATCAGCGACACGGCGCCGACCGTGCCCTGCAGGGTGTCCAGCAGCGTCAGCCCCGTGAACACGCGGTTCGTCATGAGTTGCTCGTCCTTGGTCAGGGTCTGCCAAGAGGGCAGGTCGTTGCTCAGCGGCACCTTTTCGGGCAGCCAGAAGTTACCCGTCAAACGGTCCCAGACCTCGAGGTCCTTCTCGTCTTGGATCTTGTTCCAGTTGATGGCCTCGAACACGGGCTCGTGCGCCATGGGCTCCTCCTGCTTCGCGTGGATCAAAAGACGAGGCTTGCGGCCCCGCGTGCGTATAGGGTCCAGGGTAGCGCCCGTGGGGCATGGCGTGGCTGTGGCGTCTCGCGCGTTTTACCGCTCCGGGGTCGGACGCGGGACGCGCCGCGGTCGGGGGCCTCATCTTTACATGGAGGGCCGCACAGGGTAGCGGTTGTTATACAGGTCGTTGTATCGCTGGATTTCGTGGAGCGCGTCGGCGGCCGCGTCGTCCGTGCACTGGAAATCGTGTGTGGCGGCCGACAGGCCCAGGCTGATTCCGTTTGCGATCCAGGCGACCTGGCTGATGGTGTTGTTCAGTGCGGCCAGGTGGCTGGTCAGGAGCACGTTGTGGGCGCTGCCGGTGGAAGGGGCGGGCGGGATGGGGATGTCCTTGAGCCGGGTGCTGATGAATCCACCGCCGAAACACTTGGGGGTGCTCATCGATTCACTCCAACGATACGGTGCTGCAACACTCGCCGGTGACGCGTTGCTTGCCGGGCAGCCTACTCCGACCGATCCCCTGTGTGCAACGCGGTGTCAAACATTGGACACGACCGATCGGGTGTCACAGGCTGGCCCGGGGTGCGCTGGCCGCGGTGTTCTCCTGCACCCGAGAGCTTATGAGGCCACCCGGGAGCCGCCCCTCGGCGTGCGGATCAGCAGCATCGCCCGAGCATAATACGCCTGCTCAGCCCGGGTGTGGGGCGCGCCCATCCTCCCGCGATGCCGCGAAAATCCTCACCCCTGGGCGCCTCGGCCGTGGCATTCGCGCGGGCGGTCGTTGTCGCCGGATCGGGTGCCGTCCGCAACACGGTCGCCGACACGGGATCGTCAACGGGTGGTCGGTGGCGGGTTCGCGTCGCATTTTGCCCGTATGCTGACCGTTAAAAATGTTACGGATTTGACACTTGACAATTTTCGGGAAAGGCGCGAAATATCAACAATCAACGATATGGTGTGAGGGTGAGATACAAATCCGCAGAATTCGATGCGACGCCCAGGCCCTACCGCTTGGGTAACGACAGGTTGCGTCGCTACAACCGCGTGCGGGCCGGACAAACGATCGCGGGACGCATCAATCTCGCCATCGTCGTCGTCACCGTCCTCCTCATCGTCTCTGTCAGCTCCATCATCGCCGTCGTCGAAATGGCCGCCATGCCAGAGCCGAGCACCCAAAAGTTCGCCCTCGCAGTCATCATCCTCATCACCGGGGGAGGCCTGGTTCTCCTGGCGCTCCTGGCTGCCCTCATGGTGACAGACCGGCAATGGCGCCGCGAATGGTCCGGGAACGAAGATCTGGTCATCTTTTCCGACTCCCACGTCGCGCTGCGCGCCGCCCGCGCCGACGGCTCCATCATGACCGCCTGCGCGCGCATGCAGCTGGCCTGGTTCGTCGGATTCCTGGCCGTCGCGGGTGTCGCCATCGCCGCCGAATCATCCATGCTGGCAGCCCTGGTTTCCCTGCCCCTGGCCATGGGGCTGATCAACGCGTGGCGCTCTTGGCAGGCGCAACGCCGCATCGTCGCCCGCACGCTGTAAAACGGTGTGTCAGCACACGCACCCCGGCCCCGCCCACGCCTCGGCGCGCCGCCGACCGGGAGCCCCTCGGGGCGGGGGCCGAGGACACTCATCCCCGGCGGGCATGCGCCCACCGGAGGGGCCCAAATTGTCCCGACCACACTGCGCGGTAGGCTGAATGTATGACGAACCCATTGATTGACTCCCTCACAACCATCGTCGCGGAGCGACCGCAGGACCTGCCGCTGCGCGAGCACCTGGCCGAGCTGCTCATCGCGGATGGGCGGGGCGCGGAAGCAGTCCCCCACCTGGGCGTTGTCCTGGCCTCACAGCCGAGCAACGAGCGCGCCGTCGCCCTCATGAGGCAAGCCATCGGTGCTCCCCATATGCCCCTAAGCACCAGCGGAGAAGAGGCCGCCGACGCCCCAGAGACGGGCCCAGGGAACTCCCCTGAGAGCGGCGCCCCGTTCGACGCGCCGGAGACGCAGAACCGGGAGGCGGCGGACGAGAGGCGACCGGCCGACAACACCGTCGAGGAGGCCACGGCCCAGGACTCAGAAGACTTCGACTGGGACAGCGCCGAGCAGCAGGTCGGGGGACCCGCACCGGCGTTCCTCCAAGGAAGCGAGCCCGAGCTGAACGACGGGACGGATGGGGGCAAAGACGGCGTGTGGGAGGTCGAGGCATCCACCGTCACCCTCGCCGACGTGGGCGGGATGCAGGCCGTCAAGGACCGCCTCGCAATGGCGTTCCTGGCGCCCCTGCGCAATCCGGAGATGCGTCGTCTCTACGGCAAGAGCCTCAAGGGCGGCCTCATGCTCTACGGACCCCCGGGATGCGGCAAGACGTACATTGCGCGAGCCCTCGCCGGCGAGATGGGGGCTTCCTTCATGAACATCACCCTCACCGACATCCTCGACCAGTACATTGGCAACTCGGAGGCGAATCTCCACTCCCTCTTCGAGACCGCCCGCGCCCACGCACCCGTGGTTCTCTTCCTCGACGAGATTGATGCGATCGGACAGAAGCGCAGCCAGTCGACCAGCTCCGGATGGCGGGGCGTCACCAACCAGCTGCTCACCGAGATGGACGGCATCGACGGCACGAACGAGGGGGTCTTTATCCTGGCCGCCACGAATGTCCCCTGGGACGTGGATCCGGCGTTGCGCAGGCCCGGTCGCTTCGATCGGTCCGTTGCGGTGCTGCCCCCGGATGAACCCGCCCGGCACGCGATCCTCCATCACCACCTGCGGTCACGTCCCGTGGAGGGGATCGACTTGGCACAGCTGGCGCGCCAGACCGCCGGTTTCACGGGCGCGGACCTGGCGCACCTGGCAGACAGCGCCGTCGAGTACGCGATGATGGACTCCCTGAAGACCGGCAACGTCCGCATGGTCACCATGCAGGACTTCAAGAAGGCCCTGAAGCAGGTGCGGCCCAGCGGCGGCCCCTGGTTTGCCACCGCCCGCAACATCGTCGCCTACGGAAATCGCGACGGGCAGTACGACGAACTCGCCGCCTACATGAAAGCCAACAAGCTGCTGTGAGCACGGTGCGCGGGTATGCCGCGCGCCCGTTCGGCCCCCGCTGACCAACGCCGCCCAACCACCCCGAGGAGGACCGATGCCAGCCGATGACGTCGCTCGCGCTCAGATCGAACGCGCCGAGGCGCTGATTAACCTCGGACGGGAGGAGCAGGCCATCGAACTGCTCGCAACCATCCCCCAGACCGATCCGGAACTGGTCGTCGACGTGAACTGCACCCTCGCCTTCGCTCACCTGAGGCTGAACCAGGGCGCCGAGGCCCATGCCAGCGCGAAACGCGCTGTCCAAGCCGCGCCCGACAGCAATGAGGCGCTGTACTGGTTGGCCGGCACAGAGTCCGACGCCGCGCTGGCGCTGGAGCACGCGTCCAGGTTGGTCGAACGCGCCCCGCAGTGGGGACCCTACCGCGCCCTCCACGCCCGCGTGCTCAGGGGGAACGGGCGGTCGGAGGAGGCGGAACGCGAGGCGCGCGAGGCCGTGCGCCTCGCCCCCGAGGACGTTTTCGTGCTCAACACCTGCGGTTTTGTGCTGCGTAGCTCCCATCCGGACGAGGCGTTGGAGGCATACGGCCGCATCCTTGAGATCGACCCCGGGGACACAGGCGCCCGAGAGGCTATCGCCAAGCTGAAGAGGGTCGATGACGCCGACGAGAGCAGCCGCCTGTACCGCGGGCTTTTGGAGACGAATCCCGAGCGCAGCCACTACGAGAGCCAGCTGCACTGGACACTATTCGGCAATCTGTTCACGCTATCCATCGGCTTGCAGATCGTATACGCGGCCGCTTGGCTGGCCGCGACAGTTTTTTATACGTTCGGCCATCGAACGGCGGCCCTCGTGTGCGGGATGCTGTGGTCGCTGCTAGGGACGCGCGTGATACTCCTGCAATGCAGGAAAGACGCTGCCAAGATCGCCGACGGCACGGAGACCTCCCCCCGCGAGGTGGTCGCGTCGGCGTTCAGGAGGCGTCCCGTCGGAATCTCCATCGCCGCGCTCTCGCTCGTATCGATCAACGTCACGCCCGCAGCGTGGGGCGCCTGGGGGCTCCTCGCTCCGGCCTCCTCCTGGTGGACGGCGGTGGGCGTGCCCATCCTCATCATCTTCTGCGGGTGGTTCGGCGCCATCGTCGCCTGGTTCACCGTGACAAAGCTGGGACGCTAAGGAGGCGCCAAAACAAGGTCCAGCCCAGGCGCGTCGCGGTCGCGAGCGGAGGCGACGAGGCGGGTGCGCGCGCCAGGCTGCGCCTCAGTCCTGAGTCCGCCTGCACGTGACGCACGCGGAGTCGGTGAGCGCCAGCGCGTCCAGCGCAGCCGCGAGTCCCCCGAGAAGGAGCCCCTGCCTGGTGTGGGCGAAACGGGCCCCGCGGGCGCGGCGCCGCTCCCCGCGACGGAACAACCAGCGTTCAACGGCGACCGTGAGGACCGCGGAGCCCACCACCGCGCCCCCAAGCACCGCCAGCTCGGCGGGCTGCGCCTCGGTCACACCCTCCAAAGGATCCTCGCCGGCGGTGGGCGTCCCCTCCGAGCAGTCCGCTTCCTCGTCGTCGTAGGGGGCCAGCTCCGGATCCCCTGGCATCATCGCCACCAGTGACCATCCGATCACCCCCAGCAATCCCGTCTTTACCACCCCGCGCAGCGGGCGCGAGCGCACGTAATCGGGCAGCGCATACCACGCAAAAGTGGCTCCGACGCCGGCCGCGAACCCGGCGATCCGGGTCGCGTTAGCGGCGATGGGGCAGGTGGATGAAGATGACGATGCCATGGCCGGTCCTTTCGATTGGGTGAATGTTCGACCTCAGTTGGCGATCAGGTCGAGCAGATGAGACACGACCGCGCCGCCGGAATAGGCGGAACCGTCGTGCTGGTATTCGTTCGTGATGTAGCAGCGTGCGCCCATCAACTCGCCCGTGTCCAGGGAGAGCTCGCGGGGCACGAACATGTCGTCGTAGTAGACGGCGGCCGCCACGGGCACCGTGTTGGTGGCCAGGACGTCCGGCAGGTACACGGGGGAGGCCTGGGTGGTGGAGGCCAGAATGTCGGCGGCGCCCTTGAGGGGAGCCAGGCCCGGGTCCTCCTCAAAGACGCGGCGCATGAAGTGTTCGCCCGTCAGATAGTACGGCTCCGAGGTGTCCAGTGGGTCCGCGTCCTTGGCGAATCCGGGCACCTCCTCCGCCAGGCGATCCGCCGCCCAGATTGTGGCCGTCCCCTCCAGGTCGGGCGTGGAACACGCGTAGATGTATTCCTGGAACACCCCGTAAATCGGTGCGACACCCACCTGTGCGCCGATAGCCTGAAGGAACTGCGAGGACAGGCGGCGCTGTCCGCCGACATGAGTCCACGGTCCCTCCAACAGGTAGTGCAGCTGGTCCGTGTTCGCCTGCCCGCCCAGCATCATGCCGATCATGCGCGCACGCGCGGGGCTCAGGCGCTCGCCGGTCGGCAGCGTCTCGACCTCGCCCGCCAGGTGCGCGCACAGCTCACGCACGGTACGTTCGTCGCCCGGGTGGCGCTGGAAGTACGCGCGGTTGCGGGCGGCCGTGCGCTCGTAAGTCAGGCGGTAGATGTCATCCACGTGGACCAGGCCGGGCAGCCCGCCCGTGATCAGGCTGGCCTTGAGGCCCTGGGGGGCCAGCGACAGGTACGATGTCGTGATGAATCCGCCGAAGGATTGGCCCAGCGTGGTCCACGGTTCATCCCCGCACAGCTCGTGGCGCAAGGCCTCGGCATCGTAGACGATCTGGTCCTGACGAAAGTGGCGCAGGTAGGCGGCCTTTTCCTGGTCGCTGCCCAGGGAACCGAGCGCCTGGGCGTCCATGCGTGTGGACTGGCCCGTGCCTCGTTGGTCCAGCAGGACCACCCGATAGTCCTGAAGGAGACGGTTTATCCAGCCGCCGCTAAAGGTGCCGAAGCGAGGGCTGGGATAGCCCGGGCCGCCCTGCAAGAACACCGCGTAGGGGGAGTCCTCGTTCCCCTTGCGCACGACCTCGCGCGCGAAAACCTGGATCGTCGGGTTGTCGCCCCCGGCTGGGCGCAGGTGGTCCAGGGGGACCTCCAGGCGGTGCTCATAGACCGTGTGGCCGCGGTGCAAATACGACTGTGTGTGCATGGACACGATTCTAGCGCGCCGCACCAGGCGGCACGGGGGTTCGAGGCGACGGTCCGGGCTTCTTTCCGCGTGATCCTGGGCCTGGCACGTTCCTGCCCCCGTCCTGGTTCCGGGTGTCGCGGGATTGCGACACTCTTGCGACCATATGGTCAAACGGTGCGGGTAGAGTTTTAACAACGGCGCTCGAAGCGTCGGAATGATGATGACGGAACAACACCGGAGGGTGATCAACATGAAGACGCAACGGAGCAAAAAAGCCCGCGGGGTGATCGCGGCCATGGCCGTGCTGCCCCTGGCACTTGGCATGAGCGCCTGCCAGTTCGGCCTGACCACGCAGTCAGGCGGCGACAAGGGCGGGTCTAACCCGGCCGCCTCGGAGTCGAACGGCTCCGCATCGTCCCAGGCGACGGGCGCCCCAAAGCCCCGCACCTCCCAGGTCCAGAGCACCTGGGAGGGCAGTATCAGCGGGAAGTCCTTCCGGGTGGACGTGAACGCGGTCGTCGTCAAGGACGGGGTCACGACGCTGACCATGACCTTCACGAACACCGGTTCCAAGGACATTTCCGCCTGGTATTACAGTTTCGGGGGCAATAAGATGCTCTCCGACGACGTGAAGCTCACCGATCCGCAGAACAACCTCGTCTACACGCCGGGGAAGGGTCCGGACAAGTCCTGCATGTGCAGCAAGCTCGAATCTACTTCTATGAGTCCGGGCGAGTCTCGGACGGTCTTCACGACGTTCAAGGGCCTGCCCGACGGGGTCAACGCCGTCACCGTGTCTGTCCCGAACGTTGCCCCCTTCGAGGGCATCCCGGTGACCAGGGAGTGAGTGCCATGACCGCGATGAGGAGGCGCGTGGGGGCCGCCGCGGCCCTCGCGCTCGCGGCCGCCGTCGGGGCGGGACCCGCCCTGGCCGCGGACGAAGTGACCGCGAACGCAATGACGATCGAGTTCCCCGACCCCGTCAAGGTCATCTTCTCTGTCGGCAGTGTTGACGGGGCGGTGGCGACCACGGAACAGAAGGACGCCACGGTCACCACCTTGTCGGGGGACGTGAACTTCGAGGTCGACTCCGACCAGCTGACCGCCCGGGCGAAACAGGTCCTCGATTCCCTGGCGTCCGACTGGTCCAAGGCCAAGCCCTCCAAGGTCTCCGTGACGGGACACACGGACTCGGTGGCCGACGACGCCCACAATCTCGACCTGTCGAAGCGGCGGGCGAAGGCCGTGGGCGACTACCTGAAGGGCAAGGTCTCCGGCCTGGCGGTCACGACCGACGGGAAGGGTGAATCCGAGCCCATCGGCGACAACGAGACCGACGAGGGGCGCGCCCAGAACCGGCGCGTCGAGATCCGCGCACAGAAGTGAGAACCCGCTCGCTGCACCCCGCCCCCACCAGCACGCCACTGGTGGGGGCGGGGTGTTCACAGCGGGGGCTGGGGAATCCTCGTCGGCGCGGCGCCCGCCTCGTCGGGCAGCGGCAGGGTCATGACGACACTGGTCCCCACGCCCTCGCGAGACGTCAGGCGCACGTGCCCGCCGTGCCGCTCGATGACCAGGCGCACGAGTGCCAATCCCAGCCCCGACCCGGAGCGCCCTGCCGCGTTCGACCCGCGCGCCAGCTCCGCCCACACGGACTCACGCTCCGCCTCGGGAACCCCAATCCCCGTGTCGGCCACCTCGATGCTTACCCCGTCCTCCGAATGGCTGGCGCGCACCTCGATGCTGTCGCCCTCGCCGGAGTACTTCACGGCGTTAAGCACGACGTTCTGGATGGCGGAATACAACAAGTCTGCGTCCCCGACGACGCGGGGCAACGGCCACGGCGCGGTCGGGAAGGCCAGGGTGAAGCTGCGCGCATCCCCCACGCACGAGCGCGCGGCCTCCACGGCGTCGCGCACCGTCTCCTCCAGGTCCACCCGCTCGCGCTCCATAGGCGCGGAGGACAGGTCAGCCAGCTTGCGCAGATCCGTGATGAGCATGCCCATCCGCCGCGCCTGGGCCGACACCAGCGCCGACGCCTCGTCGTCGCCCGAGGCGGTGGCCGCCAGGATCGCCGTCAGGGGATTCTTTAACTCGTGGTCCAGGCGCGCCAGGAACTGCCGGTGCTTCAGGTCACGGCGCGCGTCCGCCTCGGCGGCCCCAGCCAGGCGCGCCTGCGAGAGTGCGGAGGAGACGAGCACCACCCCCACGGCCGCGGCCGACACCAGGACACCGACGAATGCCAGGACGGTGTGCAGGGGCACGGACGACCACACCTCCAGACCCGAGCCGACCAACCACCACACCAGGGCGCAGGGGACGGCGATGGCGGCGGGCGCCAGGCACCACAGGATCCGGTTCCTCATTGGTCGACCTTTCCGATAAACCGGTACCCCACGGAGGGAACGGTTTCGATGAATACCGGATCGGTGGGGTCCTCCCCCAGGGCCGCGCGGATTTCGCGGATCCGGTGATCGACCGCGCGCGTGGACGAGGCGAAGTCGATCCCCCACAGCACCGACAGCAGGCGCTCGCGGGTGTGGAGCTCGCCCGGGTGCGTCATCAGGTAGTCCAGGAGCCCCATCGCCTTGGGGGTCAGTTCCAGTTCCCGGTCAGACAGGAAGGCGCGCCTGGAGAGGCGGTCGAGCACCAGGTCGCCGCTCGTGACGCGCTCGGAGGCCGACAGGGGGCGCGGCGTGTGCAGGGAGCGGCGCAGCACGGCGCGGATACGCGAGACCAGCTCCTGGGGGTCGAAGGGTTTGGACAGGTAGTCGTCGGCGCCCTCGTCCAGCGCGGCTGAGCGCTCGAAGGAGGTGTCGATCTGCGTGAGCAGGATGACCGGGGTCCACGTGCCCCCCGCCCGAATCCGGCGCACCATTTCGCGCCCGTCCATGCGGGGCATCATGATGTCGGAAACGACGATATCGGGGTGGAGCCTGCCGTGGGCGGCCAGCCCCTCCTCCCCGTCGCGGGCAGTGTGGACCGTGAAACCCGAGCGGCGCAGAAAGGGCGCGAGGCCATCGACGATGGCGGCCTCGTCGTCAACCAGCAGGACCGTTGCCGGGGTACCCTCCGCGGGTCCCATTGGGGGAGGCGTTCCGGTACGCGTCGTCACGGCTGTTCTCCTCGGGCTCCGACTGCGATCAGGTGGGCGCCCGCGGGGATGGGTCGGGCGCTGCCTTTCAGGGTAGGCGACGCGCTCGGTGCTTGTCTACGGCCCTCCCCCGGGTGCCGCGACATTGACCCGGGCGGTATGGCCCTCCAGTTGCCCCGCGCGGGAGTACGCCCCGCGGATGGTCATCGCTCAGCCGATCAGCGTCGATTGGTGGTGCACCATGACCAGGCGGTCGCCGCCCGCATCGTCCGCCGGTGCCCACACGCTGGACTCCAGGGACGCGCCGCCCTCCCAGCGCACGCGGTAGCGGGCCAGGAAAGCGCCCCCCAGATCCTGCACGTCGATGCGGCCCACCGACGGCGAGGCCGGGGCGGGACCCGCCAGGGTCGTCGTGGCCGAGCCGCCTGGCCAGATGCGAGTCGTGCGCGCGTCAGTCATCCCCGCCAGCGCCCCCTCATCCCCGTCGGTCCACGCCAGGATGAACGCCCTCTCCCGGGCGACCACCTCACCGGCGCTGAGCAAACCCGAGGGAGCGGAGTCAGTGGGGGAAGCCGAGGGAGCGGGCGCGTCCCCGTCAGCCGCGTTGGGGCCGTCCGCCGCGGTGACTGCGTCTGAAGTGGCCTGGTCCCCCCGTGCGGTCTCCTGCGTGGCTCCCGATGTGGCCCCACCCCTAAATCCCGGCCCCGGCTCGGGCGTTCTCCCCTCCCGGTAGGCCTGCGCGCACGCGCGCGCCAGGTCGTCGGCCCGCTCGTTCATGGGGTGCCCCGCGTGCCCCTTCACCCACTCGAAGGTGACGCGGCGGCCTTCCATGGCGCGGTCGATCTCTTGGATGAGCTCCAGGTTCTTGATGGGCTTCTTGTCGGCCTTCGTCCAGCCGCGCTTCTTCCAGCCCAGGCGCCACTTGGACACGACGTTGATCGCGTACCGCGAGTCCGCCAGGATGTGCAGGTCTTCGCCGGTGTGGGCCGTGGCCTGCATCAGGCGCAGGATCGCGGTCAGCTCGCCCAAGTTGTTGGTGCCCTGGTGCCACCCCCCCGCGTCCCATCTGTCTTCGTCCACGTACCAGGCCCACCCCGCGGGCCCGGGGTTACCCAGGGAGGAACCGTCCGCCGCCGCCGTAATCGTCATGCCATCATCCTATCGGCATCCCCTCGTGCGGATCGCGGGGCGGTGAGGGGGCGGGAGGACCAGGCGTGGGCGGCGTGGCGGAGTGCCTGGCTCTCGCCAGGCCCTCACCGCGTGATGCCCACCTGGCCGAGCGCGAAGGCGAACTCCTCGCAGCGCGCCGCCCACCGCTCCTCGCGCCCGGACGGGCCGGCGTGCCCGGCGACCATCTCGGTGCGCAAGATGATGGGCCGCTCGCGCGGGTCGCGCGCGGGCAGGAGCCCGCCCCTTTCACGCGCACCGGTCAGCTCGGCCCCGGCCTCCCCGCTCACGCTGGCCGCCACGCTCGCCCCGGCCTCCCCCGTTGGGGCCTCGGCCTCGTCCGTGGAGGCAACCACCTGGCCGGTTGCCTCGCGCAGGCGCTGCACCCACTTGGTGGGCTCGACGAACTCCACCCGCGTGTCGTTGACCGAGGTCGTCGCCATGATCGCGGGCAGGAGCGCGCCGTCGGGCACGTTCTCATACGGCGTGTAGCGGCTCATCGCGTCAAAAACGGCGCGCGAGGTGACGGGATTTCCCCATTCCTCCCACTCGCCGACGGTGAGCGGCAGGGACGCATCCAGGATCGTCGTCAGCGCGTCCACGAAGGGCACGCCCGCCAGGACCGCGCGGAAGCGGTCGGGCGCCGCGTTGACGACAGCGCCCATGAGGAGCCCCCCGGCGCTGCGGCCCTCGGCGACCAGGCGCCCGGGCGCAACCCACCCGGACTCAACCAGCCAGTCCGCCACGTCGATAAAGTCCGTGAAAGTGTGCTCCTTGACCAGCTCCTTGCCATCCTCGTACCAGGCGCGACCCATCTCACCCCCGCCGCGCACGTGGGCGATCGCGTAGACGGCGCGCCGCAGGATCGGCAGGCGCAGCGTCTCGAACTCGGGGTCGTAGCTGGCCTCGTAGGAGCCATACCCGATCTGCCAGCCCGCGTGCGTCCCGTCGGGCAGAGCGTCGCGGTGGTGGACCAGGGTCACGGGGATGCGGGTCGCCCCGTCGCGCGCCAGGACCCACACTCGCTCCTCAACGTACTCGGCGGGGTCCCAGCCGGGGGCCGCCTGGACGCGCAGGGTCCGCACGCCCAGCTCTCCCCGGGGCGCGGCCTGGCCTCCCTGGGGCAGTGTCACCTCGGCGACGGTGGGGGGAACGGTTTGCGACTGGTATTCGACGCGCAGGGGGTCCTCCCACGGGGTGGGCACGGTCGCGATGGTGCGCACCGGCGCGGACACGCGGACGCGCCGCCACGAGGGGGTGCTCTCGCGCGTATCCCACACGTCAACCTGCGTGAGCGAGCCGGAACGCAGCGTCAGGGCCACACAG
Organism: Schaalia meyeri; assembly: GCF_900105015.1. GTDB lineage: Bacteria > Actinomycetota > Actinomycetes > Actinomycetales > Actinomycetaceae > Pauljensenia > Pauljensenia meyeri. The sequence continues at coordinate 38,504 of NZ_FNLK01000015.1, read as the reverse complement.
GCGGAGTGCGCCTCGACGTCGATGATGCGCTCGGCCTGGCCGGCGCTGCGCAGCGGCTCCCACGTGTCAAAGGGCGTCAGGGGCGCGGGCTCGGGACCCGGCAGGGGAGTGCCGGGCGCGCGGCACCCCAGGGCAGCGCGGCTGAAGGCATCGGTGGAGGCGACCCCCAAAGCGGCCAACGCATCCGCGTCGCCGCCACCGGGCAGGGGCGCCCGTGCCAGGGACCCCTCCTGGGTCCACCCCGTGTGCACGATGTAGAGGCTATCCCCGGCGGACTCGGCGGACATCAGGGTGCGCGGACGCGCCCCGGCCAGAGGCAGGGGACGCACGCGCGGATGGTCGGGGAGCCACAGCCACGCGCGCCCCGCCGTCGAGGACGACGAGTGGATGATGACGTGGCCTGGGAACCCCGAGGGTGCGAACCCCATCTCGAAGCCCTCGTCCGCCTCAACCAGCAGCAGCTCGTCAGCCGAGGCGTCGGTGCCCACCCGGTGCCACCACACGTCGCACGCGCGCCACGCCCCGTTAACGCCCATGTAAATGAAAGATCGCGAATCCTGCGCCCACGCGAAGCCGTAGCCCGCGTCGGTGACGGCCTGGTCGATGATGCGCCCCGAGGCTTCCTGGATGACCCACGCGTAACGTTCGTCGCCGCTGGTGTCCCGCGCCCACGCGATCAGCCGCCCGTCGGGGGAGGGGCTCAGGTCCGCGATGCGGAAAAACTGCTGGCCGCGCGCCCACTCGTTCTCGTCGATCAGGAGCTCCTCGCCGGCGACGGGGACGCCCGGGAGGGGGACCAGGGGCAGGACAGCCCCGGACTGGTCGCGCTCAACGGGGGCGCGGTGGTGCGTCGCATAGGACTGGCCCTGCGCGAAACGCCGGAAATACCAGTAGTCACCCCGGCGGATCGGCGCGGTCGCGTCCGTGAGGGCGGTCGCCGCCTTCACCTCCTCCACCAGGCCCCGCGCCGCCTCGCGTGTCGGCTCCGTGACGGTGTCCGCCCACGCGTTCTCCGCGTCCAGGTGGGCGCGCACCCGCGGATCCTCCGCGTCGCGCAGCCAATCCCACGGGTCATCAAAACGCTGCCCGAAGTGGTCTCGCACGCGGTACCCATAACGCTTGGGGGCAACCGGGGGAGCCTGGATTGGCGAGGCAGCGGCCGCCCCGCGCTGGTTCGTGTCCGTCATGGGGACCATCATAGGTGGGCGCCCGAGCCGGGCGACAATGCGAAAGCGCGGCGCGAGCGTGCGACACTGGAAGGGTGAGTGGAACACAGCACCAGCCGCGCGGGGAAACCACCGCGATCGCAGCCCCGATCCCCGACCAGGGGAGCGTCCGGGACCGGGGCACCCCGGCCTCGTCAATGAACCTCACCGAACGGGCCCTGGCCTGGGTGCGCGAGTTCATCCAATTCGGCCTGGTCGGAGCCACCGCGTACGTCGTTGACGCCGGACTGTTCAACCTCCTCCAACACGGCCCGCTCGCCGTCCTTTCCGGTCACCCCAACACCGCTCAATTCGTCGCCGCCGCGACCGCCACGGCGTACTCGTGGATCGCCAACCGGCTGTGGACCTACCGCGGGCGCACCCGCGACAACGCCACTCGCGAAGCCGTCCTGTTCTTTTTCGCCAACGCCTGCGGAATCGGCATCTCCCAGTTCTGCCTCCTCTTTACCCACCACATCCTGGGCCTGACCTCCGCGCTCGCCGACAACGTTGCCGCCTACGTCGTCGGATTCGCGCTGGGAACCGCCTTCCGCTTCTTCTTCTACCACTACGTGGTCTTTACCGGGCGTACGCGAGCGTAGGTCAGTTGCCGGGCGGTAGGGTCGAAGCGTGAAGGAAATCCCAGAGCACTACCCGACCCCCCAGCGGTCCATCGACACGATGGTCACCATCGACGACACCGCCATCGTCTTTGAAGGCGGGGGGATGCGCAACGCCTACACCGCCGCGCTGGTCGCCCGGCTCATCGCCGAAGGCATTAACTTTCCCCACGTCTCCGGCGTCTCCGCGGGAGCCAGCCACCTGTGCAACTTCACCTCCCGCGACGCATCCCGCTCGCACGCGACCTTCGTCGACCTGGTTGACGACCCCGAATTCGGCGGGCTCAGGCACTTCCGCAAGGGTCACGGCTACTTCAACGCCGAATACATCTACCAGCGGATCTGCTACCCCGACGGCGCCTTCCCCTTCAACATGGATGCCTTCCTGGCGAACCCCGCGGCCACCTGCGTTGCCGCCTTCAATGCCTCGCGCGGTCAGGTGCGCTGGTTTACCAAGCAGGAGATGCGCGGCCTGGACCAGCTGGGCCCCATCGTGCGCGCCTCCTCCACCCTGCCCGTCCTCATGCCCCCCGTAGAAATCGACGGCGACACATACGTCGATGGCGCGCTGGGACCCAACGGTGGCCTCCCCTTTGACCAGCCCCTGCGCGAGGGCTACCGCAAGCTCCTGGTCGTCCTCACCCGCCCCCGCGACTACGTGAAAAACCCCATGTCCGCCAGCGTCGGGGCCCTCCTGCGCGCCACCTACCGGTCCTACCCCGCCGTTTACGAGGGCGTCGCCCGCCGCCCCGACCGCTACAACGCGGGGCGACGCTTCCTTTTCAAGCTCGAGGAACGCGGGCAGGCCTACGTGTTTGCGCCCGACAACCTGTGGATCAACAACACCGAGTCCCGGCGCGAACGTCTGGAAGCCACCTACCGGGCTGGCCTGGTCCAAGCCGTGCGCGAGATGCCAGCGATCAAGGCGTTCCTGGGGATGTAGGGTCCGGCCGTTGGTTTTCGGGCCGATCTGTTTGTTTGTTGCAGGTGCGCGTGGGCCGGTAACTGTGCTCGCGCTGCGGCATCATGAAACCCGCGTCGCCCCTGCGTGCAAGTAAAGCGGCGAATCGGGTGGATTCACGCATGCGGGGGCGGTGGCGGTTTCACTCGGCTCGGCGAAGCCCCAGGCCCTAGATGTAGTGGCGCTCGGCGGCCAACGACCCCTATATGTGGGGATGCGACACGCCCGAGCGCCATATTGATAGGTGTGACGCTCGACAACTTTTGGGCGATTGTCGGGTGGTTATGCACAGGGTGGTGAAGGCGCCGTCCACAGCCTTCGCTGGGGCCTGTCGGCTGCGTGGCGCAGCGGTGGAGTGCCGCCGGGTTGGCGACAACTCCCGTGTTTGCGCGCATCCGCGTTCCCCTCCCCGGGGCTGCGGCAAGCCCCTGGGCGAGGTCGCTGATCCCGGTCGCTCGCTCCGTCCACAAAATGTTCACCCCTCCTCCACAGTTGGGAGTGTGACACAACATCTAGGGGTCGCTTGCGCACCGGGCCACGAGGTGTAGTGTTGTGGTGTTCGCGGCGACGAGCCGCAGGGAAGCCCGCGAGGGCAGAAAAGAAAGCCCTCAAGGGAAGCAAACGTACGGCCTCAGGCCGCAAGGAGACACGAACATGTCGATCACCGTTTACTCGAAGCCCCGCTGCCCCCAGTGCGACGCCACCTACCGCGCCCTCGACAAGCAGGGCGTCTCTTACGAAAAGATCGACGTCACCCAGGACGCTGACTCCCTGGCCTTCATTAAGGGCCTCGGCTACCAGCAGGCCCCCGTCGTCGTGGCGGGCGAAGATCACTGGTCCGGCTTCCGCCCCGACCGCATCAAGGCCGTCGCCGTGGCCGCAGCCCCCCTGGCCCTGCAGGCCTGAGCCGCGCCGAAAGTCCCGGCTGTCAGGCCGGGACTTTCGTGTATCCGCGCCGTTTTCGGCCAGGCTGTCGCGCGGATTCTGCGAGGGCCGCGAGAACCCGTTTTCGGCGGTACGCCCGCGGCTGCGTCGATCAGCCCACACGGGACACGCGCCCCAGACGCGCGCGCCCCCTCCTCGTCAATGAGACACTGGAAGCCCACCGACCCGACAAGCTGGAAGGACCATCATGGGCAGCGTCGTCTACTTTTCGTCGGCGACGGGCAACACCCGTCGCTTCGTCGAGAAACTCGGCATCCCGGCCGCGCGCATCCCGCTGCTGCCCAGGGAGGATCCGTTGCGCGTCAGCGAGGAATACGTGCTGATCGTGCCCACGTACGGCGGCGGGAATATCAGGGGAGCGGTGCCGAAACAGGTCATCAAGTTCCTGAACGACCCCGACAACCGGGCCCTGTGCAGGGGCGTCATCTCGTCGGGAAATACCAACTTCGGCAAGGCCTACTGCATCGCGGGCGACATCATCGCGGCCAAGCTGGGGGTTCCCCACATGTATAAGTTCGAGCTCCTCGGCACGTCCGAGGATGTCTCCAGAGTTCGCGAAGGACTGGAACAGTTTTGGCAGAAAACTACACCGACACGGGCGTAGAAGAGGCTCCCTCACCGGAGCTGGACTACCACGCGCTGAACGCGCAGCTTAACCTGTACGACGCGGACGGGCGCATCCAATTCGACGCGGATCGTGCGGCTGCCCGCCAGTATTTCCTGCAGCACGTCAACCAGAACACGGTGTTCTTCCACGACCTGGAGGAGAAGCTGAAGTACCTGGTGGACGAGGGCTACTACGAACGCCACGTCCTGGACCAGTACGAATTCGCCGACATCAAGGAGCTGTACAAGCGGGCCTACGCCCACAAGTTCCGTTTCCCCACGTTCCTGGGCGCGTTCAAGTACTACACCTCCTACACGCTCAAGACCTTCGACGGCAAACGCTACCTGGAGCGCTTCGAGGACCGCGTGACGATGGTGTCCATGTACCTGGCGCGCGGTGACATTGAGCTGGCTCGCCAGTTCGTGGATGAGATCATGGCCGGCCGCTTCCAGCCCGCGACCCCGACTTTCCTGAACGCGGGCAAGGCGGCGCGCGGCGAACTGGTCAGCTGCTTCCTGCTGCGCATCGAGGACAACATGGAGTCGATCGCGCGCGGCATCAACTCGGCGCTGCAGCTGTCCAAGCGTGGCGGCGGCGTCGCCCTGCAGCTGACGAACCTGCGCGAGTCGGGCGCCCCCATTAAGAGGATCCAGAACCAGTCCAGCGGCGTCGTCCCGGTCATGAAGCTGCTGGAGGACTCCTTCTCTTACGCCAACCAGCTGGGGGCCCGCCAGGGCGCCGGCGCCGTGTACCTGCATGCCCACCACCCGGACATCATGGCGTTCCTGGACACGAAGCGTGAGAACGCGGACGAGAAGATCCGCATCAAGACCCTCTCCCTGGGCGTGGTCATCCCGGATATTACATTCGAGCTGGCCCGTAAGAACGAGGACATGTACCTCTTCAGCCCCTACGACGTGGAGCGCGTGTACGGGGTGCCGTTCTCTGAAATCTCGGTGACGGAGAAATACCACGAGATGGTGGACGACGGTCGCATTCACAAAAAGAAGATCAACGCGCGTCGATTCTTCCAGACGATCGCGGAGATTCAGTTCGAGTCCGGCTACCCGTACATCGTCTTCGAGGACACGGTGAACGCGGCGAACCCGATCAAGGGCCGCATCACGATGTCGAACCTGTGCTCGGAGATCCTGCAGGTCTCGGAGGCCTCGACATATAACGATGACCTGTCGTATTCGCACGTGGGCAAGGACATTTCCTGCAACCTGGGCTCGCTCAACATCGCCAAGACCATGGATTCCCCGGACTTCTCCAAGACGATCGAGACGGCTGTCCGAGGGTTGACGGCCGTGTCGGACCTGTCGGACATCGGCGCGGTGCCGTCGATCGCCCGCGGCAACGCGATGAGCCACGCCATCGGCCTGGGGCAGATGAACCTGCACGGGTACCTGGCGCGCGAGCACGTGCACTACGGGAGCGAGGAGGCCCTCGACTTCACGAACATGTACTTCATGACGGTGCTTTTCGAGGCGATCAAGGCGTCGTGCACGATCGCGCGCGAGCGCAAGGAGCGTTTCGAGGGCTTCGAGGACTCGACGTACGCGTCCGGCGAGTTCTTCCGCAAGTACATCGACGAGGCGTGGGAGCCGACCACGGACAGGTGCCGCGAGCTGCTTGCGGCCTCGTCGATTCAGGTGCCGACCCGGCAGGATTGGGAGGCGCTGGCGGCGGACGTGGCGCGTTACGGCATGTACAACCAGAACCTGCAGGCGGTTCCTCCGACGGGTTCCATTTCGTACATCAATAATTCGACATCCTCGATTCACCCGATCGTTTCCCGCGTGGAGATCCGCAAGGAAGGTAAGATCGGCCGCGTCTATTACCCGGCGCCCTACATGTCGAACGAGAACCTGGAGTACTACCAGGACGCGTACGAGATCGGTCCGGAGAAGATCATTGACACGTACGCGGTGGCCACCCAGCACGTGGATCAGGGCCTGTCGCTCACGCTGTTCTACCCGGACACGGTGACGACGCGCGACCTGAACAAGTCCTACATTTACGCGTGGAGGAAGGGCATTAAGACCCTGTACTACATGCGCTTGCGCCAGATGGCCCTGGAAGGCACGGCGGTTGAGGGCTGCGTGTCGTGCATGCTGTGAGACTGACTCAGTTTGCGGTGGCGCGGGGGCTGATTTTCGGCCCCCGCGCTGCCTTTTGGCAAAACAGGTCGGGGCCGGGATGGGTGAGGGTGGGCGAACGTCTGGTTCTACGTTCGGTTTTTCTGAATCTACCTCGTATGATGGGGGAGGTATATTTCCCCTATCCGACCGGAGTAAGCGATGAGCGACCCCACGAATCCCTATGGCAACCAGCCTGGCGCGCAGCCCCCGTACGGCAGTCAGCCTGGCGCGCAGCCCCCGTACGGACAGCCCGGTGCACAGCCCCCATACGGCAGCCAGCCTGGTGGGCAGGCATCTTACGGTAGTCAGCCTGGCGCGCAGCCCCCGTACGGCCAGTCCTACGGTCAGCCCGCGTACGGACAGCCCATGTATTCCATCAATCCCGCCGTTGAGCGTGTCCGCTCGAACGCGTCGACGGTGCGCATCATGGGGTTCGTGAGCCTTCTTATCCTGGGTCCGTTTCTGTCGGTGCCGGCCTGGATCTGGGGCAATAGCCTGATGAACGAGGCCCGCTCGCTCGGCGCCCCCGCGGACGTGATGAACGACCTCAGGGGAGCACGCACGACGGCGATGGTGTGCGCCATTATCGAGCTGGCCGGTTTTATCCTCATCTTCATGCTGGCCTTCCTCGGGGCCCTTCTCGACAGCTGATCGGTGATGCCACGTGACGGGATCATGGTCCCGTGAGCGAAGCGGTGAATCCCGGCGGGCCTGCGCCCGCCGGGGGACGTTGGGGTCCCTGCGATGACGCGCAGGGACCCCAACGCGTGCCCCTGAGTGACATCCCGCAGCCCGCGCCGCTCTACGGCCAGCGGCCGGTGGTGTGCCAGGAATAACGCGCCGTTTGTCGCTGTCGGGGTCCGGGGCCCGTTTCCGCAGGGGTAGCACATGGGCTACGATAAACCGCGTATCTGATCAACGAGTCCAGTTGGAGCAACCCATGAGTGATCCCGCAAACCCGTACTCCGCTGCCCCCTCGACAGGGCAGCCCCCCTACGGCCAGCAACAGCCCCAAGGCCAGCAGGGCGCCTACGGCCAGCCCGTCTATGGGCAGCCGGTGTATGCGCTTAATCCCGCGGTCGAGAAGATCCGTTCGAATGCGTCGATGGTGCGCATGCTGTCGTTCCTGAGCTTCCTGTTCGGCGGGGTAATCCTGTCGGCTTGCATGTGGGTTTGGGCGAACAAGATGGTGTCTGAGGCTCAGTCCCTCGGCGCCCCGGCGGACGTTACGACGGAGGTGCAGGGCGCGCGTTCGACCGCCAAGATCGTCACCTTTGTCCACATTGCAGTTGTCGTCGCGGTAATCCTGTTCATGGTCTTGATCGTGATCATGGCGATCCTCGCGGATCCAAATATCTGAACAAGCCTCGCTCGACAGCGGTGCCCGGTGTTTTTTCGGGCACCGCTGTTTTGCGCCGGATGGCGTGCGCTACGATGGGCGGGTACTGTCAGCGATTTGATGTGGAGCATCCCGTGAGCGATCCCGCGAACCCGTACGCTTCCACCCCCTCTGGCGCCCAGCCTCCCTACGCTGCTCAACCCGGCTACGGACAGGCTTCCCCCGGCCAACAGACCCCTTACGGTACTCAGCCCGGTTGCGCACCGGTGAGCCCCAGCAGGTTTGACAGTCTTCGAACGTATTCAACAGTTATTACCATCCTGTCCATTCTCAGCTGGTTTACCCTGCATCTCGCGGTGTCGATACCGGTCATGATATGGGCGATCATTCTGGCCCGGAAGGCGCGGGCGGAGGAGACGCCCGCCGATGTACGGTCCGCAGTGAGGGCGGCGCGACTGGTCTCGATCATCATGGTTGTCCTCCAGGTCATCATCGTTATCGTCGGCATCGCCTTATTTCTCATGAGCCTGGAGGCGTAGTTCTCGCGCGAGCATTCCCTGGGCGCCCGGCCAGCAGGCGGTTCTCCGCCGCCGGTGGTTTCGCCTGTATTCTTAAGGCATGACTCCCCGATACGAAGCCCCCTCCCGCTCAGTCGCCGGAACCGATGCTGACCTGCTGGCCCAGCTGCGTCACGCGGACGGGCGGCCCTACGGCTTCTACAAGAACCTCGCGGGCGCGTGGGACTACGGTGACTTCACCCTCGCGGTCGACCACGTCCAGGCGGACCCCTACGCGCCGCCGTCGGCCCTGCGGGCCTACACGACCCCCCGGGCGATGGGCCTGCCCGAGGCCGCCCTGGCCTCGTCGGACGCGCGCCTGGCGGCCGCGGACTTTCTGGCCCGAGCCTTCGACGAAGCCATCCGCGGTCGCGCAGCGCGCGACCTGTCCATCGCCCGTGCGGGCGCGCTCATCCTGCAACGCTCCTACGCCAGCGTGCTGCCCGATCGCGTTGAGGTGCGCTTCCAGGTGAAGCTCCCCGCGCGCGGGCGCACCATCCTGGGCAAGAGCGCGGCCCGACTCTTTGACGTGGACGTGCCCAACGTCATCATGGATTGCTTCGACTTTATCTCCCAGGACCCGGAAACGACCCGCAAACGTTCCCGCCTGCTGGCGCACGTCGCCACGTACGAGGACTACCGGGCACTCCAGGAACAGCTGGAGGCTAACGGGTGGGTGTCCTTCGTCGCCGACCAATCCCTCCTGGCCCGCCGCTCCGGCGTGTCCGAAGCGCCCCTGGCGGGCGAGGGCGTCGTCGCCTTCACCGCCCCCGACTCCCTGCGCGCCTCGGTGACGCTGCCGCACGCGGGCGAGGTATCCGGCATGGCGATTCCCGCCGGCCTGACGCTGATCGTGGGCGGCGGATACCACGGCAAATCCACGCTGCTTGAGGCCATCGCTCAGGGCGTGTACGCGCACGTGCCCGGGGACGGCCGTGAGCTGGTCGCCACCGACCCCACCGCCACGAAAGTGCGCGCCGCCGACGGTCGAGCCGTCACGGGCGTCGATATTTCCCCGTTCATCACCCACCTGCCGGGTGGGATGGACACCACCAGCTTCTCGACGGAGAACGCGTCGGGATCCACGTCGCAGGCGGCCTCGATCATCGAGTCCCTGGAGCTGGGCGCCCGCGCGCTGCTCATCGACGAGGACACCTCCGCGACGAACCTCCTCATCCGCGACACGCGCATGCGTGACCTGGTGGCCGCCGACAAGGAACCGATCACGCCGCTCGTGGACCGCGTGGCCTCCCTGACCCGGGCCGGTACATCGCTGATCATGGTCGTCGGAGGATCGGGCGCCTTCCTGGACGCCGCCGACCGGGTTCTCATGATGGACAACTACCGCTGCCTGGACGTGACCGACCGTGCTCGCCAGGTCGCCACCGACCTGCCGCGCCCCCGCACCGACGCGCCCGCCATCTGGGAGGCCGCCCCGCGTGTGCCTCGACCGAAAGCCCGCGCGGACCGACCGCGCACCAAGGCATCGGGCACGCAGACCCTGACCCTGGACCGCCAAGCCATCGACATCTCCGACGTGGAGGCGGTCGTCGATCCCGGCCAGGCCGAGGCCATCGCGTGGTGCGTGCGCGGTGTTCTCGAAGAAATGGCCGGAAAACAGTCCCTGCCAGACCTGCTGGCCAAGCTGGGCCGACGCCTGGCCTCCGAGGGCCTGGACGCCGCCTGTAAATTCGGCGCCCGCCCCTACCCGGCGTTCCTCGCACGCCCGCGCCTGATCGACGTGGGCGCGGCGATCAACCGCTACCGCGGACTGGCCCTGCGCTCCCCCCACCCCGAGCACCCCCAGCACGAGTCTCCGACCGGCCCCTGACGCGCCCCCGGGTGCGTTCAGGGGGCAATCAGGGATAACCTCCGTAGCGCCGGGCCGCCCGCGCCGCGCAGGATGGATGCATGAACACAAACACTGTATCCACCCAGGCCCGCGCGGCCACCCAGGAGGCCCAGGCCTCGCCCATCGTCCGACTCGAGGAGGTGTCCAAAATCTATGGGAGCGGGGACGCGCAGGTGCGCGCCCTCGCGGGCGTGAGCGTCGGCTTCGGGGCCGGCGAGTTCACCGCCATCATGGGCCCCTCCGGATCCGGCAAGTCCACGATGATGCACATCCTCGCCGGGCTGGACGCGCCCACCTCAGGTCGCGTCTACGTCGAAGACACCGACATCACGGCCCTGAACGACACCGCCCTGACGAGGCTGCGCCGCGACCGCATCGGCTTCGTGTTCCAGTCCTTCAACCTGGTCCCCACCCTGGACGCGCGCGCCAACATCCTGCTGCCCATGCGCCTGGCCGGCACCTCCCCCGAACGCGACTGGTTTGACCTGATCGTGGCCTCCCTGGGCATCGGGGATCGCCTGAGCCACCGGCCCTACGAAATGTCCGGCGGCCAACAGCAGCGCGTCGCCGTCGCCCGCGCCCTCATGAGCCGCCCCGCCGTCATCGTCGCAGACGAACCCACCGGAAACCTCGACTCCCACTCCACCGGCGAGGTGATGGACCTGCTGCGCCGAGCCGTCGACGAACTGGGCCAAAGCGTCATCATGGTTACCCACGACACCAGGACCGCCGCATACGCGGACCGCGTGCTCGTGTGCCGAGACGGCCAAGTCGTCTTAGACCTGCGCGACTTCACGGCCGACACCCTGGCCGCCTTGCTGCGCTAACCACCCGCGTCGATTCCGCGCGGCATTCCCGCGCCCGCACGATCCCAAGGCTCATACCATGTCTGCAACAAACACGCTCCTGCGCGCCAATCTGCGCTCCCACGGCCGCCGCTACATCTCCACCGGCCTTGCCGTCGCCATCTCCTCCGCCTTCATCATCATCACGCTGGTCGTCATGACCGCCCTGACCGGCGGCCTCAGCGCCGGCGTCTACTCCCGATACCGGGGAGGAACCATCCTCGTCGAACAGGGCACCGACGCCGAGGCCGACTCCGCCTCGCGCGCCGAAGCCGCCCTGCGCGCGACCCCCGGCGTGACCGCCATCAAACACCTCGCCCAGTGGCCCGCCGACGTCCAAACCGATTCGACCCGCGGCCGCCTCTACGTCTCACCCCTGGCCCCCGACCCCTTCACGCCCCCCGACCTGACGGCCGGAAGCCGACCCACCGCCGACGACCAGGTGGCCCTCCCCGAATCCACGGCCTCGTCCCTGAAGGTGACGATCGGTGACACCCTGCGCATCCGCGCGGGCTTCGCCGAGGGCGCCTTTACCACCGTGACCGTCGTCGGCACGACCCGCTCGGATTCCTTCAGCGGGGGGATTCCCACCACATACGTCACCGACGGGGGATTCTCGTCCATCTTTGGCACCACCGCCGGGGCGTTCCTGGTGGCCACCTCCTCCCCCGATACGGACTCAAACGCAAACCCTTCCCAGGCCACCCAGGAGACGTGGGTGGCAACCACGCAGTCCAAGCTCAGTGGGATCCCCGGCATGACGGTGACCAGCGTCCACGAAAAGATCAACGACGACCTGAAGCAGGCACAGCTGGGAGCCGCCGCGATGATGGCGATCATGATGGCATTCCCCGCAATTGCGGCGCTCGTTGCCTCCATCGTGGTTTCTTCGACCTTCCGCGTTGTCCTCACCCAGCGGACCCGCGAACTGGCGCTGCTGCGCATCCTGGGGGCAACGAGGCGTCAGGTGCGTTCGCTGGTCACGCGCGAAGCCTTCGCGATCGGCGCGATCTCATCCGCGATTGGCGTCGCATGCGGTGCGCTGATTGGCGTGCTCGCAGTGGTGGGCACCGGGTTGGCCGATAGCTTCACCTCCGCGCTGGCCTCCCTGTCCATCTTGCAGGTCGTCGGCACCTGGCTGGGTGCCACCATCTTTACGACCTTCGTCGGCATTTTTCCCGCGCGCGCCGCCTCCCGCGTCGCCCCCGTCGCCGCGCTCGCCCCCGTCAACGAGACCGGAGCCGCCGCCCGCAAGAAGCACACCGTACGCTTCGTCCTCGGCCTGCTCATCGCGGCAGGCGGGATAACCCTGGTGGCCGTCGCGTGGCGCATGGCGGATGCTTCCCACAAGTTCCTGGGTTCCTTCGGTGGATCGCTGCTCGCCCTCATCGGCGCGCTCCTGGCGATCTCGGTTCTCTTGCCCGCCCTCACCCGCGGATTCGGTATCGCATTCCCCGGAACGCTGGCCGCCATGGCGCGCGAGAACACCACCCGCAACCCCGGACGAACCTCCGCCACGGGCGCCGCCATCATCATTGGCGTCACCCTGGTCGTCACCATCATGGTGGGAGCCGCCTCCATGCGCACCACCCTGACCAACGCGGTCAACTCAGCCAGGCCCTTTGATCTCATCGCAGTGAGCACGACCGGAACCCTCACTGATGACCAGAGAGCCACCATCGCGGGCACCGAGGGCGTCGCCGCCATCGCGGACCAGTACTCCGCCAGCGGCACCCTCACCACCACGTCGGGCGCACCCGCCTACAAAACGTCCGGGGGCAGCGGCGAGGCGGACATGGACTCGGCGGTCATGATCATCGGGCAGCCGGACTATGCAGCCGTCGCCCACTCCTCCGTCACCCAGATCAGAGACGACCAGGTGAGTGTCGGGGAGGAGTCCCTGGCCGGGCAAACGCTGCGGCTGTGTGGCTCCACCTGCGTGGACCTGACCGCCGTGCACAGCAAGCGCACCGACTACGGGAAAGCCACCGTTTCCGAATCGACCCTGCGGCGCATCGCCGACCCCGTGCGCCAAGCCGTCATCATCAAGCTGGCCGACGGCGCTAACGTCGAGGCGGTCCAAGCCGCCCTGCTCAAAGACTCATCCCTGAGTGTCTCCGGCAGCGCCCTCGAACGCCAGGTGTACTTGAAGACCATCGACAAACTGATGATCGTCCTCGTTGGGCTCCTCGGTGTGTCCGTCCTGGTGTCCCTGGTCGGGGTCGCCAACACCCTGTCCCTGTCCGTCGCGGAACGCACCCGCGAAAACGGGCTGCTGCGAGCGCTGGGCCTCACGCGACGTCAAATGAAGGGGCTCCTGGCCCTCGAAGCCCTGTTCCTGTCGCTCACGGGGGCGCTCATCGGCCTGGCTCTGGGGACCGGCTTCGGCTGGGTCGGTATCAAGGCCCTCCCCATCGAAGGAGCCACCCCCGTGCTGACTGTCCCCTGGGTGCAGCTGGCCGCGGTCTGCGCGATTGCCGTCCTGTCCGCGCTGGTCGCCTCCTGGCTGCCCGGCCGCCGCGCCGCCCGCGTCAGCCCCTCCGAGGCGCTCGCGACGGAGTAGGCAATCGCGCCGGGCTTTGCAGGGTGGCCGGCCCGCTGATTGGGCGGGCCACCCCGCGGTGGGGTGCCTCTGGCAGGTGTACCTGCGCCGCCCTCAGCACTCCACGACGTTGACGGCCAATCCACCCTCGGATGTCTCCTTGTATTTGGAGAGCATGTCGTTACCCGTCTGACGCATCGTTTCGATGACGACGTCCAGGCTCACGGTGTGCCGTCCGTCGCCCCACAGGGCCATGCGTGCCGCGTTGATCGCCTTGACCGCAGCGATAGCGTTGCGCTCGATGCACGGCACCTGCACCAGGCCGGCCACCGGGTCACACGTGAGCCCCAGCGAATGCTCCATCGCGATCTCCGCCGCGTTCTCGACCTGCTGCGGGGTGCCGCCCAGCGCCTGCGCCAGCCCGGCCGCGGCCATCGCCGAGGCCGATCCGACCTCGCCCTGGCAGCCGACCTCGGCCCCCGCAATGGAAGCGTTCGTCTTGATGAGCGCGCCGATAGCCGTCGCCGTGAGCAGGAAATCGTGCACGAGTGTGCGTCGGCGGCCCACCTGCGCGCTCGCAGAGGAGTTGCCGGACGCGGCCTCGCCGGGTGACAGGTCGGGGTCTGCCGGGGACTGTGGCCTCATGCGGATGTGAGCGAGGGGGGCGACCGCACGGTCTTTCGTGGCGGGCCCCGCGGCCACGCCGGGAGTGGAACCGGTCTCCGGGCAGTGGGTCACGAGGTAGCCGAGCACCGCGGGAATGACCCCCGAGGCACCGTTGGTGGGCGCGGTGACGACGCGGTGCCCCGCGGCATTCTCTTCGTTCACGGCCAGCGCAAAGAGGTTCACCCAGTCCATCGCGCGCATGGGGTCGGCCACGGTGGACACCCATGCGCGCGTACCGTCGAAACGATCGCGGCCCGCCGCGGCCGCCTCGGCATTCGGGCCGTTTTCGGCCCGATTCCCCGAAACGGGAGGGGCACCTGTCAGGCGCTGCGCGAGTTTGCCGGCCAGCGCGCGTGCGCGGCGAGGCACGTCCAACCCTCCCGGCAGGATCCCGGTCGCCGAGGCGCCCGCGTCCACGCAGTCAAACATCGTGTCGGCGATGCGGTCGAGGTAGGCGTTCACGGCCTCGCGAGGCCGGACCGCCTCTTCGTTGGCTCGAACCAGCTGCGCGATACTCATGCCCGTCGCGTCGCACCGGGCCAGCAGCTGCGCGCCCGACGTAAAGGGGTGCGGCGCGGGAACGTCGATGCCGACCCCGGCCTGGCTGGTTGCCAGCGACGAAACCTCGGGGCGGTCGGTGTCGTCGTTCGTCTGAATCATGACGAAACCGCCGCCCACCGAATAGTACGTGCGTTGCAGGACGATGCCGCCATCCTCCCCGGATGCCGTGATGGTCAGCGCGTTCACGTGATAGGGGAGAATCGTGCGCGCAGCGAAGCGGACGTCTCGCGCGATGTCGAGCGCAACCTGCGTGCCGCTCGGCAGCGTCAGGTTTCCCGTGCGCGCCAGGGTCGGCACAATGGTGTCAACCGTCTCGATATCGACGGTCTCGGGGTCGTATCCCGCCAGGCCCAGGAGCACCGCGCGGTCCGTGGAGTGACCGCGCCCCGTGGCCCCCAGGGAGCCGAACAGGTCGACCGTGATGTGGGTCGGCGGCGTCAGCGTCGTCAGCTCCGTCGTGAAAGCCAGGCCCGCGCGCATCGGGCCCACCGTGTGGGACGAGGATGGCCCGATGCCGATGCGGAACATGTCGAAGACCGACAGCGGGTGGGGCGCGTCGTGCGCGGCGATCTCGCCGGAGACAATGGCGGCGGGCGTGGGGCGCGTCGGATCGTAGGTGGTGACGGGTGCGCCGAGAGCGACGGGGCGTAGGTCCATAGACTCTATTGTGCAGCAGCTGTCCGCCCCAGTGGCTCAAGAACGACTTGATGGATCGTGAAGGCGGGCGCACCGGCCCCGGGAGAGCGCGCCCGGGACGGGCCGTTCGCCTAACATGGAGGGCATGAATCTGCGTTTCCCCAGGCGCGTTCACGTCGACGCCATCATCCAAGCCGCCATGGATATGGAGGCCGCGCCGCTTTTGCACGAGCTGATGCCCATCGGGGACGACGAGGCACCGCAGGCCGTCCTGGCCGGGACACACAAGACCCAGCGTTTCGCCCTCGGGGAGCTGGGCGGGCGCACCGTCCTGGTCGTCACCTCCGGTATCGGGTTGGCCAACGCCGCCTCCGCGACCGCGCGCGCCCTCACCCTGGCCCACGCGCCCGTGGTCATCGCCGCGGGCACCACCGGCGGGCTCGCCCGCGACATCAACGTCGGCGACATCGCCGCGGGAACCACCGCGATCTACGGGCAGGCCGACGCGACCCCCTTCGGATACGCCCCGGGGCAGGTGCCGCAGATGCCCGTCGAATACTCCTCTTCCGAGGCTGCCGCCGCGCGCCTTAGGGAGCTCGCCGGAATGATCGCCTATCGGGTGCGCGACGGGCGCATCGTGTCCTCCGACTCTTTTTGCACCCCAGAGCACGCCGACCCCATTCGCGAGCGCTTCCCCGACGCGATCGGGGCCGATATGGAGACCTGCGCCATGGCCCAGGTCTGCTGGTCCAGTGGCGTCGACTGGATCTCTTTGCGCGCCGTCTCCGACCTGTGCGACCCCGGCGCCGACCAAGCCTTCCACATGGACGGGCAGCGCGCCGCCTCCCACAGCGCGCGGGCCGTCATGGCCTACCTGGGGCTGCTATGAGCACCCACAGCGATCCCGCGCGCGTCCTCATGGTGTGCACCGGCAACATCTGCCGCTCCACCATGGCCCACGCCATCCTCGAACAGAGCGCCGCGCGCGCAGGTGTGAGCGTCGTCGTGGACAGCGCGGGCATCTCCGACGAGGAACACGGCAACCCCATCGACCGGCGCGCCGCCCGCGTCCTGCGCGACGCCGGATACGACGTCCCCGATCACCGGGCGCGCCAGGTGAACGCGAGCGAGCTGGGGCGGTGGGACATCGTCTTGGCCATGACCGGGCGGCACCTGAGCGCCCTGCGGCGCCTCGCCGAGCGGGCGGGAATCGAGTACCGGGGCGCGCCGCGTGGTCGCGCGGCCGAGGGGGCGCGCGGTGGACCGTGGCCGGGCGTCCCGCTCATCTGCCTGTACCGCGATTGTGACCCCGAGGGCAGCGGCGACGTGCCCGACCCGTGGTACGGCGGCCACCAGGACTTCCTGGACACGCGCGCTGTCATCGAGCGCGTCACGCCGCGCCTGCTGGAGCTGTTGCTCACGAAGGACCCCGGGGGGCGGGGCAGACCGTCGGCCTAGTCCGGCAGAGTCGCGCCCGCCTCGGTGAGCAGCGCACGCACCTGCTCCTCGAGCCCGTTGGTGCCCTGGCCCACCTGGCGCAGCTGCCCGTCTTCCCCGGCCAGGTAATGCGTCGGCCACGCGGCGACCCCGTAGTCCTGGAAGGTCGTCAGATCCGTGTCCAGCGCGACCGGGTAGGTGATGCCCAGGCGCTTGATAGCGCTGGTCACCGTGCCGGGATCGCGGTCTTGGGCATACTGCGGGGAATGCACGCCGATCACGACCAGGCCCGCGTCCTTGTACTTCTCGTAGATCCGCTCGATTTCGGGGATCTCACGCGCACAGATGACGCACGAGCTCGACCAGAAGTCCACCAGCGTGACGGTGCCGTGGGGCTCGCTCAGCGCGCCTCGCCAGTCCGACGAGTTGATGGCCGGCAGCTTCCCGCATCCCTGGCCCGTGCCCCTCGCGCACTGGGCGAAGTCGGTGCGCGCCTCCATCTGTGTTTCGGGCTCGCACACGCCGTCGTCGCAGGTATGCTTGGCCTCGGCCTGCAGGGAAGCCGTGTAGTCGGGGATCAAGCGCTGCAGGGCGGTGGGCGCGTCGGTCGCGATACCGAGCGCCAGGGCGAGCATGGCGACACCGGCGGCCACGCGCAGCGGGCGCTGGCGTTCGCGCAGGAAGCGGGCCGCGACGCCCGAACCCGCCAGGGCGACGACCAGCAGGGGGATCGCCACGCCGACCGCGAAGGAGAACGCTAAGCCGACGATGCGCCACGTGACCTGTCCGGTGTTCGACGCGACGATGATCGAGGTCAGGACCGGCCCCGCGCAGGGCACGAAGGCAGCACCCAGGATCAGGCCCAGGCCGAAGCCCGCCGCGTTGGACGAGGTGCGGGGAGCCAGGCGCGCAAACGGCCTCTCCAGGACCTCCATCACCGAGGGAATGATCATGCCGATGCCGACCGCCCCGAGCAGGACGACGCCGACCCAGCGGATCAGGTTCTGGGGCAGGTGGAGCAGGGCAAGCAGCGCGGAACCCGCGACCGTGATCAGCATGAACGAGGTGACCAGGCCCGCGACGATCAGCAGGGGCCGGCGCGTGGTGCCAGCGCCGCCGCCTTTGCGTACACGCGCGCCGCCCTGACCTCCCAGGTTCACGCCGGGCGCAACCTGGAAGAGCGAGGGGCTCACGCCCGGCTTCCCACCCTCAGAGGCGGATTCGGAGGCGGAGGCTGAGGCGGGGACCGACTGGTCCCCGGATCGTGCGGAATCCCGGCCGCCTGCGGCGCCGAGGAAGAGAGCGGGCAGGACGGGCAGGATGCACGGGGAAATACCCGTGATGAGGCCGCCGAGAAGGCCGAGTAAAATGAACATAGGTTCACCTTATGGTAACGGTGCTGGGCAAATGCGTGTCGTACGCAGTGCGCGTAATCTGGAATAACCCCCGCCGGTGGCCTGTGCGGCGGCGAAAACCCGGCGCCCCTACGGCGTGACGACCAGGTCCGCGCGCTGCTTCGTGCGCTCCACGAGGGCCACGTTCGCGGCGTCCACCGTGCGTACCCAGTGCGCGGCGTCCGACCGGTCGCGGCCAAAACTCACGTGTCGTTCGACCAGGCGCGACGCCAGGGTGTGGAAGGGCGTGTCGATGTAGACGAGCAGATCGATGAGGCCGCGCACGTCCGCCCACCCCGGCAGCTCCAGCCCCAGGTAGTTGCCCTCGGTGATGACGACGCCGCGGGTTTCGATGGGCAGGGAAGCGGCCACGGGCTCGTGCAGGTCGCGGCGATAGTCGGGTGCGAGCACCACGGAATCGGCGCGGCGCACCCGCCCCAGCAGGGCAACGTACCCGCCCACGTCGAAGGTGTCGGGCGCGCCCTTGTGATCGTCCAGATCCCGATCGGCCAGCAGGGCGTTGGACATGTGAAAGCCATCCATGGGGGCCTGCCCCGCGACGGGCACGCCCGCCCGGGGGAGGGCGCGGGTGAGTTCGGCGGCGATCGTCGTCTTGCCGGTGCCGGGCGGCCCGGTCAACCCCAGGACACGCACCGGGTCGCCGAGCGTCGCGCGCGAGGCGACGGCCTGGACGATGCGCGCGACGATCCGCGAGGCCGTGCCCGCCCTGGGTGCCCCCGCGTCCTCGCGCCGGTCCGCGCCAGCCGACGGCGTGGTCACGGCTGGATGACGGGCAGCGTCGACCAGGGGAAGTTGATCCAGCTGGAGGTGTGCGCCCACACGTAGTCGGGATCGATGATGGACGCGGGCTTCTTATAGATGACTGCGCTGCGAGCCTCAACGCGCACGGCGGAGGTGCCGTCCAACGACAGGCCGTGCTCGCTGATGAGGTCCATGACCATCTTGAGGGTCTTGCCCGAGTCGGCAACGTCGTCAATGACCAGAACCTTCTTGCCGTCCATCGCGGACACGTCCATGAGCGGGGGCAGCAGAACGGGCTCGGACAGGGTCTCACCGACGGCGGAATAGAACTCGACGTTCATGGTGCCGATGGCCTTGACGTCCATCGCATAGGCGATGGTGCCGGCGGGAATGAGGCCGCCGCGCGCGATCGCGACGATCAGGTCCGGGAGCCACCCGGAGTCGGCGATTAGCTGCGCGAGTTCGCGAGACGCGTCGCCGAAGCCCTGCCAGGTCAGGACTTCGCGGTCGGCGGCAGTGGTGGCGTCGGGGCTGGCGATGGTTCCCATGTCTTCCTTCTCTCGGGGGTGATGCCCTCAAGGGTATCGCCCGTGGGCGGGTGCGTGCGCGCCCGCGCCGCATCATCGTGCAGATCCACCATCCCCGGTCCGGCGCCGGGGCGCGTCGGCGCCGGACCGGGCGTGTCTGGCCCAATTGTTGAGCGCCGTCAGTTGATCCGGGCGAGCTCACGCTCGTAGGCTCGCCCGGGCGAGGCAGGGGTACCGCACCGCCGCCAGGTGAGGATCAGGGAGGGGTCGAAGCTGGATGAACACGCCCCGCATGAGGACACCCGGCGCGGCGCCCGATAGAGGTGGCGTGTCGCGCCGCAGCGCGGGCAGGTGCCCACCCAGGGGGCCTCGGGCGCGGGCAGGGTCGAGGGGAGCCGCGCGGAGACGGGCGCGCCCAGGGATAGGGCCGCGCGCCTCCACGTGGCGTCGTGGCCGTGGGAGGGGCCGACCAGGGCGTGGGCGATCTCGTGGAGGATGACGCCCCTGATAGTGTCCGGGTCGTACAGGTCGGTGAGCGGTCCAGAAAGGCTGATCGTGCGCGTGGCGTGCGAGCATGCCCCCGCCCGGCGTCGAGCGCGGTCGAAACGGAAGCGCCACGCGTCAAGCCCCGACGCATCCATGAGCCTTCGCGCGAGGAGGCGCGCCTCTATCCGCTTCACCTGGCCCCCGCGAGGACCCCGAGGAGGCGCTTCATGGACACCTTGTTCGGCGTGCCCAGGGTCTGGGCGAACATCGACACCCGCAGCTCCTCGGCCATCCACCTGGCCTGCGTGAGGGCGCGCGCGGCCGAAGCGTCGTATGGCCTGCGTTCCTGCGCCTCGCGGGCGGAGTCGATGTCCGCCTCGGCCAGGTGGATGCGCTCCATGTCCTGCAGGTCCCGCTCCAGCGCCCCCGGCGAGGACGCGGCCCGCTCGATCCGCACCGCCCCGGCGCGCAGGTAGCGGGCCAGGTGCGGCAGGGCACAGGCGGGCGTGGCCGACACGAAGCCCTCGTAGAGCAGGGTCGCCCCGTGGCGGGCGACGTCGCCCGTGGTGGCCCTCAGCGAGGCCTGGGGGTGGGCGCGCACGGTGGCGTCGGCCTCGGCACTGGATTCCAGGGCGCGCACGACGTGGGAGAGGATCTGGTACACGCGGTCCTCGTGCGCCTCGCGTGCACCCGCCTCAAGCGCCGCGAAGGCCTTGGGGTCGCGCACGTTTGCCGGGACGGTCAGCTCGTCCACCAGGGCCAGGGCCGAGGCCAGCTGCGCGTCCGCGACCAGGGCGGCCGTGTCGGGGTAGGGCGCGGCCGCCAGCATGAGGGCCTCGCGCCCCGTCCACCGCGTCGTCACCCGGTTGGTCGCCAGGTTGATGCGGCCCAGCAGCAGGCGCGCCAGCCCCTCGCGGTGGGATCGGTCGGCCTCGGCGGCGCTGGCCATGACGCGCACGCCGGCGGCGGGGGAGGCCGCAAAGCCCTGCGGCACCAGGGAGGGGAAGGCTCGCAGCGTCATGGCGCCCGCGTTTTGGGTGATCGAACGCGGCAGGGTCGGCATGTCGGAGATGGCGTCGGCGTGGAACGCGGGATCCTCGCGGGGGGATGAGGCCGCATTCCCCTCGTGCGCACCATCGCGCGAGGGGGTGGGGCTGTTTTTCCCGCCGCTTCCTGCCGGGGCGCCCTTTCCCCGGCTTGATCCCGCCGCCCGGGCGCGGCCGCGCGTGCTCTTCCCCGCGCGCGTCCGCTTTTCGCCCGCCTCTTCCAGGGCCGCGCGCACCGCGGTGCGCACCGCGGCGTTCGCGGCGGTGGCCAAGGACCGCTGCAGGTACGCCAGATCCTTGCCCGCGCCCAGCTCGCGGCCCGAGGAGTCGACGACCACGAAGGTCATGCGCAGGTGGTCGGGCAATCGGGCGCGCGCGTGCTCCAGGTCGACCTCGCTCAGGTCGACGCCGCGCAGGACCCGCACGGCGCGGGCCAGCGCGTCAAAAACGCTGCCGTCCGTGAGGGGCCGCCGCTCCCGCGCCTCTGCCGCCCCTCCCGCGGCGCCCGTTCCCTCACGGGTCGGCCCCTGCCCGGCTTTCACCCGCCGCGTGTCCTTCGCGGGACGCTCGGCCTGCTTCGCGGGGGAGCTGCGCACCTTGGCGCGGCCCGACGAGGCGCCCCAGGCCGCCAGGCGGCCCATCGCGGCGTCCAGGCTCAGGGGGTCGGCCTGGTCCTTTCGGGCGCGTGCCTCCTCAACCCGCGCGGGCGCCTCTGCCACCGGCTCGTCCCCGGCCGCCTCGATCCAGCGCGCCACCGATGCGGCCACGTCCGGCGCGGGCGCCAGCAGGCGGCGAACACCCTTTGGCAGGGCGCGGATCGCCTCGGTCAGCAGCTCCTCGCGCATGCCCGGAACCAGCCAGTCCGTGCCCGCGTCGCTCACGCGCTCAAGCACCTCGATCGGGATGCGCATCGATACGCCGTCGCGGGCGCTGCCCGGCGCGAACTCGTAGCTCAGCGCCAGCGACACCTCCCCGCACCGCCATCGATCCGGGAAGCCCTGGCCCGACGTGGCGTCGCGCGGCATCAGCAGCGACGCGGGGTATGTCAGCGCCTCCGGGTGGGCGCGGCGCTCGTCCTTCCACCAGCGGTTAAACGCCGCAGCGCTCGCCACGTTTTCGGGGATCCGGTCGTCGAAGAAACGGAAGCGCGCCTGCTCGTCCGCGACCAGCCCGTGGGTGCGGCTGCGGCGCTCAACCTCGCGCGCCTGCTCCACCAAGGCCTCGTTCTTGCGCTGAAAAGCGTGTCGCTCCCGCCACTGGCCATCCACCAGCGCGTGACGAATAAACATCTCGCGGGCCAGCTCCCGCGCGTTCCTCCCCTCGCGCACCGACGCCAGATGTGCGAAAGGGCGCGGCTCGAACGACCCCGACGAGCGGGGATCCTGCGACGCCGACACCAGGCCCGCCGCGGCCGCCTCCAACGACCCGGCGCGCGGAGCGTGCGAACGGGAGGCAGCCCCGGCCCGGTCGATGACCGTCTCGCCCAGGCGGCCCAGCAAAACCTCACGGTTTGCCGCCAGCGTCAACCCGTAGAGCGTCACGCGCTCGCGGACCAGCGCGGCGCCCTTCGCGATCGACCAGAACGGTTCCGAGTACGAGCGTTTGAGCAGGCCGCGCGCCGCCGGCTCCACCCACTCCGGGCGGATCCGCGCCACCGTGCGGGCAAAAAGCCGCGAGGTCTCCACCAGCTCCGCCGTCATCACCCAGTGAGGGTGACCCGACACCCCCGACCCCGGCCAGATCGTGAAGTGCGTGCCCCGCGCGCCCTCGTAGTCGCGCTTCGTTTCGTCCCACGAACCCAGGTAAGACAGCAGGCCCACCAGCAGCGAGCGGTGCACCTGGTCAGCGTCCACGCTGGCGCTCCCCGCTTCAAAGGCCAGCACCGCACGCACGGCCGCGTCCTGGGCGCCCCCGAGGCGGGCGGCCTCTACGACGTCGCCCGCAGACGGCTCCCCCACCGGTTCCGCACCGATCCCCAGCACCCGCGCCATCTGGCGCAGCTGCCCCACCACGTCGCGCCACTCGCGCCACCTCAGGTAGTGGAAAAACTCTGCCCGGCACATGCGCCGGAACGCCGACCCCGACAGGTCGCGCGCCTGCACCGCCAGGTAACGCCACAGGTTCAGGTAGGTGATGAAGTCCGAATGCGGGTCCGCCAGCCGCGCGTGCGAGGCGTCCGCCTCGCCCTGGCGATCCGCCGGGCGCTCGCGCACATCCTGGATGGACAGGGCGGCGACGATGACCAGCACCTCCGACGCACACCCCAGGCGCTGGGCCTCCAGCAGCATGCGCCCCAGGCGCGGGTCGATCGGCAGCCGCGCCAGGTCCCGGCCCGTGGCCGTCAGCCGGTAGCGGGACGAGGAACGCCCCGCCTCGGCGGCCATCTCCCGCTTCCCGGTCGCGCCGGTCGCGGCCCCGGTGGCCTCATCCGCCGCGAGCGCTCCGGGGTCTGCCGAGTCTCCCGGCGAGCCCGCGCGTTTTGCCTGTGCCCCGCCCGCCGCCAGGGCGCCGATCTCGACCAGCAGCGCAACGCCGTCGCGTACCGCCCGGCGATCCGGCGCGTCCAAGAACGGAAAGTCCTCCACTGTCCCCAGGCCCAGGGACGCCATCTGCAGGATGACGCTGGCCAGGGATGTGCGCAGGATCTCCGGCTCCGTGAAACGCGGGCGGGCGGCGTAGTCCGCCTGCGAGTACAGCCGGATGGCCACGCCCTCGGCGACGCGTCCGCAGCGCCCCGCGCGCTGGTTCGCGCTGGCCTGGCTGACCGGCTCGATCGGCAGGCGCTGGACCTTCGTCTTGTTCGAATACCGCGAAATGCGCGCCAAACCCGGGTCGATCACGTAGCGGATCCCCGGAACCGTCAGCGATGTTTCCGCCACGTTCGTCGCCAAGACGACGCGGCGCAGCCGGTGCGGTTCGAACACGCGGTGCTGCTCGGCGGCCGTCAGCCGCGCGTACAGCGGCAGGATCTCGATATCCCCGCTGCGCGCGCCCTTGTCGTCTCCCGCGCGACGGCCTCGGCCCTTCAAGTGGTCCAGGAGAGCGGCCTCCGTGTCGCGGATGTCGCGCTCGCCGGGCAGGAACACCAGGATGTCGCCCTCGCCCGTGGCGCTCAGCTCGTCCACCGCGTGACAGATGGCCGTCTCCACGTCGATGTCTTCGCCCGCGCCGTAGCCCAGGGTGGCCAGCTCGTCGTCCGGGTCCTCCAGGACCAGCTGGAGCGGGCCCTCGGTGGGGAACTCGTCGGCAGGGGTTCGGCCGGTCGCGTCCGGGCGGGGACGGGCCTCCCCCGCCGCGCCCTGGGATGCGGCCGCCTCCGACGTGTACGAGGACGACCCCGACGGACCCAGGGGACGGTAGCGGACTTCCACCGGGTAGGTGCGGCCCGACACCTCAATCACGGGGGCCGCTCGAATCAGGCGGCCCTGGCCGGGCGTCCCCTCCCACGCGCCGAAATGGCGGGCGAAACGATCCGAATCGATCGTCGCCGACGTGATGATCACCTTCAGGTCCGGGCGTGCGGGCAGCAGGCGCGCCACGTACCCCAGGATGAAATCGATGTTGAGGCTTCGCTCGTGGGCCTCGTCAATGATGAGAGTGTCGTAGCGGCGCAGCATCGGATCCGACTGGATTTCAGCCAGGAGGATGCCGTCCGTCATCAGCTTCACCAGGGTGGTGGGTCCCACCTCGTCTGTGAAACGCACCTGGTAGCCCACGACCTGGCCGGGGGCGCGCCCCACCGACTGGCCCAGCTCGTGGGCGATGCGATCCGCGACCGAGCGCGCCGCCAGCCTGCGCGGCTGCGTGTGCCCGATCATTCCTGCCACGCCGCGGCCCAGCTGCATGCAGATCTTCGGCAGCTGCGTCGTTTTGCCCGAACCCGTCTCGCCCGAGACGATGACGACCTGGTGGTCGCGGATGGCGGCGGCGATCTCGTCGCGGCGCGCGCTCACCGGCAGGTCCGGAAAGGAAATCAACGGGATCGCGGCCGCGCGCTGCGCCAGCTGCTCCGGGGTAAAGGGCTTGAAGGCGCGGGTGTGGGCGCTCGCGGGGCGTCCGCTACCCCGGCGGTTCGCGTGGGGCGCGGGTGAACCCGGCTTGCGGGGACGAGAATCAGGCATGATACGGCCAGTCTAGTCGCTCCGATGGGGGCTGGGCCGACCGCCGTCAAGTTGTGGCTGCCCGGAGCGTTCGTTCGGCCGTATCTTTGCTGGATTCACAGACGCGGATGACCGAGCCACGTCTGCCTGCTTCCTACAGGTCTTCGTCGAAGCGGGTGCGCGGCGCCTTCAGGTCAAGCGCCACCAGGTCGCACGCCAGCGCGTCAATCTGATCCCCGTCGTGGATCTGCGCCCGCCAGGACGGTCGGATCGCCTCGACCCCAAAGAAGGCGCCGCCCAACTGCCCGTAGATCGCGGCGTTCGTGTCCGCGTCCCCGCCCAGGTTCGCCAGGGCCAGGACGGCCTCGTCGAAGGATGAGAAGTCCAGCAGGCCGTGGACGGCCAGGCGCAGCCCGTCGATGATGTACCCGCTGGTCGAGGCCTCCCACGAGGCGCGCGTCGTCGGGTCTGCGCTGATCACCCGCGCGGCGACATCGTCGAGGGACACACCCGTCGACGCCCAGGAGACGTCAACGATTCGATCGGGTTCCCACCCGAGGAGCGCCCCCACGAGCAGGGCTGCGAAAACCTCGGTGCCGGCCTCGGCCTCGACGGAGTAGTGTGTCTCCCGCGCGCTCAGGCCCGCGGTTGCGACCACCTCGCGTGGGTCGCGCGAGGGGAAGCCGGCGATCACCACGGGAGCCAGACGCATGATCGAGCCGTTGCCGGCGCTGGTCGTGCGCGGCGCGCCCCTGGGTACGCGGGGCTCGTCGCGGAAGGCATCCAGCGCGTGGTTCACCTGGTTTCCAATGTCGAAGCACCGTCCCGTCGAGGAGCGGTAGCCCTCGCAACGCCAGCGCTCGTAGCGCTCCATGACGTCGAAGGAGTCGTAGCGCCCCTGCGCCAGCAGCGAATCTGCCAGACACAGCGCCATCGATGTGTCATCGGTCCACTGTCCGGGCTTCAAGACAAACACGCCTCCCCCGACCATGTCCGTGATCGGCGGGAACGTGCCCGTCGGCTGGAACTCGTTCGTGGTGCCCAGCGCGTCGCCGACCGCCAGGCCGACCAGCGCGCCGCGCGCCCGAGAAAGAAACGACATCATGCGCCCAGTGTGACACGGCGGTCCCCCACCTGGCGGCAGCCCTCGCGTGGAGTCGGCCCTCACCTGGAGCAAACCCCCATCTGGACCCAGCCCGCCCAGACGGGCGACGCGGCCCGCGCCCGGTGCTGAGCGCTCGCGACCTCACCGCACGCGATGCGGCCCCCGCCGAGCGAGCCCGGGCCTCGGCCCAGGCGGTGTGCCCCTGATGCCGCCGCGGCTTTCCGACCGCCCACGCATCGGGTCCGCGCGGGGCGGCGTTGCGGGCGCAGCGCCGAACACCCGCGATGATCGCCCTACGCGACCGTCGTGCCGAAGAGCAGGCCGAGCAGGTAGGTGACGCCGGCCGCCCCGTAGCCCACGAGGAGCTGCCGCAGGGCCCGCGGCGCGGGTGCCTGGCCGGAAAGCACGCCGACGACTCCGCCCGTGAACAGGAGCGCGGCCCCCACGACGACGCAGGCGACAAGGACCGCGGTCGGGCCGGTCAGGCCCAGCACGTAGGGGATCAGGGGGAAGAACGCGCCCGCCGCAAAGAAACCGAAGGAAGACAGCGCCGCCTTGGCGGGCGTACCGACCTGTTCGCCCGCGCCGTCGGATTCGGCGGGGCCGCTCAGCGCGGCGCGCACCGCGATCGCGCCGGAATCGCCGGTTGCGGGCTTGGCGAGCTTCGCGAAAACCTGTGCGGCGTGTGCTTCCGCTTCTTCCGCGCTCTCGCCTCGTGCCCGGAACACCAGGGCCAGTTCGTTCGCGTCCACGTCCAGGTCGGGCACCGCCTGGTGAGCGTCGGGGTCGGGGATCGAGGCGTCCAACAGCTCGCGCTGGCTGCACACGCTGACCCACTCCCCGGCGGCCATCGACAGGGCGCCGGCGAGCAGGCCCGAGACGCCGGTGAGCAGCACCACGCGGGTATCTATGCCGGTCGCTGCGATGCCCAGCACCAGGGCGAGGTTAGAGACCAAGCCGTCGTTGGCGCCGAAGACCGCGGCGCGGAACGTGCCCGCGAGGGCCTCGCGGGACTTGGCGGCCAGGGAACGGATGACCTCGGCGTGGATGTGTTCGTCGGCGAGCATGTGCGCGGGCACGTCATCGATGTTGCGCGAGGAACGCTGCTCGGCGCGCTGGGCCATCGCCAGGATAAAGATCGTGCCGAAAAGCTGGGCCAGGACCGCGGCAGCCCGCGTGCGCAGGGGAGGCTTGGGGGCGGGGAGGGCGCGCTCGCCCAGGCGCGCGAGCCAGTACTCCTCGTGACGACGTTCGGCCTCCTCAAGCTGCAGGAGGACCGCGCGTTCCTCACCGGTGCGTCGCTCGGACAGGTCGCGGTAGGTGCGCGCCTCCATGCGCTCCTCGGCCAGGTGCTTGCGCCAGCGCTTGACCTGGGCGTGCGTGGGCTCCCGGTCGGCGGGCGTGGGGTCCTCGCTCATGGACGAGGCCGTGGCTTTCATCGCGTTCAACGTTGCGTTGGCGTGGAACCGGGCTGGGGGACCTGCGCGTCCGCGGGCGTTGCTTGCGCGGCCCCCGTGATTTGCGGTGCGGGCGCGGCGGGCGTTGCCTGCGCGGCGGGCGTGCCAAAGAGGCGTTCCTTGACCGCGTCGGCTACCTTATCGGTCACCTGCTCGCCGCCCGCGCGCACAATGTCGGACATTTTTTGCCCCGCCGCGTCCAGGGGGCGGGCGACGACGGGGAAGCGGCGGAGCTTCGAGACGCCGGCGCGAATCTGTTCGTAGCGCCCGCGTCCGGCGCGGGTCCCCAGGACGTATCCGATGCCGAATCCGATGAGGATCCCGATCTTGGTTCCCATGTCTTCCTTCTCTCGCTGCGTGTGGCGGGTCTATGGACGCGGCCCGCTTCTGTGGGCGTCGCGCGTTCGCGGTGGGTGCGGGTGCTCCTGTCGGTGCACATCGACTTTTATCTTAGTGGGGGTGGTTGTCGGCTCGCACGCCCCGGTTGGTCGGTGGAGTATTTTCTCGGTTACGCGCGTCCAGTCGGTGGCCTGTCACATGTGTGCACAGTGTGGGAGCTCTCTTCACACGGCAGGAGCGAAGCGCTATGTTTGACCCGTGAGCCGGATAACGATTCAAACACCCCGGGGTGTGTCCCTGTCCGGGACATTCACACGTCCCGTGGACTGCCGCGACGCTGCGGTGATTTTCTCTCACACCTTTTTGTCGGATAGTCATGCGTCGGGCATGTTTGACGTGCTGGGTCGCGCGATGCGCCGCGCCGGGTACGCGACGCTCACCTTTGACTTTTCAGGCCACGGGGGCTCCGGGGATGAGATCATCGCATTTGACCCGCTGATTGAGGATTTCCGGTCGGCCTCGGGCTGGCTGGCCGACCAGGGTTTTGAGCGCCAGGTGTGCGTGGGCCACGAGTTTGGCGCGACCGTCGCCCTGCGCGCCTGCCCGCCCGCCGTGCAGACCTACGTGCTGGTGTCTCCGGTGCTCGGCCCCCTGTCGTATGACTGGCATGACGTGTTTTCCGACGTGCAGCTGTCGGATTTGGAGCTCCACGGCACCACGACCATCCCCGACGATTCGGAGTCGGTGCGCCGACAGTTCACGATCTCGAAGCGCACGCTCGCCGACATGTCAATGGTGTCCGCACAGGAGGTCCTGCACGGGCTGAGTGTCCCTGTCCTCATCACCCATGATTCCTTCGACTCGGAAACAGGGCTGCTGGATCGTACGCGCGACGCGTTCCATATGCTGCCCGACGGCTCCCTCGTCGAAATGATTGTCCCGCCGGACTCGGTCGCGGGCGAGTACACGCCGCCCGGCGGTATGCCCGCCGCGGGCGAGGTCGTGGAACGCGCGATGCACGTTTCCAACTCGGCGAACCTGCCGACCCTGCCGGACGTCGCATCGCAGTGGGTCTCACGCTGGGTGCCCGTGAGCCGGTAGGTCCCGCCCATGCGCGCGGCTGGCCGCCTGGGCTTCGCGGTCGACCGTTCCGAACTGGGCTTGCGTGTGGCAATCTTGCTGGTGTTCGTGGGTGGTGGCGGGGCCTGGCCGTGCTTCGAGATCGATCACTCCGAGCCGTTAAGCTCGCGTGTGGCGATCGAGCGGGCGGGCCGCCGCCCACGGACACAAAAGAGCAGCAAGCAAGCCACGCGGCTGCCGGGCAGGTACTCCGGCAGCCCCGCCCGCAACTACCAGCCGCGCACTATCTTTGCCAGCTTTGGGGAGTCCAGCCACTGCCTGGTCCCGAAGGAGGACACGGATACCGCCGCGACCGCCGACGCGAAGCGGATGAGGCGCTCCGGTTCCTGGTCCCCCGCCCGCTCAATCGCCCACGCGAAGGCCCCGTGAAACGCGTCCCCCGCGCCCATCGTTGACGCGCCTGTGACCTCGCGGACGGGAACCTCGCCGCACAATCCGTCCCACCAGTACTGCACGGGACGCTCCCCGCGCGTGCGCACAGTGCGGGTGATGCCGAATCCGCGCAGGAAATCCGCGACCTGCTGCCCGTGCGGGCGTGCGAAAAGCGGCGGGGCGAAGTCCTCGGACACGACGGCGACGTCCACGAAGCCCAGCAGGGGCGCCAGCCAGTCCTTCCACGAGCCGCCGTCCAGGATGCGCGGGTGGGGTGGGCGAGCTTCGAGCCGCGCGAAGGGATCCTCGCCGCCCACGTCGGGCACGCCCAGGGTCAGCGCCGCTCGCGCCAAAGAGGGGTTGTGCCCGTCGATCAGGACTACGCCGACGCTGCCGGGGAGTCTCCCTGCGGCGAGCGCGGGATCCGCGTCCAGTCGCGCGTTCGTCGAGGCCACCATGCGCCCGTCTGGGTGTTCGATGATCGAGGACACGGCCGGGGCGCCCTGGACCGTGTCCCGGACCCGTGCTTGGCCGCGCCCCGCATCGGCGGCCGCGCGGTCCGGTCCCGCGGGCGTTGGTAATCGCGTGCCGCCGCGCGCCGTCGCGTCCACGACGTTCACCCCGACGGATGCCAGATCCGCGGCCAGGAAGGCCGCCACCGGCCCCTCGCCGAGGGCCGTCAGCAGGGTGGGCGAATCCCCGCAGGGCGCCTTGGTGGGCGCGGGTGTCGAGGCCTCGGCTGGCGAAGGGGACGGGCGCGCCGCCAGGGCGTCAAGCGCCGCGTAGGTGACCGCCGCGTTGGTCGCTGGGCCCCGGCGGCCATCGTGAAGCCCGTGGAGGTAACCTTGCGCGCCGGGTCGGGCACGTGGTCGAGTCGATGCAGGACATCCAGGGTCGTGAGCCCGGCGAAGAGAGCGGTCATAGGAACATTGTTGCACCCGCGAGCGGTATCGTGGCTGATCACGGAGTTCGCTCACGGGGGCGCAAACCCTGTAACATGATGAAAAACGACCGTCATCAACTTTCCCGGACCGCCATGCACCCGCTAGACGCCTTGAACGACTCTCTGCCTGAAATTGTCCGAGCCATCGACCTTATGGGGGTGCTGCTCAACGGTGTCCTCGGCGGCAAGGTCGCCCGCGAGCGCAACTTCGACGCTGTCGGATTCTGTATCCTGGCGATCATGACCGCGCTCGCGGGGGGCATGATTCGTGACCTCCTGCTGGCCACGCGCGCTGGTGCCCCCGTGGCGATCACCGACCCCTACTACCTGGGATTCGCCATCATCGGCGCCCTTGTCGCGATGGCGTTTCGCATGGACTCACGCACCTGGTCGATTCTGCTGGTCATCGCGGATGGCATGGTGCTCGGCTGCTGGAGCGCGACCGGTGCGATCAAAACGCTGGACGCGGGATTCGCGGTCATGCCCGCAATCCTGCTGGGCATGCTGACGGCCATCGGGGGTGGCATGGTTCGCGATATCTTTGCCGGTCTGGTGCCCCGCGTGTTTGGCGGCAACAACCTGTACGCCACCCCGGCCTTTGCCTGCTCGGTCGTCACCGTCGGATTCTGGCACCTGCATCAGCCGGTGCTCGGCATGGGGGCGTCCATCATCGTGGGCCTCGTGTTCACGGGCATGGCGCACTGGCGCCGCTGGAGGCTGCCGCAGACACGCGAATGGACCATCACTCTCACGTATTCGCAGCTGAAAGCCCTGCGCAGAGGCAGGCGCTAGTATGGCCGTGTGAGTCCAGAATCAGCGCCCGTCTCCTCAACCGATCCCGCGCCCGCCGCGGCTGGTGCGCCCGCCGCCGGGCGCAAGCCGTTTAAGACGTGGCACCTGTCCATGATGGCGTTGGGTCTCGCGATCGGCGCGGGCTTTTTCCTGGGGACGGGTTCCGCGATCCACCAGGCCGGCCCCGCGGTCATCGTGTCCTATCTGCTGGCTGCCGGGATCGTCGTGTCCGTGATGCTGGCCCTGGCCGAGCTGGCGTCCTCCCTGCCCACGACGGGGTCCTTTTCTTCGTACGCCGAGGCGGGGATCGGCCGGTGGGCGGGGTTTACGATCGGGTGGCTGTACTGGGTCATGCTGATCATGGTGACCGGCATCGAAGTGACGGGCGCGGCGACGATCTTCGTCGACTGGTTCCCGGCGGTGCCGCAGTGGGTCGTCGCCCTGGTGATCGTGGTTGTCATCGGCGGAATTAACTTGCTGGCGGCCGGGCAGTACGGCGAGATCGAGGCGTGGCTGTCCATGGTGAAGGTCGTCGCGATTGTTGCTTTCCTGTGCGTGGGTGCGTGGCTGGTCGCGCAAGCCGCGGTCGCTGGGCCGGCGCCTGGCCGCGAGGGCATCTGGCAGAACATCATCGGCCACGGGGGTTTTGCGCCCAGCGGCATCCCCGGCATCGCGGTCGGGCTGCTCGCCGTCATCACCTCTTTCGGTGGCCTGGAGATCGTCACGATCGCCGCGGCCGAGGCCGAGGACCCCAGCCGGGCCATGGCCGGCGCGATCCGCTCCGTCATCACCCGCATCCTCGTGTTTTACATCGGGTCGGTCATCCTGCTGATCGCCCTGCTGCGCTGGGACAGCGATGAGATGAAGACCAACGCGTTCGCGGCCGTCCTGTCGATGGCGGGCGTGCCGGCGGTGGGGACCGTCATGAACGTCATCATCTTTATGGCGCTCATTTCCGCGTTTTCCGCGAACATCTACGCCTCGTCTCGCATGGCGTATTCGCTGTCCGCGCGCGACATGGGGTGGCGCTGGCTGCTGGGTGCCCGGGCCTTAGCCTCGGGCCGCGTGGGACCCTCCGCCCAGGCGGTCCTGGAGGGCGGCGACGAGGCCTTTGCTGCCGAGATGGCTGGCGACATGGAGGCGGGTCGCACCCCGAAGCGCGCGGTCGGGCTGGTCGTCGTCCTGGCGCTGCTCGCGGTCTGGGGCAACTGGTATTTGCCCGGCGGCATTCTCACGATCCTCATCAACGCGATCGGCATGGTGTTGCTGATCGTGTGGACCTTCATCATCATTTCGCTGATGCGCCTGCATTCCTCCCTGGAGCGTTCCGGCTCCCTGGTGATTCGCATGCCGGGCTGGCCGTGGCTGCCGTGGGTGGTCCTGGTCGGACTGGGCGGGGTCGGCGTCCTCATGCTCATGAGCGCCGAAGGCCGCGCCCAGCTGGTGTCCATGGGCGCTCTGACGCTCATCATCGTGTGTATCTACTTTGTGCGCCAGCTCGTGCGAGCGCGCTCGCGGGCGTAGCGGCCGTCCACAGGCGGGTCGCGCGCGGTACGCAGATGCGGATGGCCGGGCGCATCATGGAGGGTTCTCGAACGAGGGGTTCGGGGTGCCCGGGCTGTCGGGCCGTCGCGCGATGATGGAGGAGAAGACGTGGCTCGCAAACGCCGCAGGAGCATTGGGGACGTGATCGGTCTGCTGCTGATCCTTCTCGCCCTGGCGTGGGCGTTCGCGCCCGGCCTCGGATGGGATTTGCTGGATATGCGCTCGCGCATCGGGTGGCCGCCGCCACGCAGGGGCCTGGCCCTGTCCTCCCTGCCAGATAGCGAGGCGGCCCGTCAGCTGCATGCTCTCGCGGTGCGCGCGGAGGGGGATGGGGAGCAGGTGCCCGACTATGACCGCGGGGCTTTTGGGCAGCGCTGGGCGGATACGGATCACAACGGCTGCGACACGCGCAACGACATCCTGGTCCGCGACCTGGCGCGCCCCACCTTCAAGGCGGGAACTCACGACTGCGTGGTCCTCACCGGCACCCTCGCCGAACCCTACACGGGTAAAACGATCGAGTTTCGCAGGGGCGAAAAGACCTCGTCGCTGGTCCAGATCGACCACGTCGTGGCCCTGGCGGACGCGTGGCGCTCAGGCGCGTGGCAGTGGGATGCGCACCGCCGCCAAGAATTCGCGAACGACCGCGAAAATCTCTTGGCCGTCGATGGGGACGCCAACCAGGACAAGTCGGACGCCTCAGCCGACCGGTGGTTGCCGCCCAACGCGGCCTTTCGATGCGACTACGTGAAGCGCCAGATTGCCGTCAAGAGCACGTACGGGTTGAGCGTCACCCAGGACGAACAGGACGCGATGGCTACGCAGCTGTCATCCTGCCCCGTCTGACCCTCCGCCCGCTGTCCCCCGGTCCCGCCGCGTGCGCGCGGGAAATTGACCGGTGGTCACCGGCTGGTTTTCGTGCTTTTCTTAGCGCGTGCCCATGCCTGGTGAGAGTGATGGCACCGGCGTGACGGCGTGACTCGGCCCGAAAATGCCGGTATTGTCGTCCCCTGGACGAAGGGGGTGACATGTACGCGGCAATCAGCTGGGCCTGGGACCTGGGGCTCTACGCGTCCGTCTGTGTGCTGGCCTGTGGCCTGTGGTGGGTGATCGGCCGCTGCCAGGACCGCGTGCGCGCCCGCGGCGCGATTCCCGTTACCCGCGAGAGTTCCGAGACACGCGAAATCCCCGAGACGTGCGAGAGCCACCGGATCGGGGTTCCGGCCGTATCGATGTGGAGGCTACCGCGTGCCCTGCCCCTCGCGTGGATCCTGTACCTGGCGGGCCTGGCTATCTTCACCCTGTTGCCCCTGCCCGCCGACCCGGCCGCGGCGTGCGCCGCTATCATCCACCGGGATAACTACGCCCCCTTCGGGTCGCTGTTGGCGGTGGCCAATCAACTTCACGCCGGTGAAACCCTGCGTGCCGCGCTCTACGCCCTGTCGATCCTGCTGAATATCGTGCTCTTTGTGCCCCTCGGGTTCCTGGCCGAGGCCACGTGGCGCATCCGGCGCGAACTGATCAGCGTCCCGCCCCCGTCCGGACGCTTCGTCCGCGTCGTGCCGGTTCGGCGTGTCCTGGTGTGGGTGGCCATCGGGTGTGCGCTGTCGTGCCTGATTGAGTTGACCCAGTACACGGGGCTGTTCGGCGTCGTGTCCTGCACGTACCGCGTCGTCGACATTGACGACGTCATCACGAATACGCTCGGCACCTACCTGGGGGTGCGGCTCCTGCCCGGCCTCGTGCGCCGGTCGCGGTTCGTGCGCGGCTAGGGTGTGGCTCCAAAGGGGTGCGGGTGCGCGTTGCCAACACTGCGAGGGGGTTGTCGACGCCGCGAGGGGGTTGTCGACGCCGCGAGGGGGATATAACGCGCGTCGGTATCGATAACGCGCGTCGGCGTCGGTGCCGGGAACCGCAGTCCGAGGCGCTTTCCTTGACCGTCACGTGATTGAGCGGGGGATCACGGCGCAAGCGGCGGCCCACGCGAGTCGCCCGTCGGCGTCAGAGCCAGCCGGACTCGGTGGCGATGCGCACCGCCTCCGCGCGGGTGCGCGCCTCGGTCTTGAGCATCGCGGAGGACACGTGGTTGCGAACGGTCCCCTGGGACAGTCGCATCTCCCGGGCGATGTCGGCGATGGTGCCGCCGGTGGACACCGCGCGCAGCACGTCAGACTCGCGTTCGGTCAGCGGGGACGTCCCGCGCGACAGGGTCTCCACGGCGAGCGTCGGATCCACGACCCGCAGCCCCTGGGCCACGCGGCGCACGGCGTCCGCCAGCTGGTCCACGGGTGCGTCCTTGACCATGAAACCGGTGGCGCCCGCGTCGAGCGCCCGCTGCAGGTAGCCGGGTCGGCCGAAAGTGGTCACCATGAGCACGCGCGTTGCCGGGAAACGGCGGCGGATCGTCTCGGTGGCGGTGATCCCGTCCATGACGGGCATCTCGATGTCGAGGATCGCCACATCGACGCAGTCCTCACCGGCGCCGCCCTTGCCCGTGCTCTGCGCCGCCAGGGCGAGCGCCTCGACGGCCTCGCGCCCATTCGACGCCTGGGCGACGACCGTGATGTCCGGTTCCAAGTCGAGCAACGAGGCCAGGGCGCCGCAGATCATGGCCTGGTCGTCGGCTACAAGGACGCGGATGCTCATAGGTTGCCCTTCACGGTCGGTTGCGGTGCGTCCACGATAGCAAAACGCTCATGGGCAGCTGGGGGGCTGTCGGCCTCGGCCCCGTGGAAGGCGAGAGCCACGCACCAGGTGGACCCGGTCGGCCCCCACACGACGGTCCCCTCCGTCGCGGCGCGTTCCCGCAGCCCCTCAAGCCCCGTGCCCGAACCGGAGGAGGACCGTGAGAACGAGGCGGAGTACCCGTCGTTCGTGACGGAGACCCCAGTGGGGGACAGAGTGATCCACACGCGCGTGGGGTGGGCGTGCGCGATGGCATTCGTGACGCCCTCGCGTATCACGTGCCCCGCCAGGGAGGAGCGGATGCCCGCGGGGGGCTCCCCGGTGTTGGTGATGATCACGTCGATGCGGGCGACCGCCAGCAGGCTGCGGGCGGATTCCAGCTCCTCGCGGGGCGACAGGCGGCGGTTCTCGGCGACGATCGCGCGCACGTCGGAGAGGGCGGACTGGGACATGTCGATCAGGTCGTCCACCTGCGCGGCTGCCTCCTCGGCGTGTCCCGCGTCCAGGAAGCGGGCTGCCAGTTGCGCTTTTATGTGGATCGCGGTCAACGAGTGGCCGAGGATGTCGTGGAGGTCCCCGGACAGGCGCAGGCGCTCACGGTCCTTGGCCACCAGGAGGGCCTGCTGGTGGACGAGGCGTTCCTCGTTGTCCCTGTCAATGGCGTGGCGCGCCTTGGTGGTCACGATGACGGGGAAGAGCACGTACAGACCGTAGTAGAAGGGGTAGCCGTCGGCAGACGCCTGGGCGCACGCCAGTGCCACCAATGCGGCGGTCCCCGAGGGGTAGATGCGGCGGGGCGACTGGAGG
The DNA here is from genome assembly GCF_900105015.1 of Schaalia meyeri. GTDB lineage: Bacteria > Actinomycetota > Actinomycetes > Actinomycetales > Actinomycetaceae > Pauljensenia > Pauljensenia meyeri. The sequence goes on along the minus strand of NZ_FNLK01000015.1, from coordinate 2,087 downwards.
ACCCACGCGCTGGCCTGGTACGACAGCATGGGGAAGGTCCCGGGCGCTCCCATGATGTGGTTGAACGCGAAGGCCGCCAGTTCTGCGCCCAGCAGGAAGGAGTGCGTGGCGGTGAACCTGGTCGTCAGGCGCTCGCTCTGGCGGGGGACGGGGTTGACGATCCACGTGGCCAGGTAGGTGCAGCCGATGAGGACGGAGGTGGTGAGCATGCCGGCGCCCCGCAGGGTGTCCAGCCCCTCGTCGAGGGCGGAGCTGATGGGGAAGGCGAGGAAGACGAGGAAGGGCAGCGACCACGTGAGCGAGTAGATGGTGGGGTGGCGCGCGATGAAGTCGCGGAGCGTGCGGGCGTTGATCGGGCGCACTGCGGCGCGGGGGGTGCTGGTGGTCGTCATGGTGGCATTGTTCCACGGCCGGGGTTTGGCCACGGGCTGGGGGAGGGGGTTGGCAGGGGGGGCACTGCGCGGCGCCGGGGGCTCCGGGTGGGGCGGCCCACCGGCGCCGACGGCCTTATCGCGCGGTGTCGCGGCGCTGCGCCCATGCGGCCAGGACCACGAAGAACAGGGTCCACACGACCAGGTTCGCCACGTAGGACCATTTGAAGGTCTCCCACCCGTAGACGGGCAGCAGCGTGAGGTTCGCGATGCCGTACATGGGCGCGTAGGGGGCGATGGTCTGGAAGAAGGAGCCCATCTGGTCGATGGGGATGAACATGCCGGACAGGAACCCGCTGAAGACGGTGACCGCGCTGGACGCGGCGAACGCGCCATCGGAGCGCACCGCGAAGGCCATCGCCAGGCCCTGCGCGGAGGCCAGGATGGAGGACGCCAGGATCAGCAGGGGGGTTTGGATCCACGCCGAGGCGTACATCTTGGACCCCGTCGCCGCTCCGATGCCGTAGGTGATGGCCGTGACGACCAGGGCGATCCCCATGGAGGCGCAGATGCGCGCGCAGGTGTTGGCGAGGGGGCTCAGCGGAGTGGTCGCGTAGAGGCGGGAGATGCCCGATGTCCTCTCCAGGGCGGTATTGGTGGCCAGGGACGCGACTGTCAGGAAGACGCCGTAGAGGGTCATCGACACGAGGACGGTGGCCGCGACGTTCCCGTTGACCGTCCACGCGTCGGAGTAGGACTGGCCGGTGCCGAACATGAAGTACATGCCGATGGGCAGCAGGATGGCGAAACCGATGGAGAAGGGGTTGGTGAGGTTCTTCCAGAAGGAGTACCAGCCCAGCAGCGCCGCTCCGTTCCAGCCGGATGCGGGTTCTCGGGAGATGGTGATCGTGGTCATTGCCGTTTCTTTCGACTTGTGGGGCTCAGGCTGTGAGTTCGGTGAAGACGTCCTCCAGGGTGGAGGCCGTCACTGAGATGTCGTGCGCTCCGGGGTGGGCCAGCGCGATGCGGGCTGCGTCGTCCATGTCCTTCCCGGTGGCGTGGACGCGCCCGGCCTCGTAGGAGGCCTGCCACTGGGGGTTGGCGTTGCGGAGTTCCTCGACGAGGCCGGGGCCGGAGTCCTCGGGGACGGCGATGGACATGTGGGTGGTGCGCCCGCGCTGGCGCAGCTCGTCGGTGGGGGCATCGGCGACGATGCGGCCCGCTTTGAGGATGATGGTGCGCTGGGCGAAGTCCTGTGCCTCGGCGAGGTAGTGGGTGGCGAAGAGGATCGTGCGCCCTTCGGCGGCCTGGGCGCGCATGAGCTCCCAGAACTCGCGGCGGGCGGTGGCGTCCATCCCGGCGGTGGGTTCGTCGAGGACCAGCAGGTAGGGGTCGGGCAGTAGTGCGAGCGCGAGGCGCACCCGCTGGCACTCGCCCCCGGAGAGTTTGCGGATGGGGCGCGGGGCGAGGGCGCTGAGTCTGGTCTCGTCGAGGATCTGGTCGACGGGCAGGTGGTGGGGGTGGGTCCGCGCGAAGAGGCCCACAGCCTCCTTCACGGTGTAGTCCATGGGGAGAGCGCCGCTCTGGTGGACGACGCCGACCAGGGAGCGGCGCATGGCGTCGCGGGCAGTCAGGTCGAAGAGGGTCGAGTTGCCCTTGGTGGGGGGTGTCATGCCGAGGAGCATGTCGATGAGGGTGGTCTTCCCGGCGCCGTTG